>NZ_JABJVY010000001.1:0-537613 GCF_040750475.1 Amorphus sp. 3PC139-8 | reverse complement strand
GCCGCCTCGCTGGTCGCCGCCTCAACGCTGGCCTTCTCGCTCGGGAAAATGACCTCCCAAAACGCTCCCGACCGCGCAGCCGGCCGATGAAACGGTGCGGGCCCGCGCGCCGATATTCAGACCCGGCGGTTCCGGTTTTTCTCGCCGTAGGCTGGATTTCGTGACGTCTTCGAGCGTTATGCGATCTGCTATCAATCGATAGTAGATGTAATATGAATGTATACGCTGGCGATGCCCCGAGTGTGCCCGCGTCTTTTTGGCGACTATCGCCGTCGAATTTGGGAGTCGCGTGCCGGGACCGCTTGATGTCCGATCGAGAAATCAATGCGGTGAGGCGGATCGGGGCCAATTCATCTGCGAAGGGGTGGAGGCGGTGGGCTCCGACTGCTACAAAGCTTGTCCGATTGCCAAGCTAACTCTGCGGGGAGGGCGCTGGCCGAGACGGATTCGCCGTTCGGTGTTCGCTGACCGATGCGCCTTCTGCCCGCTCGTTGGCAGGTCGCCTCTCTTCTGACGCCCAAAAGCCGCCCTCACAGTTCCAAACCGGAAGGCCGCCCCGTGACGCAGACCAGTGAACCTCCGAAAACCTGGCGTGAGTCCCTGCGCCTGATCGATCGACCGACCTTTCTCGGTGCCATCGGCCTTCTTCTGTTCGCCACCTTGCCGTTGGCGTTCTGGCCGAACGAGGGCGCCCTGTGGGTCGGCGTGGCGCGCGCCTTCATGGTGGATAAGATCGGCGTCGCCTATCTGCTGATCGGCCTCGGCGCCTTCTTCTTCATGATCTACGTCATCTTCAGCAAGATCGGGAAGATCAAGCTGGGCGATCCGGATGAGGAGCCGGAGTTCCCGACCGGTTCTTGGGCGGCCATGCTGTTCTGCGGCGGCATTGGCGCCAGCATTCTCTATTGGGGCGTGATCGAGTGGGCCTATTACTATGTCTCGCCGCCGTTCGGGCTGGAACCCGGCAGCCGGCCGGCGATCGAGTGGGCCGCAGCCTACGGCATGTTCCATTGGGGCCTGATCGCCTGGTCGATCTATCTGATCCCCGCACTGCCGATCGCCTACTTCTACTATGTGCGCAAGCGGCCGGCGCTCAAGATCTCGATCGCGGTGATGCCGGTGATCGGCCAGCGCGCGGCGGAAGGCTGGCCGGGCAAGGTGATCGACGTTCTCTTTATCTTCGGTCTTCTGGGCGGCGCGGCGACCACGCTCGGCCTCGCCGCGCCCTTGATCACCCAAGGTCTGAACATCCTGTTCGGTCTTCCGATGTCGATCTCCTCTCAGATCCTCGCCTTGTTGATCTGCACGGTGATCTTCGCGCTGTCGTCTTATGCCGGTCTTGGACGCGGCCTCAAGCTGCTCAGTAACATCAACCTGTGGCTTGCGATCGCCGTGCTGGCCTTCGTGCTGGTGGTTGGGCCGACGGTGTTCATGCTGGAGACGGGGCTTTCCTCCATGGGTCGGATGCTCTCCGACTTCTTCATCATGGCCACCTACACCGAATCCCTCGGCGGGTGGGGCCCGTTCGGCGACAGCCATTTCCCGCAGGACTGGACCATCTTCTATTGGGCCTGGTGGCTCGTCTTCGCCCCCAGCATGGGTCTCTTCATCGCGCGGATCTCCCGCGGCCGCACCATCGGCGAGATGGTGGCCGGATCGATCTTCTTCGGTTCCGTGGGCTGCATTCTGTTCTTCGTGATCCTCGGCAACTATGGCCTCTGGCTGCAGATTACCGGCGGGCTGGACATCGTCTCGCTGCTCGATGCGGATGGGCCGTTCGTGGCGATCTTCGCCGTCCTCGACACGCTGCCGTTCACTTGGCTGGTGATCCTCGCCTTCACCGTGCTGGCGGTTTTGTTCACGGCGACGAGCTTCGATTCCATCTCCTACATCCTCGCCTCCGTCGTGCAGAACGACGTGTCCGAGGAGCCGATGGCCTGGAACCGGCTGTTCTGGGCGCTGGCGCTCACCTTCCTGCCGGCGGTTCTGTTGATCGTAGGCGGTCTGGATACCTTGCAGACGGCGGCGATCGTGGGCGGCGTTCCGCTCTTGGTGATCACCGTGATGCTTTGCATCTCCACGATCCGCGTCGCTCAGATCGATTTGCGTCAGCAGCCCGACTACACCGATCCGATCATCAACATCGAGGATGTTCCGCGCATCGACCCCTGGTCGCCGGAGGGCGTGGCGCTCGGTCGGTTCGATCAGAAGCGGGCGGAAGCGAGCGCGGCGGCGGCGCGCGAGCGCGAGGCGCTGGAAGCGCTCACCACCTTCAAGCACACCTTGCGTCGGCGCTACGGTCCGTTCGGGACCTTCCGACCTGGCTCGCCGCAGGCGAACAAGGAAGAGCTGAAGCTCTTGGAGGAGTTGGAGGCGAGCTACGACGATGCCTCCTCCCACAAGATCGAGGCAACGCGGGCCGCCCAGCGGGCCCGCGCCGAATTCGATCGGCTGATGGCCGAGGGGGCGCCAGCCTGAACCCGCTTCGGTTGGGAGGCCGACTTTCGTCGGCCTCCTGCGCCCCTTGGGGGACGCGGTCGGGCTTCCCATATGGACGCTGGCTTTGAGCGCTTCGAGGCGAAGTGGAAATCGGTTCGCGGTTCGGAGGTGCGCCAAAGCGAAAGCTAAGGATCGATCTGCGAAGCCGTGAGAAGCGGGCCGGTTCTGGTTGGCAGCATCCGTCGGGAGGAAATCGATGTTCGACACGCGCAAGCTCTTGGACCAGTTTCTCGGCGCGGGCGGTCTCCCGTCGGGGCAAGCGGGCCAAGGTCAGACGCCGGCGCCACAGAAGGGCGGGTCCGTTTCCCAGTCGGGAGGTGGCGATCTGATCGGCCGCGTGTTGAACAGTGGTGCCTTCGGCGGCGCGGCCGCCGGTGGGCTCGTGACGCTGCTGTTGTCCAACAAGAAAAGCCGCAAGATGGCCGGCAGTCTCGTCAAGTACGGGGCGCTCGCCGCCGTCGGGGGGCTGGCCTACAAAGCCTATTCCGATTGGCAGAATGGCAAGGGCGCCGGCGCCACCCAGGCCGACATGGTGCGCGAGGCGACACCGCCCGCTCCGCCGAGCGGTTCCGCGTTCGAAGGCGGGGCCACGGTGGAGGCTCAGAGCGACCTGAGCCTGGCGCTGTTGCGGGCGATGATCGCGGCCGCCAAGGCCGACGGCCACATCGACGCGGACGAACAGTCCCGGATTTTTGGTTTTCTCGACCAGGTGGATCTCGACACCGAGGCCAAGGCCTTCGTGATGGACGAGCTGCGTGCGCCGTTGGATGTGGATGCGGTCGCCAAAGCTGCCACCAGCCAAGAGATCGCGGCCGAGCTCTATGCCGCGTCGCTTCTGATCGTCGACGAGCAGAATCCGGCGGAGAAAGGCTATCTCGCCATGCTGGCCGCTCGGCTGAACCTGCCGGAAGATCTGGTGGCCCACCTGCACGCCTCGGTCGCGGGAGCGAGCGAGCAGGCTCAGATTACGGGCTGACGAAGCAAAGCGGGAACCGGCTTTCCGGTCGGTTTTCTCCCCTCACACCGAAGTCGCTTCGCTCACCGGCGCCGCGAGAGGAAGAGCGGGCCGGAGCCGCGTATCAGGTGCGTGACTTTCGGGCGGTGGTCTTGCGCGGTGTCTTTGGTTTCTGTGCGGCCTTGAGCGCCGGAGCGGGAGCCTTGCGGAAATCGCCAAGGGTGTCGGCCGCCGTTTTCTGCAAAGCGTCCGTGTCGCAGGCGAGGATGGTGAGCTGAGCTCCGAGCGCGCGCCATTTGGCGCCGACGCTTTCGTTGATGGAGAAGGCGCCCGCAGCGGAACCGGCGGCGCGGACCTTTGAGATTATCGTGCCGACGGCGGTTTCGTGGGCCTCGCCGAGCGTCGGGAACAGGCTGAGCGACATGGCAAGATCGCCAGTGCCGACGAAGACCAGGTCGATCCCGTCGACGGCGGCGATCTCGGAGGCAGCCTCCATGCCCGCGCGTGTTTCGATCATCACCGCGACGAACGGCGCATCCTTGCTGACGGCGGCGAAGTGCGCGGAGAAATCCATGAGCGGACGCACGCCGCCCGCCGAGCGGATGCCCTCGGGCGGATAGCGCGTGGCGGCGACGGCGGCGCGGGCCGTGGCTGCGTCCTCCACCATCGGCACGATCACGCCGGCGGCGCCGGCCTCCAGGGCGACTGCGATGTCCTCGGCCCTCGCGGACAGAGTGCGCACCAGCGGGATCGTCCGGTTGGCAACGATCGAGATCGCGCTTTCCAGCGCTTGCCGGCTCCAGAGGCCATGCTGCAGGTCGAACACGGCGGCATCCGGCCCGCAATACGTCATCACCTCGGCCGCCGCCGTCGATCCCAGCGAGAGCCAGAGCGCGCCGATCGCCTCGCCCGCCGCCAGCTTGGCGCGCAGCTTTGCCTGTCCGGTGCGTGGTGACGTCGATGGGGCCATGAGAGGGGTTCCTGCTTATCTGTTGTTGTTGTCGCGGAATGTTTCGTTTGATCGCAATTTCGAACGGAAAATCGGTATCCACTTTTCCTGAAATTACTTTAGCGCTTCAGCACGATGCCGGCGGCTTCCCGGTCCCAGGTGGTGTCGGAACGGCCCTGTTCGCGCAGCTTGAACTTCTGGACCTTGCCGCTTTCGGTGCGCGGCAGTTCGGCCGCGAACTCCACGAACCGGGGCACCGCGAAATAGGACATCTTGCCCTCGCAATAGCGCACGATCTCCTCTTCGGTAAGGCTCGTGCCCTCTTTCAGGACCAAAGTCGCCATCACTTCGTCCTCGGCGAGATCGGAGCGGACGGGAAACACCGCCGCCAGCGCGACCGCCGGATGGCTGGTCAGCACCTGCTCCACCTCGTAGGAGGAGATGTTCTCGCCGCGCCGGCGGATCGCATCCTTCATGCGGTCGACGAAGCGATAGTAGCCGTCGGCGTCGCGCACCACCCGATCGCCGGTATGGAGCCAGAGATTGCGCCAGGTCTCGACCGTCTTTTCCGGCATGGCGAAATAGCCGTTAGAAAAGGCGAATGGCTCGTCGGCCCGCAAGATCAGCTCGCCGGCGACGCCGTCGGGCACCTCGTTGTCGTGCTCGTCGACCACCCGCGCCTGGACGCCATCGATCACGCGCCCCATCCAGCCGGGCTTGCGGGCCTCGGGCACGGAGGCGATCACAGCGTTGGTCTCCGTCGTGCCGAAGCCGTCGAGCAGGATGACGCCGGTGCGTTCGGTAAAGGGGGCGTGGTAGTTTTCCGGGACGCCCGGCGAGAGCGCGACGCGCACCTTGTGGCCTTTTTCGGCCGGCGTGGGGTCGCGTGACAAGAGCATCGGCACCATGGCGCCGAGCAGATAGGTGACGGTGGCGCCGGAGCGCACCAGCGCGGGCCAGAAATCGGTGACGGAGAAGCGCCGCTCCACCACCTGGGTGGCGCCGTAGACCATTGCCTGGAAGAAGCAGTTGAGCGCGTTGGTATGAAACAGCGGGAGCGGCGTGTGCAGCACGTCGCCTTCGACGACGCCGAGCTGGCGGCCGGTATAGACCGCCCACCAGAAGAATTGAGCGTGGGGGCAGCAGACCCCTTTCGAGGGGCCGGTGGTGCCGGAAGTGTAGAGGATCGTCAGGAGGTCGCCCGGCTGGCAAGGGGCGGCCGCGATCGCGCTGTCCGGTTCGGGCAGCGGCTCCAGGGTGAGGCCGGCCGGGGCTTCCGGCAGGTCCGGCTCTCCGAATGTCCAGATCCGCTCCACGGCGAGATCGGAAAAATCGACGGTTTCGAGCGCCGACAGGAAGGCGTCCTGCACCACTAGGATCTTCGCACCGGAATTGGCAAGCATATGGTGGAGTTGGAAGCCGCGCGAGGCGGTGTTGATCGGGACCGACACCGCCCCCAGCCAGGCAAGCCCGAGAAATAGGCGGACGAATTCCGGTGCGTTGCCGGAAATCAGCGCGACACGGTCGCCGCGCTCGACGCCCGTCTCGGCAAAGAGAGCGGCATAGCGTTTGGCATCGACGAGTGCGTCCGCGAAGCTGATCGCGACGTCGCCGCAACGGAACAGCGCCTGATCGCCGTAAGTTTCCGCCTGGCGTGCGAGCATCTGCGGCACCGTTCGCGCCTCGGGCGGGAAGATGGCTGTGGGACCAATCGGCGTCTTAGGGCTGGTCATCGGTCTGGAGACTCGTTCGTTCGTTATTCACAAGGGCAAAGACCCGGAGCGGGCTCCCCGAGCCGTTCTTGATCTTGAGCGGGGCGGCGACCACGACCGCGCCGGTCGGCGGCAGCAGGTCGAGATGGGTCAGGCATTGCAGGCCGTAGCGCCCGCCGCCGTGCAGAAAATGATGGGCCGGGTAGGGCGGAACGAAATGGTGCGCCTGTCCGGCATCGGTGCCGATCGTCTCTGTGCCGAAGCCCAGAATGCCGCGCGTCTCCACCAGCCACTTCATCACGTCGGAATCGGGACCGGGCGTGTGGGCGCCGTCTTCCAGGAGATTGGCGTACGCGCGTCCGCGCCGTTTCGACCAGTCGGTGCGAAACAGCACCCACTGGCCGGGCCGGATCTGGCCATGTTCGGCCTCCCAAGCCTCGACACGCGGGATGGTGAGAAGAAAGTCGGCGTCGTCCGCCGCCTCATCGGAGCAGTCGATTACGGCCGCCGGCGCGACAAAATGGGCCGCTGGCAGGGTGTCGACGGCGTTGTCGGAGAGATCGCGGCCGGTGATCCAGTGGATCGGCGCATCGAAATGGGTGCCGCAATGCTCGCCGACGGTAATGTTGTTCCAGTAGCAGAAGCCGCCTCGCTCGTCGTAACGGGAAATCTCCTCCATCCGGAACGGGGCGCACTGGCCGAGCTCGGGTGGCAGCACGATGGTCGGAAAATCTGGCGACAGCGTCTCCGTCAGGTCGACGACGCGGATGGCGCCAGCGGCAATCGCCGAGGCGAACGACAAGAGATCGGGTGCGGTCATGAAAGGGTCCTCACCGTCCAAGCTCGCGTTCGAGCGCTT
Organism: Amorphus sp. 3PC139-8; assembly: GCF_040750475.1. Taxonomy (NCBI): domain Bacteria; kingdom Pseudomonadati; phylum Pseudomonadota; class Alphaproteobacteria; order Hyphomicrobiales; family Amorphaceae; genus Amorphus; species Amorphus sp. 3PC139-8. The sequence continues at coordinate 530,639 of NZ_JABJVY010000001.1, read as the reverse complement.
TGGGGTCGTCGCGGAAACGGTCGCGGATGTCCGCGGCGACATCGCCGACATAGACGTCTTCCAGGCCGCGCTTCAGCCCGTCTACGAGCGCGCGCGCCAGCGCGGCCGGGCTCACCTTCGGCGGTGGTACGGTCTGGTACCATTCGGTATCGGTCGGGCCGGTAAAGACGTTCATGACGCGGATGCCGCCGGGCGCAAGCTCGGCGCGCAGGCTCTGGGTGGCGGAGAGACAGGCGGCGTCCACGGCGGAAGTGGCCCCGTAGGCCGGCCAATTGGTCAGCGCATAGACCGATAGGATGGAGACGAAGGCGGTGGCCGAGCGCGCGCCGTCGGCGCCGCGGGCGCGCATCACTGGGCCGAACGCCTGGGCGAGCCGCATCAGCCCGAGATAGCGGACCTCCAGCTCTTCCCGGGCGACCGTCACGCCATGGCGGTCCACCATGCCGCCGGGGCGGATGTGCTCGGCGGTGTTGACCAGGATATCGACCCGCTGGCCGTCCTGCTTGGCCCATTCTTCCACCGATTCGGAATCGGTCACGTCGAGGGGGACGATCTCGACGCCGGCGATGGTGCGTAGCGCCTCCTCGCCCGGAAACGGCTTCCAGGGGGAGGGAATGCCCACGAACACGATGTCGGCGCCGGCTGCCGCGAGCGCCTTGGCGACCGCCTGGCCGATCGGATGCCGACCGTCGGTCACCAGCGCGCGACGATATTTCGGGTCACAGGTGAGCTCGCGCAGCATCGGATCGTCCGCCATGTTCGGCGTCTCCTTGGCCGGCAGCGCGGCCATCACCGGCGCGCCGCTGCGATCGATCATGAGGGCAAGCCGGGTCTGCCCGCCTTCGGCGAGGTCGCCATGGAGATGGGCAACGACGATGGGCCCGGCATCGAGCTCGACGATGCCTGTGCGCCAGGGCGCGCGTTCGCGGAAATGCACGTCGGACGGCAAGCGGATCGTGGTTTCCGCCAGGAGCGTTCCGGCGGGATCGACGTCGCGCACGGTGAAGCCGCCGGACAGGCAAGCGGGACAGGCATCGCGCGGCGGATAGGCGACCTGGCCACAGGCGTCGCACACCTGTAGCGCGAAACGACCCTCGGCCGCGGCGGCAAGCAGATGATCGGCGGTGCGGCTGCGGGTTCCCTGGGGCGCCGTCGGCGTCCGGGTCCGCGCCAGTGGGTTTTTGCGTCCAGGGCGGGGCATCGCTTCGCTCATGCCGCCCTCGCCAGTAGCGCGGCACCGGAGGCAAGGCCGCGATCGTAGTTGATCATGCCGAAGCCGGACACGAGCCCGATCTCGGCGCCGGCCACCGGATTGCCGAGATGGTTGTCCGTAAGCTGTCGGATTGCTTCCACCATACCGAGATGGCCGCCGGCCGCGCCTGCCTGGCCCACGGAAAGCTGACCGCCGGAGGTGTTGTGCGGAAAGCTGCCGCCGGTGGTAAAGGAATGGCTGCGCACGAACTCCGGTCCCTCTCCCTTGGCACAGAAGCCGAGATCCTCGAACTGCATCATCGAGATCACGGGATAGTCGTCGTAGGTTTCCATGAAGTCGACCGCATCGGGTTTGACGTCCGCCATCGCCCAGAAGTCGTCAATGTCGGCCGCCCAGCCGCCGCGGATCTGGATCGGGTCGTCGGGAAAGCCGTTGTGGCGCTCGATGGTCGAAAGCAGCCGGGCGAACGGAACCCCAAGGGTCGCCGCCGTCTCTTCCCGCATGACCAGAAACGCCTCCGCGCCCGCGCACGGCATCACGCAATCGAAGAGGTGGACCGGATCGGAGATCGGCCGTGCCGCCATGTAGGCGTCGAGGGTGAGTGGCTTTTTCATCAGCGCATGGGGAACGGCGAGCGCGTTGGTGCGCTGGTCGACGCAGAGCTTCCCGAAGTCCTCCCGGGTCGCCCCGTACCGGTTCATGTAGTTCTTGGTAATGAGGGCAAAGCTCGCATTCGCGCCGCCCGCGCCATAGGGGTAGACGGCATCCTGGGCGAAGCGGGAAAAGCGCTCCAGCGTCTGGCGGTGAGAGTCCACGTGGTTGGTGTCGCCGGCAAGGCAGGCGACCACCTCGGCATCGCCGGCCTGGACGGCGCGGGCGGCCCGCCTGAGCGCCACGACAGCGGAGGCTCCGCCCAGCGCCACATGATCGAGCCAGCGTGGGGAGAGCCCGAAATGCTGGGTCAGGCCAATCGCGCTGTCGGGATGAAGCGTGAAACTCGCCACCGAGAAGCCGTCGATGTCGGTACGCTCCAGTCCGGTCCGGGTCAGCAGCTCATGGAGCGCACGGCCGAGCCACCAATGGGCGGTCTCGATCGAATAGCGCGCATAGGGGATCGTGACCGGGACGGCGACGGCCACCCCCTCGTAGCCAAGGCGCCGAGCCTGCTGTCTTGATTGCCTGCTGGCGCTCACGCTGCGTCTCCGCCGGTGGCGCACGGGCCGAGCTGACGATCGATGCTCATCGGTAGCCGTTTCGAAAGAACAGCAAGGGATCGCCTTCACCGGTCCTAACATCGACCAGGCGCCCCAGCGCGAGAACGCTGCCGTTGCGCTCGATCATCTCCTCCAGCCGGCAATCGAACGCGCAAATGGAGTCAGCGAGAATCGGGGCACCGGTCGCAAGCGTGGTCCAGCGGGTGGGCTCGAAGCGGTCGGCGCCTTGGCGCTCGGTTCGGCCGGAAAAGTCGTTGGCGAGGGCCTCGTCGGTGCGCACCAGATAGTTGACGGCGAAATGGCCCGCCGAGCGAACGGTGGCGAGCGCCGAGGTGCGGCCGTCGATGCTGACGGTGACGATCGGCGGATCGGCGGAGAGATGGGCGACGGACAGGGCCATGAAGCCGGCCGGCCCGTTCGCGTCCGCAGCCGTCACCACGGCCACAGCCGACGGCTTGGCCGCGATCGCGCTCCAGAACGTCTTCACATCGATCGGGGAGGAGGGCTGTTCGGAATCGGTCGTGCTCACCTGGCACCTCTGTCTTTTCGGTGGCTGTCGTCGGTCTGCGGCGACCGCTTGACGACGGTGCGTCGGTCGATAAGATCGCCAAACAGTATACTGTCGACGGTCGGCGGTGCAATGTCGGGTCCCATCGAATGACGCCACTTGCCCTCGATGAGCTGCAACGTGCGCCGGCGCTGGCCGACCAGATCTATCTGCAGCTTCGCTTTCAGCTCCGTTCCGGCGTTCATGCGCCGGGGGAGCGGCTGGTGGAGTCGGCGCTCGCCAGCGCTTTGTCGGTGTCGCGCTCGCCGGTGCGCGAGGCGCTCGCCCGGCTGGTGGCGGACGGCTTCCTCGACAGTGGCGGCATCGGCTATCAGGTCGTGGCGCCCACGGCCGCCGACATGGCTGAGATCTTCGAGATGCGCCGCCTGCTGGAGCCGACGGCGGCGCGCCATGTGGCCCGTCTCGCCGATGCGAGTCTCCTGGAGCGGCTTTCGCAGGTTCGCGACCGGGTCGAGACGGCGCACCGGGCGGATGATTTTTCCGGATTTCTCGCGGCGAACTACGATTTTCGCGCCGCCTGGGTGGAGCGCGTGCCGAACCGGCGGCTCGCCGAGGCGATCCTGAAATTCGACGATCAGGCGGGCTTCGTCCGGCGCACCACCCTCGTCCATGCGACCGCCCGCGAAGAGGTGTTGCACCTTCTCGCGCTGCATCTCGATGCCTTCGGCGCCAACGACGAAGCGGCTGCGGCGCGTGCCGCGCACGGCTTCATCGACGGCGCCGAACGCTACTACCGCGATGGCGAGGGTCGGCCAGACTGACCCCGTCTTCCATCCAGAGGCAAGAAAATGACAGCAACAAATCCCATGCACGGTCCGAACAAGTTCAAGATCGGCGTGTTTTCGATGAACGCCGATGGCGGGCTTGCCCTCACCAAGGTGCCGGAGCGCTGGCCGGCCAAATGGACCGAGATCGTCGAAGCCGCGCAGATGGCCGACCGCGCCGGCCTTGAGTTCGTGCTGCCGATTGCCCGTTGGAAGGGCTTCGGCGGCGAGCTCAACAGCCGTGAATGGAGCTTCGAAACCTTCACCTTCGCCGCCGGCCTCGCGGGTTTCACCAAGAACATCGCGCTGTTTGCCACCGTGCATGTGCCGATGGTGCATCCGGTGTTCGCCGCCAAGGCGCTCACCACCATTGACCACGCCTCCGGCGGCCGGGCCGGCTTCAACATCGTATGCGGCTGGAACCCGGAAGAGTTCGGCATGTTCGGCCTGCCGATGATCGAGAACCGCTACGACCAGGGGCTCGAATGGTTCGAGATCATCCAGAAGATCTACACCGCCGATGAGCCGTTCGATTATGACGGCCAGTTCTACAAGCTGGAGGGGGTGTCGGGTAAGCCGCAGCCGATCCAGAGCCCGCGACCGATCACGCTGAACGCCGCGTTCTCTCCGCCCGGACGGGAGTTCGCCGCCAAGGCCGCGGACTTCCTGTTCACCACCTTCATGGAGTTCGAGGATGCGGCGACGAACATCGCCGACATGAAGACGCGCAGTGCGGCCACCGGTCGCGAGGTTGGCGTCTTCACCACCTGTCCGGTGGTCTGCCGGCCGACCCAGGCGGAGGCGGAGGACTATTTCGAACACTACGCCGTCACCATGGCCGACACCGAAAGCGTCGATCACTACATGGCGCAGAAGCAGAAATTCTCCGGCTCCCATGATCCGGAAGCCTACCGGCTGCATCGCAAGCGCTTCGCCGGCGGTGCCGGCGGCTATCCGCTGGTCGGCACGCCCGAGCACATCGCGTCGGAAATCGAGAAGATGCACGAGGTCGGCTTCGCCGGGATGGCGATGTCGTTTGTGAACTATAAGAACGAGCTGCCCTACTTCAACGCGCAGGTGCTGCCGCTCCTGCGCGAGGCGGGGCTGCGCGAGACCTGAGTGCATCACGTGCCGATCTCGACCACGATCTTGCCCCGCACCGGCCCGGTTTCCGATTGGCCCTGTGCGACTCGGAATTCTGCGAAAGGGTAGATGCGGTCGATGATCGGCTTGAGCTTGCCGCAGCCGGCGAGCGCAAGGATCTCCGTCAGCGCGGCCGGGTCGGGGGCGATCGTCGGCCGGATCAGGGTGACGCCGTAGTCGGCGCTCTGCTCGACGAACGGTGCGGCGTTGAGCGCGACCAGCGCGCCACCCTTTTTGAGGACGCCGTAGCTGCGCGCGTGGACCTCGCCCCCCACCGTGTCGAAGACCAGGTCGAGATCGGTAAGCCGGTCCTCGAAACGGTCTTCGTCGTGGGCGATCACCTCCGAGGCCCCCAGGTTGCGCACGAAATCGGCGTTGCGCGCGGAACACGTCGCGGCAACGCTGGCGCCGCGCAGGCAAGCGAGCTGGATCGCGAGTGTCCCGATCCCGCCAGCCCCGGCGTGGATCAGCACCCGCATGCCCGGTTCGATCGGGGGCGCTGCGGCAAGCGCGGACCAGGCACTGAGGCCGGCGAGCGGCAGCGCGGCGGCCTCAGCGAAAGACAGGGTCTCCAGTATCGCAACGGCGAGATCGGCCCGCAAGGTGATGCGCTCGGCAAACGTGCCGCGATCATGGCCCACCATGAAGGCCACGCGTTGTCCGATCCGGCCGGGATCCACGCCCTCGCCGACGTCCGCAATGACGCCCGACCCGTCGCGCCCGACGGCGACTGGGAAGCGCGCGGGGAAAACGTCTTTTAGAAGGCCCTTGCGGAGCTTCCAGTCGATCGGGTTGACGCTCGCCGCCTTCATGTCGATGGCGACCTCGCCGGGCGCGGGGGTCGGCGCCTCGATCCGGTCTGCCGACAGGACGTCGACCGGGCCGTATGCGTGGAAGCGAATTGCGGTGATCTCAGCCATCGGCGGCCACCAGTTGCGGTGCGGCGGGGCCCGCCGCGCTGTCGAGGTCCGGGTGCCAGGTCGCGGTCGGATCGTCGGGCGGCACCGCGGCCAGAAGCGTGCGGGTGTAGGGATGCTGCGGCGCGTCGAACACCTGGGACGTGATGCCGCTTTCCACCACCTCGCCTTGGTACATCACCAGCACTCGGTCGCAGAGATAGCGCACCACCGACAGGTCGTGCGAAATCAGAAGCATGGAGAAGCCGCGTTTGCGGCGCAGCTCCAGCAGCAGGTTCAGAAGTTGCGCCTGCACGGAGACGTCGAGGCCGGAGACGATCTCGTCGGCGACCAGGATGGTCGGCGCCACGCACAGCGCTCGGGCGATGTTGACCCGCTGTTTTTGGCCGCCGGAGAGCTGGGTCGGGAAGCGCATGGCGGCCTCCGGCGGCAGCCCGATCTCCGACAAGAGCGCTTCGGCGCGCGACAGCCTGGTCTGCCAGTCCCGGTCGCCGGCCGCTTCCATCGCCTGAGTGACGATACTGCCCACGCGCCGGCGGGGGTTGAGCGCCGATTGCGGGTCCTGGAACACCATCTGGACATGATGGCGCTGATGGTTGCGATCGGCCGGCGAGGCCGCCGTCACGTCGCGCCCAGAGATGGCCAGGCTCCCGGAGGTCGGTGGTTCCAGCCCGCTCAGCATGCGCGCCACCGTGCTCTTGCCGCTGCCGCTCTCGCCCACGATGCCCACGAACTCGTTCTCGTGCAGGTCGAAGCTGATGGCTTTGACCGCTTCGACCCGGCTCTTGCGGAAAAAGCCCTGATCCACGGTGAAGGTCTTCGTCAGCGCCTTAACCTGAAGGACGGGGGTGCCGAGGTCGGGTTTTTCCGATGCCGTGAAAGGCGGGGCCGCGATGGCGGCGGTCTTGGCGCTTTGGAGGCAGGCGACCTGCTGATCGTCGCCGACCGTTCGGAACGCGGGAAGCCCGGTGCGGCAGTCGTCCTCCGCCACCGGGCAGCGCGGCGCGAAGGAGCAGCCGGCGAGATCCTTCAGAACGCTCAGCCCCGGCATGCGCTCCGGTAGCGTGTAGAGCCCGCGGCGCGGCCCGCTCATGGCCGGATTGGAGAGCTGCAGGCAGCGGGTATAGGGGTGGCCGGGGGTGGCGAACACCGATCGCGCGGGGCCGTATTCCACCGGCCGGCCGGCATAGAGCACCATGATGTCGTCGCAGATCTGGGCGGCAAGCTGCAGATCGTGGGTGATGAAGATGACGGCGGTGCCGTCGCGTTCCTTCATCTCGGCAATCAGCCGGACGACGCGGGCCTGGATCGTCACGTCCAGGGCGGTGGTCGGCTCGTCGGCGACGAGCAGCTTCGGCCGGCTGGCGAACGCCATGGCGATCAGCACTCGCTGGCACATGCCGCCGGAGAGCTGGTGGGGATATTTGTCCAGAAGCTCGGCCGGGCGCGACAGGTGCACCTCGTCCAGCATGGCTGTCGCGCGGTCGCGACGGGCTCGGCGCGATCCGCCGGCGATCCGCTTCAGGTGCTCGTCGAATTGCTGGCCGATGGTCAGAACTGGGTTCAGGCCGGAAAGCGGCTCCTGGGGCACGAAAGCGATTTCACGCCCGAGCATCGCCCGGAGTGTCGGGTCCGGCATCCGCACCAGGTCCTGCCCGTCGAACATCAGCTCGCCGCTTGCGATCCGGAAGCGCGAGGGCAAGAGCTTGGCGATCGTGCGGCCGATCATCGACTTGCCGGCGCCGGATTCGCCCACGAGCCCGAGAATGCGGCCGGCGGGCAGCGAGAAATCGAGTTCCCGGATAACCGGCACCACGCCGCCCGGCAGATCCGCCTCGACGCCGATATTCTTGGCGATCAGCATGTCCATGGCCATCAAACCCGCTGCGTTGCCGAGACGCGCACGTCCAGGGTGCGCCTCAGGCCGTCGCCCAGCATGTTGAAGCCGAACACCGCGAGGAAGATGGCCAGGAAAGGAAGGAACAGGTTCCAGGGCGCGTCGTAGATATATTGTCGCGCGTCAGCGATCATCTGGCCCCAGGCCGGCGTCTCGGCGCTCACCGACATGCCGACGAAGGACAGGATCGCTTCCACGATGACGGCGATCCCCATTTCCAGACTGACGAGGGTGATCAGAAGCGGCAGGCTCGCCGGCACGATCTCGCGAGTGATGGTGCGCCAGTGCGAGAAGCCGACCAGCCGGGCGGCGGCGACATAGTCGCGCCGGGCTGTCACCATCACCTCCGCGCGCAAGACGCGGCAAAAGCGGGTCCAGTCGACCAGGACGATCGCCAGGATCACGTTGGAAAGCCCGACGCCCAGCCCCACCATCAAGATCAGCGATAGGATCACCGGCGGAAACGACATCCAGACGTCCACCGCGCGGCCGATCACGGTGTCGACCTTGCCGCCGAAATAGCCGGCGAGATAGGCGAGCACGGCGCCGATCGCCATGGCGCCGAACGAGGCGACAATGGCGACCAGCATGGCGACACGGGCGCCATAGAGAAGCTGGGAGAGCACGTCGCGGCCGAGCCCGTCGGTGCCGAGCAGATGGGCGGGATCGCCGCCGGGCACCCAGACTGGCGGCAGATACATCGCCAGGAGATCCTGCTCGTTGGGATCGTAGGGCGACAGAACCGGCGCGAACACCGCGCATAGGAAGATCGCGGTCACGATCGTCAGCCCGGTCAGAACACGGGCGGACCGCATCCAGGGCGGCAGGATCTGCATCATCGCCGGATCCTCAGCTTGGGATTGAGGATGAGGTAGAGGCTGTCGACCACGGTGTTGATGAGGAGCACCATCACGCAGTAGGCGAGGCCGACCGCCTGGATGATCGGCAGGTCCGCGTTGCGCACGGCATCGACCATCAGATTGCCGAGGCCGGGATAGGAGAAGATCACTTCCACCAGAAGCGTGCCGCCGAATAGGAAACCGAATTGCACGCCCATCAGGCTGAGCGTCGGCAGGATCGCGTTCTTGAGCGCGTGGCGGATCAGGATGCGCCGCTCCGACAGGCCCCGCAGCCGCGCCAGATGGATATAGTCCTCATGGTAGGTGTCGATCAGGCTGGAGCGCAGCACCCGCATGATCGGCGGCGCAAAGCCGATCCCGAGCGCGAGAGACGGCAGGATCATGTGCTCGAACGCGCTCGCGAACACGTCGAACTGGCCGGCGACGAGGGAATCGACCAGCAGGAAGCCGGAGCCGTCGGGCATCGCCATGGAGGAATCCACCCGGCCGGTGAACGGCAGCCAGTTCAGCTCCACCCCGAAAAAGAAGATGAAGAACAAGGCCCAGAGGAATTCCGGGACCGACAGAAGCATGATGGAGCCAACATCGGCCGGGGCCTCCGCATAGCTGTCGCGGACATAAAACAGGAACAACCCACCGGCGAGGCCGAGCACGGTGGCGATGATCATGGAGAGCACGGCGAGCTCGATCGTCGCCGGCAGCGTCTCCAGAACCAGGCCGAGCACGCTGCGGCGGAACAGGATCGAAATCCCGAAGTCGCCATGGAGCACGTCGCCGAGCCAGATCACATATTGATGGGGCAGCGGCAGATTGAGCCCCATCTCCTGGCGCTTCTGCTCGATTTCCGCGAGCGTCGCGGTCGGCGGCAGCGACATGGCGGCCGGATCCACCGGCAACAGCCGCAAAACGCAGAACAGGAGAATGGAAACGATCAGCAGGATCAGCACCGACAGAAGCAGGCGCCGCCCAATCAGCGGAAGGATGGTGGCGATCATCGGCAATTCCCGCCGTCCCGGCGACGCCGTCCGATCATCGGATCAAACCGGCCGCCGGGACCACTCAGGCTACAAGATAAACAATCACGAGGGTGAGCGTGCCGCTCAGCCCCACTTCATGGTGTTCGCCAGCACCCAGCCGTTGGCATATTTGGTGTAGTCGAGGTCCTTCTTGCGCACGAGCGTCTGCACCGTCTGCAGGAGGGGGATCGTGGCGCCGGTTTCCACGGCGAAGACTTCGAAGTCCTTATAGCCCTGGATGCGCTTGTCGTAGTTGGTCTCGGTGAAGAGCTGTTCGATCTTCTCGCCGAGTTCCGGCTTCTTGAAGGCCGAGAACGGCATGTTCGGATTGAGCAGGTAGCCGGAGAAGATTTCCGGATCGCCGGTTGCGTTGTCCCAGGAATAGAGAGTCGCGTCGGGCAGCGTGCCGGAGCGGTTGAGCTCGAAATATTTGGTGTATTCGATCGTCTGAAGTTCGGCGTCGATGCCGACCTTTTTCCACATCTGCTGGATCGCGCGGGCGACATCGTAGTCGCTCGGGAAATGGCCGTTGGTCGTGCCGAACGTGATCTTGGCCGGCTTGTCGGGGCCGTAGCCCGCCTCCGCCAGGAGCGCCTTGGCTTTCTCCGGGTCATAGGGGAAGGAGAAGTCTTCGACATAGCCGGGCGTGCCGGGGGGCACCGGCAGGGCGAGCGCCACCGCCTTGCCGCCGTAGAAGGCCTTGGAGAGCGCCTCCTTGTCGATGGCGTGGTTGGCGGCAAGCCGCACCTTGTCCTCGGCGAAGCCCTGGTCGGCCCGGCACTGCAACAGGATCACGCGGGTGATCGGGTTGATTTCGCCGGTCAGATTCGGGTCGCTCTCGTAGCGCTGGATCTCGCGCACCGGCACGTTGATCGTCAGGTCGACCTGGCCGGATTTGACCGCCGCGCCGCGCGCCGACGGGTCCTTGATGACCTCGAAGATCACCCGTTTGATCGCGGGCTTCGGGCCCCAGAAACCGTCATAGGCTTCCATCACGCTGCGGGCGTTGAGTTGGTAGTCGACCAGCTTGTAGGGACCGCTGCCAATCGGCTTCTGGGCGAATTCCTTTTCGCCGACCTTCGTGAGATAGCCCTTCGGCACGACATAGCTGCCCAGGAAGGCAAGCCATTGCGGCGCGGTGGTCGACGGCTTGGAAAACTTCATGGTCGCCTTGGTGGGCGACTCGATCTCGATGTCCGTCAGGTTGCGCCAGGAATTCTTGATGTCGAGCGGCATCTCCGACGATTTCCGTTCCACGAAGGTAAAGCGGAAGTCCTCGGTGGTCATCTTGTCGCCGTTCTGGAACGTGATGTCGTCCCGGATCTCGAAGGCGAGGCTCGTGCCGTCCTCGGACATCTCCCATTTGGAGATGAGATTGGGGATCAGCTTCAGGTCCGGCGCCTGAGTCAGTGGTTGGCTGAAGATCTGCTTATAGAGCGGCTGGGAATCCGGCGAAAAGCGCAGGTTGGGGTCCCAGCTCGGGACGTCGCTCGGCCAACCGATCGTCACCGTGTCGCCGTCGGCGGCGAGCACCGGGAGACTTCTGCCGAACACGCCGGCGCTGGCGGCTCCCAACCCCAGCATCTGCATGAACGTGCGGCGTCGGATCTCGAAAACCATCTGAACCCCTCCGGTTATGATCTTCGCGGTATCGAAGGTGGTCGGGCGACGACGCGCAGCGGGCGGTTCTCTGCCCTTGTCTGTGCCGTTTCGGCCCTTCGGCCGACCCGCTCGGTCCCGACGCGGTGATCGGCGGCCGGGCTTCCAAGCTCCCTCCGGACCGCCGATTTATTTGAAGCTTAAACAGTATACTGTTTTGGCGCAACTGCCACGAAGGCCGCAGTTTTGCTGGAATTTCGGGCAGGCGCTGCTCGAAGCTGAAGCATTTTAGACCTCTCCGGCGATCCGTGTGCGCTGCATCGGGTGGTGGGTGTTCACGCCGGAAAAGGGTGGGAACGTACGGAAATGCTCCCGCAACTCCTCGCGCACCGGTGAGGCCATGGCGTGGTTGAAGGCGTCCATGTCGTCGAAGGCGACTTCATTGCCGATCAGGTAGGTCGGATCGGAAAGGCCGGGCGGATTGGGAAGGTCGCGCAGGGGCAGGTAGCAGAGGATGGCGCGGATGCCCGGCAGGTGCGCCTGGGTCGTCGGATGGGTGGCGATGTAGTTTTCGATGAAGGCGGCCTCGTCCTCGGCCGGGAGCTGGTAGCGTACGACATAGGAAAAGGGCGCGGAGAGCGGCGCGGGCTCGGACCCCGATCCGATGGGGTAGGTCAGCCGTTCGAATGCGGCGCCCGAGGCGACGATCCCCTCCGGCAGCGGGGTAAGGGCGGCTTCGATCGCATCGCTCGACAGCGCCGCGGCCAGGCTTTCCCGGCTTTCAAAACCGAGCATGAGCAGCATCACCGGCCCCGCGCCGTCGTGATTGTAAGGGTCCTGAGCGGTGCCGGTCGCCGGCGTATAGACATCCAGAAAGGCGAGGTTGGGAAGCGTGGACAGCGCATCTTTCGGCCCGCTGGCAAACCAATCCGCCAGCGGCCCGGCCTCGGCCGCGCCGGTCAATGCGACCTCGTAACTCCAGCCCATGCGATGCTCCGTCGTATCTCTGCTCGAAAAATTGCCGCTCGTAAAAGACCTGGCCGTTCGCCGATGCCGGACCGGCAACAGCGCAGCACTCATGGGCCGATTCTCAACAATTCCGGGCCCAAGCCCCCACAGCCTCTTGAGTCGTTGCGCTTTTCCCTGCACCGCAGACCGGCTGAAATTTGTTGCTTTGTCGCGTTTGCGGGCGGCAAACCGGTTTCCTCTAGCGACGCTCTAAATGGATACTGTATACGAGAGCGGCGCGGAAAACAGGGGCGGCCTGGGTCCGGTTTCCTTCCGACAAGCGCGCCAACGCGCCGAATGGGTCCCACGTCGGCGCGGGTTGAAGGAGAAGAGAAGGTGTCCACCGACGACCGAGCGTCCCGCAAACCGCTGCCGCCGCGGCAGACCAGCCTGCGGACCCAGATTCGCGACACGCTGCGGCGCAAGATCCAGCATGGCGAGGTGGGCGCGGACGAGCGTCTGGTCGATCTCGACATCGCCAACAGTCTCGGCGTGTCGCGCATGCCGGTGCGCGAGGCGCTGTTGGAGCTGGTGAGCGAGGGTTATCTGGTCGGGACGACCCGAGGCTTCATGCTGCCCCGCCTCTCGGTGGAGGACGTTGCCGATATCTTCGAGATCCGCAAGCTGTTAGAGCCGCGGGCGGCGGCCAATGCCGCGCGCCATCTGAGCGCGGAGGCGGAAGAGAAGCTGCGCGCTGCCTTCGAGCGGGCCAAACGCGCCCACGAGATCCGTGACGCCGACGAGCTCGGTCTCGCCAACATGCAATATCGCCATACTTGGCTGCAGGCCGAGCCGAACTGGCGGCTGGCGGCGACGATTTCGCGCTTTGCCGATCAGGTTCAGACCGTGCGGCTCGGGACGCTCTATATGCCGGAGACCCAGGACATCGTCATTGCCGGCCTCAGCGAGATTACGGAGGCCTTCCTGGCGCGCGATCCGGCCGCGGCCGAGGCGCGGATTCTGCGCTTTATCGAGGCGGCCGAAAATCTTTATTTCGCAGAGCGGGCACGGACGGAACAGGCCCAAGGGCAGACCGCCGCCCAGGCCACGACGTAGATCTTGCTGCGCGAATTGCGCAAGCGTGCGCAAAAGGAAGACTGCGCAAAGATGCGCAGGTTTGCGCGCATCAAATTATCAGGAAACCACGCCGTGCTGGTTTGCCAGCGCCCAGAGGGTCGCGGAGCGATTGCCCGACCGGCAATAGGCGAGAACCGGTTTCGGCAGCTCCTTGTAGGCCTTGGCAAAAGCCTTGAGCTCAGCGTCGCTCACGCCGCCGCCGATCGGGATATAACGGGTCGACAGCCCCTCCGTCCGTGCCGCCTCTTCCATCTCCGCAAAGCGAGGCTGGCGCCACCCCTCGCCGTCGGGCCGGTTGACGATCACGGAGCGGAAGCCGAGACGCTTCACCTCTGACAGGTCGGCCGGCTTGATCTGGCCGCAAACGGCGAAGTCGTCGTTGATCTGGCGGAAGCGCATTTGGGGAACGGGGCCTCGAATTGGGGTCGGTGGGATCTTGAGGCAGCATGGCCGCCGAAGCATTCAAGATATCTAATTTAGAATATTTAAATGTAAAGCATGCACGGGCGACTTTTCAGGCCGTGCGGTTCGGAAAAACCCCGTATGAGCAGAACGCCGATCGTCGGCTTTTTTTCATAAACCTCATAGGGTTAATCGGATTCGTCCCGGCATTCTGTGCAATCCGGCCGTTATCCGGCGCAAGCCAAGCGCAAGGTTGCAGGAGGAGGGTCAGCGCACTGATCTATTCCGGTGACGTCCTTTTCGGCGCGCGATGTCTCGCCGGTCACCCGAGCCGCCGCCGGAGATCAGGGTGCGGGGCCAAGGGCCTGACGATTCTCAACAGGCCCCATTCAAAGGACGTGCTTTTTCGCCATGACGACTATTCGCTCGCAAGCGCTTGCCCAGCGCTTTTCGTTCACCAAGTTCGATGAAGCCGCCCGAGCGGAATTGCGTGCATTGAAGCCGCTGATCGAGGCCGCGCTGCCGGACATCCTCGACCGCTTCTATGCCGATCTGGCGCGCCAGCCCGAAGCCAACGCGACCTTTGCCGACGAGGCCATGCGCCGTCATGCCCGGCAGAAGCAGCTTGAGCATTGGACGCGAATCACGGACGCGCGGTTCGAAGACGACTATTTGGACTCGGTCCGGCGGATCGGCCTTACGCACGCCCGGCTCGGTCTTAAGCCGGAGTGGTATTTCGGGGGCTACGCGAAGCTCGTCAGCGCGATGGTTCAGACCGTCATCGGCGCGTCTCGGGGGCGTGGCGGCCTGTTCGGAACCCGCAACGAGGCGGAGCGGCTCGGTCGCCAGGTGGATGCGCTGATCAAGGCGGCCCTCCTCGACATGGACCTCTGCATCAGCACGATCGAAGAAACCCGCGCCCAGGAAAAGGCGGCTGCGGCCGAAAAACTGGCGTTGGACTTCGAGCGCGAGGTGGCGGGCATCGTTGGGACGCTCGCGGCGGCCGCCGAAGAACTGACGGCAACGGCGAACGGGATGTCGCGCACGGCCGATGAAACGGTGTCGCGTACCTCCACCATGGCGGCGGCCTCGGAGGAGGTGTCGGCGGCGGCGCGGTCGGTCTCCGAGGCGGCTGGCGAGCTGACGTTGGCGATCGACTCGATTGCCGAGCGAGCTCACCATACCGCGACCGCCTCCTCCGGGGTTTCGGAGGATGCCCGCGCTACCGGCGAAACCATGCAGGAGCTTTCGCTGGCTGCGGAAAAGATCGGCGAGATCGTCGGTCTGATCGACAGTGTCGCCGCCCAGACGAACCTGTTGGCGCTCAATGCGACGATCGAGGCGGCTCGGGCCGGCGAAGCGGGCAAAGGGTTCGCCGTCGTCGCCAGCGAGGTCAAGGGCCTCGCCAGCCAGACCGCCAAAGCGACGGAGGAAATCTCCGGACAGATAGCGAGTATCCAGAGCGTGATGAAAACCGCGGTCGCCGCGATTGAGCGCGTCGGTCGGTCCGTGGAATCCGTCAACAGCGCGTCGGCGTCGATCTCGGCCGCTGTGGAGCAGCAGAACGCAGCGACTGCCGACATCAGCACGAACATCGGCGAGACGGCCCGCAGCGCCTCGTCGGTCGCCAAGACGATCAACGACGTGTTGGCCGGCGCGCGCGACACCAGCAATTCGGCCGAGGCCGTGGTGGGAGCTGCCGGCGAGCTTGGCCGTCAGGCGGAACAGCTTCGCTCGGGCGTTGCGACCTTCGTCGCGAAATTGCGCGCTGCATAAACCGCATAGGAGCCGGGATCGCGCGATCCGCGCTTGAGGCGGCGCGGGAACGATCAGGCGCGTCCGGTCGTTTCAAATTCAAGAGATATGGAGGCCAACCGATGCAGACCCGAGTTCAAATTGCTGCTCTTGTGTCCATGATGGCGAATGCCGTCGTGTTCGGGTTCGGCGCCATCGCGGTGCTCTCGGTGCCGGCGCTGGCCGTGCATGCTTCGGTCTTACTGCCGTTGATCATCGCCGTGAGTTTCGCGGTCACGCCCGTGATTGGCTGGGTTCTGGCGCCCCGCCTGCGCGCTCGCAACTGGCTCAACGGCGACTACAAGCCGGCCCCGGTCCATGTCCGAAGCTACCGGCGGCGGGACTGACCCGAACCCGGACACGCACAGAGGAACGCAAGTTACATTGCAACAAAGGGGCGCCGGTCAGATCTCTGGCCGGCGTCGTCGCGCCTTGTCCGCCTGCCCATGAAATTCCGTAGGCGCGCCTAATTTATAGGCAGGCCGAGTTCCTGGCTGAAAACGCACCAGGAATCGCGCCGGATTCGGCCCTCTCTCCGGAATGGCATCGGAGTTGCAACCCGAGGTCTTTGCCTTCGGGCTGCCTACTCAAAAACGATGTGTCAACTTCAGGAGGGATCATGATCGGCACCATCCGCAAAGCGGCGCGACCGATTGCAGCGGCCTTGTGTCTGACCGGCCTGGCCGCAGGCGTTGCACAGGCGCAGGACGACGAAACCATCAAAGTCGGCATCCTGCATTCGTTGTCGGGTACGATGGCGATCTCCGAGACGACTCTCAAAGACGCCATGCTGATGCTCATCGAGGAGCAGAATGCCAAGGGCGGCCTGCTCGGCAAGCAGCTCGAACCCGTCGTGGTGGATCCGGCTTCCGACTGGCCGCTGTTCGCCGAAAAGGCGCGTCAGCTCATTTCCCAGGACAAGGTGGCCGCCGTGTTCGGCTGCTGGACGTCGGTCTCGCGCAAGTCCGTGCTGCCGGTGTTTGAGGAGCTGGACGGCATCCTGTTCTATCCGGTGCAGTACGAAGGCGAGGAGTCCTCCCGCAACATCTTCTACACGGGCGCTGCCCCAAACCAGCAGGCGATCCCGGCCGTCGACTATCTGAAGGACCAGGGCGTGGAGCGCTGGGTGCTCGCCGGCACCGACTATGTCTACCCGCGCACGACCAACAAGATCCTTGAGCAATACCTCAAGGACAGCGGCGTCGCGGACGAAGACATCATGATCAACTACACGCCGTTCGGCCATTCCGATTGGCAGTCGATCGTGTCGGAGATCAAATCCTTTGGCTCCGCCGGCAAGAAGACGGCGGTGGTCTCCACCATCAACGGCGACGCCAACGTGCCGTTCTACAAGGAACTGGCGAACCAGGGCATCGAGGCGACCGACATCCCGGTCGTGGCGTTCTCGGTGGGTGAGGAAGAACTTGCCGGTATCGACACCGCGCCGCTGGTGGGTCACATGGCGGCCTGGAACTATTTCATGTCGCTCGACACCCCGGAGAACGACGCGTTCATCGAGAGCTGGCTGGAGTTCATCGGCGACGACAATCGTGTCTCCAACGACCCGATGGAGGCCCATTATATCGGCTTCAACATGTGGGTCGAAGCGGTGAAGAAGGCCGGTACGACGGATCCCGATGCCGTCATCGACGCGATGATCGGCGTGACGGTGCCGAACCTCTCCGGCGGCTATTCGGCGATGATGCCGAACCATCACATCACCAAGCCGGTGCTGATCGGCGAAATCCAGGACGACGGCCAGTTCGGTATCGTCTGGGAGACGCCGGGCCTGGTGCCGGGCGATGCCTGGTCGGACTATCTGCCGGACTCCAAGCCGCTCATCTCCGATTGGCGGGCGCCGATGTCCTGCGGCAACTTCAACACCGACACCGGCCAGTGCGGCGGTCAGGGCGCGCAGTAGCGTCAAGCTGATCCAAGGACGGCGCGGGGGCAAACGTCCCGCGCCGGTCTTTGCGGACGCCCGACGGGCGTCCGCTCTTTCCCCGCAACGGACCCGAGTGGACCCGCAATGCTGCCTCGCCCGCCGGTCGCAACGTTCCGGTCGCGATCCCTTCCCGCCGCCTTGGCGCGCTTCGTCCTCGTGCTCCTGCTTCTGGTGCCGGTCGCCGCAAGCGCCCAATCCGACCCCGATCCGGAAGCGCTGCGGCCATTGCTGAGCGGCCTCGACAACGGTCGCGACTTCGCCAAGACGGAAGCCGGCATCCGGGCGATCGCCGACACCGGCAACCCGGCCGCAGCCCCCCTCCTGGAGGCACTGCGGTCCGGGGACCTGGAAGTCCGCAAGGCCGATGATCGCGTGGTGCGCGTGGTTAAGGAGGGTGGCACGGAGATCGCGGTTGATCCGCTGAGTGGAGAGCGACTGGGCGAACTCGGCCGGCGCGACACCAGCCGAATCTCCATCAACAACAACATCCGCAACCTGATCGACGAACTGGTAGCCGGGCTGACGCTGCGTTCGCCGGATCCGACGGTTCGGCGCAATGCGGCGCTGGAAATGCTCGCCGGCGCGTCGCAAGACAATGTCGAACCGCTGCAGGCGGCGCTTGCGGAAGAGGACGATTCCTCGGTTCGCGCCGTCATGCAGCAGGCGCTGGCGGCCTCGCTGCTGCAGTCCGATGCCAGCGTCGAGGACAAGAAGGCCGCGCTTGAAACCGTCGCCGCCATGGGCGACCGGCAGGCGCTGCAACTTCTCAACCGCGCCGCCGGCGATCCGAATCTCGCCGACGAGGCCAACCGCCTGAAGCGGGGGGTCGAACGCCAGCTTCAGATGTGGGAGCTCGCCCAGAACGTTTGGTTCGGCCTTTCGCTCGGCTCGGTGCTGCTTTTGGCGGCGATCGGGCTTGCCATCACCTTCGGCGTGATGGGCGTCATCAACA
This sequence comes from Amorphus sp. 3PC139-8, assembly GCF_040750475.1. Taxonomy (NCBI): domain Bacteria; kingdom Pseudomonadati; phylum Pseudomonadota; class Alphaproteobacteria; order Hyphomicrobiales; family Amorphaceae; genus Amorphus; species Amorphus sp. 3PC139-8. The sequence continues at coordinate 512,270 of NZ_JABJVY010000001.1, read as the reverse complement.
TGGCCCACGGCGAAATGGTGATGCTCGGCGCCTACACGACCTTCGTCGTGCAGGAGGTGATCCGCACGCATTTCCCCGGCCTGTTCGAGGCTTCGCTGGCGATCGCGCTGCCGCTCGCCTTCTGCGTGGCGGGGCTGGTCGGCATCGTGATCGAGCGGGTGGTGATCCGCTGGCTCTATGGCCGCCCCCTGGAGACGCTTCTGGCCACCTGGGGCATCTCGCTCATCCTACAGCAGACGGTGCGCGTCATCTTTGGGGCCACCAACCGCGAGGTCGGCAATCCGGACTGGATGTCCGGCGCCTTTCAGCTCGGCGGGCTCTCGATCACCTATGCCCGGCTCTCCATCGTGATCTTCTCGCTGATCGTGTTTGGGCTGCTGGTGCTGCTGCTGCAGCGCACGGCGTTCGGTCTGCAGATCCGCGCCGTTACCCAGAACCGCAAGATGGCGTCGGCCATGGGCATCCGCACGCCCTGGACCGATGCGCTCACCTTCGGGCTCGGCTCCGGGGTGGCGGGCATTGCCGGAGTGGCGTTGTCCCAGATCGACAATGTCTCGCCGAATCTCGGCCAGAGCTACATCATCGACTCGTTCCTGGTCGTGGTGTTCGGCGGCGTCGGCAACCTCTGGGGCACCTTCGTCGGGGCGCTGTCGCTCGGCGTCCTCAACAAGTTCCTGGAACCCTTCGCCGGCGCCGTGCTCGGCAAGATCCTGGTGCTCGTCCTGATCATCCTGTTCATCCAGAAGCGGCCGCGCGGGTTGTTCCCGCAAAAGGGCCGGGCCGCGGAGGGCTGATGACCACCATCTCACCCGCTCTGCTCACGCGGTTCGCGCTTTCGGCGATCGTCATCCTGCTCGTCGGCGCCGGCGTGATCGTCTACCTCAACCTGGCGCTCTCGCCCGGCGATGCCTGGCACGTGCCGACCTATGCGATCAGCCTCCTGGGCAAATATCTGGCGTTCGCCCTGTTGGCGCTGTCGATCGACCTGGTTTGGGGCTTCGGCGGCATTCTCACGCTCGGCCACGGCGCCTTCTTCGCGCTCGGCGGCTATGCCATGGGCATGTATCTGATGCGCCAGATCGGCGACCGGGGCGTCTACGGCAATCCGCTGTTGCCCGATTTCATGGTGTTTCTGAACTGGGATTCCTTGCCCTGGTATTGGCATGGCTTCGACATGGCGTGGTTTGCCGCGATCATGGTCGTGCTGGTGCCGGGCCTGCTCGCCTTCGTATTCGGTTGGTTCGCCTTCCGCTCGCGCGTCACGGGCGTCTATCTCTCCATCATCACCCAGGCGATGACGTTCGCGCTGATGCTCGCCTTCTTCCGCAACGAGATGGGGTTCGGCGGCAACAACGGCCTGACCGACTTCAAGGACATCCTGGGCTTCAACATCCAGGCCCAGGAGACCCGCGCCGCGCTGTTCTTCGCGACCGCGCTGGCGCTGTCGCTCGGGCTTTTGCTGTCGATCTGGCTGGTGCGCTCGCGCTTCGGCCAGGCGCTGGTCGCCGTCCGCGATGCGGAAGCCCGCGCGCGCTTCATCGGCTACCGGGTGGAGCACTACAAGCTGATCATCTGGACCCTGTCGGCGATGATGGCCGGCGTCGCGGGGGCGCTCTACGTGCCCCAGGTCGGCATCATCAATCCGAGCGAGTTCGCGCCGGCGAACTCCATCGAGGCGGTGGTCTGGGTCGCGGTCGGCGGCCGCGGCACTCTGGTCGGCTCGGTGGTGGGTGCCGTGCTGGTCAACTTCGGCAAGACCTATTTCACCGGCGCCTTTCCGGAGCTTTGGCTGTTCGTGCTTGGGGCGCTGTTCGTGGTGGTCACGGTCTTTCTGCCGCGTGGGATCATGGGGCCCTTCTTCGGCCTGATCGATCGCCGCCGCCAGCGCCGGCTGATCGCCGAACGCCAGGAAAGCCCTGCGCGCGCGTCCGCGGAGCGGGAGGCCGGCATCGACCCGGACGACGCGGTCGCCGCATCAGGAGGAGCGGGCCAATGAGCATGACCTCCTCGCTTCTGTACCTGAACGGCGTTACCGTTTCGTTCGACGGCTTCCGCGCGCTCAACAATCTCTCCCTGGTGCTGCAGGAAGGCGAGATGCGGGCGATCATCGGCCCGAACGGCGCCGGCAAGACCACGATGATGGACTGCATCACCGGCAAGACCCGGCCGGACGAGGGCACCATCCTGTTCGACGGGTCGCTCGACCTCACCGCGATGGACGAGGCGGCGATCGCCAGCCGGGGCATCGGGCGCAAGTTCCAGAAGCCGACCGTGTTCGAAAACCACACGGTGCGCACCAACGTCGCACTGGCGCTGAAGGAAAGCCGCTCGCCTTTCCACTATCTGTTCTCCTGGCTTTCCAGCGAGCAGAACGCGCGCATCGACGAGGTGCTCGACACCATCCGGCTGACCCATCTGCAGAAGGAGACGGCCGCCAACCTCTCCCATGGCCAGAAGCAGTGGCTGGAAATCGGCATGCTGCTGGCTCAGGATCCCCGGCTTCTGCTGGTCGACGAGCCGGTCGCCGGCATGACGGATTCCGAAACGGCGGAGACGGCCAAGCTCCTGGTCGAAATCGCCAAGAGCCACACCGTTATCGTGGTCGAGCACGACATGGCGTTCGTCCGCGATCTGGATGTGAAGGTGACCGTGCTGCACGAGGGTTCGGTGCTGTCGGAAGGATCGCTCGACCACGTTTCCGCCGACCAGCGCGTCATCGACGTCTATCTGGGGCGCTAGCACGGTATGCCGATTTTGAAACCAACCCGGTTCCCCAATCTCCGCTCATTCCCGCGAAAGCGGGAATCCATACGGCTTTTCGGTGTGGCTGCTGGGCCGATGGCTCTCTCTGGTGCGGGTAGCAGAATGGTGCTCACGCGCGGCGGATGTGGGCGCGATATGGCGAACTCCCTATGGATTCCCGCTTTCGCGGGAATGAGCGGAGGGTGGAGCTGGCGCTCCGCCCCTATCTGTTCGGCTCTCGGGGAGGCGTGCTGATCATGCTTCAAGTCCGCAACGTCGATCTTCACTACGGCGCCGCCCATGCGCTGCGCTCCGTCAGCCTGGCCTGCCAGCCGGGGCAGGTGACCTGCCTGATGGGCCGCAACGGCGTCGGCAAGACCTCGCTCTTGCGCGCCATCATGGGGCTGCACCCGATTTCCGGCGGCGCCATCGAGTGGGACGGCAAGCCGCTCGGGTCGAGCCCGCCCTATGAACGCGCCCGCAAGGGCATCGCCATGGTGCCCCAGGGCCGGGAGATTTTCCCGTTGATGACGGTCGGCGAGAATCTGCAGACCGGATTTGCCGGCCTGCCCGCGTCGGAGCGCAGCGTGCCCGACGATGTGTTCGAGCTGTTTCCGATCCTCTCCCAGATGATGAACCGGCGCGGCGGCGACCTCTCCGGCGGCCAGCAGCAGCAGCTCGCCATCGGCCGCGCCATGGTGCGTCGGCCGAAGCTGCTGCTCCTCGACGAGCCGACGGAAGGCATCCAGCCGTCGATCATCATCCAGATCGGCAACGCCATCGACTATCTGCGCAAGCGCGGCGACATGGCGATCTTGCTGGTGGAGCAATATTTCGAGTTCGCCCGCGACCTCGCCGACACCTTCGCCGTCATGGAGCGTGGCGAGATCGTCATGTCCGGCACCCGCGCCGAGATGGACGAGGACAAGATCCGCGCCAACATGACGGTGTAGGGCCGGCCCGGCGAAGCGGGAACAGGGCGGCTGTCTCCTGCCAAATCGTAATCGTACCACCGACTTTGGCCGGCGTCGGGCGACCTTCCGGCGGCTGGCTCCGGCTCGCCCTGCGAAAATCGGTCGCAGATCACACATCCAATATGATGTTTGAAACATCACTATAGCCTGTTAAAACTTGCATAGAGATATTTTGCGCGGGTCTTTTAAGGTGATCACGGCGGCCCAGATGCGCGCGGCGCGCGCCCTCCTCGGCATCGACCAGAAAACGCTGGCGGAAAAGGCCGGCGTTTCGGTGCCGACCATCCAGCGGATGGAGGCGAGCCCGGGCAACGTGCGGGGTGTCGTGGAAAGTCTCACCAAGGTCGTCGAGGCGCTGGATGCGCTGGGGATCGAGCTAATCGGCGACAACGCGCAAAGCCTGGCCGGCGGCCGCGGCGTCCGGCTTAGGGAGCCAACCCCGCCGCGGAGCAGTTGACCTTCCGTTTTTCGCGCCACCGCACGCCGCCGGATGCGGCGCCACCGAATTGTTAGGACGTCCGGAGATGACCACCGTCACCGGCCAAGCCAGCCCGAGCTTTGCTGAGCTCTTCACCCCGAAACTCGTAACCGTCCTGCGGGAGGGCTACGGCCTGCCGCAGCTCAAGGCCGATGCGCTGTCCGGCCTGACCGTTGCGATCGTCGCGCTGCCGCTTTCCATGGCGATCGCGATCGCCTCCGGCGCGACGCCGGCCCAGGGCCTCTATACCGCGATCGTCGGTGGCTTCTTCGTCTCCGCGCTGGGTGGCAGCCGGTTCCAGATCGGCGGGCCGGCCGGCGCCTTCATCGTGCTGGTGGCGGCAACGGTCCAGGCCTACGGCATCGAGGGCCTGTTCCTGGCGACCATCCTGTCGGGCTTCATTCTGGCGGCCCTCGGTCTGCTCCGCCTCGGCACCTACATCAAGTTCATTCCCTATCCGGTGACGGTCGGTTTCACGGCCGGCATCGCGGTGATCATTTTCGCCAGCCAGCTCAAGGAGCTGTTCGGGCTGACGCTCACGGGCGCGGAGCCGGGGCCGCTTCTCGACAAGATCCCGGTGTTGTGGGCGGCGGCGCCCTCCGCCGATCCGGCGACGATCGGGCTGGCGCTTGCCACCATCGTCATCATTGTCGGCCTGAAACGTTTGCGGCCCCACTGGCCGGGGCTTCTGATCGCGGTGGCCGCCGCCACGGTCGCCACCTATGTCCTGCACCTGCCGGTCGCGACCATCGGCTCTAAATTCGGTGGCATCCCGAGTTACCTGCCGGCGCCGCATCTACCGGAGATCACGCTCGACAAGGTGGTCGCGGTGTTGCCGAGCGCGGTCTCGTTCGCGCTTCTGGGCTCGATCGAATCGCTGCTGTCGGCCGTCGTTGCCGACGGTATGACGGGCCGGCGCCACCGCTCCAACTGCGAGCTTGTGGCGCAAGGGGTGGCGAACGTCGCCTCCGGTCTGTTCGGCGGCATCTGTGTGACCGGCACCATCGCCCGCACCGCGACCAACGTGCGCTCCGGCGCCCATGGCCCGCTCTCCGGCATTCTGCATTCCGGCTTCTTGATGCTGTTCATCCTGGTGGCAGCGCCGCTGGCCAGCTTCATTCCGCTGGCGAGCCTGGCGGGCGTGCTCGCCGTGGTTGCCTGGAACATGATCGAAAAGCACGCATTCGCCACTCTTGTCCGCACCTCGCGCGGGGATGCGGTGGTGCTGCTCGCCACCTTCCTGCTCACGGTGTTCCGGGACCTGACCGAGGGCATCGTGGTGGGCTTCGCCATCGGTTCGGTGCTGTTCATCCACCGCATGTCGAAGACGACGGCGATTGAGAGCGAGCGCCCGTTCGTTTCGGAAGACAGGGCGGATGCGGCCGATGGCCCGCGCATCCCTTATGAGGAGGAAGCCGCCGACCGCGACGTGGTGGTCTACCGGATCTCCGGCGCGTTCTTCTTCGGCGCGGCCGCCTCGATCGGCTCCATCCTCGACCGGATCGCCGACACCCACCGGGTGCTGATCATCGATTTTGCAGCGGTTCCATTCCTGGATTCCACCGCCGCCAACACCATTGGCGGCATGGTCCAGAAAGCAAGCCGGCGCGGCGTGAAGGTGTTTCTGTCCGGCACGTCCCAAGAGGTGCGCCGGGTGCTGATCGCCCACGGCATCAAGCCGCCGGAGGTCTCGTTCGAACACTCGGTGGAGTTCGCTCGTCACAAGGCCCGATCGTCGCTCGACACGGCCTGATCGGTTTCAGATCCCTTCAGCTTTTCTGGGGCCGTCGGGCGGATCTGACTGTCTTTTCTGCCGTAAGTTCGGACAGAAAACCGGTTCCCGCTTTTCTTGAAATTGCTCTACGCCCCCGTCCAGGCGAGGGCGCGGCGGAGTTCCGCCGTGCCGTTTTCCAGATAGCACCGGCCGTGGGCGAGGATCACCCGCTCCGGCGCCCAATCGATCATCGTCCTCGCGGCCCGGCGAACCTCGTCGCTGGGTTTGAAGATCATGCGCAGGTCACGTGGCGTGGATCCGTCGGGGTCTAGCACGCCGCTGAGCCCCATCACGGTGTGCGACAGCGTTCCGTGCACATGGTCCGGCTCGAAATTCTCGATGAGGTCGGTGAGGATCAAGGTGCGCGACGCGCGGTGAAAGAACTCGATCTCCGTCAGTACCTCGCTGGGCACCTGCACCTGCTCGAACGCGTCGGCCCAGGCCTCCGGCGCGCTGTCGCCGAGGGTGGCGTCGACGTGAAAATCGCCTTCTTCCTCCTTGGTCTCCACACCAGGGGCCGCATAGGTCACGACGCCGGGAAAGGCGCGCTGCCAGGCACCCAGCGAGAGCCAATGGATCCGGTTGGGGGCAACGAGATAGGCAATCTCCCCGAGGCCGGCAACCTCGGCGCGGAGCTCGTCGGTGAGTTCGGTCGGCGAATGGATCCAGAGCCGACCGTCTTCCAGCCGAACGATGGTCATTCGGGTGGAGAAGGGCAGGGAGGTCACCGCCATATAGCGCATATGGACGACCGGGCCGTCGACGATCCAGACATTGTCCACGACCGGCTTGAGAACGTTCAGCGGAGGGTAGGGGTCGACGGTGAACATGGTCTGCCTCGTGCCGATCGCGGATTTGTGGCAACACTGCCCGATACCGTAAGAGGGAGGCAATCGGGCCATGTCGTCGCGGCAGACATCATCATCGCCGGCACAGTCGCCGAAGCGGTCGAGGCCGGGAAGCCGGGACGACTACCGCGCCTTCCGTACCATCCAGACCCGCTGGATGGACAACGACGCCTACGGGCACATGAACAACGTCGTGCACTATTCGCTGTTCGATACGGCCGTGAACTGCTGGCTGATCGAGCAAGGCGTGCTCGATCTCAAGGCGAGCCAGCAGATCGGGCTCGTGGTGGAGACCGGCTGCCGCTATTTCGCTGAGATGGCATTTCCCGACGTGGTCACGGCCGGCTTGCGTATCGCGCGGCTCGGCACGTCGTCGGTACGCTACGAGATCGGCCTGTTTCGAAACGACGCCGCGGAATCGGCCGCGGAAGGATTCTTCGTCCACGTCTATGTCGACCGGGAAACGCGCCGACCAGTCCCGCTCTCCGCAGAGTTGCGGGGACGGTTTTCGACGATTCTGATCGGGTAAAAAGGCCGTTCAGGCGACCGAGCGGCCCTTGGAGGTTACGTCGGTGATGATCGGCTGGGAGATCGTGTCGGGACCGTAGTCGGCCGCAGTATCCACGGAAAGCATCTGCGCAAGGCGGGCGCGGGCACGGTTGACGCGGCTCTTCACCGTGCCGACGGCGCAGCCGCAGATTTCTGCCGCTTCCTCATAGGAGAAGCCCGAGGCGCCGATCAGGATCAAGGCCTCGCGCTGGTCCGACGGGAGCTGATCGAGCACGCGGCGGAAATCCTCGAAATCCATGTGGCCCGTCTGTTCGGGGTGGCTGGCGAGCTTCGCCGCCATCGCGCCGTCGGCGTCCTCCACTTCGCGTCGCTTCTTACGGAACTCCGAGTAGAACGCGTTGCGAAGGATGGTGAAGAGCCACGCGCGCATGTTGGTTCCCGGTTGGAACCTGTCCAGCGAGGTCCACGCTTTCATCAGCGCTTCCTGCACCAGATCGTCGGCCTGATCGGCATTGCCTGTCAACGACAGCGCGAACGCACGCAGATTTGGAATATGCTCCAAGAGCTCCTTGCGCGGGTTCATTCCTTGGCGCCCTTTTGGTCACCACGCGTCTGTTCGTCCAGCTTCTCTAAGAGCGAAACCAAGTGATCGGGAATCGGCTCATTGAGATAAGAATCGTACATGGCTTTCAGTTTCCGCCCGATCTGGGCCTGAAGCTGAGAATCGAGGCCAACGCCGGCGGACGGCTTGTCCGTCTGCCCGTCTTGCGCCTGCACCCCGGGCGATTTGTCGTCCTTCTGTCTCAACACGTATCGCTCTGCCTTGCTCGCCTTGCCCCAAATCCAACAAACGCCGATTTAAACGATTGGTTCCAGCCGGCGCAGCCTTCTACCGCGATTTTTTTGCGGGCGCGGGAACCCGATCGTCGTCCCTGGCGTTAACCCGCGACGATGTCATGAGGTTCCGGCTGGAAGGGCCAGCCGTTGAAAAGGGGTTTGCCGTATGTCGATTGCGATGGCCATTGCGCCGCACCTTCCCTATTTGCGGCGGTTTGCGCGCGCGCTCACGGGAAGTCAGCCGGGGGGCGACGCCTACGTAGCGGCGAGTCTCGAGGCGATTATCGCCGACCCGGCCCTCTTTGATGACAGCCTCGATCCGCGCGTCGCCACCTATCAGGTGTTGCTGGGCATCTGGGATTCCGTCGACATCAATCGCCATGTCGACACGACCGAAATGCCCTATGAGCGCAACTTGGAGGCGATGACGCCCCGTGCGCGCCAAGCCTTCCTGTTGACCACCGTCGAAGGCTTCGACGCGGCTCAGGCCGCCACCATCCTCAAGACGGACGATGCCGAAATCTCCGCGTTGCTCGATGAGGCCGGTCGGGAGATCGCCAGCCAGGTCGCGACCTCGGTGATGATCATCGAGGACGAGCCGCTGATCGCCATGGATATCGAAGTCTTGGTGGAAGGGCTCGGCCATGACGTGGCGGGCATCGCGCGCACCCATTCCGAAGCCGTCAAGCTGGCGCACGAGACCAACCCGGGCCTGATCCTGGCGGACATTCAGCTTGCCGACGGCAGCTCCGGACTGGAGGCGGTCAACGAGCTTCTGAACGAGCTCGACGTGCCGGTGATCTTCATCACCGCCTATCCGGAGCGGCTGCTCACCGGCGAGCGACCGGAGCCGGCCTTCCTGGTGACGAAGCCGTTCGAGCCGGAAGTGGTGAAGGCGGTGATCAGCCAGGCACTGTTCTTCGATACGCGCGCCGGCAAGTCCTCGAAGGTCGCCGCCGCCGGTTGACCGGCGTTTCAAAATCCGCGCGTAACGCTTCAAGCCGCGACGAGGGGAAACCCGATACCGTCGCGGCTTTTTTATTGAGGCCTTTCCGCGCGTCCGTGCACAGCGGAACGGCTCAAGAGCGTTTCCGAACGCAGTGGAAACCGGTTCGTCGGCCGCAAACGCGTCAAAACGACAGGTCGGAGCAGGCCTGCTTTTCTCTGAAACGCGGAACCGGCGTCAGCGCACAGCGGGTCGCGTCCGACCAAAAAAATGGCCCGGGAGCTGCTGCCCCCGGGCCAGGTGCGACCGCATGTGCGGGTCGCCTTGGGAGGATCTTTACATCCGCTGGCTGCCGGTTCCGAACTCCGGATAGGCCTCGACGCCGATCTCGACCCGGTCGAGACCGAGCTCTTCGTGCTCTGCGGTCGGACGGACCCCGATGACGGCCTTCAGGATCAGCCACAGGATCAGGCTGGCGACGAACGTGAACACGCCGTAGGCCACGATGCCGATGATCTGGGTGCCGAAGCTGGCATCGGAGTTGGTCAGCGGAACGGCGAGCGTGCCCCAGATGCCGCAGACCAGGTGGACCGGGATCGCGCCGACGACGTCGTCGATCTTCACCTTGTCGAGCAGCGGGACGACGATCACGACGATGACGCCGCCGATGGCGCCGATGATCGCGGCCATCAGCAGCGACGGGGCCAGCGGCTCGGCGGTGATGGAGACCAAACCGGCGAGCGCGCCGTTGAGCGCCATGGTGACGTCGACCTTCTGGTAGAGGATCTGGGTCAGGATCATCACGACCACGACGCCGGCCGCAGCCGCCGTGTTGGTGTTGACGAAGATCCGGGCCACCGACGAGGCGTCTTCCATCGAGCCGAGCGCGAGCTGCGAACCGCCGTTAAAGCCGAACCAGCCGAGCCACAGGATGAACATGCCGAGGGTCGCGAGCGGGATCGACGAGCCCGGGAAGGCGTGCACGGAGCCGTCCTTGCTGAACTTGCCGAGACGCGGGCCGATCACGAGCGCGCCGGCAAGCGCCGCCCAGCCACCGACGGAGTGCACGATGGTCGAACCGGCGAAGTCGGAGAAGCCCATCTCCGAAAGCCAGCCGCCACCCCAGCCCCAGGAGCCGGTGATCGGGTAGAGCACGCCGGTGAGAACCACGACGAAGATCATGAAGGGCCAGAGCTTCACACGCTCCGCAACGGTGCCCGACACGATCGACGCGGTGGTGGCGCAGAACACCATCTGGAAGAACCAGTCCGACGCCGCGGCATAGTCGCCGGTATCGGAGGCCGGATCGGGAACGACGAACCAGCTGAAGCTGCCGAGGTAACCTCCGTCGACGCCGTCGTACATGAGGTTGTAGCCGATCAGCCAGAACATGATGCCGGCAGTGGCGTAGATGCCGACATTCTTGAGGCACTGCATGGAGACGTTCTTCGTCCGCACGAGGCCTGCTTCGAGCATCGCGAAGCCGGCGGCCATGAACATGACCAGAAAGCCGGCGACGAGGAACAACAGCGTGTTGAAAATGAACGGAACGCCACTGTCGGTGGCCGTCTCCGTGACCTCGACGGCGGTTGTGGTTTCCTGAGCGAGCGCGCCGTGGCTCATGAGAGCCAGGCCGCCGCCGGCCACGGCGACGCCGCCGAGAAGGGTTGCGAGCTTTTTCATCGGCATTCTCTTGTCCAGACTCCTGTTCGAATCGTCGACGCCGGCCATCACAGAGCTTCCGCGTCGGTTTCGCCGGTGCGAATGCGCACCACCTGATCGATGGAGTAGGTGAAGATCTTCCCGTCACCGATCTGACCGGTCTTGGCTGCCGAGGCGATCACCTCGACCACCCGAGCCACCGTTTCGGAGGGAACGGCGACCTCGATCTTGAGCTTCGGCAGGAAGCTCACGGCGTATTCCGTTCCCCGATAGATTTCGGTGTGGCCTTTCTGACGGCCGTAGCCCTTGACCTCGGTAACGGTCAGCCCCTGGACGCCGATGCTCGTGAGGGCGTCGCGCACCTCGTCGAGCTTGAACGGCTTGATAATGGCCATCACGATTTTCATGCGTGGTTCCCGTTTTCCCTTCTCTTCACACCTACGCGGCGATGTGGCCGGCGCTTCCTATTGGCTCGGCCTGGCCGCCACACCCGCCGGCGGCGGTTGGGCGCGACATGGGAAAAGAGAATCAAGCTGCGTGCCAAACGCCGCTCGAAAGCGGTGCGGCGGGGCAAAAAGCGGCGAAAGTCTGGCGAAGGACTGCGGGAATGCTTATAAAATAAGCATATTGCCTAGGATATAATCCGCGAAAGGGCGGGATTTTGCGTTTTTCCGCCCCACACACGCGATTGCCTATTCCTGCGTCAGGTTCGTGCGCGGATCGGGCGGATCAGGCCTTCCTGGGCGACGGAGGCGACGAGTTCGCCGGCTCGGGTATAGATCAGGCCGCGAGTGAAGCCGCGGGCGCCGCCAGTCCAGGGGCTGTCCTGGGCATAAAGCAGCCACTCGTCGGCCTTGAACGGCCGGTGAAACCACATGGCGTGGTCGAGGCTGGCGATCTGGAGCGTGTGATCGAACACCGATGTGCCGTGCGGAAACAGCGCCGTATCCAGAAGCGTGAGATCGGAGGCATAGGCCATCACGCAGTTGTGGATCTCCGGATCGTCGGGCAGCGGCCCGGTGCTGCGCACCCAGACATATTGGTAGGGGTCGAGCCTGTCCCGGCTGGTATAGTGGCGCAGGTCGATCGGCCGGCGCTCGATCGGCCGTTCGCGCTGCCAGTAACGGCGCACATTTTCCGGCGCATCGGCTGTGATCAGCGCCTTGAATTCCCGCTCGCTTGGCAGCTCTTCCGGCATCGGAAGGCCGTCCGGCAGGTCGATCTGGTGCGTCGGGCCGTCTTCGGAGATCTGGAACGAAGCCGACATGGAGAAGATCGCCTTGCCGTGCTGGATCGCCACCACCCGTCGAGTCGTGAACGAGCGCCCGTCGCGAATGCGCTCCACCTGGTAGATGATCGGCACTTCGGGGTCGCCGGGACGCATGAAGTAGCCGTGCAGCGAATGCACCGCCAGGCCTTCGACGGTGCGGCTCGCCGCCACCAGCGATTGGCCGATCACCTGGCCGCCGAACACGCGCTGCCAGCCGACCTGCGGGCTGCGGCCGCGAAACAGGTCCTCTTCCAGGGGTTCCAGATCGAGGATGCCAAGAAGGTCGGTGACGGCGGTCATGAAATCTGATCCAGGGTCTCAATTCGAGAGCTGGTCGGCGCAAGCTGCAGCCGCGGCGGACGAGCGCACTTGCCGGCGGACCGGATCGGCTGTCAAGTTGGCGCCTCCTTATATATGGAGAGCTTGCAGACAGTGAGCGCTTCCAGCTCACGAAGCGAGGCGGGTGTCATGGGTGCGCTTCCCGATCAGATCGATGTGGCCATTGCCGGAGCGGGCTCCGTGGGCCTGTGCCTGGCGCTTGCCCTGAAACAGGCGGACCCGACGCTGTCGGTCGCCGTTATCGATCCGCGGCCGGTGGCGAAGATGGCCGCCGACGATCGCGCCTCGGCGATCGCAGCGGCGGCAAGGCGGATGCTCGTGCGCCTCAACGTGTGGCCGGACGTGGCCGACGAGGCGCAGCCGATCGAGGAAATGGTGATCACCGACAGTCGGCTGCGCGATGCGGTCCGGCCGGTGTTCCTTCGCTTTCTCGGCGATGTGGAGCCGGGCGAGCCCTATGCGCACATGATCCCCAACGATCGGCTGTTTCCCGCCATCGGTCGGCGGGCGCTGGAGGCCGGCGTGATCGAGCTTTCGCCGGAGACGGTTCGGATTTTCGATGCCGGCGACGCGGCGGTCGAGCTTCGGCTGGGATCGGGCGCGCGGCTGAAGGCGTCCCTGCTCGTGGCTTGCGACGGGGTGCGCTCCCGTTTGCGCGGACTTGCCGGCATCTCCACCGTCGGCGGGGCCTATGGCCAAAGCGGAATCGTCACCACCGTGCGCCACGAGGAGCCGCACAATGGCTGCGCCGTGGAGCATTTCCTGCCGGCCGGACCGTTCGCGATCTTGCCGCTCAAGGGCAATCGCTCGTCGATCGTGTGGACGGAGCGCACCATCGAGGCGGACCGGCTGGTGGCGCTCGACGATTTCTCCTTCGAAATCGAGCTGGCGCGCCGGTTCGGCACCGAGCTCGGCGACGTGCGGCTCGACGGGTCGCGCTCCGCCTATCCCTTGTTCGTGCAGCTCGCGCGGTCGTTCGTGGCGCCACGCTTCGCCCTCGCCGGCGATGCCGCCCACGCCATGCATCCGATCGCGGGTCAGGGCCTCAACATGGGCTTTCGCGACGTTGCCGCCCTGGCCGAAACGGTGGTGGAGGCGCGCCGGATCGGCCTCGATATCGGCAATCTCGGCGTGCTGGAGCGCTATCAGCGTTGGCGCCGGTACGACACCTGGGAGATGGCGGCCACCACCGATGTGCTCAACCGGTTGTTTTCCAACGACTTTGCGCCGGTCCGCCTGGCGCGCACCATGGGGCTGGGCATGGTCGACCGGCTACCGGGTCTGAAGCGCATGTTCATTCGGGAAGCGGCCGGTCTGGATCGGGCGTCGCCGAAGCTGCTGCGCGGCGAAGCGATCTGACAGCCCTCCCTCAAAATAGAGTTCGGCCGGCGCGCCTTGTGACGGCCGATTGAAAAAGGCACCGCGAATGGAGTCGTTCTTCTACAATCTCGTGCCCGTGGCGATCATCGCCGTGTTCGTGGTGCTGCTTCTCGGTCTGGTCAATCTGATTCGCGGCGGCAGTTCGAACCGCTCGCAGATGCTGATGCGCTGGCGCGTGATTCTACAGTTCGTGGCGATCGTGATTATCGTGGTGACGATCTATCTGGCGCGCGGATAGTCCCCACAGACGTCGGATCGCGAGGAGAAAACGTGGTCAAACTCAACAAGATCTACACCCGCACCGGCGATGACGGCACGACGGCGCTGGTCACCGGAGAGCGGCGCTCCAAGGCGGACTGCCGGGTCGTCACCTATGGCACAGTGGACGAACTCAACGCGGCCGTCGGCCTGGCCCGCCTGCAATCCGGCGAAGGCGAGCTCGATCAGATGCTCGCGCGAATCCAGAACGATTTGTTCGATCTGGGCGCCGACTTTGCGACGCCGTTTTCCGGCACCGGCGAGGACACGGCGCTGCGCATTGTCGCCAGCCAGGTGGCACGGCTGGAAGGCGAAATCGACCGGCTGAATGCCGACCTGGAGCCGCTGCGCTCGTTCGTGCTGCCCGGCGGAACGCCGCTTGCCGCCCACCTGCATTACTGCCGAACGGTCGCGCGGCGCGCCGAACGCTATGCCGTCGAACTTGCGGCGCAGGAGGAAATCAATGTCTCGGCGGTCGCCTATTTGAACCGGTTGTCGGATTTCTTCTTTGTGGCGTCGCGCGCAGCCAACGATGGCGGCGCGTCTGATGTTCTCTGGGTTCCCGGCCAGACCCGCTGAGTCGGCGGAGCGATCCGATCGCGGTGTTGGGCCGACGATTGATGTGGCAGAGGCTCAGCGGGTGCGTTGACACCTTTTTGCACCGCAAGTACGGTCCCGCGACTTCCCGGCAGCGCGGCGACTTTACGGGGTCCGACGGCGTCTCCCACGACGCGCGACGCCGAGGTCCCGAGACCACCGCACGGGTAAGAATTTGGGGAGTGACTGAATGAAGATCCTTGTGCCGGTTAAGCGTGTTGTCGACTACAACGTGAAGGTCCGTGTGAAGCCGGATGGCTCGGGCGTGGATCTGGCGAACGTTAAGATGTCGATGAACCCGTTCGACGAGATCGCGGTCGAAGAAGCGATCCGGCTGAAGGAAGCGGGCACGGCGAGCGAGATCGTGGCCGTGTCGATCGGGCCTCAGCAGGCCCAGGAGACGCTCAGGACCGCGCTGGCCATGGGCGCCGATCGGGGCATTCTGGTAAAGACCGACGCGACGCTGGAACCGCTGGCGGTGGCGAAGGTGCTGAAGGGCGTGGTCGAGGCGGAAGAGCCGGGCCTTGTCATTCTCGGCAAGCAGGCGATCGACGACGATTCCAACCAGACCGGCCAGATGCTGTCGGCGCTGCTCGGCTGGGCTCAGGCCACCTTCGCCTCCAAGCTGACGATTTCGGGCGAGGAAGCCGAAGTCATCCGCGAGGTGGACGGCGGCCTGCAGACCGTGAAGGTCAAGATGCCGGCGATCGTGACCACGGACCTGCGCCTCAACGAGCCGCGCTATGCTTCGCTTCCCAACATCATGAAGGCGAAGAAGAAGCCGATCGACGAGAAGACGGTCGAGGACTTCGGCGTCGACCCCGCTCCGCGTCTCGAGGTTCTGTCGACCGAGGAGCCGCCGGCCCGCCAGGCGGGCGTCAAGGTCGCCGACGTGGCCGAACTGGTCTCCAAGCTGAAGAACGAGGCCGGGGTTCTCTGAGCAATCCCAGAAAAAGTGGGAACCGGTTTTCCGTCCGGGATTGCGACTAAACGATTTTTCCGCTCACGCCCGCTCGCGTTGCTCGCGGCTCCGCGTGGGCGGCCTAACCGGCCGGCGCGCGGTCGCGCGCTGGCTTCGCGGGTCCAGGAAAAGTGGGAACCGGTTTCCCGTCCGGGATTGCGGAAAGAAAGCTGGTCCAGGAAAACCGGGACCTGTTTCCTTTCGACCCTGCTCTAGGCCCTTTCCGCTCAGGCGCGCCGGCGCGGAGCGAGAGAACGGAAGAGACGAACAACGATGACGACGCTTCTCATTGCCGCCCACGACAACACCAGCCTGAGCGAGCAGACGGCGAAGGCCTTGAGCGCTGCGAGCGCGCTCGGCGGCGACGTGCATGTGCTGGTCGCGGGCAAGGACTGCCGCGCCGTGGCCGACGAGGCGGCCGCGCTGGAGGGGGTTTCCAAGGTTCTGCTGGCCGAGGCGGATGGGCTTCAGGCGATGATGGCGGAGCCGATGGCGGACCTGATCGTGTCGTTGGCCGACGGCTACGACGCGCTGGTGGCGCCGGCGACGACCGCGGGCAAGAACGTGATGCCGCGCGTGGCGGCCCTTCTCGACGTCATGCAGATTTCCGAGGTGATGTCGGTGGAAGGGCCGGACACCTTCAAGCGTCCGATCTATGCCGGCAACGCGGTGCAGACCGTGAAGTCGTCGGATGCCAAGAAGGTGATGACGATCCGCACCGCGTCGTTCCAGGCGGTGGGCACCGGTGGGTCGGCGCCGGTGGAAGAGGTCTCCGCGCCGGCGGACTCCGGCCTGTCGTCGTTCGTGGGCGAGAGCCTGTCGGAATCGGATCGTCCGGATCTGACGTCGGCGAGGATCATCATCTCCGGGGGCCGGGCGCTGGGCTCGGCGGAAAAGTTCCAGGAGGTCATGACGCCGGTGGCGGACGCGTTGGGGGCGGCGATCGGCGCCTCGCGCGCGGCGGTGGACGCCGGCTATGCGCCCAACGATCTTCAGGTCGGCCAGACTGGCAAGGTCGTGGCGCCGGACCTCTACATCGCCTGCGGCATCTCCGGGGCGATCCAGCATCTGGCGGGCATGAAGGATTCCCGCGTCATCGTCGCCATCAACAAGGACGAGGACGCGCCGATCTTCCAGGTCGCCGACTATGGTCTCGTCGCCGACCTGTTCCAGGTCCTGCCGGAACTCAAGCAGGCGCTCGGCAAGTAGCGGCTGCGCCGGATCGGCCACAGCGGGCGGGCAAAGTATGTCGCTGCCGCCCGAACGTCTTGTGCAGCGCAAAGGATTGACCCACAGTCGCGCCGACGGCGCGTGAGATGGGTACCGATCGAGGACGGAATGGTCGAAATCAAGAAAGTGGGCGTGATCGGCGCGGGACAAATGGGCAGCGGCATCGCCCATGTCTGCGCGTTGGGTGGATTCGACGTCCTGATCAACGACGTGTCCATGGATCGGGTCCAGTCCGGGCTGGCCTCGATTAACGGCAACATGACCCGGCAGGTCGGGTCGGGGAAGATCTCCGACGAGGTTCGCCAGGCCGCGCTGGAGCGGATCGGGCCGGCCGAGCATCTCGACGCCCTGGGCGATGTCGACCTGATCATCGAGTCGGCGACGGAAAACGAGCAGATCAAGCGCAAGATCTTTTCCCAGGTCTGCCCGCTCCTGAAGCCGGAGGCGATGCTCGCCACCAACACCTCGTCGATTTCCATTACCCGGCTGGCGGCGTCGACCGACCGTCCGGAGCGCTTCATCGGCGTCCACTTCATGAACCCGGTTCCGGTCATGGAGCTGGTCGAGCTGGTGCGCGGCATCGCGACGGAGGACGAGACCTTCGAAGCGGCCAAGCGGTTCGTGGCGAAGCTTGGCAAGACAGCGGCCGTTGCGGAGGATTTCCCCGCCTTCATGGTCAATCGGATCCTGCTTCCGATGATCAACGAGGCGATCTACACGCTCTACGAGGGCGTGGGCTCGGTCGAGGCGATCGACACCGCCATGCGGCTCGGCGCCAACCACCCGATGGGGCCGCTGCAGCTCGCCGATTTCATCGGCCTCGACACCTGCCTCTCTATTATGCAGGTGCTTTATGAGGGGCTTGCCGATTCCAAATATCGGCCCTGTCCGCTGCTGGTGAAATATGTCGAGGCGGGTTGGCTTGGCCGCAAGGCCGGACGCGGCTTCTACGACTATCGCGGCGACAAGCCGGTTCCGACCCGCTGACGCAGCGCGCGCCGGCGCCGCGGTGCTGTCGCCGGCCCGGAGACGATGTCTCCGGTGGTGCGGACTGGCGGCCGTTGGCGCCGTGCTTGCGATCTTCCTCCCGACGATCGGCGGAAAGGCGCAGGGCGGCACCTCCGCTTGTTCCAGAGAGCGCCCGCAAGACGCGGTGGTCGACGCCGTTTCGGCGGATGCCACGCTGCATCTTGCCGACGGCCGGGCGGTCAAGCTGGCCGATATCGCAATCCCCGAGGCGGGGCGGCCCGAGGCCCTGCGCCGGCTGACGGGGCTGATCGGCACCCCAGTGCGCCTCAATCCGATCGCAAATGATCGCTATGGCCGTTTTCTCGCCCAGGTTGCCGTGAAGGGTGCTGCGCCGTCGCTCCAGGAGAGCCTGGTGCGGGAGGGTTTCGCGTTCGTCGTACCGGAGGTTATGGACGCCGCGTGTGTTCCCGCGCTTCTGGCGGCGGAGCGGACGGCGCGTCGTGATCGGGCGGGGATTTGGGACGGTGCATTGAGGATTCGTCAAGCTGACGATCCTAAGCTTGCGGCGGCCGTCGGTACCTATGCCCTGGTCGAGGGGCGCGTTCTTTCGGTGGGAACGACACAAACGAATCACTATTTGAACTTCGGACACGATTGGTCGGTTGATTTCACGGTGATGGTCCCCGTATCCGATCTCGGCTCGTGGGAGCACGAAAGCCGGGACCTCGATCGGCTCAAGGGACGACGGATCCGGGTGCGCGGCCTGTTGGAAAGCTGGAACGGGGTGTTGGTCCGCGTCTGGAACCCAGCGCAGATCGAGCCTTTGGAAGGTGAAGAAGATCGATGAGGCGTCGGGATTAGCGCGCGGCTTTGGGTGTCGCCCCCGGTCTCGTTCCGATCAATATGGATTCGATTGACGTTGATGGTCATGGCAGCTCCATTCCGGAATGGCGCCGCTCGTCTTTTGGGACGGGCGATGGCTGCGTGCGGCCTGGTGGCCGGCTTGACCGCATGCGTGCTGACGCCCACGGGCGATCCGATCATCACGTCGAGTTCGCCGGTCAATTCCATCGTGGCGCAGGAGCCGGCCCAGGCACCCTCGAGCGAGATCCGCGAGCACGAACGGCTGATCGAGGCCTATGGCGGCGTCTATTCCGATCCCAAGGTGGAGCGGACCGTGGCGCGCGTGGTCGGGCGTCTGGTCGCGGCCTCAGACGATCCGAGCCGCTCCTATCGCATCACCATCCTGAATTCGCCGGCGATCAACGCCTTCGCGCTGCCAACGGGCCACCTCTATATCACCCGCGGCCTTTTGGCGCTGGCGAGCGACCGTTCCGAGGTTGCCGCGGTGATCGCCCACGAGATGGCGCACGTGACGGCGCAACACGCGGTGGCGCGCCAGCGGCGCGCCCAGGCGATCGCGGTCGCCAACCGCGTCGTCTCCAACATGGTGCGGGATTCCGAAGCCGCTCAGCAGGCGCGGGAAACCACGCAGCTTTCGCTCGCCCGTTTCAGCCAGGATCAGGAGCTGGAAGCCGATTCCGTCGGCGTGCGCACGCTTGCGGCCGCCGGTTTCGATCCGTTCGCCGCTTCGCGTTTCCTCTCCAAGATGGCGCGCTACGCGCAATTGCAGAGCGTTTCGGCGGGTAGCAAGGGGCTCGACTTCCTGTCGTCGCATCCCTCCACCCCGTCGCGGATCGAACTCGCCAGGCGAGCAGCGCGCCAGTTCGGCGCGCCCGGCATCGGCGAGCAGGAGCGCGACGCCTACCTCAACAGCCTCGACGGCATGCTCTACGGCGACGATCCGCGCGAGGGCTATGTGCGCGGCCGGCAATATCTGCATGCCGCCCTCGGGATCGGCTTCACCGTTCCACCGGGCTTCGTCTTGAAGAACACGCCCGAGGCGGTGCTCGCGACCGACGGCGACCGGACCGCCTTGCGCTTCGACGGCGTGGCGCTGCCGGAAGGTATGTCGCTCACCGACTATCTGCGCTCCGGTTGGGTAAAGGGCCTGATCGAAGACAGTGTCCGGGAGGAGACGATCAACGGCATGCCGGCGGCGAGCGCCTCGGCGATTGCCGAGGGCTGGTCGTTCCGCATCGGCGTGGTAACGGCCGGCAGCCGGGTCTACCGGTTCATCTTCGCGACCTCGCGGCCGTCCGGCCGGTTCGACACCAGCTTCGAGGAGACCTTCGGCTCGTTCTCCCGGCTTTCCCGCACCGAGCGCAACGGCCTGAAGCCGCTTCGCGTCCGGGTCGTGACGGTCCAGCCGAGCGATACGGTGGAGAGCTTGTCCGCCCGTATGCAGGGCGTGGCGTCGGGCGAGCAGCGCAATCTGTTCGAGGTGTTGAACGGCATCGACGCCGACAACCCGCTGGTGCCCGGCGAACTCGTCAAGATCGTCGCGGACTAAAGCAAAGCCAGGAAAAGTGGGAACCGGTTTTCCGTCCGGGCTTTGCGTCGGGAAAAAGCCAAAGCCAGGAAAAGTGGGAACCGGTTTTCCGTCCGGGAAAAGCCCAAAGCGAGCGAACGTGGGAAGCTTTTTGTCCTCACGCTGTCGCGGCTTCGCCGCTTCGCTCCGGACGGGGCGGCCCATAGGGGCCGGCGCGCGGTCGCGCGCTGGCTTCGCAAGCCGGGAAAACCGCTTCGCACTTCTCCTGTGATTGCTTGGCCCCGCTCACCTCGCGGCGATGTTATCCGCCGGCCCCTTCCCTCCTGTCTGATCGCCCTATGTTGCGAAGGGCGAGCATTGGGTGATTGGTTTGACGCGTTTCCGGACGGAGAACGGGGGTTCTCCTCGCCTGGAAACGCGCCAATCGCGCATGCGCTGCGCTTGTCTGTCCATCAGGGAGGTCGACCACATGACTGCCATGCCTATCCGGATTGCAGCCGCCGCACTCCTCGTCGCAGGGACGGCCACGCCCGCGGCCGCCGATATCGTCACCCGGTCCGTCACTTACGACGTCGATGGCCAGTCCTTCGAAGGCTATTTCGCGATCAACGACGGGGCCGGGCCGGAGCAGCCGCTGGTTTTGATCATCCACGATTGGGACGGTCTCACCGAGTATGAGCAGCGCCGGGCCGAAATGCTCGCCGAGCTTGGCTATGCGGCCTTCGCCGTCGACGTCTACGGCAAGGGCGTGCGACCCACGACAACGGAGGACAAGAAGGCGGAGTCCGGCAAGCTCTACAGCGACCGGGCAGCCTTGCGCGCTCGCTTGGCGGGCGGGCTGGAAGCCGCGCTGCGGATGGACGGTGTCGAGGACGACGTGGTGGTGATGGGCTACTGCTTCGGCGGCGCGGCGGCATTGGAATTTGCGCGCTCGGGCGCCGATGTCGATGGCTTCGTGACATTCCATGGCGGCCTCGGAACACCCGACGGTCAGGACTACACCAACGTCGAGGCCCCGATCCTGATTCTGCACGGCTCGGAGGATCCGGCGGCGCCGATGTCGCAGGTTGCCGACCTTGTGGCCGCGATGAACAAGGACGGGGTCGACTTCGAGGTTCAGCTTTATTCCGGCGCCCGCCACTCCTTCACCGAGTGGTCGGCGAAAGGCGAGACGTCGCGTTACGACGCCACCGCCGATCGCAAGTCCTGGATAGCGCTGCTCGGGTTCCTGGATCAGCAGATCCGGTAGCCGATCCTTCGTCGTCCCGGTGCGCGCGGCGGACCGGGGTTATTGCCGACCGTGCTCGGCCAGAGTGCGGTCAGAAGCGCGGGCAGGCCGGCAACCAGGAAGGTGGCCTCGGATCCGATGCTGTCGGCCAGAACGCCGGCAATGGCGGGTCCGACGACGCTGCCGACCGCGACGGCGATCAACGTGGCCGTGAAGCCGAGCGTTCCACGACCGGGGAACAACCGCAGGCTCCAGAACGAAAACACGGCACTGACCGCCATCAGTGCTGCGCCGTGTAGGCCCGACGAGATGAGAACGGCGGGCCAGGATGTGGGTGCCAGCGCGATCAGGACGAGCGACAAGGCTGCTGCGGAGAAAATCGCCCGCAGCAGCCGGTCGAGCCCGATGGCTGCCTCGATCCGCCCGGTCATCAGACCCAGCATCCCGACCGTGCCGTAGCTGAAGAAGATCACGGCGGCGGCGGCCGTTTCCGGAAGACCCGGCAGCCCGCCGGCGGTGACGACACGGTCGGCTGCAAAGGACAGATAGATCGCGTTGGTCGCCCCGAAGCACAGCGCGGCACTGTAGAGCGGGACCGCCTGCCGGCAGAGAAGCGCTTGCGTCCCCGCCAGGGCGCCTTGAGTGTCGGACCCGGTCTGGCCGGCCGGCAGCGCGGCCGAGGTGGCGGCGACGGTCAAAGCCGCGGCCACCGCGAAAGCGAGCCAAGACGCCGGCCAGGCGATCTGGTCATAGGTAACGGCCAGTGCCAGGAGAGCGGCGCCGGCAACCCCGACGCTGGTTCCCGTGGCGACAGTGGAGAGCACGCCGCTGCGCGCGTCTTCGGAAACGACCCGTTCCGTCGCGTCGTTGAAGGGTGCCCAGCACAGGCCGGCGCTTGCGCCGGCAAACACCACGCCGACAGTGAGCCAGACAGCGTCCGACGCCAGCGCGACCGTCGCGAACCCGATCGCAGCCGACAACGACCCAGTCACGACCGGGCATCTCGGACCCAGCCTCGAGTTCAACACGGCCGCCAGCGGCAGTGTGGCCAGGAACGCCAGGAAGCCGGAGCTGGCGATCAGGCCTGCAACCGTGCTCGTGAGGCGGAACGTGTCCCGGAACTCGGGCAAAAATAGCCCGAAGCCCATGCGCGCGGGCCCAAAGGCGATCGCTGTCGCGGCAAAGCCGGCCAGCGCGAGATGGGTCTTGTGTGTCACCGCTCCGCACCCGGGTGTTTGGGAATCGAAGCGGCGAACGCATGGAGGCCGGCCCTCGTTCGGATCGAAGGCCCGAACGAGGGAAAATTTTCGGCTGTCGGGATTTATGAGTACTTGACTTAGCCCTGATCGCGCTTGGCGAGCGTGCGCAGCCGGAGCGCGTTGAGCCGGATGAAGCCGGCCGCGTCCTTCTGGTCGTAGGCGCCGTGATCGTCCTCGAAGGTGACGAGGGCGTCGGAATAAAGCGACTTCGGCGAAGCGCGACCTTCCACGATGACGTTGCCCTTGTAGAGCTTCAGCCGCACGGTCCCTTCGACGTGCTCCTGGCTCTTGTCGATCGCCGCCTGCAGCATCAACCGCTCGGGCGAGAACCAGAAGCCGTTGTAGATGAGCTCCGCGTAGCGCGGCATCAGCTCGTCCTTCAGGTGCGCCGCACCCCGGTCCAGCGTGATCGATTCGATCGCCCGGTGCGCGACGAGCAGGATGGTGCCGCCCGGGGTCTCGTAGACGCCGCGCGACTTCATGCCGACGAAGCGGTTTTCCACCAGGTCGAGCCGGCCGATGCCGTTGTCGCGGCCGAGATCGTTGAGCGCAGCCAGAAGCTCGTGCGGCTTCATGGTCTTGCCGTCGATCGACACCGGATCGCCCTTCTCAAAGCCGATTTCGACGATCGTGGGCGTATCCGGGGCCTCTTCCGGGCTCACGGTGCGCTGATACACGTAAGGTGGCGGCGTCTCGTTAGGATCCTCCAGCACCTTGCCCTCCGAGGAGGAGTGCAGAAGGTTGGCGTCGACGGAGAACGGCGCCTCGCCGCGCTTGTCCTTGGTCACCAGGATCTGGTTCTTCTCGGCGAAGTCGAGCAGCTCGGTTCGAGACTTGAACTCCCAGTCCCGCCAGGGCGCGATCACCTTGATGTCGGGATTGAGGGCATAGGCGGAGAGCTCGAAGCGGACCTGGTCGTTGCCCTTGCCGGTGGCGCCGTGGGCGATCGCGTCGGCACCGGTCTGGCGGGCGATCTCGACCAGGCGCTTTGAGATCAGCGGCCGGGCGATCGAGGTGCCGAGCAGATAGGTGCCCTCGTAGACGGCGTTGGCGCGGAACATCGGGAACACGAAGTCGCGGCAGAACTCCTCGCGCACGTCCTCGATGTAGATCTCCTTGATGCCTGCTCGCTCGGCCTTCTCGCGCGCCGGGCCGAGTTCTTCGCCCTGGCCGAGATCGGCGGTGAAGGTGACGACCTCCGCGCCGAGCTCGGTCTGCAACCACTTCAGGATGATCGACGTGTCGAGACCGCCGGAATAGGCGAGCACGACCTTTTTGACGGCGCCGGCTTCAGCCATGAGACCTCCTCGGGCATTCACGATGACGGCCGGGCGGCCGTCGGGACGCTTGGAACATGATGATGTCGGGCGCTCGGACCCGAACCGCAGTGATGGATTCCAATGAGTTGGAGCGGGATGCGGGCGGAAAACCGGTGCCCGCTTTTCCTCATCCCGCTCTACAAGCACATTGTGCCGGTCGAGGGTAGTCGGTAGACCTGCAATATCCTGGAAATCGGGTGCCGAAATATCATCTAATGGTGTCCGGCCCCCGTTCCCAAAGGGCCGTGCCGTCCGCGGACGGCCCTGCGGCATAGTCGCCGCACCTCCCCCATAACTGATGGCCGCCTCAATCCCATCACGCGTCAAGTGCTTGTTCGCTCGGATACGGCTGCCCATAATGTCAGCGCGATGAAGCTCGACTCGAAACATTTCGACCGGATCAGGATCAAGCGGAAGCCCGAGGCGGCGGTTCCGGACGCGCCCACCTGTGCGCACCCGGAGTGCGAAGGACGGGGGCTCTACCGCGCTCCGATGGGACGCGGACGCGAAGGCCAGTATCTCCTGCTGTGCCTGGATCACGTGCGGGAATACAACAAGTCCTACAACTACTTCGACGGCATGACCGACGAGGCGGTTCAGGCCTATCAGAAGGACGCGATCGTCGGGCATCGGCCGACCCGGCGGGTGGGTGTCAATTCCTGGTCCAAGGGCCACGGGCGCAAACCCGCCGAGGAACGACCGAAAACGGCCTGGAGCGGGCTCTACGAGGATCCGTTCGGGCTGTTCGGCGAAGACGGCGGAGACCATCCGGCGAGCGACAATCGGCCGCGCCGACGCGTCCTCGGGCCAGAGCGGCGGGCATTTGAAA
Source organism: Amorphus sp. 3PC139-8 (assembly GCF_040750475.1). Lineage (NCBI taxonomy): Bacteria > Pseudomonadati > Pseudomonadota > Alphaproteobacteria > Hyphomicrobiales > Amorphaceae > Amorphus > Amorphus sp. 3PC139-8. The sequence goes on along the minus strand of NZ_JABJVY010000001.1, from coordinate 487,468 downwards.
CCCTCGGCCTTGAGGAAAGCGCATCGCGCGACGACATCAAAACGAGATACAAGACTTTGGTGAAACGCCATCATCCGGACGCGAACCACGGCGATCGCGGTTCGGAAGAACGACTTCGGCGTATCATTCAAGCCTATACGGTGCTAAGGCGCGCCGGCTACTGTTAATCCCTTGCCCGTCCGGCGGGAATTCTCCCGCCGGCCTCGACGCGCGGACGTCGTGCGCGATGGAGGAATGATGACCACAGAGACCATGGAAAGTCCCGGACTGCCCGACATGAACGTGTCGGTGCGGCAGGTGTTCGGCATCGATGCCGATTTCGAGGTTCCCGCCTTTTCCGAACCGAGCGAGCACGTTCCGGACCTCGATCCCGACTACCTGTTCGACCGTCCCACGACGCTCGCGATCCTTGCCGGGTTCGCGCGCAATCGCCGGGTGATGGTCACGGGCTACCACGGCACCGGTAAGTCGACCCATATCGAGCAGGTCGCGGCCCGGCTCAACTGGCCGTGCGTGCGCGTCAATCTCGACAGCCACATCTCGCGGATCGACCTGGTCGGCAAGGACGCGATCGTCCTCAAGGACGGCCAGCAGGTTACGGAGTTCCGCGACGGCATCCTGCCTTGGGCGCTGCAGACCAACACCGCGCTGGTGTTCGACGAGTACGACGCCGGCCGGCCGGACGTCATGTTCGTGATCCAGCGCGTGCTGGAGGTGCAGGGCCGGCTGACGCTGCTCGACCAGAACCGGGTGATCCGCCCGCATCCCGCCTTCCGGTTGTTCGCGACGGCCAACACGGTCGGCCTCGGCGATACGTCGGGCCTCTATCACGGCACCCAGCAGATCAACCAGGGCCAGATGGACCGCTGGTCGATCGTGGTCACGCTGAACTATCTGCCGCACGACAACGAGGTCGACATCATCCTCGCCAAGTCGCCGAGCTATCGCGACGAAGCGGGCCGGGAGACGGTGTCGAAGATGGTTCGGCTCGCCGATCTCACCCGCAACGCCTTCATGAACGGCGACCTGTCGACCGTGATGAGCCCGCGGACGGTGCTGACCTGGGCGGAGAATGCCGAAATCTTCGGCGATATCGGCTTTGCCTTCCAGCTCACCTTCCTTAACAAGTGCGACGAGACCGAGCAGTCGATCGTCGCGGAGTTCTATCAGCGCTGCTTCGGCAAGGAACTCACGAACTCGGCTGCGAACGTCGTGATGAGCTGACCGGCCAGCGGCCTGGAGGAGCGAGCGACGATGGCGCAGGGAAGCAACTGGGATAAGACCGGCAGTCCGCCTGCCACGCGAAACGATACCTTCAAGCGGTCGGTGTCGGCGACGATGCGCGCGATCTCCGGCGATCCGGAGCTCGAGATCGTCTATTCGAACGATCGGCCGTCGCTGTCGGGCCACAAGGCGCGGGTGCCGGAACCGCCCCGGCGGATGACGGCGGCCGACGCCGCCGTTGCCCGTGGGATCGGCGATTCCATGGCGCTCAAGCTCGCCTGTCACGATCCCAAGGTGCACACCCACCTGTCGCCGGCCGGTCGCGAAGCGCGCGGCATCTTCGACGCTGTGGAGCAGGCGCGCTGCGAAGCGATCGGCTCCCGGCGGATGTCGGGGGTCGCCAGCAACCTCACGGCGATGCTGGAAGACCGCTATCATCGCGGCAATTACCACGAGATCACCGACCGAGCGGATGCGCCGATCGAGGATGCGCTGTCGCTCCTGGTGCGGGAGCGGCTGACCGGAGAGAAGCCGCCGGAAAGCGCGAAACGGCTGGTCGATCTCTGGCGGCCGTGGCTGGAGGAGAAGGCCGGCACCGATCTCGATCGCCTGGGCGCGTCGCTGGAAAATCAGCAGGCGTTCGGCGCGGCGATCCGGGAGGTTTTGGCCGCCCTGGACATGGCGGAAGAATATTCCTCCGAAGAGCGCGACGAGGAAGAGGACGAGTCCCAGTCCGACGACCGCTCGGAAACCTCCAGCGACGACCAGGCTTCGGCGGAGGGCCAGGAACAGCAGGAAGAGGCCGCCGCTCCCCAGGAGACGGAATCGTCCGGCGAAGAGGAAGAGGCCTCCGAATCGGAAAGCGCGGAGGCCACCAGCGAGGAATATCGCGAGGAAGAGCTCGCCGATCCGCGCGAAAGCGGCGAAGCCACCCGAGCCGAGCCGCCGGGCGCGCTGCGCCGGGCCGAGGTGGACTACCGGGTCTTCACCACCCGCTTCGACGAAATGGTGCGCGCGGAGGATCTGTGCGATCCGGCCGAGCTCGACCGGCTGCGCGGCTTCCTCGACAAGCAGCTCTCGCATCTGCAGGGCGTGGTGGCGCGGCTGGCCAACCGGTTGCAGCGCCGGCTGATGGCGCAACAGAACCGGGCCTGGGAATTCGATCAGGAAGAGGGCTGGCTCGACACGGCGCGGCTGACGCGCATCGTCATCGATCCGATGCAGCCGCTGGCCTTCAAGCGCGAGCGCGACGCCAACTTCCGCGACACCGTGGTGACGCTGCTTCTGGACAATTCCGGCTCCATGCGCGGCCGGCCGATAACGGTTGCGGCCACCTGCGCGGATATTCTGGCGCGTACGCTGGAGCGCTGCGGCGTGAAGGTGGAGATCCTGGGTTTCACCACCCGGGCCTGGAAGGGTGGCCAATCGCGCGAGCGCTGGCTGCAGAGCGGCAAGCCGATCAACCCGGGCCGGCTCAACGACCTTCGCCATATCATCTACAAGTCGGCCGACACGCCCTGGCGGCGGGCGCGCCGCAATCTCGGGCTGATGATGCGCGAGGGGCTCCTGAAGGAGAATATCGACGGCGAGGCGTTGGAATGGGCGCATTCGCGGCTGCTTGGGCGTCCGGAAAGCCGGCGCATCCTGATGATGATCTCCGATGGCGCGCCGGTCGACGACTCCACCCTGTCCGTCAACAGCGGCAACTATCTGGAGCGCCATCTGCGCGCGGTGATCGACGAGATCGAGACCAACTCGCCGGTTGAGCTGATCGCGATCGGCATCGGCCACGACGTGACGCGCTACTATCGCCGGGCGGTGACGATCGTCGATGCCGACGAGCTGGCCGGCGCGATGGTCGAGCAGCTCGCCTCGTTGTTCGACGAAGAAGGTCAGAGCAAGCCCCAGGGGCGCGGCGGGCGGCGCTCGGGCCGCGCTGCGTGAATCCTCCGAGCTTCTTTCGGGCCGGATGTCTGGCGCTGATGGTGCTGGCCACCCTGGGGGCGGCACCATTGAGGGCCGAGCCGATCAACATCGATGCGGCTGCGATCTCGCAATTTCACGTCCGCGATCCGGCACGGCGCTTCGGAGACCTCGTCTTTCTCGGCGGGCTGAACCTGACGGCGCGCGACCGCGATTTTGGCGGTTTCTCCGGCGTGCTCGCATCGCCCGACGGCACCGAGCTGCTGCTGGTCTCCGATCTCGGGCGCTGGCTCACCCTTTCTCTCGACCAGGGGGCGGACGGCACGCCGCGCGGGATCGCGCATGCCGAGCTTACCCCCCGCCTGACGGAGGCCGGCGAGACGCCGCCGACCAAGGCGGAAGAGGATGCCGAGGCGCTGGCCCGCAAAGGCGACCAGGTTCTGGTATCCGTCGAAAGCGGGCGAAAGCTGCTTGCCTATCCGGGTCCCGATCCGGTCGGAGACATCCCGACGCGTTTGCCGCTGCCGGCGGAGACGCGGTGCCTGCCTGGCAACGGCGGGCTGGAGGCGATGGCGGTCGCGCCGCCATCCAGTCCGGTGGCGGGCAGTCTGATGTTGTTTGCCGAACGCGCCTGCCGCAAGGGGGCGGGCCTGACCGGGGAGGGAATGCTGCCGTTTTGGCGGGTGACGCCCAACGGCTCGGTCGTTCGGGGCGCGCTGGTTCGCGACCGGGATTATCGCCCGACCGATGCGGCCTTCCTGCCGGGCGGCGATCTGTTGCTTCTGGAGCGGCGCTACGATGGCGGGATCGATATCGGCATGCAGGTCCGCCGGATCGGTCGCGATGCGCTAGCGGCGCGGGCGCCGCTGACCGGACCGGTTCTGATGGAGGCCGATTTCGCCTACGAGATCGACAATATGGAAGGGATTGCGGTGAGCGCGGACGGCTTCGGTCGGCCGTTGATGACGCTGATCTCCGACGACAACCGCTCGCTTCTGCAGCGTACGCTGCTGTTGCGCTTCCGGCTGGAAACGCCCGTTCCCCGTCCAAAACCGCAGATGTGAAGCTTTCGCGCCCGCTCTTATGCCTGGCGCGGCGCCGGCGTGGCGCCGAGAAGGCCCAGGAGCACGCGGTAGGGCGCCAGCAGCACCAGCGCGACGGCGAGCTTCACCGACAGATCGCCGAGCGCCCAGGACATCCAGCGCGGCAGCTCCACGGGCAGCACGCCGAACAGAGGCGCGGCTTCGATCGCGAACGGATCGTTCGGCCCGATCAGCGCGAACACCGCCGCAAAGGCGAGCCCGAAGAACAGGATCGTGTCGATCAGCGAGCCGATCACCGAGGAGACCAGAGGCGCGCGCCACCACGAGCCGCGCCGAAGCCGGTTGAACACCGCCACGTCCAGAAGCTGGGCGACCAGGAAGGCGGTGCCGGACGCGATCGCAATCCGCGGCGTCGACAGCATCACCGACAGCGCGATCGCGACAGTGAAACCGGCATAGACCACCATCCGTGCGGCAGCAGGGCCGAACCGGCGATTGGTGAGATCGGTCACCAGGAACGCAATCGGATAGGTAAACGCGCCCCAGGTCAGGAGGTCGGCGAGATTGATCGCGCCGAGCTGGGCTGAGACCGGGTACTGGACCAGGATATTCGACGCCAGAACGACGGCGGTCATGGCCGCAATGGCCAGCGCGATCGAGCGGGCGCGGAGATGGTCTGTGTTTGCCACGGCTTAGCCTGACCCTGCGTTCGAGCGTTTCCAGGCGAAATGAAAACCGGTTCGCCGTTTTAGAAACGCGTCTCACCTCTAACGGAGCGCCGACCCCGTCCGCGGCGGCAAGCGCCGCGGCGTCGCGGGTTTACGCGGTCGCTTCAGCCGGCGTTTCGGCCTTCTTCGCCACGACTTCGCGCTTCAGAAGAAGAGCGCGCGGCGACAGCGTCTTGTCGTCGGCCTTCAGGAGAAAGGCATCGATGCCGCCCCGGTGCTCCACGGTGCGCAGCGCAGCCGCGCTCACGCGCATGCGCACACCGCGCTCGAGGATGTCGGAGCGCAGGGTAACCGTGCACAGGTTGGGCAGAAAGCGGCGCCGCGTCTTGTTGTTGGCGTGGCTCACGTTGTTGCCGGTCAGCACGGCCTTGCCGGTCAGTTCACAGCGACGGGCCATTGCGAAAAAATCCTTGTCTTCGGGGCTGGGACAACCCGCCCTCACGTCGTCTCACAAAGTGATGGGAGCGTGTTTCTATAGGAATGCCGCCCATCCGCGTCAAGCGGGTCGGCACATGGAATCGGTCCTTCGAGGCTCTGCGTTAACCCCATGGTCACCATGATCCCGCTAGCGTCTTGCCGAACGAGAGCCGGATCGGATGCGCGCGGGAGGTTCCCGGCCGCGTCGATCCCGCTCCGACAATGACCACGGACCGCCGGTTTGGACAGGCCAGCCACCTGCCGCCGGTCGGACGGACAGACGAGGACATGGTGGTGCGCGCACGTCAGTCGAACAGCAAAGGGCGTCGTCTCCTATCGGTCGGGCTGGCCCTGGCCGCCTGCATCTGGTCGGGCGCCGCGGCGACCGCGAGCGAGCGGACCACGGCAGGCGTGCGTTACGACGTCAGCTTCAAGGGCGTCACGATCGCCAAGGGCACGCTTTCCGTCATCCTCGAAGGCGAGGCCTATTCGGTGAAGGTGAAGATGCAGCCGACCGGGCTTGCGTCGCTCCTGACCGCCTCCAAGGTGGATGCCGAAGTCGATGGGGCGATGGATGGCGGGGTGCTGCTTCCCGTCAAATACAGCCTCTTGTCGGTCGATCCGAGCGATACGACCAAGGTGAAGATGCGTCTCAACAAGGGGCGGGTTACGTCGCTTTCGGCCCTGCCGCCGCTCGACCCGGCGCCGGATCGGGTCGACGTCACGGCCGCCGACAAGCGCGATATCATCGATCCGATCAGCGCGTCGGTGCTGCCGATGCGCCGCACAGGTGCGGCGCCGACGGCGGCGGATGCCTGCAATCGCACCTTGCCGGTCTTCGATGGTTGGAGTCGCTATCAGGTGGATCTCTCCGCCAAAGGCGCGGAACGCGTGCGAACGCCGAGCTTCGATGGGGAAGCCTTCGTCTGTAGCGCGCGCTGGACGCCGATCTCCGGCCATCGCGCGAACTCCGAAAGCGTGGCCTATCTTGCAAAGAATCGCGGGCTGGAGGCCGCCTTCGTTCCGGTTGGGGATGCGGTCCTGATCCCGGTTCGCATCGAGATCGAAACCCCGCACGGCGTGCTGTCGGTCAATGCGACCGACGTGAAGCTCCAGGGCGTGCGGTTGGCCCAGGCCAAATAGAGGCGACTTGCCACCGTCCAAACGAGCCCCCAGTTCGGTGAGCTCAAGGCAAAGACGACGCCATTTCCGTCAGACGCACACGGCACCGGGGATCAAGGGCGGCAGAGAGCCGCCCTTTTTATTCGTATTCTGTATTATGGTAAATAAATACTTAGTTGGATCGTTTAGATGTCATCGATGTTGAGTCGATCCGCATTCGAAATCGGAACAAATCCAAAACATTTGCCAGATGGCGATTCGGGCCCGATTCGTACGACTTGCGTTCTTCTTGGGGGTGTGGGTGGCCGAGGCTGGCGCCCCAACGGTCGGACGGCGCCGCTTGACTCCGTCGCGATTCGGAGTCCGCGCCGGCGACTCGCATGACGTGTCCCTGTGGTGCGTGTGCGGGTGCGCCAAAAACAAGATCTCGTAGGCGAACTGCGATTCAAATCAAGGCGTTGCGTAGAACGAACCATGAATCAAAGAAAGTCGCCGATTCGGCCGCGATTCGTTCCAGACTCGTTCCGGTTGCGGTCCGGGGTGCGATTTTTTACGGGCATACCGGCGCATCGCTGTGCTAGAAAGACTCGCTGCGTGGCTTCGAGACCTTGTCGGATCTTGAGTTGCGCGGCGGCGAAACGTCGGCGACCCTGGAGGAACGCGGGACAGCCGGCGGACACGTTGTCGACCGCGCCTTCGTCACCGCGGACCCGAAATCGCCGGCCATGCGAGCCCGAGCCGACCACATTTCATGACGATTCAATCTCCCATGCCTCTTCCCCGTTCGGTCCGGGCGCGCACCGTGACCGCGGTTCTGGGGCCGACCAATACCGGCAAGACGCATCTGGCGATCGAGCGGATGCTGGGCCATCGATCAGGGTTGATCGGCCTGCCGCTGCGCCTGCTCGCCCGCGAGGTTTACGGCCGCGTGGTCGCGCGCGTTGGACCGGATCAGGCCGCCCTGATCACCGGCGAGGAGAAGATCCTTCCGGAAAATCCGCGCTATTTCATCTCCACTGTGGAGGCGATGCCGCAGACCACCGACGTCGATTTCGTGGCGATCGACGAGGTGCAACTCGCCAGCGATCTGGAGCGCGGACGGGTCTTTACCGATCGGATCCTGCGGCTGCGGGGCCATTCGGAGACGCTGCTTTTGGGTGCGGCGACGGCGCGCGCGCTTCTGGAAAAGCTGCTGCCCGGGCTCAACGTGGTGACGCGGCCACGCATGTCGGTGCTGCGCTATTCCGGCTCCAAGAAGATCACGCGGCTGCCGACGCGTTCGGCCGTCGTCGCCTTTTCCGCCAGCGAGGTTTACCAGATCGCGGAGCTGATCCGGCGCCAGCGCGGCGGTGCGGCGGTGGTGCTCGGCGCGCTCAGCCCGCGGACCCGCAATGCCCAGGTCGAGCTGTTTCAGTCCGGCGACGTCGATTTCCTGATCGCGACCGATGCCATCGGCATGGGCCTCAATCTCGACGTCGACCACGTGGCGTTCGCCGCCGATCGCAAATTCGACGGCTATCAGTACCGCCGGCTCAATCCAGGCGAGCTCGGCCAGATCGCCGGCCGTGCCGGTCGCCACATGCGCGACGGAACGTTCGGGGTGACCGGACGGGTCGATCCGTTCGGCGACGATCTGGTCGAGGCGCTGGAGACCCACAACTTCGAGCCGATTCGCGTGTTCCAGTGGCGCAATGCCGATCTGGATTACTCCTCCATCAGCGCGCTGCGCCGCAGCCTGGACGAGCCTCCGCGGGAAGATGGTCTGACCCGCGCCCCGCCGGCGGAGGACATGGTCTGTCTGGAGTACGCCGCAAAGGATCGCGAAATTGCCGACATGGCGCGCGGTGCCGACGCGGTGGAGCGGCTTTGGGATGTATGCCAGCTTCCCGACTATCGCCGCATCGCGCCGGCCAATCACGCCGACCTCGTGCTCGGGCTCTATCGGAACCTGATGACGTCTGGGCGCATTCCTGACGACTGGTTTGCGCGGCAGTTGGCCTTTGCGGATCGCACGGATGGCGATATCGACACACTGTCGAACCGTATCGCGCACATCCGGACCTGGACTTATGTTGCCAACCGTGCCGATTGGCTTGACGATCCCGTCCACTGGAGACAAACCACCCGCGCCATCGAGGATCGCCTTTCGGACGCTCTGCACGAGCGTTTGACCCAACGGTTCGTCGATCGCCGAACCAGTGTCCTGATGCGCCGGCTGAGAGACAACGACATGCTCGAATCCGAGATCACCACCTCGGGCGACGTGATGGTGGAAGGCCACCACGTCGGCAATCTACACGGTTTCCGTTTCATTCCCGTGTCGACGGCGGAAACGCCCGACACCAAGGCGGTGCGCGCCGCTGCTCAGAAAGCGCTTGCGAGCGAATTCGAGCGCCGGGCCGATCGCCTGGCAGAGGCGCCGGATGCCTCGTTCGTGCTGGCCTCCGACGGCGCCGTGCGCTGGCAGGGCGAAGCCGTCGCCAAGGTGGTGGCGGGCGAGGAGACGCTGCGGCCGAACCTGATCGTGCTGTCGGACGAGCAGCTCAGCGGGGCGGCGCTGGAGAAGGTCCAGGCGCGGCTTCAGCTCTGGCTGAAAACCCATGTCGAGACGCTGCTGAAGCCGCTGTTCGATCTGCGCCAGGCGGCGGATCTGGAGGGAATCGCCCGGGGGCTTGCCTTCCAGCTCACTGAAGCGCTGGGCGTTTTGGACCGGCAGGCCGTCGCCGACGAGGTCAAGAATCTCGATCAGCAGGCGCGGGCGGGCATGCGCCAGTATGGTGTGCGCTTCGGCGCCTATCACATCTATATTCCGGCGCTTTTGAAGCCGGCGCCGAGCCGCCTTCTGGCGCAGCTCTGGGCGCTCAAGAACGCCTCTCTCGATGTCGCCGGTCTGGCGGACCTGCCCCAGCTTTCCGCCTCGGGCCGGACGTCGATCCCGCTCGATCCGGAGGTGCCAAAGGCGCTTTATGGCGCCGTCGGGTTCCGGGCGTGTGGCAACCGCGCCGTGCGCGTGGACATCCTGGAACGGCTTGCCGACCAGATCCGCCCGCTGATCGCCTGGAAACCGGCGGAAGCGACGGCGACCCCGCCGGAAGGCGCGATTCCCGAAGGCGGCGGCTTTACCGTCACCGTTTCCATGACGTCGCTGCTGGGCTGCTCCGGGGAGGATTTCGCCTCGGTGTTGAAGTCGCTGGGCTATCGTCTGGAGCGTCGTCCGGCCCCGCCCAAGGCGCCCGCTCCGGCGGCACCTGCTGTGGCCGCCCCGGCCGAGGCGTCGGCGGTGCTGGAGGGCGAGACGGCTGAAGCCGACACCATCGTTGCGGCTGGCAATGGCGAAGCAATGGTGGCGTCGGCGAGCGATGATGCTCCGGCTTTGGTCGCCGAGGCGAATGCCTCGGGCGAGACGCTGTTCGAACCCGCGAGCGCAGATGCGGCCGCGCCGGCGGAAACCGTCGCCGAAGAAGCGATCTCTGCGTCCGCTGCCGGGGTAAGCCCGGACGTTGCGGAGCCGGTCGTGGCGGACGAGGCGGCCGCGGCGGAGCTGGTAGAGCCGGTCGAGGCAACGGTCTCACCGGAAGGAGAAGCACCGGCTGCCGAGTTCCCGGCGGCAGAGGCTGCCCAGACAAACGCAGTGCCGACGGAAACCGCCGACACGTCCACCGCATCCGCCCCGGAGGCGTCCGCCGAGCCGGAGATGATCGAGGTCTGGCGGCCTGGCCGCCGCCGGCGTCCGGACGAGCAGCGCCGGCGGGAGCACGCAAAGCGCGACGGCAATGCCGAGGGCGAGCGCCAGGGCCGCAATCGGGGCCGGCGGGGCGGCGATCATCAAGGTGCCGCCGGTCGTGGCGGCGGGCCCAAGGGGCGAAGCGAAGGCGCCGAAGGCCAGCCCAAGCGCGATCGCAACAACGGGCCGTCCGGCGGCAAGCCGCACCGAGGCAAGGGCGGTGGTGGGCCGGCGCATGCCGGCAAGCAGCCCCAGCAGGGCAAGGGCGATCCACGGAGGCGCTCCGGTCCGCCGAAGGATCGGCCGGTCGATCCGGATTCGCCGTTCGCCAAGCTGGCCGAGCTGAAGCGCAATCTGGAACGGGGAACGCGTGACCCGAGCTGAGGTCGACGAGGCGTCCAGCCGTCAACGCATCGATGTGTGGCTCTGGCGCATTCGCGCTGCAAAGACACGCGGCCTTGCGCAGACGCTGGTGACGAGCGGCCATGTCCGGGTCAATCGCGAAAAGGTGAAGGCGTCCTCGCGTCGTATCGGCCCGGGCGATGTGGTGACCATCGCCGGGCGACACGCGGTTCGGGTGCTGGAGGTGATTTGCCTGCCGGAGCGTCGCGGCCCCGCGCCGGAAGCCCACGCTTGCTACCGCGATCTGTCGGCGCCGGCGAACGCGGACGAGCGTGGGGATCGCGCTGAGACCTCGGACGCAGACGACGAGGATTGAGCGCTTTTCGTCGCACCGTTTCGTTGAAGGCGGCAGGCGGGAAACAAACGTTCTATCCAACGGGATCTGGCAGCGCCTGGTTGCTTGAGCCGTCTGCGCGATGACGCTAGAGCCATTCCAGGAAATGCCGAACCGAGGTTCGGTTCCCATTTGCGTCAACACAACGGATTGGCGCCAGGCGTTGCTTCGTTCTATCGAAGCGGCGATGCGCTTCCGGTTTTTCGGACGGAGACACCGAGCCCGTCCGCACGACTGCGTGCCGGCGCCGAGAAAGGCGCGCACGCCGATTGGAGGATTGAAATGACGTACGTCGTCACCGACGCGTGCATCAAGTGCAAGTACACCGACTGCGTTGAAGTCTGCCCGGTCGATTGCTTCTATGAAGGCGAGAACATGCTCGTCATTCATCCCGACGAATGCATCGACTGCGGCGTGTGCGAACCGGAATGCCCGATTGACGCGATCCGTCCGGACACCGAACCGGGCCTGGAAAAATGGCTCGAGGTGAACGCCGAGTATGCCTCAAAATGGCCGAACCTGACGGCGAAGAAGGACCCGTTGCCCGAGGCCGACGCGTTTGACGGTGTCGCCGACAAGTACGAGACTTATTTCTCGGCGGAGCCTGGCCCGGGGGATTGATCCGGCCGACTAGGCAAGACGGGTCAAGACGGCAGCGAAAAGCGCGTTTGCGTCCCAGCGACTGTTTGTCGCGCTGGGGCCGCGAACCGGTTTGCGCGCCGCCATAAAACGCTTCCGCACTGCATGCCGCGGCTTTTGCCGTGCGGCAAGCCTTTGATTTTTCCTCAATTTGAGATATATTAGGGAATTGCTTTGATCGCTCGTAGCGTCAACCGTGTCGAGGCACTGTCTGCCATCGAACTTCCCGCTCCGCAGTAGGCGAGGTGAACCTCGCTACGCCGCTCGGGTCGTCGAGGAACCCGCATGTTACCTCGACGGATGCGAGCGCGGCTCCGCCATTTTGGCGCGGGCACGGTTTTTGCCGCGGGCGCGCTGATGTCGTTCGTTCGGTCCGACGCAGTCGGCGACCAAAGCATCGATAGCGAAGCGCCGCTTGGCGCTCAATAGACGATTCGGCCTGAAGGTCCAAGGCCGGTCGAAAAACATGAAAAAGGCACAGGAGTGCAGACGCGTATGGCCACCTCGGCAAAGAAACCGGTTCAGCGGTCGACCTTCAAGCCCCAAGACTACATCGTCTATCCCGCGCACGGCGTCGGACAGATCGAAGCGATCGAGGAGCAGGAAGTCGCGGGTCATCGTCTCGAGCTGATCGTCGTCAACTTCGAGAAAGACAAGATGACGCTCCGCGTGCCGGTCGCCAAGGCCAAGAGCGCCGGACTGCGCAAGCTCGCCGATAGCCCGACCGTGAAGAAGGCGCTGGATCTTGTGACCGGCCGTGCCCGCGTCAAGCGCACCATGTGGAGCCGTCGCGCGCAGGAGTACGAGGCGAAGATCAACTCCGGCGATTTGTTGTCGATCGCGGAAGTCGTGCGCGACCTCTATCGTGCCGATACCCAGCCGGAGCAGTCCTATTCCGAGCGCCAGCTTTTCGAGGCCGCTCTCGACCGCATGGCGCGCGAAATTGGCGCGGTCAACAAGGTCTCCGAGACCGAGGCGGTCCGGCTGATCGAGGCGCAGCTCGCCAAGGCTCCGCGTCGCAACGCGAAGGTGGCCGACGGCGAGGGCGGTGAGGATCTCGACGGCGAGAACGAGCAGGAAGAAGCGGCCTGATCGCCGCTCTCCAACTTTTTTGAGCTTTTTCAGGAACGGGTGCCTCGCGGTGCCCGTTTCTTTCTTTATGGGGTTCGATCACGATTACGTGCTGAAGCACGAATAGGGCTCGCCTGATCCGCGGCGGCGCGTTCATCGTAGGAGAGTTGAACGCATCAGATGCGAGGACGCCATGTCCGGGGCAATGCTTTCTCGACGCCAGCTCGTCCGCGCCGCAATGGACGCGCCCTATCTCGATCGCGATGAGGAACTCGATCTCGCCCGAAAGTGGCGTGAAACCGGCGACCAATATGCGCTGGACCGCCTTGCGTCCGCTCATATGCGGCTGGTGATCGCGCTTGCTGCGAAGTTCCGCAATTTCGGCCTACCCATGAACGACTTGATCCAGGAAGGTCATGTCGGCCTGTTGGAGGCGGCCTCGCGCTTCGAGCCGGAGCGCAACGTGCGCTTCTCCACCTATGCCACCTGGTGGATCCGAGCCTCCATTCAGGACTACATCCTGCGCAACTGGTCGATCGTGCGCGGCGGGACCTCCTCGACCCAGAAGGCCTTGTTCTTCAACCTTCGGCGCTTGAGGGCGAAGCTCGCGCGGACCGGCACGGTCACGGCACAGTCCGAGCTGTTCGACGAAATCGCCACGGCGGTGGGTGTCTCGCGCGCCGATGTGGAGCTGATGAATGCCCGGCTGTCCGGCCCGGATGCGTCGTTGAACGCGCCGGTGATGGAAAGCGAAGACACAGGGGCGGACCGCCAGGACTTTCTGGTCTGCGAGCGTCCGCTTCAGGACGAGACGGTCGGCGAAGTAATCGACACCGAACGGCGCAGCCGCTGGCTCAAGCGGGCGCTGGGCGAGCTGTCGGAACGCGAACTGAAAATCGTGCGCGAACGGCGGCTGCGCGACGATGGCGCCACGCTGGAGGCGCTCGGCGCAGCGCTCGGGATTTCCAAGGAGCGCGTGCGCCAAATCGAAAGCCGGGCCTTGCAGAAGCTGCGCACCGCACTCCTGCGCGATCACCCGGACCAAGCCGCCTTCACGGGCTGAAACCGGCCCGATTTCGCACCAGCTGACAGACCGCGAAACCGAAGCTCGCGACGGACTTGCCAGGATCGAAGCCGGGCGACGCTGTGCGTTTGGCCCCCGAACGGCTTATTGCATCAGGTTTGGAAACAGGCCGAGAATGCCGATGATGATTAGGTAAGCCGCGACGGCATAGTTCAGCACGCGCGGCACCACCAGGATCAGGATGCCGACGATGAGGGCGAGGATCGGCTGAATCGCAACGACGTCCACCATGTCTCAGTCTCCGAGCTTGTGATGACCGGCCACCAGATAGACGGCCTGGATCTCCATCGTAGCAACGGGCCGTGACAGGCAGCCGTTCCACCGACCCACGTTTTTGAGGGCGTTCTGGGGCCCGAAGGGCCTGACGTCCAACGAAAAAGGGCGGCCCGAAGGCCGCCCTTTCCAAACGCGTCCGATGTCGCGCCGTCAGCGCGTATCGGATCAGCTCTTGTCGTCTTCTTCGCGGGCCTTCAGGGCCGCTCCGAGGATGTCGCCGAGCGACGCGCCGGAGTCGGTCGAGCCGTACTGGGCGACGGCCTCCTTCTCTTCGGCGATCTCCAGCGCCTTGATCGACACGGCGACCTTGCGCGCCTTCTTGTCGAACTGGGTGACGCGGGCGTCGACTTTCTGGCCAACCGAGAACCGCTCGGGCCGCTGCTCGGAGCGGTCGCGGGCGAGATCGGCGCGCCGAATGAAGGCGGTGAGGTCGGTGCCGACGATCTTCACTTCCAGACCGGCGTCCTGGACCTGGGTCACCTCGCAGGTGATGATCGCGCCCTTGCGAACGTCGCCCGCCTCGGTGAACGGATCGCCCTGGAGCTGCTTGATGCCCAGCGAGATCCGCTCCTTCTCCACGTCCACGTCGAGCACGACGGCGCGCACCATGTCGCCCTTGTTGTACTCGGCCATGACGTCTTCGCCCGGACGGTTCCAGTCCAGGTCGGAGAGGTGGACCATGCCGTCGATGTCGCCGTCGAGACCGATGAACAGACCGAACTCGGTCTTGTTCTTGACCTCGCCTTCGACCTCGGAGCCGACAGGATGGCTCTCCAGGAAGACTTCCCACGGATTGTCGAGGGTCTGCTTCAGGCCGAGCGAGATGCGGCGCTTCACCGGATCGACCTCGAGGATCATGACCTCGACTTCCTGGCTGGTCGACACGATCTTGCCCGGATGGACGTTCTTCTTCGTCCAGCTCATCTCCGAGACGTGGATCAGGCCTTCGATGCCCGGCTCCAGCTCAACGAACGCACCATAGTCGGTGATGTTGTTGACGCGGCCGGTGAAGCGCGCACCCACCGGGTACTTCGCCTCGATGCCCTCCCACGGATCGGCCATGAGCTGCTTCATGCCGAGCGAGATGCGGTGGGTCTCGTGGTTGACGCGGATCACCTGGACCTTGACGGTCTGTCCGATCGACAGGATCTCGGTCGGGTGATTGACGCGGCGCCACGCCATGTCGGTGACGTGGAGCAGGCCGTCGATGCCGCCGAGGTCCACGAAGGCGCCGTAGTCGGTGATGTTCTTCACCACGCCTTCGATGATCTGGCCTTCTTCCAGGCTCTGCACCAGCTCCGAACGCTGCTCGGCGCGGGTCTCTTCCAGAACCACGCGGCGCGACACCACGATGTTGCCGCGGCGCTTGTCCATCTTGAGGATCTGGAACGGCTGCGGCGTGTGCATCAGCGGGCCGACGTCGCGCACCGGCCGGATGTCGACCTGGCTGCGCGGCAGGAACGCCACGGCGCCGTCGAGATCGACCGTGAAGCCACCCTTGACGGAATTGAAGATCTGTCCGGTGACCTTCTCGTTCTTGTTGAAGGCCTCTTCCAGGCGAACCCAGCTCTCTTCGCGCCGCGCCTTGTCGCGCGACAGAACTGCTTCGCCGAGCGCATTTTCCACGCGCTCCAGATAGACCTCGACCTCGTCGCCCATGTTCAGGGCGCCGTCACGGCCTTTGACGCCGAATTCCTTCAGCGGAACGCGGCCTTCGACCTTGAGGCCGACGTCGATCACGGCGAGGTCTTTTTCGAAGCCGACCACCGTCCCCTTGACGACGGTGCCTTCCTGCATTTCGGCCGCTTTGAAAGACGCATCGAGGAGGGCGGCAAAATCCTCACGCGACGGGGTGGTTTGTAGGGTCATTCAGTCTCCTGGTCGCCGATTGCTCGGCATGCGCCGGGGGTTGGTGTTGCTCGTCCCGTCCTGCAGGAGTGAAAGATCTCACCCGCTTTCGACAAAGCGGTCCGGCGCAAGGTGCCCCGGCAGGACGGCTAAATTCTGGACTTGATGAAACGCCACGAGCGACCGGATCAGACGATCTCGGCCGTTCGCACCTGCTTCGCTATGTGGCTACGACGAATGCCGGTGTCCACCGTCTCAGGTTGCAGTCGAGAGGCCGCCATTTTGGCCGCCCTTCGCCCGCAAAGCCTGTCGGACGATATCCACAGCCGCGCGAAACGCCGCATCTATATCCAACTCGGTTGTATCGAGCAAGACGGCGTCCGGCGCTTGTGCGAGCGGCGCCACGCTGCGTCCGGTGTCGCGCGCGTCGCGGCGGCGCAGGTCGGCGAGCACTTCGTCGTAATGTCCGGGCTCGCCCCGCGACGCCATCTCGTCGGCGCGCCGCCGGGCGCGGGCCTCGGGCGTGGCGGTGACGAAGAGCTTCACCGGGGCGGCCGGGCAGACCACCGTACCGATGTCGCGCCCGTCGAGAACGGCGCCGGGCGGGGTCTCGGCGAAGCCGCGCTGATGGTCGACCAGGGCGGTTCTGAGTGCCGGCATCACCGCGATCTGCGAGGCGGCTTCGCCGATCCGGTGGCCGGCAAGGTGCGCCCGGTTCATGTTGGCGAAATCGACGCGCGCCACGGCACGTACCGCCGCCGGTTCGTCGTCGAGCGGTTCGCCGCAGCGCAGGAGCTCGTCGGCCACGGCGCGGTAGGTCAGTCCGGTGTCGAGGTAGCGCAGCCCGAAATGCGCCGCGAGGCGGCGGGCGAGCGTGCCCTTGCCCGAGGCGGCCGGTCCGTCGATCGCGATGATCATGACACCGGCGCCGTCTCGGCGGTGAACGCTGCCCCGAGGGCCTCCATCATCGTCACGAAGCCGGGGAAGCTGGTGGCGATCATGCGGGTGTCGTCCACGGTCACCGGCTCGTCGGCGGCAAGCCCCATGATCAGAAAGCTCATGGCGATGCGGTGATCGAGATGGGTGGCCACCGTGCCACCGCCGGAAAGGCCGGTGCGACCGGTGACGGCAAGCCACGTGTCGCCGCTTTCCACCTGGATACCGTTGGCGGCAAGGCCGGCGGTGACGGCGGCGAGCCGGTCGGTCTCCTTGACGCGGAGTTCGCCGACGCCCTCCATTCGCGTTTCGCCCTCCGCGAAGGCGGCGGCGACGGCGAGCACGGGATATTCGTCGATCATCGAGGGTGCCCGTGACGGCGGCACATCGACGCCCTTGAGCCGGCTGGCGCGGACATGGACGTCGCCGATGCGCTCGCCGCCGGAGATCCGCTCGTTCTCGATCGCGATGTCGCCGCCCATCTCGGCCAACGTGTCGAACAGGCCGGTGCGGGTCGGATTGAGCAGAACGTCGGTGACGGTGACATCCGAACCCGGCACGATCAGGCCCGCCACCACCGCGAAGGCGGCCGAACTCGGGTCGCCCGGCACGGTCAAATCCATCGGCTCCAGGGCGGCCGGGCCGGAAAGGCTGATCTGGCGGCGCCCGGCCTCGTCGGTCTCCGTCTTGATCGGCGCGCCGAAGCCGGCGAGCATCCGCTCGGTGTGGTCGCGGGTCGGCACCGGCTCGATCACGGTGGTGGTGCCCGGCGTGT
The DNA here is from genome assembly GCF_040750475.1 of Amorphus sp. 3PC139-8. Lineage (NCBI taxonomy): Bacteria > Pseudomonadati > Pseudomonadota > Alphaproteobacteria > Hyphomicrobiales > Amorphaceae > Amorphus > Amorphus sp. 3PC139-8. The sequence goes on along the minus strand of NZ_JABJVY010000001.1, from coordinate 469,922 downwards.
TGAGGCCGGCAAGCAGCACGGCCGACTTCACCTGGGCGGACGGTACCGGCAGCTCGTAGGTGATCGGCACGGGCGTCTCCGCGCCGCGGATGGTCAACGGAAGCCGGTCGCCGGACCGCGCGATCACCTCCGCTCCCATCGTCCGCAACGGATCGAGCACGCGCGCCATCGGTCGCTTGGAGAGCGAGGGATCGCCGATCGCGGTGGCGACGATCGGGTGGCTGGCGATCAGGCCGAGGGTCAGGCGGACGCTGGTGCCGGCATTGCCGAAATCAAGCGCAGTCTCCGGCTCCAGAAGCGCGCCGACCCCGACGCCGTCGACCTGCCAGCGGCCATCGTCGAGTCGCTCGATGCCCGCGCCCATCGCGCCCAGCACCGAGGCGGTGGCGAGCACGTCCTCCGATTCCAGAAGGCCGCCGATCCGCGAGCGGCCGATCGCAAGCGCGGACAGCATCAGCGCGCGGTGGGAAACCGATTTGTCGCCAGGCACGCTCAGCCGTCCCTTCAACGGGGCGGACGGAGGAGAGGTCAACGGGATCGATACCAAGTCAGCCCTCGTAACGTGAATGACAGGAGCGCGCGGGTACCGCGGCAAAGCGGCGCGCGAAAGGGTCGTGTTGGGAGACTTTTGAAATTGACATGTCCACTCGTCGCGAACGAGACTCGAATGTCAAATTCGGTCCACTCGAAGCTGCTTGCTAGCATGAGGCTTGCAAGGCGTCACCCCGCTCGCGCCCGTCTATAGCGGTGCGAATTGCGTGCATTTTGCCACGCGATCCGGCGCTTGTGGGGCTCCGTGCATCTGCGATCGGCAGATTGCATGCGATTCGGCTTTGACAGGCGCAGGCGCTCTGTGTATTCGAGCCGCCTCATTTCAGAACGCGAGGCGGTTCCGTGGCGAAACCAGAGCTCGGCACGAAACGACAGTGCCCCGGTTGCGGGGCCAAATATTACGATCTCAACAAGGATCCGATCGTGTGCCCGAAGTGCGGCACGTTGTTCGCCGTTGCCCAGCAGCAACCGACGCCGTCGCGCGCGGCCAAGGCGGCTGCGGTCAGCGAAGCGGCGACGGAGACGGAAGCCGAAACCAGCGAAGAGGAGGCCAACGTCGAGCTGGTCTCGCTGGAAGAGGCCGACGAAGATGCGGCGCCGGCCGGGCGTGAGACGCCCGATGACGACGACGAGATCGACACCGATCTGCCGGACGATGAGGACGATACGTTCCTTGACGAGGACGATGAGGACGACGAAGTGTCCGATGTCGTGCGCGGCGATGTCGAGGACGACGAAGAAAATCGGTGATCGGACCGCGTCGGCGGTGGATAGTCCACAAACGGGCTATTGATTCCGGCGCGAAGGGCACCTAAGTTCCGATCCCGCTCGCCGGGGCATTCCCAAGCCCGGCGACTTAAGGGGCCATAGCTCAGTTGGGAGAGCGCTTGAATGGCATTCAAGAGGTCGGCGGTTCGATTCCGCCTGGCTCCACCAATTTTCTATCTCACGGCAGATTGCTTCGCTCGCGCCTCCGACAGGGGGCGCTGACCGCGCGGCCCGGTTGGGCTTTGCGAACCTTCGGTTCGGTCTGATTCCGTCGCCTTCCCGCGTTATTCGCTGGCGATAGCGCCAGCGCGAAAGGCGCCGCCCGAAGCTCGTTTTCGAGCGAAGGGGGGACGGGGCGGGCGCAGATTCGAGGCCCCGTCTCTCTTTCTTTCTCACACGCTTTTCACTGACACCGGGCCGATGCCGCGGCCGGCCTAATCCGCCGGTGGCGAGCGAAAACGCAAAACGGCCCGCCGGGATCCCGACGGGCCGTCTCGTCAGTCGTCTGTCGGAGGTGCGACTTACTTCGCCTGCAGGAAGTCGCCGACCTCGAGGGTCATGAACTCGTTGTTGTCGCGCTCGGTGGCCGACCGCCCCTTGGAGAAGGGGAAGTTGTTGTCGTTGGCGACGATGATGTGGGTCTCGTCGATCCGGTCGACGTCCTCGATCGTGACGAACGGGAAGGTGAAGCGGCCGTCCTCGCGCTTGCCGAGGCGGGCGAGGCCGTTCGGGTCCTGGATGTTCATCAGGTCGATGTAGCCGACCTTCTTCACCGGCTGGCCGGACTCAACGCCGTCCATGTTGATGAGGTAGATCCGCTTGAACTTGGCCGGGCTGTCGAAGCAGGCGTTGGTCTGCCCGTCGGCGCAGGCCTGGTCGGCATCGCCCTGGCCGTTGTCGCGCTCGATGATCAGGCCGCGGGTCGCGTCGATCATGTTGAAGTCGCCGATGGCATGGCCGTCGGCCTCCAGCGGATAGAGCCAGGAGCGGCCGGTGAAGGTCCGGTCGGCGACGTTGAACTCCAGGATGCGCAGGGCTTCCGTGCCGTCGACCTTCTCGTAGGACGCCGCGTCGGCATCCCAGATCGGGCCTTCCAGCAGCGGATAGAGCGTCTTGCCGTCCGGAGAGGCGGCGAAGCCCTCGAAGCCCTTGGAGCGCTTCAGGTTGATCGCCGGCATCTTGCCGTCCGGATTCGGCATCGAGACCGCATAGTTGTCGGGCGAGCGGACCGTGTTGCCGTCGAGCTCCGTCTCGTAAAACTCTTTCACGACGCCCGTCTTGCGGTCGACCGCGACGAGATAGGGACCAAATTCATCGCCGATGAACACGAGATCGTCGATCGGCTGGAAGCCCTCGGTGTCGAGGTCCCACCCCGTCAGATAGCGCTCGTCGCTCGCCTCGTTGGCGATCAGGAACGGCACCACCTTGTTCGGGTCCTTCAGGAAGGTCGTCTCCAGGATTTCCACCTTGCCGGTCTTAAAGTCCGGCTTCACGTGGTGGAACATCAGCATGGCGTCGGGCGAGTTGACCTTTTTGCCGAAGCCGTTGTCGGTCAGCACCATATAGGTGCCGTCGCCGAGGGTCTTGATGCCGGAGAATCCCTGCAGCGGCTGGCCGTTGAACGGCAGTTCGGCGCCGTCGGTCGGCTCCGAGGTCAGCCGGGCCGGGGTGTCGCCGGTAAACTTGCCGGAGACCTTCATCGCGGCCGGCGCATCGGCCGGGGTGGGGGTCAGCGATTCGGCCGGCAGCACGGCATGGCCGGTCAGCGTGGCCGGATATTCCTGCTGGGCGGCGGCCGGCAAAATGGCGGCGGCGAGCAATCCGATGGCAACGAGCGTGCGCATCCAGTCGGTCCTTTCCAAAACGAAACGTGTCTTGGACGGCAGACCGGCCGGTTAAGCGGCGCGATCACGCCGTCCGGGCGAGAATGGCAGGACCGTATCGCCGCGTTGTAACGGCCATGCTGCAGTGCAATGTCGGTTTTCTGAAGCTTTTCTGACAAGGGCCGGGTGCGTCAGGGAGGCCGCCCCGCGCCCTGGGTTGGCATCCCGTGAATTGCCCTTCACGGACCCGGCCGCGGATCAATCGCGGCTCACGATGAGAGGTGCTGTTCGCGCTCGCGCGGAGGGGGAGTGGAGGCGCCGGCGTCTGCGTTGCCACGAAATGGCTGGATCAGCATTCGGTCGAGCCAGAGGTCGCGGCGGGTGCGGAACAGCGGCAACCCGATTGTCATGCGGTCGTGTCCGGCCTTGGGCTGCGGAATGTAGGTCTTGAACAGCCGGTCCCAGACGGAAAGATTGAAGCCGTAATTGGAATCGGTCTCCCGGCGCTCGATGGAGTGGTGGACCCGGTGCATGTCCGGCGTGACCACCACCAGCCGCAGGAGCCGATCGATCCCTTCCGGCAGGCGCAAATTGGCGTGGTTGAACATCGCCATGGCGTTGAGCACGACTTCGAACAGGAGGACGGCGACGGCCGGCGCGCCAATCAGCGCCACCACCGCGAGCTTGAAGGCCATCGACAACAGGATTTCGATGGGATGGAAGCGCAGTCCTGTTGTCACGTCGATTTCGAGATCGGCGTGGTGCATCCGGTGCACGCGCCAGAGCGCCGGTACGGCATGAAAAGCCACGTGCTGGCCGTAGATCGCCAGGTCGAGCACGATGAAGGCGATAACGATCGCCATGCCCTCGGGAACGTCGAGCCAGTTCAGAAGACCAAAGCCGTGGGCATCGACCGACAGCGCGACCCCGACTGCGAGCACGGGAAAGGCGAGCCGCAGCGCGAGCGTATCGACGATCACCAGCCCGAGATTGTTGCTCCAGCGCACCAAGCGCGGGATCTCCCGGCGTCGACGCGGTGCGGCGATTTCCGCAATCGCCATCGCCGCCAGAATGGCGAGGAAGGCGACGAGGCGGATCAAGGGCTCATGAGCGAGAACAGCGGGCATCGAACGCGGCGGTCAATCGGCGACTTCACATCTGCGATCGTGCTAATGTGGCGTCGCGGTCGGCATTGTCCAATCAAGGGTCCGTGGGGAGATCTGCCGCCGTAATCCGCTCATCGGAACAGTGTGGTCAGCCGGTTCGATCGCCGACGCGATCTCGCCGCTCGGTCGCGCCTGTTGGGGAGTTTTATCGGCAATCTCGAACTGGAGTGTCGGGCGATCGACGCCAGCCATATCAAGGCGCGACCCTCAGGCTGCCAGCACTAAGGGGGTAGGCGTCTGCTCGGGCCAAAGGCGGCCTGAACCGCACGCTCGACCTGGCCGTCGATCTCCACGGCCTATCGGTTCGTTTCATCGATCTCATGGACGCCGACGACACGCCTTTCGCGCAAAGGCGCAGGAAAATGCGGCCGAAGGAAAGGCCGGTTTCCGGAACGGAAAAATCGCAGCGCCTTTTCCTGGAGAGCTCACGGAATGGGGGGATTTGCCCGACTGCTTGCATCGCAAGAGTTTGCCCCCTCGAAGAGGCGGGGACGGCAAAATCGCGCAGATTTCTGGTGCCTTGATCCTGACAGTCAACCAAGTCACCTCCGCACAAGACGTACGGATTTTGAGTTCGTGACTTAGGGTTGTCGCGGGAGGTGAAATGGGTGGACATTGCAGATGTCTGCTGATTACGGCCGCCATCGAATGTGGCCGGTTTTCGAATTTCTAGAGTGGTGCCGCATAGGGAGGCAAATATGGTGTCTTGGACCGACGGGTATGTGGCGGATATCGGCTATACGCACGGGTATTATCGAGAGCTTTCGCCATCGCTATTGAGCTTTGTCTCTCTCTTTCGGGGTATATCCGGGCCGCAGGCGGATCAAACGCTCACCTATTGCGAACTCGGCTGTGGGCAAGGGTTTTCCGCAAACCTGCTTGCCGCAGCCAATCCGCATATCCGTTTCTATGTCACCGATTTCAATCCGACACAAATTGCGGGGGCGAAAGCGCTCGCCGATGAGGCTGGAACAAAGAATATTCATTTCTATGATATGAGTTTTTCGGAGTTTGAAGCCGCATATGAGCTGCCAGAATATGTCGATATCATTGCGTTTCATGGGGTTTATAGCTGGATAAGCGCCAAAAATAGAGAAGAGATACTTAAATTTATAAGTAAAAAACTTAAAATCGGCGGAATTGTTTATTGTTCCTACAACTGCCTGCCGGGATGGGCCTCGGTCACTCCACTCCGAAAGTTGATGGTTTTGGCGGGAAAGGGCGAGGAGGCGGGCACTAAGGCCAGGTTGAATAAGGCATTTTCGATCGTTGATAAAATCATAGAGGCGGATTCGAGGTATTTTCAATCACATTCCGGCTTAAAGGAGCGATATGAGGGAATTAAGAGTGGAAATAAAAGTTATATTTCTCACGAATATTTTAATAGAGATTGGAGTGCCTTTGCCCACGCAGATGTTGCGGAAGACATGGCGCGCGCGAAGCTCACCTATCTAGGCTCTGCCAATATTCTTGACCATATCCCAGGCGTAGGGCTCACTGCGGAGCAGCAAAAGTTATTGGATCAAATTGACGATCCGTTCGTCGCGGAAACTGTCCGAGACTATATAACAAATCAGCAGTTTCGTAGAGACATATATATTAAAGGATCTGTTCCTCTTCGATCGCTTCAAGCAGAGCAACTTTGGCTCGGTCAGCGCTTCGCATTGTCGCAAACGGCAGGAAAGATTCAATTGAAGATAAAGGCGGCTCACGGAGAAGCTGCCTTGCAGAAGGATGTCTATGAGCCAATAATTGAAGCCCTTGCACAAGGGCCCAGAACTGTCCGGGAAATGAGCGAGCTCCCGGTTGTTTCTAAGCTTGGCAGCGGGCGTTTGCGCGAGGCATTGGCTGTACTCGTTGGGAAGGGAGATTGTCAGCCCTGCTTGTCGCCTGAAGGCGACGAAGTGCGATATGAGCGAACGCGGGCTTTAAATAAAGCTATTCTTGAGCGCGCGAAAGATTCAAGTGATTTGAATTGGTTGTGCTCGCCGGTGACCGGAGCCGGCATTCATGTCTCGCGCGCGTTCCAATTATTTATTTTGGGGCTATACGAAGGGCGAAGCGAAACTCGCGACTTGGCCGAGTACGCCTGGAACATACTGAGTTCGCAGAACCAAAGGATTGTCAAAAATGGCAAGCCGATTATCGAGACGGCAGACAATCTCGTGGAGCTTGAGGAAAGGGCTTCAAAATTTACCGAAGAGCTGCTTCCAATTTTGAAGATGCTTCGTGTCCTATGAGCCGACAGAGGCTGAACCTAAAATGCGGAACGAGGAATAACCGTTTTCGGTCAGCGGCTCAAAGGGCAAGCGAGTAGGCTATGGGGCCAGACGCCGCGCGGGAGAGCCGTTCAGGCCCGAACGGGTCAATGATGCCAACATTGGTGGACCTATCGATGCCCAATACGGCGTAATTTTTCGAACCTATCGCAGAAGGTCGAATGACCGGGTGGCGATGGGTTAAGAGACTGTTTGGAGCCGGGTTGGGAAGCGCAGCGTGGCTCCCAATCACGGAGCGACGCTATGGCCGGGAACACCTGCGCTCCGAAACCGACGTCGCGGAGCCGTCCGGCGCGGCAAGAGCCCGGAATGACGGCGAAGGGCCGAAAATCGCCAGCGGTTATGGTCGACGCAAGCTGGCGGGGCCTCGTGTCCGATCTTTAGCTCATGGATATCCCGGGTTGGGACGGCGCCGTTGTCGATTTCTGTCCTTCGGCTCGGTGCCCTCGGTTCCGTCAAAGGCAATTCGGCGGTTAAGATGCGCGTATCGTGCAGGATAAGCCGATTACCATTTTGTCCGGACCAAATCGCCCCGTTCTCCGATTAGGCCGTAAGCTTGCCGCAGTATTGCCTCCGCCTCGTCCTGTGACGACGCCTCCACTGTATGACGACCACCTCTCGGGAGGATCAGCGTATTGCCTTCGAGATAGTAACCTGTCTCGTAGCGCTCACCGCAGGCATTTTTATACAAGGTACCTCCTCCGTGTTGCGCGATCTCCGTTGCATCCCCCTCGGCAGCGGGGATTGAGCAATTTTGCGCAGTCGCTGCAGACGCCCCAAAAAAGCCGGCAGCCGCAAAAAAAATTGCATACACCACAATCATGACCTACCTCTGCTCGTTCGAATGGCAGTCTGCTACTGAGGGTTTCTTTTCTTGAGGGCGATATTGTGGCGCGGGGGCGGGGTGAGATGGTCTCGCCTCTCCGAGGTGCGCTGCATTTGGGCCTCTGAAATCTGAACGATTGCGGCTACGGGGCTGTCTGTGTAACTAGCCTTTTTTAGAAACAATGAATGTTTGTCGCGGAGCCAATCGGAAAGCGACCGGTGTGGACAAATTGGGATTAGCAAATGAAAGCCGTGGATAACCCAGATCCCAGAAAGGCGCCCGTACTTAAAAAGATAAAATGGTTTTTTAGTGCGTTCCCAAAAATCGGCGTTACGTCCAAACAGGTTAAGCGACTGGCGCTCGAAAGCGACCTTCTATCCGCTGGCCTGCGCGACCAGGCGAATGAGTTTACGGAGCGCGTTGTTGCACTTGCAAACGCCGATATGGATTCGTTCGAGCGACGAATTCGCGAGGATATGCGCGATCAGATCGATGACGTGTCTCAACGGCTTTCCGAAATTGAAAATATAGCAAATAAATTAGAGCAATCCCAGCACGCGCTCACACAAAAGCTCGAAGAGCGACTTCAAGAAGCATCGGATGGTTTTGACGATCGATATCGTTCCGCGGCGGAACAGGTCGATGGCAGGCTGAGCGATCTTTCAGAATCTTTAAATCGACAAATCTCCGAGATATCGGAGAATGCGAAATTCGAACAGGCGCTGATGGCGCGCGCCTATACGGGCTTGGACCAGAAGCTTGATAATATTCGATATGGTGGCCCGAAACCGCCGCCGTCGGAGGAGCCTACCTCGGAAGGCCTCAACGCCCTGCTGGATTATTTCTACAACCGTCTCGAGGCGCGCTTTCGCGGGTCGCGAGAAGAAATTGTGCGGCGGTTGACGGTTTACCTGCCGGATGCGCGGGCGGCTGTTGAACGAACAGGGAAAGGGGTGTTGGATCTCGGTTGCGGCCGTGGAGAGTGGCTGGAGCTCATGGGAAGCGTCGATATAGCGGCGACCGGGGTTGATTCGAACTCGCTCCAGGTCGCCGAAGCGCGCGCTCACGGTCTCGATGTTCTGGAAGGCGACGCTTGTGCATTTTTGGCGGAAGCCGCAGATGCGTCTTACGGCATGATCACGGCACACCACGTTGTGGAGCATCTACCGTTTAGAACCGTCGCCTGGATTACTCAGGAGTGCCTGCGGGTTCTCGCGCCCGGCGGCCTATTGTTGTTCGAGACACCCAATGCGAGCAGCCTTCTCGTCAGCGCGAAGAGCTTCTACATGGATCCAACCCATATCCGTCCGCTGCCGGGACCTGTGCTGACAACGCTCCTCGACACGGTCGGTTTTCATCCCGTTGAGACGCGAGACTTGCATCCGCACGAGAAGCTCGAGTCCTATTTCCGAGAGAAAAAGATTGATCCTGAGGTGGCAGGTCTGCTGTTCGGGCCCCAAGACTTGGCGGTGTTGGGAATGAAGCCAAATCCGACAGGCACGGACGCGTAACGCATATGCGGATCGTCGTAGTTCGAACACAGGTTCCGTTCGTCAATGGCGGAGCTGAACGGCATGGCCGAAATCTCTGTCTCGCGCTCGAGCGCCACGGACATGAGGCAACCGAAGTCACTCTGCCCTTTCGGTGGTATCCGGGCACGGTCCTTGTCGATCATATATTGTCTGCCAAGCTCGTTAACCTTGAGCGTTTTGAAGGGGCGCCGGTCGATCTTATGGTCGGCCTAAAGTTTCCCGCCTGGCTCGCTCACCATCCGAATAAGGTCTTCTGGGTCCTGCACCAGCACCGTCAGGCCTATGACTTTTGGGAGAGTGGGATTTCGGATCTTTTGGGCGAGCCGGACGCTTTTGCCCTTCGCGAGCTGATACAAGCGGAAGATCGGTCCGAGCTGGGCAGGGCAAACGCGCGCGTCTACGCAAATTCCGGCAACGTTGCCGCCCGGATGAAGCGCTTCCTCGGGATCGAGTCAAAGCCGCTCTACCATCCACCGCCGAATGCGGACCGGCTGCGGCCAGGCAGCTACGGCGATTATCTTTTGGTGCCTGGCCGGATCAATACTCTGAAACGCCAGGCGCTGGTGCTCGACGCGGTTGCGCGAGCCGGTGCGCCGCTGCGCGTGGTCTTTGCTGGCCCTCCGGACTCTCAGAGCTATTTGGACGAGCTGAGGCAAAAAGCGATCGATCTTGGTATCGATAGGAGTGTTGAGTGGCTTGGCGGCATCAGCGACGAGCATATGATTGAACTTTACGCCGGCGCTCGGGCGGTCATTTATACTCCGGTTGACGAAGATTATGGCTATGTAAGCCTCGAAGGAATGCTGTCCGCAAAGCCTCTCATTGTCACGACCGACTGTGGAGGACCGCTGGAATTTGTCCGTCACGGCAAAGAGGGTTGGATATGTGATCCGACGGCGGAGGCTCTGGCTGACGCGATCAAGGAGGCGGCCGATGATCCCGCACTATGCGAGCGGATGGGCTTGGCGGGATGCCAGCGCTACGCCGACTTCGATATTTCGTGGGACACGGCGGTGGAGTGTTTGACGCGGACGTCGGCTCCACGCTCCGATGCTCGATTAATGCCCCGGCGCGCGGAGGTCGCGGCGGGTGAGTAGCAGCGGAACCAAGCCGCGGATACACTGGGTTTCGCCGCTGCCGCCAGCGGAAACCGATATCGCGGAATATACTCGGCGCATCCTGCCCGCGCTATCGGAGCGTTCCGAACTAACGTTATGGACGGATCGCCAGGATTGGAGCGAAGGGCTGGATAGGAAAGCGAACGTTCGCGCGTTCGCGTCAGACTCGATTGAAACGCTCACGCAATCTCTCGGGAACTGTCGTCCCGGTCAGCCGGAAGCGGTTTTCCTTCATATCGGGAACAACTGGCAGTTTCACGCCGGAATTGCGAGATTGGCGCAGCAAATACCGGCCTATGTCGTTTTGCATGATGTCGCTCTCCTGGACTTTTTCCGCGACCTCTCGGGGCAGGGTAAAATACGTCGGCTCGGGCTGCTCCAGGATGTTGTCCGCTGGTACGGTGCCGACGCCGCCATGGAGATCGCGGCCGTCCTGACCGGTGGTTTGACGGGCCCGGACCTCTACGGTCGCTATCCGCTATGGGAAATTGGGATCGGACGCGCCGCGGGCGTCGTGGTCCACACCAAGCCGGCGGAAGCAATCGTTGGTGAGCGTGCGCCCGTTCCGGTCTATCGGCTCGAGCTTCCGTTTCGCGCGGGTGGAAACGGCTCTCCGAACCGACGAAATGACGGACCTCTTCGGTTCGTCCAATTCGGGCATATTGGTCCAAACCGTCGGCTTGATGTCATTTTCGAAGCGCTTGGCCAGGCCTCGCGTAAAATCCCGGACTTTGATTTCATATTCGATGTGTTCGGGAAGCTCTGGGATCCGGCGCTATTCAAGCGCCTTGCCGCAGACTACGGAATCTCGGATAAGATCCGCTTTCGGGGGTTCGTCTCCGAAACGGAGTTGGACGAGGCGATTTCGGACGCCCATCTCGTGTTCAATTTGCGCAATCCGACCATGGGCGAAGCGTCCGGGAGCCAGTTGCGGATTTGGGCGAATGCGGCCTATTCGGTGGTGACCGATATTGGGTGGTATGCGACGTTGCCCTCCGACACCGTGGCTAAAGTTCCCGCAGCGGACGAGCGCACCGGGCTCCTACAAGTCTTAGAGCGGCTGCATAAAAATAGGGCCGTTGGGCAGCAGTCGGGCGCTGCGGGTCTCCGTCTTGTAGGAGAAAAACACACGCCCGAGCGCTATGCGGACGACATCGTTTCTTTGGCCGAAAAGAGCGCTCGCGATATCGCAAATCAGCTTCTGAGAGAATCCGCGGAGCGTGTGCTGGCGAGGGGCGGAGGAAGCGAGCTATTCGCGCGCCGAATTGAGGAACGCTTGGGGTCTGGTTTTCTCGTATCGTAGGCCGGCGCAACAACGTCGACGGAAACGGATTCCGCGTTGACCTGACGTGCCGTCCCCGCCCGGTAGCCGTTCCGATTTACAATCTTGATCGATGCCCATTCATCATGGCCGAGGGCTCATTCCCTGTGGCTGATGGGTATGATGCGCCAAAGCGGGTCGCCGAGACGGGGCCAAGCCTCGCGGCACGAACCGGCGACGGGTCCCGACCCCAGCGTTCGGCGGCTGATCGGTACGCCGCCCCCTCCCGAACCGAGTGCACCGGGTTCACCCGGCGCGAGCCCCAGACCGAGGGTCTCCGAACTTAGGGTCCGGGTCGTCGTGAGGGAGCTTGCACGTGTGCTGGCTCATAAAAAAAGCCCCCGACCGCAAAGTCGGGGGCTTCTGATTTCCGTGCCAGCGGGCCGTCGAATTGGCCAATCTGGCGCAGATCCAGTTGAGTCGCTTAGATCAGGAACTCGTCGCTCGATATTGGCATACCAAACGCACCATTCACCTGGAACGCGACGTCGTCCGTGGCTGTGAAGTTTCCATCGCCGTTCGCGTCGACGAACACGTAATTCTCGTAGATGCCGCCTCCTGTATCATAGATACCAAAAGCAACACCCCGGTCGCCGCCGGCATCCGCGAAGAAGTCGTCAATCGAGGCATCGAAATCGCCGCCCGTAAGGCTGACGGCAAAGGTACCTTTATCGAGTGTAGCTGCCTCATAGCCGGAGAAGTCGAAGCCAGTCACGTCGATCAGATCGTACAGGCCTGAGCCGGCCGTAAAGTCGTTGACTGTTTCGACTGAGCTACCCGCCTCGATGTCGCCCTCTGCATCCACTGTCAAAGTGGTGTCATCGGCGGATTTGTAGCTAATCACGTTGCGAGCACCGGATCCTGAGTCAAGCGTGATCTGGTCGTTGCTCTGTCCGCCGTAGACCGCGCCGCCTCCGGAGCCCGCCGTGTAGGTGTCGACCCCTTCGGAACCAGTGTAGGCCACCTTGCTTGTGACAGTCGAAACATCGAGCGTCACGTCGCCCGTCGACCCGCTGGCGTCCACCTTCGTCAGCGTGTTGCCGCTGTTCGTAAACGCGCTGAAGACGATATCGCTATCGCCGGTCAGCGTCAGGGTCTCCACGCTATCCGCGATCAGATCGTCGAAGGTCGTCGAATAATCCGAGGCGACCTGATCGGTGGGCAGCGTATCAACGGTTGAATCGACCGTGATCGATTCAACGTCATTGATCGTGGTCGACGTGGAGAACGTCACATTGCCTTCGGGGGAGGTGTTTTCGCTGCTGTCGTTGATGGAAACGTCCAGAGTGACCGCGTCGTTCGACCCAGTGGCGTCTTTCAATGCGATCGTCTGATCGGATCCGAGGGCGAGATCGCTGTCGGAGCTCATCACATCGAACTCGAAGCCCGCTTCAACGTTCGACAAGGTGGTCGAGCCGGATAGGGCAGACGTTGCCTGCACCGTATCGAAGCTCGTTGTCTCGAAGTTGTAGGTCCCTTGTCCGCCTCCGATTTCCAGGATTTCGAAGCCGGAAATGTTCGCGCCCGTCGCTTTGGTGAGCGTCGACCCGTCGGTGATGCCGATGGTGTCGGTGCCGTCGCCGCCGGCAACCGACGCGAAGTTGGCGAGCTGGTCGCCCACCAAGGCCGTGTCATCGCCCTCGCCGAGATCAAGCGTGGAGTCCATCTGGACCGTCGTGTCCATATAAACCGTGTCGTCCCCGGATCCGCCGGTGACGGCAGCTTTCTCGTTGCTTGCGATGCCGACTTCCACGCCGCCACTGTTTTCAGAAGCATCGAATTTGGTGAAGTCGCCGTCGAAAGGGTTCGTTCCGGTAAAGAAATCAACCGACCCTTCGCCCGTCACGGTCACGGACGTGATGTCGTCGGTTGCCCCTCCGAAGGTAATGTCGTTCTCACCGGTAGCCGCGACGGTAAGGGTCCCGAATGCACCAGCGACGGGCGATGAAACCACCGCATCGACATTGGTTACGGTGAGGTTGAGTGTCGACGGCGCGTTGCTCAAGAAGCTGACCCCGCTGTCGTAATTGGTGAGTTCGAGGCCGACGGTCTCGGCGGTCACACCATGAAAGTCTACGTCCGTGCTCTGGTTCTTAACGACCAGCGATGACACATCGCCAATATTCCCGATGGCTAGGTCACCGGTACCATTGGCAACCGTGATCATCGCAATGCCGCTGGCACCATTGAGGTCGAGGGAGCTGCTCGCGACAGACCGTAAGTTTAAGTTTTCGATCGACGTCAGTGTGGGCGCAGCCAGGCTGCCATTCAGAGTTGCGGTCAGCAGATCGGTCCCGGCTCCACCGTCAAGCGTATCCACGCTCTGCAACGTATCGGCGAGCGTGCCGACTCCGGTCGCCACAACGTTCGCGGTGAACGTGTCGTTGCCGGCCGTCCCCGTCAGCGTATCCTGGTTGATCGTGAGGAAGAAGGCGTCGCCAGTCCCCTCAGCCGTCGGCGCGGCTTCCGCAGCGGCCGTCTGCTCGGTCAGGTTGGAATCCGTGGTGTTGTCGACGATCTCGTGCGCCTGCTGAAGCTGGGCGTTCGTCCACGTCACACCATCGGCCACATAGGAGTTGGCATAGGTGAGACCAACGGAAATCTTGTTCTGATAGGTGGTCGCGTCCTGCCCGTCCGGCGAGTCCTGAGCGCCGCCAGCAATCTGCATGACCAGATTGCCGACACCCTCTCCGCTTTCCAGCAGGCTGACCAGCTGGTCCGTCCAGAAATCGAGGCCGGCGGCATCAGGGTCGCGGTTGAACAGGTTCTGATAGATTTCGGTGATGAACGCTTCCTGGGCGGTGGGGTTGCCGACCAAGAGGTTCGGAGTGGCAAGCTGCGGATATTGGGCGACGCCCTCCGTGTCCGCCGAGAAATAGTTGATGATGGTCTCTAGGATCTGCTCTTCGGTTTGGCCTTCGGCAAGAAAGTCATTGTAGACGCCGATCCAGTAATTCAATCCGCCCGGATCGGGCGCGCGCCCGAAGAAGGCCACGTAGGAGGCAGTCACCTGCTCCGAGACGCTAAGTCCGTAGATGTCGAAGGCCATTCTTTCCTCCAAAAAAATTGCACCAACTGCGGCGCGGTGCGGTCAAACTTGGTAGCTCGCTCTCAAGCCATGATGCGACGGGCCCCGCCTTCGAACGAGCAACCCAATCCCAATCAACCAGAGATTCATAAACGATCCCACGTACCCAACTCAAGGCTCAGCACAACAAATTGCATCGCATCATATTGCGACCGAGGGTTCTGTCACGACTTTTCCGCTCGCTGTCGCCAAATGGGCACACCGGAGAGATGGCATTCGCGGGTTGAGAGAGCCGGGCTTGTCCCCTGTCGGGGCAGGGCACGGACGTACATTGAGCTTGCTAGGGGTGAGTTCGAGCCGGACTCCGCGGGGGCCGCACAGTCCTTGCCGCTTTGTCGCCGGTTTGCGCGGCAGGCGGGGCGTTTCGAGCCGCCCGCGCTCTTCGAATTCGTGAGGGGCGAGGTCTCCTGGACCATGGTCCTAGCCGCCGCTCAGATCTCATGGGTTAGAGATCTGTCGTCGGTCGCCGAACTTGGGCGCTTGCGCCATCTGCATCGGTTGATGCGCTCATCGGTTAAGCAGACGAAGGGAGCCCTATTTCGGCTCTCTTCCGGAGGCGGTCGAAGCCGCGCAACTCGAAGTTTCCGCATTTTTGAGGCCGTGACCTAAAGCGGCCAACTCAACGGCAGGCCGCGTTTCATCTCCGCCCCATGCTGTCGCGACAACGCCAATGGAGCAGTCCAACCACGTGTGGTTGGAAACCGGACTGTGAGGCAGCTCGGCCGCATTCTATCCGGCAAGCTCAAATGAGGTTCCCGAAAGTTGCAAATGCGCCCTCTTTCCCTTAAAAGATGCCTTTCCGTCACGCGCCACGCCCCTTGACGGACATCGAAAAGGCCGGTTGAGTTTTGTCGACTACGGACTTCACGTCCTAAAAATGCAGTCAAAATGGCAAGAATCTGCAAGAAATGCGGTGAAAGGCAGGGTTTTTACCCTCTTATGTGGGATGATGACATGGCGCGAACGGGAGGAAATGCAGGACACGAATTCATGAATTCGTAGTTCGGCTCTCATTTGGGCTTTTGTGAGGGGGTGGAGGATTTTAGTTTCCCATCCTGCTTGAATTGTGCGAGTCCACTCCTGGATTTGAGTGTGTCGATCACGGCAGATGCTGGAAACAAATTGCTATTTGTGCCTGAAAACATTTGGTCTGCTATAAAAGACTGGTTGTTAATGGATGAGATCAGTCGCTCATCCCCTCGTTTTGAGGAGGTGGCGGAGTTTTAGTTCGAAGGTATCCATGGTTCGATCTCAGAAAGAGAATAACGAGTTGCGGAATGCGCTCGGCAAGTGTTTCTCAATATTTTTGCCGGTTGCGATATTTAGTTTTTTTATAAACATGTTTATGTTTATTGTTCCGATCTATATGTTGCAAATTTACGGGAGGGTTCTGACCTCCCGAAGCGAGGACACGCTGGTCGTGCTTACGGTCATGGCGTGTGTCGCTTTGGTTGCATACGCAAGCCTGGAGTTTATCCGGTCCCGCCTTCTCGTTCGGGCCGGATTTCGATTCGACGAGTTGTTGAGCGAGCGAATCTTTAAGGCTGTTTTTCGCTATGCGGTAAAGGTTCCGGGGGCTGCAACTTCTCAAGCGCTGCGAGATATCAATACGGTCAGGGAGTTTCTTACGGGGCAGGGCCTGATTGCGTTTTTTGATGCGCCATGGGTTCCGGTATTCGTGGCCGTCGGCTTTCTCTTTCATCCCTGGCTCGGCTACATTAGCTTGGCTGGCGCTCTTGTCATATTTGCGCTTGCTGCCCTGAACGAGGTCGTTACCCGAAAACATCTTCAGTCCGGGTTTCAATCACAGATCGCGGCTTCGGACTATGCGGAATTTGGCGTCCGCAACGCGGATGCTGTGTACGCTATGGGCATGGAAGATGCCCTTCACGGCGGCTGGTCGGGGTTAAAAAAAGAAGCCCTCCTTTCTCAGGCAAAGGCGAGCGATCGGTCTTCGACGATTATGACGCTTTCCCGTTTCGTTCGAACGGGATTGCAGATCGCCGTCCTGGGCGTGGGGGCCTATCTCGTGCTCGAACAGCAGATCGCCCCGGGGGTGATGGTTGCCGCGTCCATCGTTATGGCTCGAGCGTTGGCGCCCGTCGAAATGGCGGTGGGTCAATGGAAGACCTTTATTGGTGCCCGCTCGGCGTATGCCCGGCTCAAAGCGCTGCTCGAGGCCATCCCCGAGGATGAAGACAAGATCTACTATCCGGACCCTAAGGGCGCGCTTACATTGCAAAATGTTGCAGTTGCCGTGCCGGGGCACCGCAAACTTGTCGTCCAAGGAGCCACGTTCTCGCTCTCTCCCGGAGAGCTTCTTGCCGTCATCGGGCCGAGCGGCAGCGGAAAAAGTACCTTGGCAAGAGCGATTTGCGGGATCTGGCCTGCAGTGGGCGGCGCGATTCTGCTCGATTCCGTTCCGCTTGCACATTGGCGTACGGATCAGCTCGGCGCGAAATTGGGGTATCTGCCGCAAGACGTCGAGCTTTTCGATGGTACCATCGCCGACAACATTGCGCGTTTCACGCCGGATGCGGCCGATGAGGATGTCCTGAACGCGGCGAAGATGGCCGGCGTTTACGAGCTGATCAATGGCCTGCCTCAGGGGTTCAAGACGCGAATTGGACGGGGCGGAGAGGGGCTCTCCGCGGGGCAACGTCAACGAATTGGCCTTGCCAGGGCGCTTTTCCGGGTGCCCGCGGTGGTGGTCCTGGACGAGCCCAACTCCAACCTCGATAGCGATGGCGAAGCCGCTCTTAGGGATGGCTTGGAGCGCGCAAAGAAAGCAGGATCGACGATAATCGCGATCACGCACCGTACCTCGCTCCTATCGGTTGCCGACAAAGTTCTCCTTATGCGCGGGGGAACCATCGAGGCATTTGGTCCGCGAGATGAGGTGTTAACCCGGCTTCGGCAGCAAAACGTTGTTCAACTTGCCGCAGGGGCGAAGGCTCAACAATCTGCGGCGTCGGAAACAACGCAGGCGGGCGCCGAAAAATAAGTCGGTTTTGTACGATCTTTGGTGGTCAATATGCGAGATGTGTCCAATCGGCAAAACTCGGAGCACGGCAGCTCCTATGCCGCCTCGGCGAGGTATTATATTGCCGTTGGAATTGCGATCTTGTTCGCGTTCTTCGGTAGCCTTACCGCCTGGAGCGCGATTGCGCCTCTTATGAAAGGCGCAGTTGCCCCAGGCGTCGTGACGGTGGAGGGAAACCGTCGCACGATTCAGCATCTTGAGGGCGGGATCGTCCGGGAGATCAATGTCTTCGAAGGCGAAATGGTCGAAAAAGGTCAGACGTTGGTCGTCCTTGATGAGATACAGGCGCAGTCGAAGGTTGAGATTATCAAGAATCGGTATTGGAATGCCCTCGCGCGGCAGGCAAGGCTTCAGGCACAGCGCGACGGTTCGGTTGACGTGCAGTGGCCGAGGGAGCTCTCGCGGCTGCTTCCGGACCCGATAGTGAAGGCCATTATCGATTCACAGCAAGCCGCCCTCACCACACAAGTCGAGTCGCTCGAAGGTCAGCAGGAACTGATCCGCAAGCAAATCGAGCAGGCTAGGCGCCAGATCGATGGAATCGAGGCGCAGAACGTTTCCCTCGATCGTCAGCTCGAATTGATCAAGATGGAGGAGGCGGATGCGCAAACGCTCTACGATAAGGATTTGCTTCCGCGGCCCCGCCTTCTTGCGCTCCAGCGAGAAAGAGCGAAATTGAGCGGTCAGATTGCGAGTAATTCAGCGGAGATAGCTCGGACCGAGCAGCAAATTTCCGAAAGTACGACCAAGCTGCTCTATCTAAAAACGTCTTATATGGAAAAGGTGTTGGACGAGCTCCAGGAAGTCGACGAGGAAGCCTCCAGCCTTAAGGAACAGTTCGTTGCCGCGCAGGATGTGCTGTCGCGGATTGTGATAAAAGCGCCCGTTTCGGGCCAAATTCTCAATCTGTCGGTGCATACCATCGGTGGGGTTGTTAAGCCCGGGCAGGCACTGCTTGATATCGTGCCGTCCGGCGACGACTTAAAAATTGATGCCAAGGTGAACCCGCTCAACAAGGATGTCGTTCACACCGGTATGCCGGCAAGCGTCGTATTTACCTCGTACAATCAGAGGACCCATTCCCCTGTCCCGGCGGTTGTCGAGCATGTGTCTGGAGATGCAGTCGAAGACGAGCGAACCGGTGCGACATATTACAAGGCGCGTCTCCGCGTCGACCGGTCGGACCTTACAGCGATCGGTTTGGACGATGTCGAGCTAGTTCCGGGTATGCCTGTCGAAGTCTACTTGAAAGCCGGACAACGAACGGCGTTCGAATATATCATCGAGCCGATTTCGGATGCCGCAAGAAGGGGCCTCGTCGGGGAATAGGTTGTGCCTTCCTCGGGATTCGACAGCTTCTCGTCGCTGTTGGGTCGTGCGGGCTCGCTGCGACAGCGTTTAAGTGTGAGAGCGGCCTTCAGGTGGGCGACGGCGCTGGCGGTCTTTTCGTCCGGATCGACTTGAGTGAAGCTTGGCCGAGAGCGGTCGTAAATGGCAACATGGCCCCCTCCCTTTCGCTTGGTAGAGGGTCCGTCATTTTGTGCGCCGTGCGGGCAAATGCCTGCATCTCGTTCGGCGGTCTGTGGCGTTTGCCCGCAAAGCGCCCCTGCACGATCCGGTCTCGACCAGTTGGCGTCAGACGGGGCCATTGTGATGGATGTTCAATCGCGACCCTCCTCCCGGGCGGCCTGAAGCGGGATTATTCCAATCACGTCGGCAAACCCAAATGGACAACCTATCCAAACCCCACAGCTAAAAGCTATTTGGAGCTAGAGATTGACGCCGTGTTTGCGCCGCTTCGGCATATAAGAACGAAGGGATCGTGTTTGTTGGCACAGGCGCGACGGACGGCTCTTACGTGTCTCGCCCACGAGCGTCCGTCGAGAATGGCCGAGGCTGCACGAACCGATCCCAAGCCGAAAACGTTACCCTCGCCTGCCGAGTTCCGAAGGACGGATAAGGGGCCGGCGCCTTGTTCGGTTATGAATTGTGTGAGCCTGCGATCGTGAATAGGTGTCTCTTCGACTTTCAGATTGAGCTGTCTTCCATGTCGCCTGCAGCATCGTTTCCGCCAAATTCAAAATTTTTCCGTCATAAGGTGTCCTTATGAAGGTCAGCTTCAGACGTTTTCTTCGCATGCTTCCTGGCTTGCGGGGGGCGGAATACCTTCAAAATACTTCCAAACCATCGCACGCTTCGGCTCAAATCGGTGGCGATTCTGCGGATCAAGAAGAACCGGAAGTAACAACGCCTGCGCGGGATGGCGGCCAAGTGGATATGGTGGGAGCGCAGGAACAGGCTGTCGTGGCTCTTTCCGATGCCATCGCGCCACCGCAGCCGCCAAAATCCCTTTCCTTCACGTCAATTGAAGACGTCCTGAGGGCCTATGCGTTCGAGGAGTTGCCTGCCGCACTTGGGCGCGAAGACGTGCCGTTTGACGAGGAATTGTCGTCTTACCTTGGGACTCATTGGACGCGCTTCCTGACCACGCTATCCTATTTGGAAGGGTTGTCGCCCCAAAACGCACTTGATGTTGGTGTCTTCCCTCCGCTGGTCTTCCAAGCGCTTTTGGCTAATAGCTTTCCAGGGATTTCGATGGCGGGCCTTTGGGAGGGCCCAAATCCTTACTCGCAAAGAATTCGATCGCGACGGCCGGATTTGCCGAGCTTTCCCGTTCGGCTCGATCCGGCCAACAGCGAACGCGACCGGTGGCCGTATGAAGACGAGACCTTTGATCTGGTTACAGGGATGGAAATTCTCGAGCACTTGGCGCTCGATCCATACTTCTTTTTTTCCGAAGCAAGCCGCGTATTGAAGCCCGGAGGTCATTTACTAATCACCACTCCGAATATCGTTAGTCATAGAGGGGTGTGGAAGATGCTAAATGGTATTGCTCCTTATTCGTTCGGTATCTTCGTCCCTTCCGGCGGTGTTTACGGTCGCCACAACCGAGAATACGCTCCGCCTGAGATTGCGGAGATTGGCGAAGCTGCGGGTTTCGAAACGATGCGCCTGTCCACGGTCGATGTCTATGATCGCAAAATTGATCCCGCGACTGCAGAGTTGCTGGTGTCTCGAGGCGACGATCTGGCCTTTCGAGGGGAGACGATCTTCTATCTATCGCGGAAATCCTCCAAGCCGCGTGGCGCACCGGGCCGTCTATATCATGGTGATCCCGTGCGGATGAGCGGTGCCTTCCATGTTTTGGAACACGGCGACGAATTTGTGAGGCTCGGCCTCGAAAATACGTCATCGGCATGTTGGCTCATCGCGGGAAAGGGGGCCACATGTCTCTTCGCGGAGTGGATCGATGCAAATGGTAGCCTGCGTCACCAATATTCTTTTCAACCGCTCGGAAAACCTGTCGAACCGGGTGAAGCCTGTGAAATAGAACTGCCATTAGGCTCAGATACAATAGAGAGTAAGGGGATCCTGCGTCTCCACTTTCATCAGGTGGGAGTGGGAGTGATGACGGGCTCCGGGCGTGCGCCGACGATATCGCTGGCCTGCTCGGAGAAGGAGTTCTTCCGACTTGCAAAATTGGGTAACAAGTCAGGACATGTGGCGTGACGATTTTTAGAGGTCTGGACAGTCGTGCCGGGTAGGATCGTTATATATGTCTGCCACTGGAGCTGGCGGAAATATATCGGAGGCTGTGGTGAGTCGTGAGGCCGAGGTGTACTCTCCTGAATGGATGTATTCTCATCAGGTAATGAAAAGGGATCGCGTCGCGATTCTTCTTAGTTTACGCATGTGAGCTTGATCTTCCGCAGTTCGGTTGAATTGGCCTGTGTTTCTCCCAGTCAAATTGTTTCAATCTGAACGCTAAGGACTTCTCAACCTATTGCATCCGGAGCCGTTGCTCGTCGCTCAAATGTTTTCTCCTGAGCGGAAAAGGGCTCTGGTAGGCTGGTGAACTTGGGGCCAGCAAGCTCGGCTTGTGCGGACTTGCAGGCGTTGTCGGTAAGAATCTTGGAATCACCAACGCTATGTCCGTCAGGTTTCTCGAAAAAATTTCTGTCTCTAGATCACGATTTTTCCTGGTCGGTGTTCTTTGTATAGGTTTTACCGTTTTATACGCCCTGAACGCAGGGCAAGATGTCAACTTCGATCAGAGAAACTACCATTTCTACGATGCGTATGCGTTTCTAAATGGACGGCACGCGGTAGACGTCACCGCCGCAGGGGTGCACTCATTCCTGAACCCATTGCCTTACGTCATTGATTTTCTGCTCGCTCAGCATTTCTCGCCCGTCGTTACAAGTGCAATTATATCTGCCGTTCAAGGCCTGAACCTTCTGCTTGTCTTTGTGCTTTGCGAGCGCATGTTGGTCTCTGCCTCCGCAGGGACGCGCTTTCTTCTCGCTCTCGCCGCCACTCTCATGGCGGCCTCCAGCCCGACGTACCTCGCTGAACTCGGCACCACCTTTTCAGACGCCGCTACAAGTATCCTTGTGCTGGGCGGTGTGGTTTTGCTGGTCCATGTTCCCGCTGGTGTCCGAGGCAGCGGAGCCTGGCAAACCGCATTCGGAGGCTTTCTTGTCGGGGCGGCGGCGGCTCTAAAGCTAACAAATGCGATTTTCGCGCTCGCCGTGGTTCCGATGGTTCTCCTCGGACCCAAATGGCGAAACCGCTATATCTCAATCTTATTGCTCGCATGCGGTGGCGTGGGAGGCGCTCTGCTCTTTGGAGGCGCTTGGCATTTCCAGCTTTGGCAGACTTACGGAAACCCGACTTTCCCGTTTTACAACCAGATTTTCGCTTCGCCGGAGTTCCCGCTGGAGAACATCCGGGATCACCGTTGGCAGGTAGATGGGCTTTGGCAAGCGATCTACGGTCCGCTCCAGATGGCGTTCGGGGTTCAATCGACCAATGAGCTCGATTTCCGCGACGCGCGGTATCTTCTCCTAGGTCTGGTTATTCTGGGCGCGCTAACTGCGTACGGCGTGCGTCGAGGCTCGGCAGCAAAAGTCGATACGGTCGCCGACATCGACCGGATTCGGGAGCGGCTGATGCTCGGACGCCTTGGGGCGTTCTTCATAGTGGCTGGCGGGTTATGGACGGTTCTTTTCTATATACAGCGCTATGCGCTACCTCTCGAATTGATCGCCGGGCCGTTGATCGTAGCGTTGATCTGGCAATCATCGACGTCCTTGATTTTAAACTGGCGCGTGCCGGTTGCAGTGAGCCTTGTATGCGCGCTTGTGCTTGTGTTTTGGAATGAGACATACTCGTGGGGGCGCGTTCCATTTCAGGATGCCTGGTACGAACTTCCGGATGTTCCCGAGTTCAATGGCCCTGCCGCCTATCTCGTGGTCGACAAGGCGGAACCGATTTCTTGGTTGTTTACTGAGCTAGACCCCGAGTCTCGGATCTATCGACTGGGTAGTCTGCCAATTGAAAAAGGTGGGACATTTGACCGAAAGATCCGAGAGGGACTCGCGTCCCCGCCCGGGGGCATCGTTCGTTTGGTGACGGTCGAAGGGACAAATGAGGAAGGGGATCTGGCTCTTCATCGCTACGGGCTTTCAAAAAAGGCATGTCGGCACGTCCGAACCACGTTTGAGACCTTGAATGTCTGCACGTTAATCGATCGAACGAGCGCTGGTGTCGCCGTCGAGAATGGCATCGAGGTCGGAAAGAAAATGCTGTTTGCCGACGGGCTGAATGGTCAACTTCTCAAGGATGGCTGGTCCAGACAGGAGAGCTGGGGCGTTTGGACTGAGGCCGACACCGCGACGATCACACTTGATACAGGTGGGATAGAGTCGCCTCTGTCCGGGCTCGCGATTCACTTCCAGCCTTTCTTCGGCCCGGGCATGGAAGATCAGACCCTAAGAGTTTTGATCAACGGCAAACGAGTGGCCAGTTGGGAACTCATTCGGATATCTCTTCCGCAATATTGCTGTGAAATGATCGTACCACTTCCCGACGCCGTTGAGCCGGGCCAGGAAATTGAAGTTGAATTCGAAATCGCAAAGCCAACATCGCCAAAGAGTCTTGGGCTCTCGAAAGATGACCGGCCGCTCGGCATCGGTCTCATCGACATGACAATTTTGGCGGAATCTCTCTGTCCGTCGATGCAGGAGCTGACGTCATCAAGCGAATGCACGCCGATCCGCTCGAACAATTGAAGAATTGGCAATCCAGGTTCGGAGCCGGTCGATGTCGGTCAATGACTGCATGAGCTTGTCGTGAAGCCAGGCCGACCGGCGATCGGTAAGGCGGGGCCAACGCGACCCGGAAACGCTCGTATTTTCTCTTCCCCGGAGACGACGCGCGATGCGCGCGGGGAGACGAGCGCGTGAGGAAACCTGCTGATCGAGTGAGATCGCTTCAGTTTCCGGGGCTTGCCGGAGGCCTATGATGTGCTGTTCGCAAGCAACGGGGACCAGGTGGGGATGATCCTCTATCGTGTGCTGACCGGCGTGGATGACGCTGCGTTCTGCCATCGCCTTACGGAGGCGTTGAATCGCGGTTGGAAACTGCATGGAGCGCCGAGTCTGGCATACGATCTGAGCCGGCAAGCGATGGTTTGCGGGCAGGCGATTACGAAAGAGGTCGAGGACCGACACTACGATCCGTCCGTCGACCTCTCCACTCAATAGGCCGGGGATTTCCGATGGTGGCAGGACTTCTTCTTCCCGGTATCGGCGGATCCGGCGCGGCGCACTGGCAGAGCCATTGGGAAGCCGAGAACCGCTCCTTTCAGAGATTTCGTCCGGCCGATTGGGACCAGCCCGATTTGATCGATTGGCTGCGTGCACTGGAGGTTGCCGTGACCGAGGCCGAAGAGAAGCCGGTGCTGATCGCCCACAGCCTGGCCTGTCTGCTCGTCGCCCACGCCGCCGAGCGGGTCGGGCCACGGGTTCGCGGAGCGTTTCTCGTCGCCGTTCCGGATCCCGACGAGCCGGCCTTTCCCGACGAGGCGGCCGGTTTCGGAGATCCGCCCACGCGGCCTTTGCCGTTTCCGACGCTGATCGTGGGCAGCACGGACGATCCCTATGGTTCGCTGGACTATGTTCGCCGGCGCGCCCGGGAATGGAATGCGGGCTTGGTCGACGTTGGTGCCCGCGGGCACATCAACGGCGACAGTGGTCTCGGAGCATGGAAGGAAGGACGCATGCTCTTGGAAGCCTTCTGCGCCGGTTTGCGAGGTTGATATGGAGCCCACCACCGCGATCCTTGCGTTTTCCCTGGCAGCCGGTCTGCTGACGATCACGCCGGGTCTGGATACCGCTCTGGTCTTGCGGACAGCGACGGTGGAAGGCGGCAGGGAGGCGATGGCGGCGGGCGCCGGCGTGGTCGCCGGCGTGCTGGCATGGGGGCTCTTCGCCTCGCTCGGTCTTGGCGCCGTGCTTGCGGTGTCGGAACTTGGCTACCGTGTCCTGCAATATGCCGGTGCGGCCTATCTTGTTTGGCTGGGCGCAAAGCTGCTCCTTGCCGGTCTGCGCGGTGCAGGGGAGGCGCTGGAGGGGGCAGGGTTGGAGGCATCCCGTGGCCGGTCGACCGGCTGGTTCTGGCGCGGACTGATGACCAATCTGCTGAACCCGAAAGTCGGGGTGTTCTATGTCAGTCTGCTGCCGCAGTTTATCCCAGTGGGTGTGCCCATCGTTGGCTTCAGCATCGGGTTGGCCGCCATTCACGCCGCGATGGGGCTAACGTGGTTCGCGATCCTCACAGCGGCGACGCGTCCCTTCGCGACGCTTTTGCGCCGTCCCGGCTTCGTGCGGGGGGTCGACGGTCTGACCGGGTCGGTCCTGGTCGCGTTCGGCGTCCGGCTCGCGCTCGACCGGCAGACCTGATCCGTCATGGATGTTTACGATTTCCTTCTGCTCGGCGCGGCTGGGTTCGTCGGGGGCGGCTGCAACGCCATCGCCGGGGGCGGGACCTTCTTCACGTTTCCGGCTCTGCTCGCCGCCGGGGTTCCGCCGGTCATGGCCAATGCCACCAGCGCCATCTCGATCTGGCCCGGCCATGCCACGAGCCTTCTCGGCTATCGTCAGGAACTCCGCCGTCATGCCGACCGCTTGAAAACGAGTGCGCCGGTCTTTGTGATCGGCTCGATCATTGGCGCCGGATTGTTGTCGGTGACCGGCAATGGTCTGTTCCGGCAGCTCATTCCGTGGTTGCTGCTCGCCGCGACCTTGCTCTTTGCCGCCGGGCCGAAGCTGCGGTCCTGGGTGCTGGCGAGCCGATCCGGCAATCTCTCGAAACCGGTGGCGCTGATCCTGGATTTGATCGTCGCAATCTACGGCGGCTATTTCGGTGCCGGGCTCGGAATTCTTTTAATGGCGGTGCTGACGCTGGTGGGGCTGGACGATGTGAACGAGGCAAACGCGGTCAAGAACGCGCTCGCCACGATCGTCTCCAGCGTTGCCGTTGCGATCTTCGTCGTCACGGGGATTATCGCCTGGGGGCCGGGTGCCGTGGTTTTGGCGGGGGCGGTCGCGGGTGGCTATCTCGGCGCGCACTTCGCCCGCTGGATCAATCCCGCCATCTTGCGGGTCCTCATCATCGCCGTCGGCCTTGGATTGACTTGGCTCTATCTCTAGAGACCGTTCAAAGATGGGCTGCGACGGGCACCCTTCGGCGAATCGATGTCTGGAAGTCGTCGATCAGCTTTCGCGTCACCGGCCCGATGTCCCACTGCATGCGGCCTTCGTTCGACGCGAGTTCGATCACCGGCTGGATCTCGATCGAGGTGCCGACGACGAACACCTCATCGGCGGCGCGGAGATCCGCAAGCGAAACCTTCCGCTCTTCGTTGGCAAGACCGTGCTTTTGCGACAGGTCGAACACGTAGCGTTTGGTGATGCTGTCGAGGAAGCAATCGGCGACGGGGGAGACGAGCACGCCATCCTTGACGATGATGATATTGGTGGACGTCGTCTCGGCGATGTTTCCGTCCAGATCGAGAAGCAGGGCGTCGTCAGCTCCCTCGTCGAGGGCTGCATGGCGCGCCAGCGTGCCGATCATGTAGAGACCGGAACACTTGGAAGCGGTGGGTGCGGTGTCCGGGCGCGGCCGGCGCCAGGTCGCGAGCTGAAGACGGATGCCGGTCTTGCTCTTGCCCAGCGCTGCCGGGGTCGGCCAGTCCCACGCCGCGATGGCGACATGGATCGTTGCGCCGTGCGCGGCCACGGATACGCTTTCGCTGCCGCGCCATGCGAGCGGGCGGATATAGGCGTCCTTCAGCTCATTGGCCCAAAGCACGGCTTCCGTCGCCTTGGTGATTTCAAGCGGGGAATAGGGAAGCACGTAGCCGAGCAGTTCGGCGGACCGCGCAAACCGCTCGAAATGGGCGTCTCCGAGAAAGATCTCTCCGTCGTAGGCCCGTATGCCCTCGAAGACCGCGCCACCCATATGAAGCGCATGGGTGAGAACATGAAGCCGGGCCTCGGACCAGGGCACGAGAGCACCGTCGAACCAGATCAATCCATCACGATCGTCAAAGGGAAGCATCGAAGCGTCGCTCTCGGCTGTTCAAGACTGTTGACGAGGGATAGTTTTCTGCGGGCACCTTGCTTTCGGCGAGTGAGTAATCTTCAGAGCAAAGTGAGAAATCATCCGTTGTGCTGCCCGATGGTGTTCGGTTCCTGGAGCGCCGGATACGTGGTGGAAACTTGCGGTGGCTGGTTGTGACCGAGACAATGCGACTGAACGTGCCGTTGAACGCATTGCGCGCCTTCGAGGCAGCCGCGCGCCATCTGTCGATCAAGGGGGCGGCCGCGGAAATCGGCGTGACGCCGTCGGCCGTCAGCCATCAGTTGCGGATCCTGGAGGAGCTGTTGGGCGTGGAGCTGATGCGCCGGGTGGGCCCGCGTCTGGAACTGACGGAGTCCGGGCAAGTTCTGGCGCCGGAACTCACGGCCGGCTTCAGCCGGATCGTCGGGGCGGTGGGGGCGTTGAAGAATGAACGCAAGCTCGGGCCGCTTCGTCTTTCCATGCTGCCGACGTTTGCGGTCCACTGGCTGTCGCCGCGGCTCACGACCTATCCGTTCGCGCGGTCCGGTTTCGAGCTCCTCATCTCGACGACGCAGGCTGCCGTCGACCTCAGCGCCGGCGTTGCAGACGCCGCCGTCCGCCACGGGCGCGGCGTCTGGCCGGGCGTTCTCGCCGAGCCGTTGTTCGAGGAGACGGTCGCCTTGCTGGGCAAGCCCGACTGGGCCTTGCAGGACGAGGCCACTCTTCGCGAGACGATTGGACACGCCAACCTGTTCCTGTCCCAACATCGGCGGGAGAATTTCGAGCGCTGGAACGAAACGCTTCCTGGCGGCCCCATCAAGCCGGGGGCGATCACCATCGTGGATTCGGCGGGCATTGGGCTGAAAGCCGCGATCGATGGGGCGGGGCTGACGCTCGCGGGCACCGAGATTGCGGCATGGGATATTGCCGCAGGGCGGCTGAGTCTCCTTCTCGGTCACAAGGTGCCGGCCAATGCCGGCTACTATCTGTGCTTTCCGCCGGCTCTCGAGCGCGATCGGCGGATCAGGAATGTCCGCGCCTGGATGCTGGACGAAGCGAAAAAAGCCGAAAATTTGGCTTCGGAGGAGCATTCCTGACCGGCGGTCATGAGCATTGGCCGTAAGACCGGCCCCGCTCCGCCGATCACCAGCCTCCGCGTTCGATCCACTGCTCCATCATCGCCATCCGATCCCAGCCCCAGAACGGCTCTTCATCGGCGACGAAGAACGGCGAGCCGAAAACGCCAAGGGCAACAGCGTCATCGGAAATCCGCTTCACCCTGTCCTTGATCGGCGGAGATGCCGCATTGGCGGCAAGGGACTTCGTTTCGAGTCCAAGCGAGGCGGCAATCTCCAGGACCTGGCTGAGACTTCCCGAGTCGATGCCGTGCGTAAAGTAGGCCTCGAAGACCGCACGGGCGAAGCCGGGCGCAGCCGCCGGGTCTGTTTCCTCGATGAGGTAAAAGACGCGCGTTGCGGCGAGCGCGACGGAGGGATGGTGGTCGGGAAGCCGAAATGGAACCCCGCGCAGCCGGGCAATGCGTTGCCAGTCTCGCCAGGCATAGTCCCGTTTCAGCGGAGTCGAGGACAGCCCTCGTGAACCTGTCGCCTTGAAGGCCGTGCCCAGCATATAGGGGCGCCAGACGATCCGCCGGCCCACGCGCTTGCCGAGTGCATCGATGTCGAGCGCGGCGAAATAGGCATAGCCGGAGGCGAAATCGAACCAGAAATCGATCGTTTTTTCGCTCGTCATGAGCGCCCTGGCGGGTTCGAAGCCGTTCCACCGAAGCGCATCTTCTGCTCGGCCCTCAATCTTCGCCCTCCCAGTAGTCGACACGATCGGCCGGACGCACCACGAGATCCACGCGGCGGGCGGCCTTGTCGCCGCCCGGCGCAGATCCTGCGAACACGGCCATTTTCCCGCTGTCGGGATATTCCAGCACATCGGGTTCGCGCATGCTGCTGACGGCAAGATATTTGAGCGGCTGATCGCCTTCTGCGGTCAACTGGTGCGCGCTTTCCGCGCCGCCGGCGGGGCACACCACAACGTCGCCAGAGGCGATCGCATAGTCGTGGCCGCCATGGCGGAGCCGCCCGCGCCCTTCGAGGATCACGAACAGTTCGTCGTTGGCGTGATGGCTGTGATAGGGCCACGCTTTCTTGCCGGGGGGGATTTCCACATAACGGGCACCGAGATGCGTCGCACCGAGTGGCGCGGCGACCGACGCCGTGCGCGCCAGGAAGCTTTCGCCATGGGTCTGTGCCTGGAGCGATAGCTCCTCAAGCTTGATGACTGGTCGCATTGAACCGTGTCCGCCGGTTGCTCCTTGCTTAAGAAAAACGCTCGAACCGTTGCCAAGGCAAATGAGCACTTCTCAGCTCATGCGGAGACATGCTCATTCGACGCTCCCGCTGCAGCGCGGAAAATGTCAGCATCACACCGGAGCCTTTCCGCTCAGATGGACACATCTAAGCGATAAGAAATGGCCTCGGATTCAAGGGCTTGAGTACCGGAGCGAGAGGGCGTGGGAGAGCTGACGCGTTGCACAGGATGGGCGGTCAATTCGAGCGGGCAGCGGGTTGGTGTGCCGTTTCGGATGGATGCCGCCGATCGCGTGGCGATCGGTGGCTTCATTTGGAGCCACGACCCGGACGAAGTCGGGCGTCCTGTCGTGGTGGTGTCGGCGGCGACATCCGTTCGGTGTCGATACTATTCGCGTTTCGCCGACTATCTGTTTGCCAACGGCTTCAACGTCGTGACCTTCGACTATCGGGGGATCGGGGAGTCCCGTCCGCGGTCCCTGCGTGGGTTCCGGGCGGATTGGGTCGACTGGGGCGAGCGCGATTTGGAAGCGGCGCTGCGTTTTGCGCAATCGGAGTTTCCCGGCCAGCCGATCCACGTCGTCGGCCACTCGATCGGTGGGTTTGCCATCGGGCTCGCGCCCTCCAATCGGAAGATCGCGCGGATCCTGACGGTGGGCTCGCAGTTCGCCCATTGGCGCGACTACGGAAGGACGCAGCGCCGGAAGATGTATCTGAAATGGCATGTCGTCATGCCGCTGCTGACACAGGTGTTCGGCTACTTTCCGGCCAAGCGTTTGGGCTGGATGGAGGATACGCCGGCCGGCGTCGTCCGGGACTGGAGTCGCATGAAGGCACGGTTCGAGGAGACGGTGCGGCAGGATCTGTTCATTGGCGGGGAACGCGAGTCGGAGCTGTTACGGGGCCGTTTCACCAAGCCGACCGCACCGATCCTGGCGATCGGGCTGAGCGACGATCCGCATGGGACGCCGGCAGCGCTCAGTCGGTTGCTCGCCTACTTTAGCTCGTCCGAACGGCTTCATTGGGAGATTGCGCCCTCGGACATCGGGGTGGACGTGATCGGGCACTTTGCCTTCTTCCACGACCGCTTCAAGGAGACGCTCTGGCCGCTCGCGCTCGCCTGGCTGCAATCCGGCGACATCCCAGTGGGAGCGCCCGGCCGCCTGCTGGCTCGCGCAGCTCCGGACGGTCAGAGAAAAGGTTAGAGACGATGCCGACAATCTCGGCCGCCGGCCCGACGGATCGGCGCGAATGGGAGCGCTTGTGGGCAGAAAACTGCGCGCATTTCAAGGCTGGCGGAATGACGGGCGCCGTGGTCGATGGGCTGTGGCAACGCATTCTCGATCCTGCCTCGCCGATGCAGGCGTGGCTTGCCGTCCGCGACAATCGGGCAATCGGACTGGCCCACACCATCCTCCACCCCCACACGTTTTCGTTCGCGGTGGTGTGCCTTCTGGAGGACCTTTGGGTGACGCCCAAGGCCCAAGGCCAGGGCGTCGCGACCAAGATACTCGCTCATCTGGAGGCCGTGGGACGGCAACAAGGGTGGCGACGGCTTTGCTGGGAAACGGACGTGGACAACATGCCGGCCCGACGCCTCTATGATCGCATCGCCACGCGCCGTCCGACGGTCACGTACCGGATCGAGCTCAACGGATGATTTGTCGCTGAGTTTTCTGTGTGATCCCGGTCATCGCAGCGAGCGTCCGCAAGGTCGTCCGATCGGTTCTGGCGGCGAGCGCCGCCAAAATTTGGCACTACTCGGCAGCCTGCGCCGGACCGTCGTTCTGCGAAAGCATCATCCAGGCGTGATATTGCGACAGGAAGACCTCCCCGTTGAGCTCTTGCAGGAAGTGCGCGGTCTTCAGCCGGTCCATCACGGGGCCTTTCACCTCGCTCAAATGCAGGCCGATGCCGAGATCCTTGAGGCGATGATTGATCGCTTCCAGCGTCTCGACCGCTGAGAAGTCGACCTCGTTCACCGCCGAAAACATTAAGACGACGTCCCGGATTCCGGAGCCTTCGTAGACCCGGTCCTGAACCAGATCCTCCAGGAAGCGCGCATTGACGAAATAGAGGCTCTCGTCGACCCGAAGCGTCAGGACGAACGGCACGGTTTCCACCGTGTAGCGCTTGATATTGCGGAAGTGCTGGGTGCCGGGCACGAGCCCCACTTCGGCCACATGCGGACGCGCGGTCTTGGAGAGGTGCAGGGCGACGGAGAGGAGAACGCCGGCGGCGACGCCGACCTCCACGCCGGCGGCAAGCGTCAGAACGATCGTCGCGACGACGGCGGCGAAGTCGGCGCGAGAGTAGCGCCAGGTCTTCTTCAGGATGGAGAAGTCGACCAGGCTCAACACCGCGACGATGATGGTGGCCGCCAGCGTCGCCTTGGGCAGGAAGTAGATCAGCGGCGTCAGCGCCACGGAGGCGATGGCGAGGCCGATTGCCGTAAAGGCGCCGGCGGCGGGCGTCTCCGCGCCCGCGTCGAAGTTCACGACCGATCGCGAAAAGCCACCGGTCACGGGATAGCCGCCGGTAAAGGCCGCGCCGAGATTGGCCGCACCGAGGCCGATCAGTTCCTGGTCGGGATTGATGCGCTGGCGCTTCTTGGCGGCGAGCGTCTGGGCGACCGAAACGCTCTCCACGAAGCCGATGATGGAGATCAGGACGGCCGGCAGCGCGAGCTCGGAAATCAGCTCCAGCGACAGGCCGGGCATGGTGAAGGGCGGGAGGCTCTGCGGCACTTCGCCGACGATGGCGACCCCTCGGTCGTGAAGCCCGAAGCCCCAGACCGCGAGCGTCGTTGCCACCACGGCGGCGACCGGTCCGGCCTTGGCGGCGATGTCGGCAAGGCGCGGGCCAACGCCGAGGCTGCGCAGGAGCGGCTTCAGTCCTTTGCGCACCCAGAACAGAAAGCCGGTTGCCAGCACGCCGATGATCAGCGTTATCCAATTGAGCGTGCCGAGATGGGTGACGAGCGAGTCCACCATCTCGAACAGCGTGAAGCCGCCGGCGCTCACCCCGAGAATGTGCCGGAGCTGGCTGGTGGCGATCAGGATGCCAGATGCGGTGATGAAACCGGCGATCACCGGATGGCTCAGGAAGTTCGCCAGGATGCCCAGCCGGAAGATGCCGAGGAACAGAAGGAAGCCGCCGGACAGGAGCGCTAGCGTCAGCGCCGCCACGGCATAGCCGGCGGTGCCTTGCTGGGCGACTTGCCCGATCGCCGTCGCCGTCATCAAGGACACCACGGCCACCGGCCCGACCGCAAGCGCGCGGCTGGTGCCGAACACCGCGTAAAGCAGGATCGGAACGATCGAGGCGTAGATGCCCGCCTCCGGCGGCAGGCCGGCCAGCAGCGCATAGGCCAGCGATTGCGGGATCAGCATGATCGTGACGATGAGCGCCGCGATCAGGTCGTTCGATAGGGTATTTCGGTCGTAGCTGCGTCCCCAGTCGAGAACCGGAATGTAGCGGGCAAGTCCGTGCATGCTTCAGCCTTCGGGAAAGCCGGGGACGCACGAGGCGTCGTCCCGGATAGACGCCGACGCCCCGGCCGGGCGTCGGAAATGGTTGCTAGACAGTCCGCGTTTCCGAGGGGCGAACGAACGGGCGCCCGCCGCGCTCGGAAACGAGTTTAATCGACGGCCTTGGCTATCACCTTTTCCGGCTTCGCCATCCATTCTCGGCCGCGCAGCATCGCCTTCCAGTAGATCGGCGGCAGGATCCGCTCCTTCAGCAGCCATGCCGCCCGCGCCGAAGTCTGTCAGAGCCCGTTGAGAGGCACCTTCAGGAAGCGCTTGCCGCTGGTGTCCGCCGGCGGCAGCTCGCCGCCGCGCATGTTGACCTGTAAGGAGGGGATGATCAGCTTCGGCATGTCGAGCTGCGCATCGCGTTCGGTGCGGAACTTGACGAACTCTTCCTTGGTCTTGCCGCCGCCTACGTGGATGTTGTGGAGCTTCTCGTCGGCGACCGTGGTCTCCCAACGGATGTCGCGGCCGTTGGGGCCGTAGTCATGGCACATGAAAAGCCGTGTCTCGTCCGGCAGGCTCAGCACCTTCTGGATGGAATTGTAGAGCACGCTGGCATCGCCGCCGGGAAAGTCGGCCCGGGCGGACCCGCCGTCCGGCATGAACAGCGTGTCGCCGACGAAGGCGGCGTCGCCCATCACATGGGTCATGCAGGCCGGCGTATGGCCAGGCGTGTGGATGGCGAGGCATTCCATGCCGCCGACCTTGTAGGTGTCGCCATCGTCGAAGAGACGATCGAACTGCGAGCCATCGCGCTGGAACTCGGTGCCTTCGTTGAACACCTTGCCGAAAGTGTCCTGCACGACGGTGATGTTGCGTCCGATGCCGAGCTTGCCGCCGAGCTTGTCCTGGATGTAGGGCGCGGCGGAGAGATGGTCGGCGTGAACATGGGTTTCGATCAACCATTCGACCTTGAGGTCGTGCTGCTTCACCCACTTGATGATCTCGTCGGCATGGTCGTAGGTGATGCGGCCGGCGGCATAGTCGATGTCCATCACGGAATCGACGATGGCGCAGGCGTTGGAGCCGGGATCCTTGACCACATAGCTGATCGTGTTGGTTGCGGGGTCGAAGAAGCCTTTCACCTCGGGCTTCACGGACGTGTCGATCCGATATTCGCTCATGATTTCCTCCATTGTTGGGCTCAGGCCGATCGCTGGCGCACGGTGGTGACCCGCACCAGCACGTGGGCGATCGCCATCCCCGCCAGAAGTGCGGCGACAAAGACGAAAACCAACGGGTTTGCCGTCCCGAGCGCGGGCAGCGCTCCGCCTGGGCAGAAGCCCGCAATGCCCCACCCGATGCCGAACACGGCCGAACCCGCGATTAGGCGCGCATCGATCAGCTTCGTGTAGGGAAGCGAGAAATTGGGCGCGAAGATCGGAGCGCGGCGCGTGAAGACGAGACGGTAGCCAATCGCCGTGACCACCAGCGCGCCACCCATGACGAAGATGAGGGACGGGTCCCAGGTCCCGGCCACGTCGAAGAAGTTCAAGACCTTGGCCGGGTTCGCCATTCCCGAAATCGAAATGCCGATGCCGAAGACCAAGCCGGCGAGATAGACAAGTACGAGCCGCATTTTTCAGCCTCCGATCACGTGGCGAACGACAAAGACGGTGACGAAGGTCGCGGCCATGAAGCTCAGCGTGGCGACGATGGAGCGGACGGAAAACCGCGCCATGCCGCACACGCCGTGGCCGGACGTACAGCCGGAGCCGAAGGTCACGCCGATGCCGACAATGAAGCCGCCGATGACGAGTGCGGTCGGAGTCACGGGCACCTCGATTGCCGGCAGGCGACCGGTGACGGCCAGCACGACGAGCGGACCCGTGACCATGCCCAAAAGCAGGGCGACCCGCCATGCGACGTCGCCGGGGCGCCGGTCGAACACCGCGCCGGAGAGAATGCCGGTCGCGCCCATGATGCGGCCATTCAGAGCCATCAGCGCGACGGATGCGAGGCCAATCAGGATACCGCCGAACAGCGAGGCCCATGGGGTGAAATCAGTCTCTATCATCATCGGGAGGGGCAAGTCCTGATACCGAACACGCGATAAAGCGGGCATACGCCGACCAGCGCGGTCACCACGAAGATGGCAGCCACCGCCAGCAGCACCCAGTGAAGAGCACCCGCGGCGGCAAAGTCGGTTGCGAAGGCGATGAGGATCAACACGGCGGCCGCGACGAGGCGCAGTCCGCGATCCAACCTCCCCATATTCGTCGTCATCTCGTGCTCCTTGGCGAAACTCTGATCGGTTCACCATCGCACGAACGGGATAGAGACTTCGGTGACTTCGTCACAAAGTCGTCGTCAGGGAGGCGGGGGCGCATCGGGCCCGATCAGCGGGAACGGGTGCCGGCTCTCGACGGGTCGGCTATCGGTCAGCCCTCGCCGGCCGAGCGGACAAGCTGTTCGAGCCCGGCGCGGCCGACGATGCGAACCTCGCCGCGTGACTGCTGGACCCAGCCCCGGCGCTGAAATTCCGACAGCGTCCGCGAGATGACTTCGCGCGCCGTGCCGAGTTCGGTGCCGAGCACGGCGTGGGTGGCATGCACGACGCCGTCCGGGCCGGCGAGTTCCAGCAGCCGCGAGGCAAGCCGCACGTCCATGCGCTGGAAGACGATGTCGTCGATGAGGGTGAACAGGTCCGTGATGCGGCGGGAATAGGCGGTGAAGACGAACTCGCGGAACACCGCCGAGCGGGCGACCAGGTCATCGAACGTGGCGCGGGGGATGGCGACGGCCGTGACGTCGGTCTCGGCGATGCCGTCGGCCGAATAGTCTTCGAAGGCGAGCATGCAGGCGGTGGTCAGGACGCAGCTCTCTCCGGCATGCACCCGAAACAGAAAGACTTCGCGGCCGGTGTCGGAGCGCTGCTGGACGCGGACGGTGCCTTGAAGAAGAAGGAGCAGTCGGTCAGCCGACTGCCCCGGTTCGAACACCTGGGTGCCCGCGGGAACGGAGATGATCTGACTTCCTTTGACCAGATCGGCGCGAATGTCGTCCGGCAGCGCGCTCAGCCCGGCAAAATGGTCGATCCACCCCGCGTCCGTCTTTTCCGTGGTCTCCTGCATCCTGCACCTCTCGCCGCCGGCCCGAACAAGGCAGCCTCGCGTATCGATCCACACCAGGGCCTATCCCACCGGAATCGGTCACGTTCATGATTTCGGGTCTTCGGGACCTTAACCTATCGTGATCTAGGGTTCCGACCCTAGGCGTGCTGCGGTGGCAGCTTCTGGGCGTGTCTGGAGGTGAACGATCCCCGCGAGAGCCGCGATAGGGCGGCCGGTGCCGAGATCAGGATCCGTCCGCGTTCTTGAACGATCCAGCCGCGCTCGGCAAACACCTTGAGCCGCCGCGAGACGACCTCGCGGGCGGTGACGAGATCGTCGGCGATCTCGCGATGGGTCGCGACCATCGCGCCGGCCTGCGCATGGGCCAGGAGCCAGTCGGACAATCGCCCGTCGAAACCGATGGCGGCGTCCGCCGACAGGCGGGCGAAGAAGGCCGGGAGCCGATGGGCGTGGCTGGCGAAGATCGCGCCGCGCACGTTCGGGTGCTCGTGAATCAGGCGGACGAAGATGTTCGGATCGAGTTCGATCCAGGAGGATGGCGCCAGGCAGGTGGCGCGCGCTGAGAATGCGGCGCCCGATAGGATCGCCGCCGTGATCGGCATGCAATCCTGCTGGCCGCTTGTCCGGCATTCCGCCCAGGGCACTGTCCGTCCCTTGGTACGGAAGCGCACCGAAAGCTGACCTCGCCGCAAAAACACGAACGCCTCCGGCCGACCCGCCCAGGCAAACGCCACCCGCCCCCGCTCGGCGCAATGCGGCACGCCACCGGCATCAAGGAAGGCTCGATCGAGGAAATGGGGCTCGCGCATGACAGGTCTCCGTCTTGAGCGGGCGAGCATGCCATGGCTTGGGTGCGGCGGACGGTGACAAGGTCACGCAAAACCCGAGCGGATCGGAGCGATCAGCGGCCCGATGGCCCCTTCCGGCAGGGGCTGGAAGTGCCGCCGCCAAGATTTTTCCTGCGAAAGCGTAAGCGGCGGTGGAACGATCCCGATGCGGGCGGCGTCCATACATCGAAAACGCCTTCAAAGCCTTTCGCGGTGATGGATGACGACGCAAGACAGCGATCTGGAATGGGCGATCACGCTGGAGATCCCGCATCTTCGCCGGTATGCGCGTTCGTTGACGCGCGACGCGGATGTGGCGGACGATCTCGTTCAGTCGGCATTGGAAACCGCGCTGCGCAAACGGCGGTCCTGGAAACGCACAGGGTCGGTGCGAAGCTGGATGTTTTCCGTTCTGCATCGCACCTTTCTCGACCAGCAGCGCGCCGCGCGCCGGCGCCGGCATTGGACCGGCCTGTTTCAATCGGAACGACATGACGACGTCGAAGCGTCTCCGCAGGAGGCTTGGGTGGAGCGTGCGAGCATTTTAGAGGCGCTCGGCCGGCTGCCCGACGATCAGCGCGCGGTGATCTTGCTCGTGGCCGTCGAAGGCTTTGGCTACGACGACGTCGCGCGCATTTTGAACGTTCCCGTCGGCACCGTCCGCTCGCGCCTGTCGCGCGGTCGGGAAGCGCTGAGCCGGCAGTGGGACGACCACGAAGAGCGCCCCCGTTTGAGGAGCGTGAAATGACGCAACGGCCAGACTCCGTCTCCGACCTCGACCTCATGGCCTATGCCGACGGGCTGCTCGACGCCTATCCGCAGCGAAAGCGGGCGATCGAGGCCTATCTTGTCGGCGCGCCGGAGGCCGCAGCCTATGTCGCGCGGATCAGCCGGCAGAACGAGGCCTTGCGCGCTTCCTGCAATGCGCTCCTGTCGGACGCCGCCGATCGGGTTCCGTCGGCCGCGCACCTTGCGGCCGGAAATGGCGCCCCACGGAACGCGCGCCGCTACGGCTCCCTCGCCGCCATGCTGTTGGCGGCCGTCGGGCTTGGCTGGTTCCTCGGCGAAAGTTCGAACGCGCCGTCGCCGGTCTCCGAGGCCTTCCTTGGCGAGGTGGCCGACCTGGATGCGCGGACGAGTGAGGATGCCTTTCCCCCCGCCATGCCGCTACAGGCCGCGGTCGACCGTCCCGAAGCGTCGGCGACGATGGGCGCCTATCAAGAGACATCCGCGATTCAACTCGTCGCGCCCGATCTGAGCGATCTCGGATTCCAATATGAGGGCATGCGGCTGGTTCATTCCGGCACGAACGATCTGGTTCAGTTGTCCTACCGGGTCGTCGGGACGTCGGATCAAACCATGCGCCTCTATATCGGGCCGGCGGCTCTGCCGGCCACGAAAGAGCGCGCGAGCATCGAAAGCCGTGACCGCACGCTCCACTATTGGCGCAGCGGGCCGTTTTCCGTGGTGACGACGTTCAGCGGCGAGACCCCGTTGTCGAACCGGCTCCTGGACCGGCTCGCCGAAGAGCAGCCGCTTTTGCAGATCGCGCCGCAGCCGCGCGGGATCCAGGTTCCGCAACCCGCCCTGAACGTCCAATCCCGTCCGGGTGCAGATCCACCGGCCGCCCGGCTGAAACAGCCTTTGTCCGGTACGGCGACATCGGCTGACGCCGCCAGCTTCAACTGACCTAGAGGATGTCAGGCGCAATGAAATTGTCCTGCCGAATGGGCGCGATGGGCGCCGCCGCTGCGGCACTGGCCGTCGTTTGGCTGTCCGCTTCCGTCGCGTCGGCGCAGGACCTCCCGGAGGAGGTCGAGCCGCTACTCGGCTGCCGCGAACTTCAGGACTCGCAAGAGCGCCTGGCCTGTTTCGATCGGGAAGTGGCATCGCTCGCGCCCGTGGAGGAAACGAATGCGCCCGGATCGCTGATGGAGTTCAACGGAGCCGGCGAGTGGACGTCTCCCGAGATCGACATCGATCAGCCGTGGCGTGTGGTTTGGTCCTCTCAGCAATCGATCTTTACGCTCGAACGGCGCACCGCCGACGATCAGCTCGATACCGTGATCGGCTTCAAAACCGGTGCCGGCGAAGGGCAGAGCGATGTCGGCCAACCCGGCACCTACCGCCTCGGCGTCCGCGGCAGCGAGGGAAGCTGGCACCTGACCGTGGTGCCGTCGCGATGACACGCCATCCCGCCTTTTCCGGAAGCTTTGCAAGCAAGAGAGCCTTACCGGCTCAAGCAACGTCTCATATTCGAAGCCCTTTTCCCGTCAATCGAACCCCAAGCGAAGGAGACGCGAAAAATGCGTACCATTCTCACCGCAACGTTCTTCCTGGCCGCCGTCAGCACCGGAGCCATGGCCCAGTCCCAGGCTCCGCAACAGCAGCAGCCGACCTGTGCTCAGGCGTTGCCGCAGATCGAACAGCTCAAATCCCAGGCCGATGAGCTCGGGATCGACACCTCGACGGCCACCAACCAGCTGGAGACGGCGCGAGACGCGCGGTCTTCGGGCGATGAACAGCAGTGCATGCAGGCCCTCGTCCTGGCTCAGCGCGACATCATGCAGCGCGCGGAAGCAAAAGGCCTGACCAACTAGAGCGTTTCCAGGCCAAGTGGAAACTGACTGGCCATTCGGAAACGTCGAAACAATAACTTAGACCCGCTCCGTGAGTTCTAGAAAAGCGGAACGGGTCTCGTTTTCTGTTTCCAATAGAATGGACCTGGCCCGGGCGACCTCCGGGCCGGGTCTTTGTTGGACACGCGTTGCCAATGAGGTTTTCGGGCCGACGAGACGTTAGACGTCTCCATTTCGTTTCCGCACACGCCTGTGTCGCGCCCCCACGATTTCATTGATTTCTTCCCAAAATATGTCCGCCCCGACCAAAGGGCGGTGGGCGAAGCGGGCTGTTGCAGCCTTGGCTTGCCGGGTATGGTTCGCCTCTTCGTGTCTCTTTGCGATGTGCGAGGGACTCCGCGCCGGTGGCGGGCCAGGTCTGTGGCGAGGGATCGGCCAATCTCATGGCCGACTGCTCGAAGGAAAACCTGATTCGCCTCGAATTCAGGGGCGACATGTCGGATCTCATTCGCAGTCTGCGAACCGTAAATCTCAATTTGCTGCCGATTTTCGCGGAGCTGCTGCGGTGTCGCAATGTGACGCGGGCGGCGGAGCGCCTGAATTTGACGCAATCGACAGTGAGCGGTGCGCTGCGTCAGCTTCGCGATATCTTTCAGGATGAGATCCTGGTCCAGCGCGGCCGCGAGATGCATCTGACGGAAAAAGCGCGCCGTTTGCATCCGGAGGTCGAGCGGCTAATCGAGTTGAGCAGCCGCCTGTTCCAGAAGGAATATTTCGACCCGCTGACCGCTCAGACGAATTTTCATGTGGCGACGGCCGACTATGTGTCCGCGCTGATGGCGTCGCGGATTGCGCGTGTTCTCAGTCGCGAAGCTCCCAATGTCAGCCTAACGCTTGCGCCCACGCCCGGTTCGTCGATCGCCGGCCTGCGACTGGGAACGCTGGACCTGATCATCTGCCCCAACCGACGCTCCAACCTGGAGGCTTGTGGTCTGGACGAGGGCGATACCGACTTCGGTTGCGAGACCTTTATGCATGAGGAGTGGGTGGCCATTCAGTGGGCTGAACACTCTTCGGTTGCCAACGAGGTGACCCGAGAGGAGTATTTCTCGCGACCGCATGCGATCTATTGCCGGACAGATGGCCGCAACACCATCGAGCAGGACACGCTGGAAGAAATGGGGATCCATCAGACCAACCAGTTCTTCGTTCCTTATTTCACGCTTCTGCCGCAGATGGTGGTCGGTACGAACCTTATCAGCGTCATCCCGAAAACGATGGCCGACCAGTATGCCAAGCAATACCCGGTCGCCATCTTCCCATTGCCCTACGACTTGCCGGGATTCGATATTGCGATGATATGGATCCGGAATCGCGAAGCGAATGCGGATCTCGCTTGGCTACGTTCCGTCATTCGTCGAACGGCTTCGACCTGTGAAGACGACATCGGCGCGGAAACACCGGAAACATAGTCCTCGGTTTTCTTGCCGGCCATCGCCCCTGCCGATACCTGATATCTGATTTCTCGATTTCCTCGCCTCGAGCGCCTGTGTTGTTAGACAAGAAACAACAAGCGCAAGTGATGCGGGGAGCAGGCGTCCATGGAATTCGTCATTGGCGGTGCCGGGAGATCGGCATCGGGCGGAAAGCGCTCCGAGCATCGCGCCCCGGATAGGGGCGGGGTCGTCTCGCCGACGGCCGCGACGGTGCGGCGCCAGGGCGCTCAAACATGCAACTAAGCGGAATTGCGACCGGGCTTGGTCGCCTCGGGAGCGGGGCATCCAATGTGTGCGCCGCGGTGACGCTTGCCGCCATCGTGGTGTTGATGGTGGTGGATGTGACGGCCCGCTACCTGTTCAACAGCCCGGTTCCCGGTGCGGGGGAAATTATCGAGCTCGCCATGGCGGTGCTTGTCTTTTCGGCGTTGCCAATGACTACGCTTCGGCGAGAGCACGTCACTCTCGACTATTTGGAACATCTGCTTCCGGCGAATGCCCAGCGGGTCGTCGGCGCGATCGCCGACATCGCGACGGCGGCGATCATCGGGTTTCTCGCCTGGCGGCTGATGGAAAAGTCAGCGACCATCGTCCGATACGGTGACACCACGCCCTATCTGAGCTGGCCGATCGCGCCGATTGCGATCTTCATGTCGGCAATGTCGGCGGTGACGGCCGTGCTCCTCGCCATCAGCGCGTTCCGTCCCCGTCGCCGCTATGAAAGCTTCGAAGAGGGCAGCCTATGACCGCCGTCGCGGCCGGCCTCGGCGGCATGTTCCTGCTGGTTGCCGGCGGGATCCCGATTGCGTTCGCCATGGCCTTAGCGGGATTCGTCGGCTTTGCGCTCGTGGTCGGCGTCTCGCCGGCGATGTCGATGGTCGGCCAGATCGCCTTCGATACGGTGATGAACTACAACCTGTCGGTATTGCCGCTGTTCATCCTGATGGGGAACTTCATCACGCGGGCGCGCCTGTCGGAAGATCTGTACACGGCCGCCCATGCCTTTGTCGGGCATTTCCGCGGCGGCATGGCGCTCTCGACGCTCATCGCCTGTGGCGGCTTTTCCGCTGTCAGCGGCTCGTCGCTGGCCACCGCCGCGACGATGTCGCGCGTGGCGATGCCGGAGATGCGTCGCTTCGGCTACAGCGACAGCCTCGCATCGGGCTCGATCGCCGCCGGCGGGACGTTGGGAATACTGATCCCGCCCTCCGTCGCGCTGGTGCTGTTCGGCATCATGACCGGCAACGACATCGGCAAGCTGTTCATCGCGGGCATTCTGCCCGGCCTTCTGGGCCTTCTCCTCTATTGTCTCGCGGTCCTGATCACCACCGGATTGGATCGGTCCTCCGGCCCTCCCGGCGTGCGCACGCCGTGGGCGCAACGGCTGAGGGTCTTGGGGCGCGTCTGGGGTGTCCTCTTCCTCTTCGCCGTTGTGATCGGCGGCATCTATCTCGGCGTTTTCACCACCACCGAGGCGGCCGGGATCGGAGCGGCGGTGGCTGCGGTCTTCGCTATTGTCCGCGGTGGCAT
Organism: Amorphus sp. 3PC139-8; assembly: GCF_040750475.1. Classification (NCBI taxonomy): domain Bacteria; kingdom Pseudomonadati; phylum Pseudomonadota; class Alphaproteobacteria; order Hyphomicrobiales; family Amorphaceae; genus Amorphus; species Amorphus sp. 3PC139-8. Next base: position 427,578 of record NZ_JABJVY010000001.1, on the reverse strand, counting down.
GCGGGCGCGGGAGATCTACGGGACGCTTTTGGCAAGTGCCCGGATGACGGCGATGATTTTCGCCATCCTGATCGGCGCGATGATCTTCGCCAACTTCGTTAATGTCGGTGGGATCTTGCAGATGCTGGACGGGTTCCTTCGTGGCCTCGACCTGTCTCCGCTCGGCGTTCTGCTATCGGTCTTCGTGCTCTATCTGGTGCTGGGCATGGTGCTGGAGAGCATGTCCATGATGCTGCTGACCGTACCGATCTTCTATCCGCTGATGATGAGCTACGGCTACGATCCGATCTGGTTTGGCATCTTTGTCGTGGTGGTGATCGAGATCAGCCTGATCACGCCGCCGGTCGGGATGAATGTCTTCGTCTTGCGCTCGACGCTTCCGGACACGCAGACCTCGACGATTTTTCGCGGCGTGATGCCCTTCGTGGCTGCCGATATTTTGCGATTACTTCTCATCATCGCATTTCCCTGGCTGGTTCTGGTCTTGCCGGGGAGCCTCTGACGATCAATCAAATAAAGGGAGGACACACCTATGCTGAAGACACTCGCGAGCGCATCCGCGATCGTCCTTGCGATGGCGAACGCCGCCGCCGCCCAAGAAACGACGATCCGGTTCTCCGATTGGCTGCCGCCGACGCATCCCGTCACCACCGAAATGTTGAGACCTTGGGCCGCCAAGGTCGAGGAGGCGACCGAGGGCCGCGTGAAGGTTCAGTTCATTCCGGCGCTGGGCAAACCGCAGGCTCATTTTGACCTCGTGCGCGACGGTGTCGCGGACGCTGGAATGAGCGTGCAGGCTTATACGGCTGATCGTTTTCCTTCGGCCTATGGGTTCACGCTGCCTGGCTACGCCGACGACGCGACCACGGCCTCAGTTGCCTATTGGCGCACCTATGACGAGATGTTGAAGCCCCTGGGAGAGTTCGAGGACGTGCATCTTCTCGGGCTCTGGGCCCACGGTCCGGCGCATGTCTTCACCAGTAACGATGAAGTCAAGACGATGGACGACCTGGATGGGCTCAGGTTGCGGGCGACCGGCGGCATCGTGCAGGACGTCTCCGAGCAGCTCGGCATCGTGCCGCAGTTCTCCTCCGCAAGCGAAGCCTATGAGCTTTTGACCCGCGGCGTCGTCGACGGTGTCATGTTCAATTCCGACTCCGTCTACTCGTTCAATTTGCAAGACGGGTTGAACTATGCTTATCGCGTACCGGGCGGGCTGTATCGCGACGTCCACTACGTCATCATGAACAAAGACACGTACAACAGCCTGAGCGAGGCGGATCGGGCGGCGATCGATCGCGTGTCCGGCGAAGCGTTGGCCCGGTTGGCCGGCGAAGCTTGGGACCGGGTCGAGGGCGAGGCCTGGGAGAAAATGGAGGCCTCGGACTATACCATCAACGAGGCAAGCGAAGAGGACGTGGCGCATCTCCTGGAAGTCGCCGAGCCTCTGAAGCAAGCCTGGATCGCCCGCATGAAAGAGCAGGGCGCGGACGGCGAAGCCATCCTCGAAACCTTCGCCGGACATGTCTCCGAAGTCCAAGCGGAAACCTCCGCGCAATGAGCGTTGGAGACACGACCACGGTGCGCCAGAGGGCGCACCGCAGCGTTCTAACCGCAGCTCTGGGAGACCTGCGCGCGCTGCTTGGAGAGCGGATGTCGACGGGGGACTCCGTGCTGGCTCAGTACGGTCGCGACGAAAGCTGGCATCGCCCACAGTTGCCGGATGCCGTTGTCTTTCCCGAAACGACGAAGGACGTCTCGGACATTTGCGCCATCTGTTACCGCCACGAGGTTCCCATCATTCCTTACGGAGTTGGGTCCTCGGTGGAAGGGGCGCTGATTCCGGTTTCTGGCGGGGTTGTCGTCAGCTTGGGGCGAATGAACCAAGTGCTGAGCGTCGATCCGGGAAACTTCGATTGCACGGTGCAACCGGGCCTGCAGCGCCGGGCGTTGAATGAGTATCTTCGCGATACCGGCCTCACATTCACGGTCGATCCGGGGGCGGATGCCTCCATCGGCGGGATGGTTGCCACGCGCGCCAGCGGAACCAACGCGGTGCGCTACGGCACCATGGCCGATGTGGTCCGCGCGATGGAGGTCGTCCTGGTCGATGGAACGGTGATTAGGACTGGCACGCGGGCTGCCAAGTCGGCTGCGGGCTATGATCTCGGCCACCTCTTCATCGGCTCGGAAGGGACGCTCGGTATCGTCACGGAGATCACCGTTCGCTTGTTTCCGATTCCGGAGACGGTGGTGGCGATGACGTGTTGCTTCGAGACGTTGAAGCAAGCGGTGGACGCTTCGGTCGAGGTCATGCAGGCGAGCCTCCCCGTGGCGCGGATCGAGCTTCTGGACGATCTGATGATCGATGCGGTCAACAGCTATTCGAAGACCGCGATGCCGGTGGTTCCGCATTTGTTTTTCGAGCTGCACGGCGATCCTGAAAGCGTGCGACGGAACGCCGAGGCCGTTGAGGAAATGGTAAAGGCCGCCGGCGGCTTCAGCATCGAGTGGTCCGAGAATCGCGAGGAGCAAAACCGGCTTTGGCGCGCCCGGCACGATTGTGCCTATGCCTGCATGGCCTATCGCCGGCCTCGAAAGATGCTGACCACGGATGTGTGTGTGCCCATTCCCGCGCTGACCGATTGCATTCTGTCGGCGAGCGAGGACGCCAAGGCGAACGACATCGTTGCGCCGGTTCTCGGCCATGTGGGTGATGGCAACTTCCACATGGTTCTTCTGATCGATCCCGATGACGTCGACGAGATCCGGCGGGCCGAAGGTGTCAGCCGTCGATTGGTCGAGCGCGCCATCGCGGCAGGCGGCACCTGTACCGGTGAACACGGAGTCGGGCTCGGAAAAAGGGACTATCTAGTCTTGGAGCATGGGTCCGCCGCCGTCGAGACGATGCGAGCGATAAAGCGTGCGCTCGATCCGAAGGGGCTCATGAACCCGGGGAAAATACTTCCCGAGTCGCAGATCGATACCGCATGAGGGCGGATCCGCCAGGTAATTCGCGTAGTGAAATCGCGTTAGCCGATACCTGATATCCGAAATCTCAATTTCAGCGCTGGGAGTACTTGTTGTTAGACACGAAAAAACAAGGTCAAATTGTGCGGGGAGCACATGTCCACGGAAACTCTTCTGGTCATCGATAACGTTGCGCGGCCGGCGTCGAGCGGTCGTACCTACGAACATCGCAACGCTGTGAGCGGAGACGTCGTCACACGGGCGGCTTCGGCCGGCGCGGACGATGCAACTCTCGCCGCGGACTCCGCGCACGCCGCTTTCGCCACATGGTCCCGCACGGGCCCGACCGAGCGCCGCCGGATTCTCCTCGCCGCGGCGGACTGCCTTGAGGCGAAGACGGCGGAGTTCATTTCGGTCATGGCTTCGGAGATCGGAGCCTCTCAGCTTTGGGCCGGCTTCAACGTCATGCTTGCCGCCAATCTATTTCGCGAAGCCGCTTCTCTGGCTACGCAGATTCAGGGCGAGACCATTCCGACCGACAAGCCCGGCACGCTGTCGATGACCGTGCGTCAGCCGGTCGGCGCCGTTCTCAGCATCGTGCCCTGGAACGGGCCGGTTGTCCTCGCTGCCCGTGCCATCGCCTATCCGATCGTCTGCGGCAACACGGTTGTGTTCCGTGCTTCCGAAAGCAGCCCCCGGACCCATATGCTTGTGGCGGAGGCTCTTTACGAAGCGGGCCTGCCGGCTGGCGTGCTGAACGTGGTGACCAATGCGCCGGCCCAAGCCGAAGAGGTGGTCGACACGCTGATCGCCCATCCGGCAATCCGCCGCGTGAACTTCACCGGGTCGACGCGCGTCGGGCGCATCATCGCGGAAAAAGCCGGTCGGCATCTCAAGCGCTGTCTGCTGGAGCTTGGCGGCAAGTCGCCGATGGTGGTCCTCGATGACGCCGATCTCGACGCCGCCGTGCGCGCCGCAACGTTCGGCGCCTTCCTCTATCAAGGGCAGATCTGCATGACGACCGGGCGCATCATCGTCGACGAGCGCATCGCCGATGATTTCGTGGCTCGGCTTGCGGCGCGGGCGGCCGACCTATCGGTTGGCGATCCGACGATCAGGGGTGACTGCGTCATCGGTCCGCTGATTGGCTCCGGTGCGGGCGAGCGTATCCATGCCCTGATCGAAGACGCCGTTGCGAAGGGTGCGACCGTTGTAACGGGCGGGGGAAGCTCCGGCGCTCAGATGTCGGCGACGATCGTCGACCACGTGACCGCAGCGATGCGGATCTACGACGAGGAAACGTTCGGTCCTTGCACCGTCGTGGTTCGTGCCAAGGACACCGAAGACGCTGTCCGGATCGCCAACGATACCGAATATGGCTTGTCTGCCGCCGTTTTCGGTCGTGACGTCACGCGCGCTCTCGACGCAGCGATGCGGATCGACGCCGGCTGCTGTCACGTCAACGGCTCGACCGTGCAGAACGAAGCCCAGGCCCCTTATGGCGGCATGAAGGCCAGCGGCTATGGCCGCTTCGATGGGCGGGCGGTGATCGACGAATTCACCGAGCTGAAATGGGTCACGGTCGAACCCGCCGATCAGGCCTACCCGTTCTAACCCTTCCCGCTGGCACAGGGATGGTCGCGCGGGGGCATCGGCACGAGGTGCTGCGCAGGGACTGCCCGGCTGCTTCGGTCGTCTCAAGAAAGAGTTCCAATGTCCAACTCACGTCTCACCGTCGATGATATTCAGGGCTGCTGGGCAATTATGCCGACCCCGGCAACCGCCGATGCCTCCGATCCCGCCGCGCGGGACACTGTCGACCTCGCCGAAACCGCCCGCGTCGTCGACGCGCTCATCGCCGCTGGCATCGACGGCATCATCACCCTCGGGACCCTGGGCGAGTGCGCGACGCTGACCTGGGAGGAAAAGCACGCCTTCATGGCGACGCTCGCCGAGACAGCCCGTGGGCGTGTTCCTGTATTTGGTGGCACCACGAGCCTGAACACGCGCGAGACGATCCGCCAGACGCGTGAAGCCCGGGCGCTTGGGATCGACGGAGTCATGCTCGGCCCGCCGATGTGGTGCGCCCCGGACGTGCCGACCGTGGTGCAGTTCTATCGCAATGTCGCGGACGCCTGTCCCGATACGGCGATCTGCGTCTATGCGAACCCCGAGGCCTTCAAGTTCGACTTTCCGCGGCCGTTCTGGGCGCAGGTGGCTGAAATCCCGCAGGTCGTTTCGGCGAAATATCTGGGCATCGGAGCGCTGCATATCGATCTCGAACTGACGCAGCGGCGGATTCGGTTCTTGCCGTTGGATGTCGATTACTATGCCGCCGCCCGGATCGATCCGCAGTTCTGCACGGCGTTCTGGACCAGCGGCGCGGTATGCGGTCCCGCCCCGGCACTGCAGCTGCGCGACCTGGTCGCCAAAGCAGCGCAGGGAGGAGACTGGGAAGCGCCCAAGGCGCTGACCAACGAGATTGCCGCGACTTATCGCACACTGTTTCCGAACGGCTCCTTTCGGGAGTTTTCCAGCTACAATATCGGCCTGGAAAAGGCGCGCATGAATGCTGCAGGTTGGATGAATGCCGGCCCCTGCCGCCCGCCTTATCACCTCGTGCCATCGGCCTATCTGGAAGGCGCTGTCACGTCGGGCCGGCGATGGGCCGATCTCGACAGGAGCTTATCATCCGGCCGCAACTGATTATGCCCCGTCATCGCCGTAGAACATCTGATCATGCCCGAAACATTGGACTTCTATTTCGATTTCATGAGTCCCTACGCCTATCTTGCCTACCAGAAGCTTCCTGGCCTGGCGGATGAATTCGGACTGCGGCTGATGCCGAAGGTGATAGATTTGGCGGGTACCAAGACGGCGGCCGGCAATACCGGGCCGCGCAACGTCGATATCCCGCCCAAGATCCGCTACCTGAAAGTGGATCTACAGCGCTGGGCCCAACGCTACGGGGTCGATCTGATCTTTCCGAGATCGCTTGAGTCCCAGCGTTTGAACAAGGGCATGTTCTTCGCGTCCGACCGGGACATGGTGTCGGACTATCTGGACGCGGCCTGGTCGCTCGCTTGGGCGAGCGGCGCCGACATGAGCGATGCTGCCGTTCTCGCGAATTTGGCACGAGGTCTCGGCTGGCCGGAGGCGGAGTTCCTCGCCTTCGTCGATACCGCCGATGCGGCGGCCCGTTACGAGGCGTCCAGCCTAGAAGCGCAGAATCGTGGCGTCTTTGGCGTGCCGATCATGATGATCGGCGACGAGATGTGGTGGGGCAACGACCGCCTCGGCTTCCTGCGGGACTTTCTCCTGGAGCGAATTTGACATTTGAGCGCCGCTCGCCGCTAACCGGCGTCTCAAATGTCAAACTCAAAAGATAAAATAGAATCAATGATAGTGATTGTCGGATTTCGACATTCGCACGCGAGTGTGCTGCACAAGATGCCAATATCGAAATTAAACCACGAGAGCCGTTCCACTTTTCTCAACAAAGCGGAGCAGGTTTAAGGTGTGGTTTCGACACGTTTCCGGACGGCCAACCGGGTTCCCCTTGGCCTAACCGTGAAGCGGTTTCAGTACTTCCGCCCAGCGCTTGAGCTCCGACAGCATCGCGTCCGCGCTTTCAAGCTGCAGGTCGTTGGGTGTGAACACCCCGTCCTGGATCTGGTTGGCCACCATCGGGCACATCACGAGTTCCGGCACGGCCATCATCCGCAAGGTGCCGAACCAGGTCCGAGCCTGGTCGACAGCGCGGGTGCCGCCTGAAACGCCGCCATAGCTCACGAACGAGGCGGGCTTGTAGCCCCATTCCTTTGAGACATAGGTGAACGCGTTCACCAGCGCCGGGGTCGGGTGATAGTTATATTCCGGCGTCACGAACACAAAGGCGTCGGCGGCCGATACGCTCGCCGCCCAGGCCTTGGTGTGATCGTGCTGATAGTCCTGAAGCCGGGGATGTTTCGGCTCGTCATAGACCGGCAGGTTGAAGTCGGCGAGATCGACGAGATGCGGTTCGAAGCTGCCGTGCTCCTTGGCGTAGCCGAGGAACCAGTTGGCAACGCTCGGTCCGACCCGGCCGGGCCGCGTGCTTGCGACGATGATGTTCAGACGAAGGGACATTGCTGCCTTCCTATTTTTTGGGCCTGAGATTAGGTATCAAAATGATACCGCTATCTCGCCGATTGCGCTGCGGTGCACAAGAGGGCACATCGATGGATGTCGAGCACATGCATGTTTCCGGACGCTGTAAACGGGTCGCGCCGGTTCTGGCGCGCATCGGCGACAAGTGGGCCGTCCTGGTGGTGGAAACGCTCGCCGACGGACCGGTTCGCTTCAATGCGCTGAAACGGGAGATCGGTGTAATTTCCCAGCGGATGCTGACCTTCACCCTGCGTGGGCTCGAGCGCGACGGTCTCGTCACCCGCACCGTCTATCCGGCCGTGCCGCCGCGGGTCGAGTACGCTCTGACACCGCTCGGCCGGTCCCTCTTGGAGCCGATCGGACATCTCGCGCGCTGGGCTCACGATCATGCCGACGAAATGGCGGCGGCGCGGCTCGCGTTCGACGCGGAAAATACGGCGGAAGCTGCCGAGTAGATCCTTTTCGCCGCCCTACTCCGCCGCGTCGCTGGCGCGCTGGCCGAAGCGTTGCTCGATATAGTCGGCGACCATCTGCTTGAACTCGTCGGCAATGCCGGGGCCACGTAGCGTCTTGACCTTCCGGCCGTCGACGAACACCGGGGCGGAGGGCTGCTCGCCGGTGCCGGGGAGCGAAATGCCGATGTCGGCATGTTTGGATTCGCCCGGACCGTTGACGATGCAGCCCATCACGGCGACCTGCAGCTCCTCCACGCCGGGGTAGCGTTCCTTCCAGACCGGCATGGACGAGGATAGATGGTCCTGGATCTCCTTGGCGAGCTCCTGGAACACCGTCGAAGTGGTGCGGCCGCAGCCGGGGCAGGCGGCCACCTCCGGCACGAAGGCGCGGAAACCCATGGTCTGCAGGAGTTCCTGGGCGACCTTGACTTCCAGGGTCCGGTCGCCGTTCGGCTCCGGCGTGAGCGAAATGCGGATGGTGTCGCCGATGCCTTCCTGCAGCAGGATACCGAGGGCGGCGGACGACGCCACGATGCCTTTGGAGCCCATGCCCGCCTCCGTCAGGCCGAGATGGAGCGCGTAGTCGCAGCGCCGGGCGAGGTCGCGGTAGACGGCGATCAACTCCTGGACGTCGCTCACCTTGGCCGACAACAGGATCCGATCGCGCCCGAGCCCCAGCTCCTCGGCGCGCTCGGCGGAGAGAAGCGCGGAGCGGATCATCGCCTCGCGCATGATCGCGGCCGCCGAAAGCGGTGCCTCGGCGCTGGCGTTCTCGTCCATCAGATGGGTCAGGAGCTCCTGGTCGAGGGAGCCCCAGTTCACGCCGATCCGCACGGGCTTATCGTTGCGCTGGGCGATCTCGATGATCGCGCCGAACTGGGCGTCGCGCTTGGCCTTGAAGCCGACATTGCCGGGATTGATTCGGTACTTGGCGAGTGCCTCGGCGCAAGCGGGATGATCGGCCAGCAGCTTGTGGCCGATATAGTGAAAGTCGCCCACGATCGGCACGGTGATGTTCTTCAGCCAGAGCCGATCGCGAATGTGCGGCACGGCGGCGGCGGCCTCGTCGCGGTCGACGGTGATGCGCACCAGCTCGGAGCCGGCGCGGGCAAGCGCGGCGATCTGGGCGACCGTGGCCTCGATGTCGGCGGTGTCGGTGTTGGTCATGGACTGCACCACGACCGGCGCGTGACCGCCAACCGTGACGCCGCCGACATTGACGGGCACCGAGCGCCGCCGCTCGGACGGGCCGGAGGAAAGGGGGGCAAGGGGCGCAGTCATCGCCTGGCTCTTTCTGTCGACCTCGGTCTCGGAGGAGGGCCTCAAGGATCTCTCAACCGGCCCTTATCTAGAGCTTTCGGGCGGCTCTGTCAGGACGCGATCAGGATCTTCGTGCGCGCGGGCGATAGTTGACCAGGACCAGGCCGGCGAACACCAGCGCGGCCGCAACCGAGAAGCCGGGCGTGAGCGGCTCGCCGAGCACGAGCACGCCGGCGGCGATCCCGAATACGGGCGTCATGGAGGTGCCGGCCTGCAGCGGCCCGGCGGCGTAGCGCGCCAAAAGGCTGAACCAGACCATGTAGGTGACGGCGACTACCCAGATCATCTGATAGCCAACCCAGAGGACCGCATGCGTCGAGACCGGCCACGACACCGTCTCGCCGCGAACGAGCGCCATCACCCCTGCGATCACGGTCGCGACGGCGAGCTGGTAGATCAGCACTTTCTCGAAAGGGAGCGTGCGGAGCACGGATTTGCGGACGGTCAGCGTCTGGCAGGCCCACAGCGCGCCGGCCAGAACGCAGCTTGCGTCCGCGATCAGGCTCGATGCGCTGGCTGAGGACGACGGCACGCCGAGCGCGAGCATGACGCCCATGAAGGAGAACCCCATGCCCAGCCATTGCAGCGGCCGCAACCGTTCGTTCGGCAGAACCACGATGGCGCCCAGCGCCACGAAGAAGGGGGCCGTGTAGAGAAACAACGAGACGCGGCTGGCGGTGGTGTGGTCGAGCGCCAGATACACCAGCGCGAACTCGACCCCGAAAAAGAGGCCGGAGAGCAGGCCCGGCAGCAGCGAGCCGTCGCGCCGAAACAGCGGCACGCCGCGCGCGAACGCCCAGAGCAAGACCAGGATGAGGGCGCCGGCGTAGCGGATCGCCATCTGTGTCAGGGACGGAAAATCGACCAGGGCGAGCTTGATCGCGACCTGTTGCAGTCCCCAGCTTGCGCACAGGATCACCAGAAGTCCGATCGCCCTTAGATCCGGCAACGGGGCGGGCGCGTGACGCGCATCGGCCGACGCCGTCATGCCGCTTCGGCCGCGCAATGTTCACAGATGCCGAAGATCTCGATCGCCGCTCGGTGCGGCTGGAAGCCCGCGGCGCGTGCCACGGCGTCGATGCGGATGTCCAGGTCGGCGGCCGTCGCCTCTCCGACCTGACGGCACCGTTCGCAAATCAGAAACACCAGCGGTTGGGCCTCGCCGTGGCGTTCCGCGCAGGCCACGTAGGCGTTGAGGCTTTCGATGCGGTGGGCCAGGCCTTCCTGGGTCAGGAAGGAAAGGGCGCGATAGACCGAGATCGGAGCGGGCCGTCCCGCCTCGCCGGCAAGCCGGTCGAGGATGTCGTAGGCGCCGAGCGGCGTATGGCTCTCCGCAAGCGTCTCCAGAACCGAGCGGCGCATGGACGACAGGCGCAGCCCTTTCGCCTTGCAATGACGTTCGGCTGCCAGCACAGCCGTGCTGGCGCACTTGCGATGGTCATGGGCTGGGTCGGGAAAGATTGCGCTCATTGTCTGGTCCGCTTCTTGCGGGGATCGGCGTATGCGCCGGTGTCGCGAAGAGGCTGCTTTGGCCTTGTCTGCCGTCTTAGCGCGGCCGGAGCGAATTTGCGAGCGGTTCGCATACGGCTGCGCCTTTCGGTTCGTTTACTCAGACTGTCGTCATATTGCGGTAAATCTTCGCTTGATTACGTAGACGCCGCGGGCGATGCCATCATCTGGAACCATCCGGATGCCAATCGAAAGGGACGCGCACATGCTTAAAGGTAAGACGGCTGTCATCACCGGCTCCACCTCCGGTATCGGTCTCGGCTACGCCCGTGCGATGGCCGAAAAGGGCGCCAACGTCGTCATCAACGGATTTGGCGATGCCGACGCGATCGAAAAAGAGCGTGCTGCGATCGAAAGCGAATTCGGCGTGAAATGCGTCTACTCCGCTGCCGATATGACCAAACCGGACGAGATCAGCGGCATGATCAAGACGGCGGAAGATACGTTCGGCGCAGTCGACATCCTGGTCAACAACGCCGGTATCCAGCACGTCGCGCCGATCGAGGAATTCCCGGACGCCAAGTGGGACGCGATCCTGGCGATCAACCTGTCGTCGGCCTTCCACACCATCAAGGCCGCTGTGCCGGGCATGAAGAGCCGCAAGTGGGGCCGGATCATCAACACCGCCTCCGCCCACGCGCTGGTCGCCTCGCCGGACAAGGCCGCCTACGTGGCAGCCAAGCACGGCATCGCCGGCTTGACCAAGGTGGTGGCGCTGGAGACAGCCCAGCACGGCATCACGGTGAACGCGATTTGCCCCGGCTACGTCTGGACCCCCCTGGTGGAGAAGCAGATCCCGGATACCGCCAAGGCGCGCGGCATCTCCGAGGAGGAAGTGAAGAAGAACGTTCTTCTCTCCGCCCAGCCGACCAAGGAGTTCGTGACCGTCGAGCAAGTGGCCGACTTCGCGGTGTTCCTGTGCTCCGACGGAGCGGCGTCGATCACCGGTGCGATCCTGCCGATCGACGGCGGCTGGACTGCCGAGTAGCCGACCCAGCCTTCCGGCGCAGACCGTGCGCCATGCCCACGGTCTGCGTCCGCGTCTTCCCTTTTAGAAGGCGTTGACGGGGATTTTGAGGTAGGAGCGGCCGTTCTCCTCCACGTCGGGGAGGCGCCCGCCGCGCATGTTCACCTGCAACGCCGCGAGCATCAGCTTGGGCAGGGGCAGTTCCGCGTCGCGCTTGGTGCGCAACGCGACGTAGTCGGCTTCCGTCGGTGCCTGCTTCAGGTGCGGATTCTCCGCCTTCTGCCGGGCCACGGTCGATTCCCAGGCGACGTCCCGCCCGCCCGGCTGGTAGTCGTGGCCGGTGAAGAGCCGGGTCTCGTCCGGCAGCGCCAGAATTTCCATGATCGAGCGATAGAGCATGCCGGCGTCCCCGCCGGGAAAGTCCGCCCGCGCCGTTCCGAAATCGGGCTGGAACAGCGTGTCATGCACGAAGGCGGCGTCACCCACGACATAGGTGATCGATGCGATGGTGTGGCCGGGCGAGTAGATCACCCGCGCATCCATCTCACCGATCTTGAAGGTCTCGCCGTCGGCGAAGGTGTGATCCCAAAATCCGGTCCCGACCTCGAAGTCCGGCAGATGGTAAATCTCTTTCCAGATTTTCTGGACCTCGACCACCTTTTCGCCGATCGCGCGCGGGGCACCGGTCTTCTGCTGCAGATAGATCGCCGATGAGAAATGGTCGGCGTGGGGATGGGTGTCGAGGATCCACTCGACCGTCCAGCCCTCGCGCGCCACGATCCCCAAAAGGGCGTCGGCGTTCTCGGTCGTGACCTTGCCCGAATTGGGATCGAAATCGAGCACCGGGTCGATGATCGCGCATTTCCCGGTAGCCGGGTCGGCGACCACGTACTGCACCGAGAAGGTCGCGGGGTCGTAGTGTCCCCGCACGATGGGGGCGGTCGGCGTTGTGGTCATGCCTACATTCCTCTCGTCACCATATCCGCGATCCCGCGCAAGCGGGATCGTCTTATATTAGCGATATCGGATATAGGTCGGTTCCCTTTGCGGCGAAACCGATCGGCGACCAGAATTCTCTTATCGATCGAGGCCCGCGAGGCTCAGATATTTGAGCTCGAGATACTCTTCGATGCCGTGGTGGGAGCCTTCGCGGCCAAGCCCGCTCTCCTTCACGCCGCCGAATGGAGCCACCTCGGTGGAGATCAGGCCGGTGTTCACGCCCACCATGCCATATTCCAGACCCTCGCCGACGCGGAGGATGCGGCCCATGTCGCGAGCGTAGAAATAGGAGGCGAGGCCGAATTCGGTGGCGTTGGCGAGCTGGACGCCTTCCTCGTCGCTGTCGAAGCGGAACAGCGGCGCCATCGGACCGAAGGTCTCTTCGCGCATCACCGCCATGTCGGGCGTGACGCCGGTGAGCACGGTCGGCTCGAAGAAGGTGCCGCCGAGAGGATGGCGTCCGCCGCCGGTCATCACCTTGGCGCCTTTGTCGACGGCGTCGGCGATGTGCCGTTCGACCTTCTCTACGGCCTTCTCGTTGATGAGCGGGCCTTGCATCACGCCGTCTTCGAAGCCGTTGCCGACCTTCAGTGATTTGGTCGCCGACACCAGCTTTTCCGCAAAGGCATCATAGACGCCGGACTGGACGAACAGCCGGTTGGCGCAGACGCAGGTCTGGCCGGCGTTGCGGTATTTCGAGGCCATCGCGCCTTCTACCGCGGCGTCGAGGTCGGCATCGTCGAACACCAGGAAAGGAGCGTTGCCGCCGAGTTCCAGCGACAGCTTTTTCACCGTGTCGGAGGACTGGCGCATCAACAGCTTGCCGACGGCGGTCGAGCCAGTGAAGGAAAGCTTGCGGACGATCGGGTTCGCCGTCATCTCGCCGCCGATCGGGGCGGCGTCGCCGGTCACCACGGAGATCACGCCTTCCGGCACGCCGGCCCGTTCGGCCAGAACGCACAGCGCGAGCGCGGAGTAGGGCGTCAGCTCCGACGGCTTGATCACCATCGGGCAGCCGGCCGCCAGCGCGGGGGCGAGCTTGCGGGTGATCATCGCTGCCGGGAAGTTCCAGGGCGTGATCGCCGCGGTCACGCCGATCGGCTGCTTGATCACCAGGATCCGGCGATCGGCGAGCGGGGCGGGGATGGTTTCGCCATAGACGCGCTTGGCCTCCTCGGCGAACCACTCCAGGAAGCTTGCGGCATAGACGATCTCGCCGCGCGATTCCGAGAGAGGCTTGCCCTGCTCGGCAGTCATCAGCCGAGCGAGATCCTCCTGGTTCTCCATCATCAGTTCGAAAAGCCGGCGGATGATCTGACCGCGATCTTTGGCAGTGCGGGCGCGCCAGGCCGGCCAGGCGGTGTTGGCGGCTTCGATCGCGCGGCGGGTCTCTGGCGCCTTGCAGTTGGGGATGGTGCCAAGAACGTCGCCGGTTGCCGGATCGGTTACCTCGGCCGTCGCGCCGTCGTCGGCATCGCTCCATCGGCCGGCGATGAAGGCCTGCGTGCGGAACAGGCTCGGGTCCTTGAGGCCGAGCCGGTCGATGGCCGGAGTGGTCGAGGACGACGTCGAGGCAACAGCCATGGCTTGAACTCCCTGCGAGATCGATAACGGACGCTTCGCCGGCGCGGTCAGAAAGTGGCCGGTAAACGGCTTGCGTCCCTTTGAAACGCGCGAAGCGAAGGCGACGTTCGCGGAAACCGTGAGCGGACCATAATGCGTTTCCCGGCAAAGGGGACACCGGTTTTCCGTTTGCAGGCCCGCTCTGACGCCTTTTTCGGCTTGGGCAGAGCGCAGGCAGAGTTCGCGGCCTTTGCCGCGACGCCGCGATCGGGCTATGCCGGCGCGACATCTATTTGCCCGCGCGCAGGAGCTCCGCCATGGCCGTCAGTCCCTTCGATTCCGCGATTTATGGACCGTTGTTCTCCAATCCGGAGGTGGCGCGCCTGTTCACCGACGAGGCCGAGCTTGCGGCCATGATCCGGGTGGAGCGGGCGCTTGCCCGGGTGGAAGGGCGGCTCGGCGTGATCCCGGCGGCGGCTGCGGAGGCGATCGATGAGCGTCTCAAGGAGATCGCGATCGATCCGGCGTCGTTAGCAGGCGGCGTCGTCAGCGCCGGGGTGCCGCTTCCCGGGCTGGTCAAGGACCTTCGCAAACACGTGGGGGGCGAGGCCGCTCAGTTCGTGCACTGGGGCGCCACCAGCCAGGATATCGTCGACACCGCCCTGGTGCTCCGGCTCGGCGAGGCGCTGGATCTCATGGCCGCCCGGTTGGATCGGTTGATCGAGGCCCTCGCCGCGCTTGCCGAGCGCCACCGTTCGACGGTGATGGCGGCGCGCACCCGTACCCAGATCGCGGTTCCGACGACCTTCGGCCTGAAAGTCGCCGGCTGGCTTGCGCCATTGATCCGCCGGCGGCGCAAGCTCGCCGAGGTCCGGCGCGACCTCGCTCAGGTGCAGTTCGGTGGCGCCGGCGGAACGGCCTCGGCGATCGGGGCGGACGGGTTGAAGGTGATGGAGGCGCTGGCGGAGGAATTGGGGCTGAACGCCGGGCCGATGCCCTGGCACACCCAGCGCGATGGCTTGTTCGAGCTGGCCGCCTGGTTGACCTCGCTAACGGCGAGCCTGGGCAAGATCGGCACCGACGTGGCCCTGCTGGCCCGCAGCGAAATCGTGGAGCTGCGGCCGGGAAGCGGCGGCGGGTCGTCGACCATGCCGCAGAAGGCGAACCCGGTCGCCGCGGAACTGTTGGTGACGCTGGCGCGCACCGCAGCCGGCACGCTCGGCACATTCGCCCAGGCGGGCCTCCATGCGGAGGAGCGCGACGGCGCGGCCTGGTCTATCGAGTGGGCGACGCTGCCGAGCCTGGTCGCCGCGGCCGCCGGGGGGCTCGCCCATGGCGAAGCGCTGGTGGGAAGCCTGGTGGTCGAAGAGGCTGCGATGGCCGGCCGCGCGGGCGGAGCGACCCTGGCCGAGGCGGCAAGCTTCGCGCTGTCGGAACACATGACACGTGAAGAGGCCCAGGCGCTCGTGAAGGAGGCTGCCGGGCGCGGCGGCGATTTGATCGCGACGCTCTCCACCCTCTCGGATGCGCCGATCGACTGGGAGGCGCTGGGTGACCCGGCCCGTCATCTGGGCGTCGCGGAAGCCTTTGTGGATCGGGTGCTGGCCGAAGCGCGGTCGTGAGCCGGATTGATGGCGCGGCCTCAACGAGTGCGCTTCAGCCGCGCCATGGCGGCTCTGTGAGGCCTCACACCAGACCGGATTAACCGTCCGACCCTTCCGGAGTTGGCTCCAAAAGCCGCGCATAGAGCGTTTTCGCGGCCGCCTCGATCTCGACGAAGCAGGTCTCGAAATCGTCTTCGGGGCCGGTATAGGGGTCGTCCACATCGGCGTCGACGTCTTCGGCCACCTGCCGGAACAGCCCGATTCGGGCGGTGGCATCGGCCGGCGCACGTTGGAGCACGTTGGCGAGGACGGAGCGGTCCATTGCCAGGATCATGTCGTAACTGCGGTAGTCTACCTCCGCGATCATCTGCGCGCGCTCGCCGGTCAGGTCGATGCCGTGACGCTGGGCCGCGGCGATGGCGCGACCGTCCGGCGGCTTGCCGACGTGCCAGGGTCCGACCCCGGCGGACTCGATCCGGATCGGCCGCACGCTCGTCGCCGCCAGCGATCGCAGAATGCCGGCGGCCATCGGCGAACGGCAGATGTTGCCCAGACAGACGAACAGGATGGAAGTTTCCGGCGGTCTGCTCATGATGTCCTTTTCAGGTCCTCAAGTTCAGCGTCGGTCGGATCGCCTCTCGACTCGCGCTCCGGCGTCCCCCATGTTTCATGAGCGAAACGACGGGAGATGCCGATGGCCGAACGACTTTCGCCCGAAGCGCGCGCCGAAGCGCTTGCCGAGTTGACCGGATGGACGGCGCTGCAAGACAGAGACGCCATCACGCGAACGTTCACATTTCGGAACTTCCAGGAAGCGTTCGCGTGGATGACGCGGATTGCCCTGGTCGCGGAAAAAATGGATCATCATCCGGAATGGATGAACGTCTATAAGACAGTAACGGTCACCTTGTCGACCCATGATGCCGGCGGATTGACCGCACTGGATGTCCGGCTCGCAAAGGAAATGGATCGCATTTTCGGCGTGTGAACTGGCTTCAACGGGGCCGATGAGATCGGTTCGATTGGACGTTTGGGGGCCGTGTCGACTCCCCTTGCGCAGGAAATCTCGGTTTCTGGTGCGTTATTTTGGATTAGGAACAGAATGTTCGGAAAGAACCGGAAGAAGCAGGAACCCGAGATTCTCCCGCCGGACCACCCGTTTGCCCAGGAGGATGTGGTGCGCAACCGCTTCTGGCGCACGGCGCGACGCGCGGCCGGCCAGATTCCGTTCGTGGAAGATCTGGTCGCCGCCTACTATTGCGCGTTGGATCCGGCGACCCCGATGCGGGTCCGTGGCATGCTGATGGGCGCGCTCGGCTACTTCGTGCTGCCGACGGATCTCATCCCCGACGTTCTGCTCGGTTTCGGCTTCACGGACGATGCCTCGGTGCTCATCGGCGTGATTGCGCTGGTCTCCACCCACATCAAGGACGAGCACCGGCAGGAGGCCCGCCGGGTGCTCGATCTCGATTCGCTCAAGGCTTGATGATCAGCTTGCCCTTGACGGCGCGGGCGGCCAACCGATCGAGGGCGGCCGGCGTCTCCTCCAGGGGGAAGACCGTGTCGACGTGCGGCTTCAGCCGGCCTTCCGAGACCCAGTCGAGAAGCTGACGCACATTGGCGCGATGTCCCTCCGGATCGCGCTTGATCGCCGCTCCCCAGAACACGCCGCGGATGTCGCAGCTTTTCAGGAGCGCGAGATTCAGCGGGATTTTCGGAATCTCGCCCGAAGCGAACCCGATCACCAGAAACCGGCCGAGCCAGCCGAGCGCGCGTAGCGCCTCTTCCGCCAGCGCACCACCCACGGGATCGTAGACCACGTCGACGCCAGCTCCGCCGGTGATCTCCTTCAGCTGCTCTTTGAGGGAGAGCGAACCGTAGTCGATCCCGTCGTCGGCGCCGAGGCTGCGGGCAAAGGCGACCTTGTCGGCGGAGGAGGCGCACGCGATCACATGGGCGCCCATCGCCTTGCCGATTTCCACGGCTGCCTGACCGGTGCCGCCGGAAGCGCCGAGAACGGCCAGCGTCTCGCCCCGTTTCAGACCGCCGCGATCCCGCAGCGCATAGAGCGTGGTGCCGTAGGTCACGATCAGCCCGGCCGCGATCTCGCTCGGCATTCCGTCGGGGATCTTGACCAGCTCGTCGGACTTTACCACCACGCGCTCGCGGCAGGTTCCCCAGCCGAGATAGGCGACCACTCGGTCGCCGACGGCAAACGCGTCGACGCCCTCTCCGAGCGCCTCCACCCGTCCGGCCATTTCGGCGCCGGGGGAGAACGGGCGCTCGGGTTTGAACTGGTAGCGATCGGCGATGATCAGCGTGTCGAAGAAATTGAGGGCGGCGGCCTCGACCGCGACTGAAACCTCTCCGGGGCCGGGTGTCGGATCGGGAAGCGTCTCCAGCGTCAGGCTGGAGGGGGGGCCGGGGGCTCTGCTCAGGACGGCGCGCAAGGCGGGTGTCTCCTCGTCTGTGCGGAAAATCTCGGGAGGTCAGGTCGTGTCGTCGGGTGCGGCATCGTCCAAGAGCCGGCGCAAGCGCGTGAACGCAAGTCGGATGCGCGATTTGACCGTGCCGAGCGGCAGGCCGGTGGCGTCGGCGATCTCGGAATGGGACAATCCCTTGAAGAAGGCGAGTTGAACCAGCTCGAGCTGTTCCGCCGGCAGCGTGTCGAGCGCCTGGCGGACCAGGCCGTCGCGTTCGCGGGAATCCACGAACGCGTCCGGGGCATCGGCGGGAGCGGGTTGCAGCATGGGCTCTTCGGGATCGAGCCGGTTGGAGCGATCGCGCCGCTTCAGGTCGATCAGGCGATTGCGGGCGATTCGGAACAGCCAGGTGGCGGTCGACGATTTGGTGCGGTCGAATAGCGCGGCCTTGCGCCACAAGGTGACCATCACTTCCTGCGTCAATTCTTCCGCGGAGCCGTTGTCGGTTCCGAGCCGCAACAGGAAAGCGTTGATTCGCGGGGCGAAATGGTCGTAGAGCGCGATGAACGCGGTTCGGTCCCGAAGTTCGGCCACCGCCTCGACCAGATCGGCGTAAGGGTCGTCGTCTGCCACGGTCGCCTAAGAATTATGGTTCGTTTCTGGAATGATGGTTGTGCAACGGATTGGGCAAATTGGGGACAACACGAGACGTCCGCCTTTGGCGGGGATCTCGCGGCTCGGAGAGCCCTGGGTCACACTCTTGCCCCAATTCTGCGGCCAGCGTCCTCATGTTCCGGTAATCATAGACGGAATTCGATCGCGTCGCTACGGGCCGGCACCGCGACGGCGGCGACTCGATCGGTTATATACCCTTCGTGAACTCGGTCCCGGCTACCTTGCCGGTTGCCCCGCGAAATCAATTCCACAGCCGATGGGTGGGCTATGCTGAAGCGTATCGCGATACTTGCCGCTTGTATGTCGTTGCTGGCAACCGGGGCTGTTTTCGCGCAGTCGTCGAAGCCTACGTTGTTGCAGCAATACAGCGACTGGGAAGTCTATACCTACGACGGCCAGAACGGAAAGATCTGCTACGCGCTGTCTAAGCCGAAGGATATTCAGCCTTCCGACCGCGACCACGGGGATGTGTTCTTCTTCGTGTCGAGCCGGCCGCAGGAAGGAGTGAAGGGCGAGACCAGCATTCTGGTCGGCTACACCTTCAAGGAGAATTCCAGCGTCAGCGTGGACGTGGATGGCCAGAAATTCACCATGTTCACCAAGGGCGATGGCGCCTGGATGGAGAATCCGGCGCAGGAATCGACCCTTCTGAACGCCATGCGGGCCGGTCGCGCCATGTCGGTGTCCGGACAGTCCTCGCGCGGGACGGACACGAGCTACCGGTTCTCGCTTTCCGGCGTGACCGCCGCAACCAACCGCCTCAACGAAGTCTGCAACTGATTTCCGAGTTCGGTTCGAAAGGCGACCGGCTTTCCCGCGAGGAAGCCGGTCCTTTTTTGCTGTGGTCGTCCGGCGCTGTGGCGTTTGCGGACGGCCAACCGGTTTCCACTTGGCCTGGAAACGCTCCACGCGTGACGGCCCCGCCTCTTTCGTGCGATAAGGACGACGTTTTCCAACGCAATCCGGTCCGAAAGCGCCGATCCTCCCCTTGCCGGAGCGGGGCGCCGCACCGATCTTGAGCCGTCATGACCGTGCAACTTGATATCGTCGCCGCAACACCTGCCGCATCCGTCCGTCCGGCCTCGGATGAGGACGGCCGTATGGATCTCGTCGGTCGCGACCGGGACGGCCTGGCGGAGGTTTTGCGCGCGGCTGGCGTGCCGGATCGTCAGATCAAGATGCGCGTCGCGCAGCTCTGGCATTGGCTTTATCTGCGTGGCGCCACCAGCATCGACGATATGACCAATGTCAGTCGGGAGTTGCGTGCACGCCTGGCGGAGGTTGCGCAGCTCGCCGAACCGAAGATCGTCGACGAGCAGATCTCGGTGGACGGCACCCGCAAGTGGCTGTTCCGCTTTCCCGCGCGCGGTGCCGGCCGGCCGGTCGAGGTCGAGACGGTCTATATTCCGGAAGAGGGACGAGGAACGCTCTGCGTCTCCAGCCAGGTCGGCTGCACGCTGAACTGCTCCTTCTGCCACACCGGCACGCAGCGCCTGGTGCGCAACCTGACCGCCGGGGAGATCTTGCAGCAGATCCTGGCGGCCCGCACCCGGCTCGGCGATCTGCCGGGCCAAGCGCCGGCGACCGGAGCGATCGTCCCCACCGAAGGTCGGCTCGTGTCCAACATCGTGATGATGGGCATGGGCGAGCCGCTCTACAATTTCGACGCTGTCAAGCAGGCGCTTTTGATCGCCTCCGATGGCGACGGGGTCGGCCTGTCGAAGCGGCGAATCACGCTGTCGACCTCCGGCGTCGTGCCGATGATCCCGCGCGCCGGCGACGAGATCGGCGTCATGCTCGCGATTTCGCTGCATGCCGTGCGCGACGAGATCCGCGACGAGCTGGTGCCGCTGAACAAGCGCTATCCGATCGCCGAGCTGCTCGATGCCTGCCGGGCCTATCCGGGCCTGTCGAATGCTCGCCGGATCACGTTCGAGTATGTGATGCTTGCCGGCGTGAACGACAGCCCGGCCGATGCGCGCGAGCTGGTGCGGCTGCTCAAGGGCATCCCGGCCAAGATCAACCTGATCCCGTTCAATCCCTGGCCCGGTTCGGCCTACGACTGCTCGGATTGGGAGACGATCGAGACTTTCGCCGAGATCGTGAATCGCGCGGGCTATGCCTCGCCGATTCGCACCCCGCGCGGGCGCGATATCTCGGCCGCCTGCGGCCAGCTCAAGTCGGCGTCGGAGAAGCTACGCGCCAGCGCCCGCCGTCAGGCCGCAGCCGCCGAATAAGCTCAGTCGGCTCGCGCGAGCACCAGCTTCACCGCGAAGGCGCCCATCACGGACGCAAACAGCCAGTCGATCAGGCGGGTGAGGCGCGGCGAGCGGCGCAGGCGCAATGCGATCCCGTCCGCCACCAGGATGATGGCGCCGCCCAGGAGCACGGCGACGACCGCGAACAGCACGCCGAGGAAGAGCAGCGTCGCGGCCGCGTTCGGGTCGCTCGGGGTGACGAACTGGGGCAGGAAGGTCACGAAGAAGACGATGATCTTCGGGTTCAGCAGATTGATCATCAGCCCCTTGGCGAACACCTTCCCGATCGGATCGGGCGCAGCTCGCCGATCGGAAAGCGCCAAGCCGGAGCCATGCCGAAGCGCCTCGATCGCAAGCCACAAGAGATAGGCGGCGCCGACCACCTTCAGGATCATGAAGGCCGTCGCGGACGCGGCGAGCAGGGCGGACAGGCCGACGGCAACGAGAATGGTGTGGATGAGGAGGCCGACGGTTGCGCCGGCCATGGAGGCGAAGCCCGCCAGACGGCTCTGGGAGAGCGTCTTGCCCAGGAACAGCGTCATATCGGGGCCGGGCGTCAGCGTCAGTGCGACAACGGCGACGAGATAGGCGGACAGAACGGCAAGGCTTGGAACGAAGGTCACGGCGATGGCTTCCGATGAGTTGGTAACCTGCCATCGCACAATTTGCGCATGGGGGCGAGCCTCACGACCTGAAGCCGTTCAGCTCTTTATGAAATCGCGGAACGGCTCCAACCGTTTGTTTTGACGCATTTCCGGACGGCCAACCGGTTCCCACCTGGCCTGGAAATGCTCTACCGCTGGCGGAACACGACCTCGACGGTGGCGACCGGCAGGCCGACCTTGCTGACCACCGCCTTGTTGACGACGACGGTGCGCGACTGCGGGATCAGGACGTCCTCGAAGTGCAACTTGCGCGCCTTGCCGGACTTGCCGGCGACCATGGCGTCGTAGGAAAGCCGCACCGTGTCGCCGTCCTGGGCCACGTAGGCGACCCCGACGACGTCCTCCCGCGTGCCGCGATAGCTGCCGTCCTTCTGCTTGGTGAAGCGCCAGGTCTTGGAATCCCGCTCACCGTCGTCAAAGCGGAAATCCTCCCGCAGCGTCAGGGTTCGGCCATCCCAGGTGCCGAAGGTATCGACCACGAACGAGCGGTCCACGCCCGCAACGCCGCTCTCGAATCGACCTTCCCCCTTCCCGTGGCCCCGGAAAAAGTCCTCCAGCACAAGCGAATCGACGTTCGGCGGGACGGCGGCTTCGGGTTCGCGGACACAGCCGGCAAGAAGTGCGCCAGTGAAGAGCACGAGCAGGAGCCGGGACAACGACATGATCGGCCTCGCGATGGGGAAACGATAAAGGAAATACGCAGGCGCTGGTTTATCGGACCAGTGTGACAGGGCCTATGGCGAACGTGGCGGGTCAGGTTCGCGAAGTTAGCCCGCGCGCGGATGGGCCTTGGCGTAACTTTGTAGCAGATGGGCCGTGTCGACTTCTGTATAGCCCTGGGTGGTCGACAGGCTGGCGTGGCCGAGAAGCTCCTGGATGGAGCGAAGATCGCCGCCCGCGGCCAGCAGATGGGTCGCGAACGCATGGCGCAGCGCATGGGGCGTGGCCGTCTCCGGCAGGCCGAGGCCGCCGCGGAGTTGGGCGACCGTGCGCTGGATGATGCGCGGGGATAGCGGGCCACCCTTTTCGCCGACGAACAGCGGTCCATCGGGTTTGAGCGTGTAGGGCACGCGGTGGAGATAGCCGGAAATGGCGTCGGCGACGGCGGGCAGCACCGGCACCAGCCGGGTGCGGCCGCCTTTGCCGGTGACGCGCAGGGGAATGCGCGCGTCCGTCGGTGCGTCAGCGCGGGTAAGCGACAAGGCCTCGCCGATGCGCAGTCCGGCTCCGTAGAGAAGGGTCAGCACGGCGGTGTCGCGCGTTGCGATCCAGGGC
Source organism: Amorphus sp. 3PC139-8 (assembly GCF_040750475.1). Lineage (NCBI taxonomy): Bacteria > Pseudomonadati > Pseudomonadota > Alphaproteobacteria > Hyphomicrobiales > Amorphaceae > Amorphus > Amorphus sp. 3PC139-8. The sequence continues at coordinate 404,746 of NZ_JABJVY010000001.1, read as the reverse complement.
ACAGCGTGGTCGTCGGCCGATTCGATCATCGCGCGGGCATCGTCGATCCCGACCGGACGTGGCAGGCGCTTCGGCGTCTTCGGCGCCGTCACCATTCGGAAGGCGGTGGCATCGATCAGGCCGCGCCGCTCCAGATAGGCGATGAAGGAGCGCACGCCCGCAAGCCCCCGCCCGAGCGAGCGGGGCGAGGCACCATCCATGCGCCGCCGGGCGAAAAAGGCGCGAACATCGCGGGTCTTCAATTCGGCAAGATCGGCAAGGCCTGGCGGTGCGCCCAGATGGTCGGTCAGGAAGGCGGCGAGCTGGCGCACGTCGCGCTCATAGGCTTCGAGCGTGTTTGGGGAGAGCCTGCGCTCGCCGGCGAGATGGGCGCGCCAGGCGGTGACCTCGGTGGCGAGGTCGGAGGCCATGATGCGGATCGGTGGCGCGCTCATCTGCGGCTCTGGCGTCGAGGTCGGGTCGATCCAGTCTGAAACGCGAGCGGGTTAAGGCCCGCCTAATGGGGGCTCGCGAGCTTGCCGGAGGAGCCGTCCGCGATCGTGCGAAAACGGAACGGCTTCTACAGAATCGTCTGGCCGGTCGCCTTCCAATCGGCGAGGAACTGCGAAAGTCCCTTGTCGGTCAGCGGGTGCTCGACCAGCTTGTGGATGATCGCCGGCGGAATGGTGGCGACGTCGGCACCGGCGAGCGCGCAGTCGCGGACATGGTTGGAGGTGCGCAGCGATGCCGCCAGGAGCTCGGTTTCCAGCGCCGGATAGTTGTCGAAGACGGTGCGGATTTCCTGGATAAGCTGCATCCCGTCCAGGCCGATATCGTCGAGCCGCCCGATGAAGGGCGAGACGAAGGTGGCGCCGGCCTTGGCGGCCAAAAGCGCCTGCACGGCGGAGAAACACAGCGTCACGTTGACCATGGTGCCTTCGTCGGAGAGCGTCCGGCAGGCCTTCAGCCCGTCCCAGGTCAGCGGCACCTTGACCGTGACGTTGGATGCGATCTTGGCGAGCTTGCGGCCTTCCGCGATCATCTCCTCGGCGTCGGTCGCCGCCACTTCCGCGCTGACCGGACCGGGCACGATCTCGCAGATCTCGGCGATGACGTCGAGCATGGGACGGCCGGCCTTCATCACCAGCGAGGGATTGGTGGTCACGCCATCGAGCAGTCCGGTCTCCGCAAGCGTGCGAATCTCGGCTACATCGGCGGTATCGACGAAGAACTTCATGGGCGCGCCTTCCCTTCGTTTCCCGTGTTTCTACCGCGTCCTGATGGGCCAGCCTCGGCCCAGACGCAAGGAGGAATGACCGTGATTCTCGATCATATCGGCATTCGCGTCCCCGTCTGCCACGCGCCGGCCTGACGCGCCTGGACAGCAACGGCGAGCGGATCGAGCGCACGAATGGGATATCAGGCCGAACCGGACATGTTCGGGCGCGAGGGCGTCCACCGGGTGTCGGTGCTCGTGCCCGTCGCGATCGACCAGCCCTACACTTACGCCAGCGACCGGCCGCTGGAGCCGGGCACTGTGGTGGCGGTTCCGCTCGGCACCCGCATGGTGCTCGGCGCGGTCTGGGACGACGCGCCCGATCCTTCGATCGGCGGCAATCGGATTCGTGCCGTCGAACAGGTGTTCGATTGCCCGCCGCTGACGGACGATCTCAGGCGATTCGTCGATTGGGTCGCGGCCTGGACGCTGGCAAGCCGCGGCATGGTGCTGCGCATGGTGTTGCGCGTGCCGGATGCGCTGGCGCCGGAGCCGCCCCTGAAGGCGGTCCGCGTCACCGGCGTCGCGCCGGAGCGCCAGACCGCGGCGCGCAAGCGGGTGTTGGAGCTGGCCGGTGACGGCCTCGCGTGGTCGAAGTCCGGGTTGGTCACGGCGGCCGGCGTGTCGCCTTCGGTGATCGACGGGCTGGTGGCCCAAGGCGCGCTGGAGGTGGTGTTCGTGCCGCCCTCGACCGCCTATGCCGAGCCGGATCCGGACGCACATCAGCCGGATCTTTCCGACAGTCAGGCCCATGCCGCAGAGAGCCTGGTGACGGCGGTCGAGGCGGACCGCTTCTCCGTCGCGCTCATCGACGGCGTGACCGGGTCGGGCAAGACCGAGGTTTTCCTGGAGGCGGTTGCGGCCAACTTGAAGCGGGGCCGGCAAAGCCTGATTCTGATGCCGGAAATCTCGCTGACCAACGTCGTGATAGACCGCATCGAGCGGCGCTTCGCCGCGCGGCCCGCCGAGTGGCATTCCGCCGTGCCGCCGCGTCAGCGCGCGCGGGTGTGGCGCGGTGTCGCGGAAGGGCGGGTGCCGATCGTGGTGGGGGCCCGATCGGCACTGTTCCTGCCGTTCGCCAATCTCGGTCTGGTGATCGTCGATGAGGAGCACGACCCCGCTTACAAGCAGGAGGATCGGGTCAGCTATCACGCTCGGGATATGGCGATCGTGCGCGGCCGCGAGGGCGGTTTTCCGGTGGTTCTGTCCTCGGCGACGCCTTCGATCGAAAGCCGGGTCAACGCAGACCAGGGCCGCTATCGCCGCCTTCATCTGCCCTCGCGCCATTCCGGTGCCGATATGCCCGACGTGACGGCGATCGACATGCGTCGCGACGGGCCGCCTTCCGGCCAATGGATCTCGCCGCTTCTGACCGCCGCCGCCGATGTGGAACTGGCGGCGGGCCGGCAGGTCCTGTTTTTCCTCAATCGCCGCGGCTATGCGCCGCTGACGCTCTGCCGCACCTGCGGCCATCGCTTCGTGTGTCCGAACTGTTCTTCCTGGCTGGTGGACCACCGGCTGAGGGGGCGGCTGGAATGCCACCATTGCGGCTATTTCGAACCCCGGCCGGAGGCATGTCCCTCCTGCGGCAGTCTGGACACGTTGGTCGCCTGCGGCCCCGGCGTGGAACGGATCGCGGAGGAGGTGCGGGCGCGCCATCCCGACAGCCGGATCTTGATTCTCTCCTCCGACCTGCCGGGCGGTACGGAGCGGCTCAGGCGCGAGCTGCAGGTGGTGGCCGACGGCGGCGCCGATATCGTGGTCGGCACCCAACTCGTGGCGAAAGGCCACACCTTTCCGAACCTCGCGCTGGTGGGGGTGATCGATGCCGATCTCGGGCTCGCCAACGGCGATCCACGCGCGGCGGAGCGGACTTTCCAGCTTTTGACGCAGGTAACGGGGCGCGCCGGACGCACCGGCGGTCCCGGCCGCGGCATGCTGCAGACCTACGCTCCCGGCCATCCGGTGATTCAGGCGCTGGTCTCCGGCGATAGCGAGGCCTTCTATCGTGAGGAGATCGCGGTGCGGCGCAACGCCGGGCTGCCTCCGTTCGGCCGGCTTGCCGCGATCGTGGTCTCCGGGCCGGACAAGGCGGAGACCGATGCCTACGCGCGGGCGCTTGCACGAGCCGCACCCAAAAGTGGCGAGATCCAGGTTCTCGGTCCCGCCGAGGCGGCACTTGCGGTGCTGCGCGGCCGCCACCGGTTCCGCCTGCTCGTGCGGTGTCCGCGTTCTGTGGATCTCCAAGCTTATTTGCGCGACTGGCTTTCCGCCGCGCCGGCACCCCGCGGTGCGCTGAGACGCTGGGTCGACGTCGATCCACAGAGCTTCCTGTGACGATGCAAGAAGATGGCGGTTGGTGCGCCTTGTGCGTGCGGTGTGTTGCGCGCCGATATCCCGTGTGCTAAGCGGGCCGCGGCCGCTGCGAAGGCCGGCGGGCCGCCGATTTCTGTTCTGCGAATAATTTAAGGTATACGGGGCACTTGCTGCCGACCCGTCCGCCTGAACGAAAGAAGGATACCGGTGACAGAGGCCAGTTCGCTCACATCCGGCGTCGCCTTGCGCTACGCGTCCGCGCTGTTCGATCTTGCGAAGGACGAAAACGCGCTCGATGCCGTGGAAGCCGACGTCGAAGCCTTCGGCAAGATGCTCGACGAAAGCGAAGACCTTCGGCGCCTGACCGAAAGCCCGCTCTATTCCAAGGGCGAGCAGGTCGCGGCGCTGGATGCCGTCTTCCAGAAGGCGGAGATGGGTCCGCTCGCGTCGAACTTTTTCAAGGTCGTCGCCGAGAACCGTCGTCTTTTCGCCGTCCGCGGCATCGTGCGCGCATTCCAGTCGCTGATGTCGGCACATCGCGGCGAAATGCTCGCCGAGGTGACCAGTGCCGAGCCACTGTCTGAGGCAAATGAGACGCAATTGCGTCAAATCCTTGCCGAGCAGACCGGACGTGCTATCAAGCTCGCCACAAAGGTCGACCCGAGTCTCATTGGCGGACTCGTCGTCAAGGTCGGCTCCCGTATGATCGATACGTCTTTGCGTACCCGATTGAATTCGCTCAAGACCGCTATGAAAGAGGTCGGTTGATGGATATTCGCGCCGCGGAAATCTCCGCCATCCTCAAGCAGCAGATCAAGAACTTCGGCCAGGAAGTCGAGGTTTCCGAGGTCGGCCAGGTTCTCTCCATCGGCGACGGCATCGCCCGCGTCTACGGCCTTGATAAGGTGCAGGCCGGTGAGCTCGTCGAGTTCCCGAACGGCATCCGCGGCATGACGCTGAATCTCGAGGTCGACAATGTCGGCATCGTGGTGTTCGGCGACGACCGCGAGATCAAGGAAGGCGACACGGTCAAGCGCACCGGCGCGATCGTGGACGCTCCGGTCGGCAAGGGCCTGCTTGGCCGCGTGGTCGACGCGCTTGGTAATCCGATCGACGGCAAGGGCCCGATCGACGCCGCCGAGCGCCGCCGCGTGGACGTGAAGGCGCCGGGCATCATTCCCCGCAAGTCGGTGCATGAGCCGATGTCGACGGGCCTCAAGGCGATCGACGCCCTGATCCCGGTCGGCCGCGGCCAGCGCGAGTTGATCATCGGCGACCGCCAGACCGGCAAGACCGCGATCATTCTCGATACCTTCCTCAACCAGAAGCCGCTGAACCAGGGCGACGACGAGAGCCAGAAGCTCTACTGCGTCTACGTCGCCGTCGGTCAGAAGCGCTCCACGGTTGCGCAGTTCGTGAAGACGCTGGAAGAAAACGGCGCGCTGGAATATTCCGTCGTCGTCGCCGCGACCGCGTCGGACCCGGCGCCGATGCAGTTTCTGGCGCCGTTCACCGCCTGTGCCATGGGCGAATATTTCCGCGACAATGCCATGCACGCCGTGATCGGCTACGATGACCTGTCCAAGCAGGCCGTTGCCTATCGTCAGATGTCGCTGCTCTTGCGCCGCCCGCCGGGCCGCGAAGCCTATCCGGGCGACGTGTTCTACCTGCACTCCCGCCTGCTGGAGCGCGCGGCGAAGCTGAACGCCGATCATGGCTCCGGCTCGCTGACCGCGCTGCCGGTCATCGAGACCCAGGCGAACGACGTGTCGGCCTATATCCCGACCAACGTGATCTCGATCACCGACGGCCAGATCTTCCTCGAGACGGATCTGTTCTATCAGGGCATCCGTCCGGCGGTGAACGTCGGCCTCTCGGTGTCGCGCGTGGGCTCGTCGGCTCAGATCAAGGCGATGAAGCAGGTGGCGGGCCCGATTAAGGGCGAGCTTGCCCAGTATCGCGAAATGGCGGCTTTCGCCCAGTTCGGTTCTGACCTGGACGCGGCCACCCAGCGGCTTCTCGCCCGCGGTGCCCGTCTGACGGAGCTTTTGAAGCAGCCGCAGTTCTCGCCGCTGAAGACGGAAGAGCAGGTCGCGGTCATCTTCGCCGGCGTGAACGGTTATCTCGACAAGCTGCCGGTTGCGTCCGTCGGCGAGTTCGAGGAAGGGCTGCTGCTCTATCTCCGTGGGGAGCACAAGGCGCTCCTGGACGAGATCTGGGACAAGAAGGAGCTTTCCGACGATCTGCGCGGCAAGCTCAAGTCGGCGATCGATTCTTTCGCCAAAACCTTCAGCGCGTAATCCTCGCGCCCACGTCTGAAGAGGACGCGCTATGGCGAGCCTGAAGGACCTTAGAAACCGCATCTCCTCGGTGAAGGCGACGCAGAAGATCACCCGCGCCATGCAGATGGTGGCAGCGGCGAAGCTGCGTCGTGCCCAGGAGGCGGCCGAAGCCGCCCGGCCTTATGCCGAGCGGATGCACGGTGTGTTGGCGAGCCTCGCCGATGCGGTGAAAGGCAGCGATGAGGCGCCGACCCTGATGGTCGGCACCGGCCGTGACGACCGGCATCTGCTGGTGGTCTGCACGGCCGACCGTGGCCTGTGCGGCGCCTTCAACTCCTCCATCGTCCGGTTGGCGCGCGAGCATGCGCGTCGGCTGATGCGGGAGGGTAAGACGGTTCAGTTCTTCTGTGTCGGCCGGAAAGGCTACGACATGCTCCGTCGCGAGTATGCCAGCCAGATCGTCGACACGATCGAGCTCAAGGACGTTCGGCGGATCTCCTTCGCCGATGCCCAGAAGATCGCGGACAAACTCTTGCATCGCTTCGACAATGGCGATTTCGACGTTGCCACGCTCTTCTATTCGACGTTCAAGTCGGTGATCAGCCAGATCCCGACCGCACAGCAGGTGATCCCCGCCGATCTCGGCGAGGAGGAAGCCGGCGAAGCCGCGTCGAGCGAGGTGTCGGCGGTGCGTGAATACGAGCCGGAGGAGAGCGAGATCCTCGCCGATCTCGTCCCGCGCAACATCTCGGTGCAGATCCTGCGCGCGCTTCTGGAGAATGCAGCGTCCGAGCAGGGCGCCCGGATGAGTGCGATGGACAACGCCACCCGCAACGCCGGCGAGATGATCGACAAGCTGACGATGGAGTACAACCGGACCCGTCAGGCGCAGATCACCAAGGAGCTGATCGAGATCATCTCCGGCGCTGAGGCACTGTGACGGCGGCCGGCAACGGACGCGACTTTCGAACCTAACCGCGGCCGCTGCGCCCCGTCCTTCGGACAGGCGGCGCGGCCGGTGGATCAGACCCAGGCACACCCTCCTCCTTCACCGGGAGGTTGGACGCGAGCTCGAGACGGAGCAGACCATGACGAAGAATGTCGGAAAAATTCATCAGGTGATCGGCGCCGTTGTTGACGTGAAGTTCGACGATGAACTGCCTGCGATCATGAACTCGCTCGAGACCGACAACAACGGCGTCCGTCTGGTTCTCGAGGTCGCGCAGCACCTGGGCGAGAACACCGTCCGCTGCATCGCGATGGACGGGACCGAGGGGCTGGTCCGCGGCCAGGACGTGACCGACACCGGCCAGCCGATCCTGGTGCCGGTGGGCGACGGTACGCTCGGCCGCATCATGAACGTGATCGGCGAGCCGGTGGACGAAGCCGGCCCGATCCAACACACCGAGGTCCGCCCGATCCACGCGCCGGCCCCGTCCTACGTGGACCAGTCCACGGAAGCGGAGATCCTGGTCACGGGCATCAAGGTCGTCGACCTGCTCGCACCGTATGCCCGCGGCGGTAAGATCGGCCTGTTCGGCGGCGCCGGCGTCGGAAAGACCGTGCTGATCCAGGAGCTGATCAACAACGTCGCGACCCAGCACGGCGGTTATTCGGTGTTCGCCGGCGTCGGCGAGCGCACCCGCGAGGGCAACGATCTCTACTACGAGATGATCGAGTCCGGCGTGAACAAGGAAGGCGGCGGCGAGGGCTCCAAGGCCTCGCTCGTGTACGGCCAGATGAACGAGCCTCCGGGCGCCCGTGCCCGCGTGGCGCTCTCCGGCTTGACCGTCGCGGAATATTTCCGCGACCAGGGCCAGGACGTGCTGTTCTTCGTCGACAACATCTTCCGCTTCACCCAGGCGGGCTCCGAGGTGTCGGCGCTTCTGGGCCGCATTCCTTCGGCGGTGGGCTATCAGCCGACGCTCGCCACCGACATGGGCGCCCTGCAGGAGCGCATCACGACCACCAACAAGGGCTCGATCACCTCGGTGCAGGCGATTTACGTGCCGGCCGACGACCTGACCGACCCGGCGCCGGCGACCTCGTTCGCCCACTTGGACGCCACCACGGTGTTGAACCGCGCGATCTCGGAAAAGGGCATTTACCCTGCAGTGGATCCGCTCGACTCCACTTCGCGCATGCTTTCGGCGATGATCATCGGCGAAGAGCACTACAACACCGCCCGCCAGGTGCAGGAGATCCTGCAGCGCTACAAGTCGCTCCAGGACATCATCGCGATCCTGGGCATGGACGAGCTGTCGGAAGAGGACAAGCTGACGGTGGCGCGCGCCCGTAAGATCGAGCGCTTCCTGTCGCAGCCGTTCCACGTCGCCGAGGTGTTCACCGGCAAGCCGGGCGTGTTCGTCGAGCTGGCCGATACCATCAAGGGCTTCAAAGGGCTCTGCGAGGGTGAATACGACCACCTTCCCGAGGCGGCTTTCTACATGGTCGGCACGATCGAGGAAGCGGTCGAGAAGGCCCAGCAGCTCGCTTCCGAAGCCGCTTAAGGCGGTTCGCGGTGGTGGTGAGCGTTTCGATGACGAGCGAGGGACCTGCCAATGGCCGGTAGCTTCCATTTCGAACTGGTTTCGCCGGAACGTCTTCTGATCTCCGACGAGGTGGAAGCGGTTCGCGTGCCGGGAAGCGAGGGCGAGTTCGAGGTCCTCGAAGGTCACGCGCCGTTCTTGTCGACGCTGCGTCCCGGCCTGATGACGGTGCGCGGCGGCGAGAAGCCCGAGCGCCAGATCTTCGTGCGCGGCGGCTTTGCCGATACCGGACCCAACGGGCTGACCGTTCTGGCGGAAGAGGCGATCCCGGTCGAGGAAATCGATCGCGAGGTGATCGCGAGCCAGATCTCCGACGCCGAAGACGACGTCAAGGATGCCAAGGACGAGGCGACCCGCGACGAGGCGGAGCGCAGCCTGGAGCATCTGCGCGACGTTCAGCGGGCGCTCGGTCACGGCTGATCAAGTCGCGTCGCCAGACGATCCAAATTACGAAAGCCCGCGTTCGCCGAACGCGGGCTTTTCGCGAGTAGGCTGCACCCGTTCGAACGAAAGTGCGTTTGTCTCAGTTCGAACGGGACATGCTCTAATTCGCTGAGGTGGGAGACGCATCTTGCGCGTCCTGAAGGGCGTCGATGACATCCGTCAGTAAGGCGCCGCGATCGTACAGCCCCTGCGGATTGGTCATCCCCAACCGTACGACCACCAGATCGAGCGAGGGGACAATTGCGACGGTCTGGCCGTCATGGCCGCGCATCCAGAGCGTGTCCGGGGGAACTGCGCTTTCGCTGGCGCCCGGAAGCCCTGATTGCAGCCAGATCTGGCCTTGTCCGAACGCGCCGCCGGACCCTTGGACAGGCTCTACCATGGTGTCGACCCAGCCGACTGGCAGCACCTGCTTGCCCTCCCAAAGTCCCTTTTGGAGAATGAGCTGGCCGAACCGGGCCCAGTCGCGTGCGGTGGCGTAGAGCCAGGACGAGCCCATGAAGGTTCCGGCCGGGTCGGTTTCGAAAACTGCGCTGGTCATTCCGATCGGCTGAAACAGGGCCGCTTGCGGAAAGGTCGCCCATTGATCGGCCGGTAGGGCGTGGCGGATGGCCCCCATGGAGAGCACTGTTGCGCCGGAGGAGTAGGCCCACCGGGTCCCTGGCTCATGGGCAAGCTCCATGTCCGCCAGGAAGTCGACGGCATTGCCGACCTCGTAAAGCATCCGGGTCGTGTCGGTTACCGCGCCATAGCTCTCATTGTAGGACAGGCCATCGGTCATCCCTAAAAGCGAGGAAAACGGAATCCGGCTTTTCGGGCTGGCATCGTTGGACCATTGGGTCAGGAGCTGATCTTCGTCGAGCGCGAGATCGCTTTCGTTCATGGCGATCCCGGCGAGGGCACCGGTGACCGTCTTCGCCATCGACCAGCCGGTGAGCGGCGTCGTGGGCTGGATGCCGTCGGCATAGCGCTCCGCGACCAACTCGCCGTTTTGGACGACGACCACTGCGCGGGTGCGCAGCTTGCCGGCGTTGGTGCCCTCCGGCTCCGCAAAGGCGCGCTCGAGTGCGCCGGCCAGCGGCGCCGATGGTGCCGGCGGCACGGCCGAACCGGCCGGCCAAGGCGTGTCGCTCGGATGGGTGACTTTCATCGGCGCGATCGCTTCGCTGGCCAGGTCCCCCGGCGAAATCCCAATGGCAAGCGCACAGCCGAGGCCTTCGCGGTGCACGGCCGTGCGCTCGAAGAGGCCGAGACCGAACGGAGAGGCGGTGATCCGTTTCGCCGGGTCGTCCACGCTGACGCGAAAGAAGCCCAGAAGCGCGTTTTCGCGCCCGAGGACGTCCTCGTTCCAGACCCGGTCGAGATCGAGGCCCGATACGTACATGCCGGAACAGACCGTCTTGGCCGCATAGCCAGACCCGATTGCAAGCATCGGCGGAAGCTGCCAGGCCAAGGCCGCGAACGCGCCGGCGAGCATGATCACGATGCCGATCGATAGCCAGCGCAGGAACAAGCGGAAGGGAAAGGCGGCGGCCATGGCGGTCTCCCGGGTGTTCGGCGACGGCTTCTTTCTGCCATGGCGGCTGGCGCCTGTCACCGCGTGAGGCGTGCGATCAAGTCCTCCCGGCCGAGGCTGAAGTCGCTTTCGATCCAGATGGCTTCGAGCCGGGCGAGGGTCGAGCCGACCTCGGGGCCAGAGGGGACGCCGGCTTTGATGAGGCTTTTGCCGTCGAGCGGAAAGGTCGGCGGGTTCCAGGTTCGGGGCAGTTCCAACAGCATCGGCCACGGGCGCGCATCCGCTGCCGCGCGAGCTTGCGCCCAGGCAAGCCGTACCCCGTTGCTGTAGTCGGTGGGGCCGAGACGGTAGAGTAAGGTCCGGGCCGCATGGGCGGTGTCGACGGGAAAATGCGCGGCAGCGGCAATCGCCCCGAGCATGGTCTTGGCCTCCGCCTTGGAGAGCTTCAGTCGGGTTGCAATCCGTTCGGCATCTTCGCGGATCGCCGCGCCGGCTGCGGCAAATCGCAACGCGGCGGATGGGCGTTCGCCCCGCCATGCCTCCAGATGGGCGAGCCGGTCGAGCACGTTCGGATAGGCGATCCCGGCAAACACGATCTCGATCAGCCCGGCTTCCGACATCAATGCGACCGTTTCGGCCGCACGGCGGGCCAGCAGAAGACGGCGCATCTCCTGGGCGATGCGTTCGGCGGATAGCCGCCGAAGGCCGTCGCGACCGCCAATGGCGGCCCGAAAGCCGGCGGGGTCCGGCGCCCCGTTGCCATAATGGGCGTGAAAGCGGAAAAACCGCAGGATGCGCAGATAGTCTTCCTTTACCCGGCGCTCTGCGTCGCCGACGAAGCAGACCTGGCGGGCCCGGCAATCGTCATAGCCGCCGACGGGATCGTAAAGCCGCCCGGTGCGGTCCACCGACAAGGTGTTCATGGTGAAGTCGCGCCGATAGGCGTCGGCCTCCCAGTCCCGGCCGAACCGCACGGTGGCGTGGCGGCCGAAGGTCTCGACGTCCTCGCGCAAGGTCGTTACCTCGAACGGCGTGCCATCCACGACAATGGTCACGGTGCCGTGGGCGACGCCGGTGGGCACGGTTTTGAAGCCGGCCGCCCGGGTGCGGGCCATCACCGTTTCCGGCGTGGCGGTGGTGGCGATATCGACCTCGTGCACCGCCTCGCCCAGAAGCGTGTTGCGCACCGCACCACCGATCACGCGGGCTTCCTCGCCGTCGCGGTCGAGCACGGCCAGCACAGCCTGGGTGGCCTTGGCCCGAAGCCAGGATGCGTCCGCCAGGGAAGGGAGCGTGGGGCTCATTCGTCGAAACTGCCGGGAACGAGCTTGCCGTCCTCGAAGCGCAACGGATGGTAGACCCCGGTGGCATGCTCGCCGACCACGCCGAGCGCAAGGAAGCCGGCAATCGACAACAGCAGCCCCGCGACCGCCAGCCAATAGGGCATTGGGCCTATGAAATAGCTCGATCGGGCGTCTGACAGTCCGCGCGTCACTGCAAGATAGATCCCCCACCCGATAAACGGCAGGAGAAACAGCACGAGCTGGACGATGATGACGCGCACCATGGGTCGCGCTCCTCGTTCGGCAGATGTCGGGATACCGGGTCGCGATCTCATCGGTCGGGTCGACCCGTGACCATGATCGCGGCCGGCGGCTTCATTCGTGACCTCGAACCGTTCCGCTTTCTACCGAAGCTCGGGTCGGCTCTCCGTCCTTGTTCTGACGCGTTTCCCGAGCGCGAACCGGTTTTCAGTTCGCCAGGAAACGCTAGCGATACAGCCGCTCGAACAGCGAGCGGACGATACCTGCCGTAACGCCCCAGATATAGCGATCCTGATAGGGCATCGTGTAGAAATAGCGGCGCGAGCCGTTCCATTCCCGGCTGCCGCGCACATGGTTGGCCGGCGTCATCAGGTGCGACAGCGGCACTTCGAACACATCGGCCACCTCCTGCGGATTGGCTCGGATCTGAGCCTCCGGGGAGACCAGTCCCACAACGGGCACGATCCGGAAGCCGGAGCCGGTGGCATAGGTATCGCCATAGCCGAGCGGTTCCACCAGGCGCGGCGACAGGCCGATCTCCTCGTCGGCTTCGCGCAAGGCGGCGGCGAGCGGGTCGCGGTCGGTGGCGTCGATCTTGCCGCCGGGCAGAGCGATCTGGCCGGCGTGGGAGCTCAGATTTGCGTTGCGCAGCGTGAACAGGACCGTAGCTTCCGGCTCGCGCTTGATCACGGCGAACAGCACGGCGGCGTCGCGCAAGGCGGCGGGCACTTCGGGGCTTTCCTGCAAATGCGGGTTCAGGACATGGTCGCCCGCCAGCGGCTGCGCGACGATCGGCTGATCGAAGCGAACGAGACGGCTGGCCCGCGCTCGGATCGACCGCCAGTCCGCAACGACATCGGTACGGCCGCCCTCAAGCGTCGGGATCTCATGGGTCATCGGCTTAATCGCTCCAGCTCCGCCTGCCGCATCATCGGGAAAAACAGGCCGTTCGACCACACGCCGAACCAGTCGGTGCCATCGCGCGTCTCCACGGTTCCAACCTCCACCAGCTCGTAAAGCAACGGGCGCGCGAGCCGCGCCTCGAGCCGCCCACGCACCAGCACATAAGGCTGCAGCCCGTCGGTCCCCTCTTCCGGTTGGAACCGCAGCGGATGTTCGGCATCGATGGTTACCACGTCTCCGACATTGGTGCGCACGGTCAAAACTTGGTCATGTCCCGCGCCCGAGGCATGCATCTCCACGCCGATGAAGGGGACGTCCTCGACGGTGATCTCGATCTTTTCCACGGGCGTGACGAGATAGGTGATGCCGTCGTCGTCGCGCCGCAGAACCGAGGCGAACAGGCGCACCAGCGGCTCGCGCCCGATCGGCGAACCGAGATAGTGCCACAGGCCGTTGCGGTCGATACGGATGTCGAGCTTGCCGCAATGGGGCGGGTTCCAACGTTCCACCGGCGGCGGGCCGCTTGATTCTCCCGCCCGGCGAATCAGCGCCTCGAGCCCCGGCAGTCCGCCGTTCACGTCGTGTTGATCGTCGGGCTGTCCACGCATTTTCTTTCCCCTACGCCTCCTTTTTCCGCGCCGCGGGTGCCCCATTTCCGCCAGCTTCGGAAGGTCGTGTCGTGGTTGGAACATAGGTTGCAACAGCGGCAATGACGAGGATTGGATCTGACCGGCTGGGCGCGGGCCGGTGAACACCCTAAACTTTTGTCTCAGGACCGACACAAGGATCAGCAAGGCTTTAGCAGCCTCGGGGTGATGACCTAGAGTGGGGTAACGGAAAAGGGCACGGGTTTTGCCCGCAGCCCGCTCTGACGTGTCGCAATCGATTGGGTAACGCCGCGAAAGGGTCTGCGGATGAGTGTTATGAACAAGCCGATCGAGGCGGAGGATTCCGCAGTCGTCGCGGAGGCCGAAGCGGCCGCGGAGCGGATGGTCGCGGCGCGTACCGAAATCGGCCGGGTGATCTTCGGCCAGGAGGCGGTTGTCGAGCGCACCCTGGTGACGCTTTTGTCCGGCGGCCACGGGCTTCTGGTCGGCGTACCGGGGTTGGCGAAGACGCGTCTGGTGACTGCGCTCGGCACGGTGTTGGGCCTCGATTCCCGCCGCATTCAGTTCACGCCGGATCTGATGCCCTCGGACATTCTGGGGTCGGAGGTTTTGGAGCAGGCGTCCGACGGCAGCCGGGTGTTCCGCTTCGTTATGGGGCCGGTCTTCACCCAGCTCCTGATGGCCGACGAGATCAACCGGGCCAGCCCGCGGACCCAGTCCGCGCTGTTGCAGGCCATGCAGGAAAATCATGTGACGGTTGCTGGCCAGTCCCACGCCCTGCCGCAACCCTTTCACGTGCTCGCGACCCAAAACCCGCTGGAGCATGAAGGCACCTACCCGCTGCCGGAAGCCCAGCTCGACCGCTTCTTGATGCAGATCGACGTGCTCTATCCGGAGCGCGAAGCGGAACGGCAGATTCTGCTGGAGACCACAGGGGCGGAGGACGCGCAGCCTGAAACGGTGCTCCAGGAGGGCGAGCTTGCCCGCTATCAAAAGTTGGTACGCCGTTTGCCGGTCGGCGAATCCGTCGTCGAGGCGATCCTGGATCTGGTGCGCTCCGCCCGTCCGGAGGATGGCGACGGCGAGACCGGAGATATCGCCTGGGGCCCCGGACCGCGCGCGAGCCAAGCGTTGATGCTCACGGTGCGCGCACGGGCGCTGATCGAGGGCCGCCTGTCGCCCTCGGTGGACGACGTGCTGGCACTCGCCGAGCCGGTGTTGCAGCACCGTATGGCGCTGACCTTCGCCGCCCGCGCGGAAGGGCGTACGGTGCGCGGCGTGATCGGCAAACTTGCGGCGGAGATCGGGTAGAGCAAATCCGGGAAAAGTGGGAACCGGTTTTCCGTCCGGATTTGGACAACAGACAACCATGCGGCGCCTTGCTGGGCCATTGTGGCCAGAAGCGGTGCCAACGGCTCGAACTAGGGATCAACTCGACCGGTGAGCGCGCAGTCTGATCGTGTGAAGGCTGGAGACGGAGGTGAAGGCGCCGCTGCGCTCCTCACCGCTCGCTCGCTCGCCGCCACCATGCCCGATCTGCTCGTGGAGGCGCGCCGGGTGGCGGCGACGGTCGCCATGGGCTGGCACGGGCGTCGGCGCGCTGGCCCTGGCGAGACCTTTTGGGAGTTCCGGCCGTTCGAACCGGGCGAGCCCGCTCACCGGGTGGACTGGCGCCGCTCGGCCCGCGACGACCATTTGTTCGTGCGCGAGCAGGAATGGGAGGCGGCGCACACGGTCTGGCTCGCCGTCGACCGCTCGCCCTCCATGGCGTTCGGCTCCAAGCTCTCTCCCGTCGTCAAGCGCGACCGCGCGGTGGTGATCACGCTTGCGCTCGCCGATCTGCTGGCGCGCGGCGGCGAGCGGATCGGCCTTGTTGACGGCATGCGGCCGACCGCCAGCCGCGACGCGGCGGAACGGGTGGCCGACGCGCTGATGCATCTGCCGGTGCAGTCGGCCTTGCCGGACATCGCCGGGATCCGGCGCTTTTCCGATGTGGTGGTGATCGGCGACCTTCTGGATCCGATCGACGAGATCGACATCTGGATGCAGAAGCTCGCGGGCTCCGGCGCCCGCGCCCATCTGGTGCAGGTTCTCGATCCGGTCGAGGAGACCTTTCCGTTCGGCGGACGGGCGGAGTTTCGCGACCCGGAAAACGGCACGATGCTGCTCGTCGGCCGGGCCGAGCGCTGGCGCGACGACTATCGCCGGGTGCTGAACGCCCACCGCGAGGCCTTGGCCGACCGCTGCCGCCGAATGGGCTGGAGCTTCCTGGTTCATCATACCGACCGCTCGGCGGCCGAACCGCTGCTTGCGCTGAGGGCGCGGCTGGCGGCGGGAGCGCACGCATGATCGGTCCGCTGTCCGCCCTCGGTTTCACCACGCCGATCGTGCTCGTCTCGCTGGCGCTTTTGCCGGTGATCTGGTGGCTGTTGCGGGTGACACCGCCGCGCCCGCAGCGGATCGCCTTTCCGCCCACGCGGCTTCTGTTGGAGCTCGGCAAGCGCGAGGAGACGCCGTCGCGCAGTCCGTGGTGGCTGATGCTCTTGCGGCTTCTGCTCGCCGCGGTTGTGATCATCGCGCTCGCCGGCCCGGTCTGGCGTCCGGCCGCGGATGCGACCGGGGGCTCGGGGCCGGTCTGGATCGTGGTCGACAATGGCTGGGCAGCGGCGGAAGGCTGGAGCGAGCGCGAACGCGTCGCGACGGGGCTTCTGGATCAGGCGCAGACCGCCGGTCGTCCGGTGGTGCTGGTCGCCACTGCGGATGGACCCGGACAGCCGGTCGAGCCGGTGGAGGCGGCGGCGGCGCGCGATCGCCTTGCCGCACTGGAACCGCGCCCCTGGCCGGAACGGCGCGGCGACCTGGCCGGGCTTGTCCGGCGGATGGGCGAGGCCTCCGATCCGGGGCTCGTTGCCTGGCTCGCCGATGCCGTGGAAGAGCCCGGAGCCGACGCCTTTACCGACGCCTTGTCGGAGGTGGCCGGTGATGCGCCGATCCAGGTCTACCGCGATGGGGCTCCGCGGATTTTGGCGCTTGCGGGCGTGGAGAACGCCAGCGAGGGCATGGACGTGCGGCTTGTGCGCCTGGCTTCCGCCGCACCGGAAACGGCGGAGGGAACCGTCGTCGCGCGCGATCGGCGCGGCTTCGCGCTGGGCGAGGCGCCGTTCGGGTTCGACGAAGGAGCCGAGACCGCTTCTGTTCGCTTCGATTTGCCGGTGCAGTTGCGCAACGACATCGCCAGGCTGGACGTTGCCGGGATCGAGAGCGCCGGCGCGGTGCAGCTTGTGGACGATCGCTGGCAGAGGCGCTCGGTCGGGCTGGTCTCCGGCGGGGCGGCCGATCTGGCCCAGCCGTTGCTGTCGCCGTTGCACTATCTGCAGCGGGCGCTGGCGCCTTTCGCGGAAGTGCGGGTGCCGAGAGATGCCGATCTCGCCTCTCAGATCGATGGTCTGATCGACGCCGGTGTGTCGGTGATCGTGCTGGCCGATGTCGGAACGCTGGTCGGCGACACCGAAGAAACGCTGTCGCGCTTCGTGGAATCGGGTGGGGTTCTGATCCGGTTTGCCGGCCCCCGCACTGTCGATGGGGTCGATTCGCTGGTGCCGGTTCCCATGCGCGAAGGCGCGCGGGTGCTCGGCGGCAGCCTGTCCTGGGAAGATCCCCAGCCGCTTGCGCCGTTCGACGCCAACAGCCCGTTCGCGGGCGTGGAAACCCCGACCGACGTTGCCGTCACCCGCCAGCTTCTGGCCGAACCGTCCGCGAGCCTGCCCGACCGCACCTGGGCGAGCCTTGCCGACGGCACGCCGCTGGTAACCGCGCGGGCGGACGGAGACGGCTGGCTGGTGTTCTTCCACGTCACCGCCGACACAACGTGGTCGACGCTGCCCCTTTCGGGCACCTTCGTGGAAATGCTGCGTCGTCTCGTCGGCCTTGCCGGCGCGCCATCGGCCGGCGAAACGGGCGATGCGCAGGGCGCCCCGCTGCCACCGTTGCGGGTGCTCGACGGCGCCGGGCGGTTTACCGATCCCGGTTCCGCCGTGCGCCCGCTTCCGGTGCGTGCGGAGAATGTGGTGATCGGGCCGGAACATCCGCCGGGCCTCTACGGTACCGAGGACGGCTTCCGCGCGCTCAACCTCTTGAGCGAGGGCGACAGCCTGACGCCGCTGGATCTCGGCGCGCTCGGCGATCGGGCGGTGGAGCGCGACTATCTGAGCGAAGGGCCGATCGACCTGAAGCGCTGGCTTCTGGGCGCGTCGGCTGGGCTGTTGCTGCTTGACGCGCTTGCCGTTCTGGTGCTGGCCGGCGGGCTTAGCGTGGGTCGCCGGCAGGCAGCCGCGGTACTGATCGCCGCGGCGGCGGTCGGCTTCATGGCCGCCCCGGGGCCGGCTCAGGCGGCGGACGAGACGTTCGATATGGAGGCCGCCCTCAACACCCGGCTCGCCTATGTGACCACCGGCGACGACACTCTTGATGAGACCAGCCGGGCCGGCCTGTCCGGGCTTTCCATGTTCCTTGCGCGGCGGACCGCGCTGGAGCCCGCGGACCCGATGGGCGTCGATCTGGAAAATGACGACCTCGCCTTCTTCCCGTTGATCTACTGGCCGGTCACGGAAGATGCGCTGAAGCCGTCCGCCGAGGCGATGGCCAAGGTCGACGCCTATATGAAAAATGGCGGCACGATCCTGTTCGACACCAAGGACCAGATCACCGCCGGCACGCGGGTGGATCGCCTTGGGGCGAGCCCGGCCACGCTTCGGCTTCGGGAAATCCTCGACGGGCTCAACATTCCGCCGCTGGAGCCGGTCCCGCCCGAGCACGTGCTGACCAAGGCCTTCTATCTTTTGCAGGAGTTTCCGGGCCGCTGGGCCGGCAGTCCGCTCTGGGTGGAGGCGCTGAGTGCCGACGACACCTTGACCGATCGGCCGGCGCGCTCCGGCGACGGCGTGTCGCCGATCCTGATCACCGCCAACGACTTCACCGGTGCGTGGGCGGTCGGCCAGGACGGCAATTTCATGTTCCCGACGGTTCCGGCCGATCCGTACCAGCGCGAAATGGCCATCCGCACCGGCATCAACATCGTGATGTACACGCTCACCGGAAACTATAAGGCCGATCAGGTGCATATTCCGGCCTTGCTCGAGCGGCTTGGACAGTGACGGGGCGCAATTGGCAATGAACTGGTCCATCGCCTTCGATCCGCTGCTGCCGACCTGGCTTATCATCGCGTTTGCCGCGGCCGGCGCGGCTTTGGTGCTCGCGGCCGTCGTGCGTCGGGTGCGTGGTGCGCTCGTGCGCGCGCTGGCGATCGCAGCGCTGGCGATCGCCCTCCTCAACCCGTCTCTGCGCGATGAGATCCGCACGCCGCTCTCCAGCGTGGTTGCGGTCGTTGTCGACGAAAGCCAAAGCCAGACGATCGAAAACCGGCAGGACGAGACTCGTCAGATCCGGGAGTTGGTCGAACAGGAGCTTGCCGGCCTCGACGGCGTGGAGGTACGCACCATCGTGGTGGATCGCGCCAGCGGCGCCGGGGCGGACGGGACGGAGCTGTTCTCCGCCGCCTACGACGCGCTCTCCGACGTGCCGCCCGACCGGATCGGAGGCGCGATCTTCATCACCGATGGCCAGGTACATGACGCCCCGGCGGAGGGGACGCCGCCGGCGATCGCAGGGCCGGTGCACGCGCTCGTGACCGGACGGCCGGACGAGATCGACCGTCGTATCGTGCTGGAGCGGGTGCCCCGGTTCGGTCTTGTCGATTCCACCCAGATGGTGGAGATGCGGATCGAGGATCAGGGCGGCGTCACGGGCGGCAGCGCTACGCTGACCGTGCGTCGGGATGGGGAGGAGATCGACACCCGCGATGTCGCGATCGGCGAGACGGTGCGCGTGCCGGTCGAAATCACCCATGGCGGCAACAACATCTTCGAGTTCGAGGTGGCGCCGCGCGACGACGAGCTCTCCGACGTCAACAACCAGGCCGTCGCGATCATCGACGGCGTGCGCGACAACCTGCGGGTCCTGCTGGTCTCCGGGGAGCCTCATGCCGGCGAGCGGACCTGGCGCAATCTTCTGAAATCGGACGCCTCGGTGGATCTCGTTCACTTCACCATTCTGCGGCCGCCGGAGAAGCAGGACGGCACGCCGATCAACGAGCTGTCGTTGATCGCGTTTCCCACCCGCGAGCTGTTTTCGGAGAAGATCGACGAGTTCGATCTGATCGTGTTCGACCGCTATCACCGGCGCAACGTGCTGCCGTCGCTCTATTTCGACAACATCGCCCAATATGTCCGCAATGGCGGTGCGCTGCTGGTGGCTTCGGGACCCGACTATGCCAACTTGCAGAGCGTCTATTATACGCCGCTTTCCAGCGTGCTGCCGGCGGAGCCGTCGGGCGATATCCTTGAAGAGCCTTATTATCCGGAGGTCAGCGCGCTCGGCGAGAAGCACCCGGTGACCCGCGACCTGCCGGGGGCCGATGGAGATCCGCCCGATTGGAGCCAGTGGTTCCGGTTGATCGATGCCGCACCGACGGCGGGCGACACGATCATGACCGGCCCGGGAGAGCATCCGCTGCTGCAGCTTGCGCGCCAGGACGAGGGGCGGATCGCGCTGATGCTGTCGGATCATGTCTGGCTGTGGGCGCGCGGCTATGAAGGTGGTGGGCCGTACGTTCCTCTGCTTCGCCGTTTGGCGCATTGGCTGATGAAGGAGCCGGAGCTGGAGGAAGAGGCGCTTCGGCTGAAGCCCAATGGCCAGGAGCTTCTCGTGGAGCGGCAGACGCTTGGCGACGAGGTGGCGCCGGTGACGCTGACGGCGCCCGGCGGCGCCGAGCAGACCGTGGAGCTGGAGCAGGCCGAGCCGGGGTTGTGGCAGGCGCGCGTGCCGGTCGACGAGGTCGGACTTTACCGCGCGAGCGACGGCGACAAGAGCGCGATCGCCCATGTGGGGCCGCCCAACCCGGAAGAGATCGCCGATCTGCGCTCCACCACCGAGCGGATGCAGCCGGCGGCCGACGCCACCAACGGCACCGTCACCAGAGCCGTTCAGGACGGATCGATCGAGCTGCCACGGGTGAGCCTGCGCGATGGTGGCGAGCGCATGGGAGGGCTCGGCTGGATCGGCCTCAAGCGCTCCGAGGCGAGTTCGCTCGACGGCGTGGAGCAGATCCCGCTGTTTTCCGGCTTCCTCGGCCTCGCCGTGCTTCTGGGACTGATCGCCAGCACCTGGTATCGCGAGGGGCACTAGACCCCTTCCGCTTTTCTCGGAATCTCGGAGCGGGTCTCAGTTGTTGTTTCGACGCGCTTGCGAACGGCCAATCGGTTTCCACCTGGCTTGGAAGCGCCCTAAATCCGGCTAACTTCGCTTTCCGCCGCTCACTCCCGCATGTGCGAAAGTGAGCGGGTGGTGCTGTTTCTTCTTTCTTGTCTCAAACCTGTCTCAGACCGGCAGGCGGCGGGCTTCGCCGCGAATCTCGCCGGCGGTCGGGCCGAGGCGGGCGGCCAGGATCCGCCGGGCGTCGACAGGGCCCGGCAGTGTGATCTCGCCGAAGGGCACCGGCTCGAAGCCGAGTGGGCCGTAATAGGGCGGGTCGCCGACGAGAAGCACCAGCCGGTGACCGAGTTCCGCCGCGCGCTCCACCGAGATCCGGACCAGGGCACGGCCGATCCCACGGCTTGCGACGTCGGGGTGCACGGCAAGTGGGCCGAGAAGTTGAGCGTCGGACGTGCCGATCCGGATCGGGGTCAGTCGGACGGAGCCGACGAGACGTCCCTCCCAGGTCGCCACGAACGAAAGCAACGGATCATGGGGGACGCCCTCCCGCAGGCGGTAGGCGGTGCGGGCGAAGCGTCCCGGACCGAAGGCGGCGTCATTGAGATGGTCGATCTCCGGGCAATCGCCCGGCTCTTCGAGGCGGAGGAGATAGGCTTTATCGGTCACCGTCGGAAAACCTCGACAACGGACGTGAGCGCAAACCGCTGGAAACCGCCGAAATCCAGCCGGAGTGGCCGGGCATTTCTGCAATCCCGTGAGAGCTGAGAGGGATGGGCGCACACGATCTGCGCTCTTGGTTTTGCATCCCGCTCCCAGGAGCGGTCGACCGCTCCAGCAGATCAGAAACGAACGAACAGTGCCGGCCCGGAAGGGGCCGCACGTCGGTCGGTCGTTCGTCGTCGCATTCTGGCGGTGCCGTTTCCGCGATCTTGGGCGGAAATGACGGCGCCGATCCGCTGGCCGTTCATTCTGGTTGTCTTGTGCTCCGAAGCGCGGACTGTCGCGACAATCCGCAAAACGGCGGCTTCGCTAGCACGGCGGCTTTCCACTGTCCATGGCAATGAAGGCGCCGCGTGCCGGCCGCATGCCGTTTTGGGCCGGGTGATCCCTTTGGATTGTCAGATGTTCCGGTTCGCCTTAATCATCTCGGATGGGAAAGGCGCCGGGTTCCGCCGCGTCGGGTGGGAGGGCGACGGCGAACCAGCGGGGGCAGGGCCAGCCAGATGAGCTTCGACGTCAATACGCTCTATTCGGCATCCGTGCTGGTTCTCGGATTGGTTGGCGTCCTTCTGTTATGGGCCTGGCTGCAAAGTCGCCACAGCAATGCGCTGGTGTGGTGGGCCTTCGCCTTCATCGTTTCCACGATCGGTGTCGTCCTCCTGTCGGACTGGGATATCCTGCCGGATCTCTGGTCGGTGGAGGTCGCGCTCACCCTGATCGTCGTTGGCCATGGCCTGATCTGGGCGGGGGTGCGCTCATTCGCCGGCAAACCGGTGCCATGGTTCGGCATCCTGATAGGGGCGATCGTATGGATGATCGCCTATCAAACCCAGGCGGTGGAGGAGTCGACCACCGATCGCGTCGTGATCATGGCGCTGCTCTCCATTATCTATTCCGCCCTTACCGCGTTCGAGCTGATCCGCCAGGGCGGCTTCGCGATGCGGTCGGGGCGGGCGGCCGTAGGGCTGCTCGTTCTGCACATCGTCATGCTCCTGCTCCGGATTCCGGTCGCTCGCCAGCTTCCCTTTCCCTTCCAGGATGAAACGGCCGATCCGCATATGGCGCTGTTGACCATCGAACCGATGCTGTTCGCTGTCGCCATCGGGTTCGTGCTTCTGACGCTGACGCGCGAACGCGACGAGGCGATCGAGCACGCGGCGGCGTCCACCGACCCGCTGACCGGCGTACTCAATCGCCGAGGCTTCTTCGATGCGGCGGAGAAACTGCGCCGGCGCGCAGGTCGCCACAAGCATCCGGTCGCCGCGCTGCTTCTGGACATCGACCATTTCAAGGTGGTCAACGACACCTACGGCCATGCGGCTGGGGATGCCGTTCTGGAACGCTTCGCGGCAGGTGTGCGCGAAACCTTGCGGCTTCACGACGTGTTCGGCCGGATCGGCGGCGAAGAGTTCGCCATCGTGTTCGCCGAGGGCGATCAGGAGCAGGTGGGTGCGCTCGCCGAGCGGATCCGCAAGCGGATCGAGGCGCAGCCGATCGACTGGCGCAATACGGAGATCGCGATCACCACCAGTGTCGGCGTGGCGGTGGATCCGCGTCCCACACTGACGGTGGAAGCGCTGCTGGAGGCGGCCGACCGTGCCCTCTACGAGGCCAAAAGGCGCGGTCGCAACCAGGTCGTGGTGGCGAATACGGCGGCCCGCACGATCGACAAACCGGCGGGCGGACCGGTGCCCGACGATCAAATCGATCTCCGAGACACGAGCGGAACAAGCCTGTCGTGAGGCGCCCGTTCCGGCCGTTGCGCGACCCAAAGCATCTGCTTCTGCTTGACGTCGGTTTTGGACCTGTTCCGCTTTTCTCGGACTCACGGAGCGGGCTTAAGTTCTTGTTTTGAAGCGTTTTTGTACGGCCATCCGGCACCCACTTGGTCTGGAAACGCTCTAGGAGAGTGCGCCGATCAGCCGGCGCATGAAGTCCGTTCCCGCTTCAAGCTGCTCCACCGCGATGAATTCGTCGGGCTGATGGGCCTGGTCGATCGAGCCGGGCCCGCACACCACGACGTCCCAGCCGGGCTCGCGGAACTGGCCGGCTTCCGTGCCGTAGGATACCGCGTGCAGGCCGTTGTCGCCGGTCAGGCGACGGCACAGCGTCTCAGCCTCGTTTATCGGTTCCGGCACCAGACCGGGCACATGGGCGCGAATGGCGACCTCGACGCCGGCTTCCGGCGCAATCGCCTTCATTTTCGGCTCGATCTCTTCGGCAACGTAGCGGCGGTAGCGGTCGTAGTAGGAGAGGGGATCGTCGTCGGGAAGCGCGCGGATATCGGTGACGAACCGGCACTCCTGCGCGACGATGTTGTGGGCGGTGCCGCCGTTGATCATGCCGGTGTGGATGGTGGTGAAGGGCGGGTCGAACAGGCTGTCGGGTGCCGGATGCGCCATGTTCTCCCGCAGCATGTCGTCCAGGAAGGCAACCAGCCGGGCGGCATTTGTCACCGCCGAGACACCCAGATGGATCTGGCTGGAATGAACCGGCCGCCCGCGCACCACGGTGGTAAACGAGAAAGTGGTCTTCTGGCCCGTGACGACCGCCATCGATGTCGGTTCCCCCACGATCACGGCGGCCGGCCGGGGCAGGTGAGCGGCCATGTCGGCAATCATGGACGGTGCGCCGACGCAGCCGATCTCCTCGTCATAGGAAAATGCGAAATGGATGGGCCGCTTCAGTTTAGCGCGAACCATGTCCGGCACTTGCGCGAGCGCGGTGGCGACGAACCCTTTCATGTCGCAGGTGCCCCGCCCGTAGAGCCGGCCATCGCGCTCGGTGACCGTCCAGGGATCGCTGGTCCAGTTCTGCCCTTCCACCGGCACGACGTCGGTGTGTCCCGACAGCACCACGCCGCCCTCCACGGTGGGACCGATCGTCGCGTAGAGGTTCGCCTTGGTGCCGGACGTGTCGTAGATGAGCGAGCTCGCGACGCCGAATCCGTCGAGATAGTTCCTGACGAACTCGATCAGGGCCAGATTGCTGTTGCTGGAAACCGTCGCAAACGCGACGAGCCGGTCCAACATTTCGCGCGAGGTCGATGTGGCCGGGAACGGGAACGTCGGCACTTTAGCTCTCCCTGGATCACGATGATTATTGGGTCCACCCCCCAAAATCATGCGACGTGATCGGTGTTCGAACAGGAACCTGAATGCGGCCGGGCAGGCGGTCTCCTCTTGCCCGGAACCGCTTTTTCCGACACCTCCGACCGACTGTCCACGCCCGCTCGCAGATCGGCGAGTGGGGTCGGCATCACTCGTATCGTCAACCGGGAGGCTTGCACGCAAGTCGCATGCCCATTTCTGCTGAAAGCTCCTCGTCGGTCAATTCGCAACGTCCTGCGCGCGAGCGCGGACGGCCGCTTGGGTCGCTCGCGCTCTCGACGGGAAGCCGGTTGCAGCGGTTGCGTTTGGCGAGCGGGCTGGTGCTGTTCGTCTTCGTCCTCGCCCATCTTCTGAACCACGCGCTCGGCATCGTCTCGCTCGCCTGGATGGACGCCGTGGAAGATGTGCGCACCGCGCTGTGGCGCTCGTTGCCGGGTACGGTTCTGCTCTACGGCGCACTTTTGGTGCATGCGACGCTCGCGATCATACGGGTCGCGCGGCGACGCACCGTGCGCATGCCGGTCTGGGAGGCGGTGCAAATCGTGCTTGGGCTGCTGATTCCGTTTCTGCTGGTTCAGCACGCCGTCGGCACGCGCGGGCTGAATGAGGTGTTCGGGTTCGACGACACCTATCGGACGGTTCTCGGGGTGTTGTGGCCGGGAAATGCGGTGACGCAGACGCTGCTGCTGCTTCTGGTCTGGGTGCACGGCTGCATCGGCCTTCATTTCTGGCTGCGCCTCAAGCCGTTTTACGCGCAATGGGCGCCCTGGTTGCTGGCGGTCGCGGTCGCCGTACCGCTGCTGTCGAGCTGGGGGTGGATCGAAGCCGCGCGCCGGCTTGCGCTGTCCGACGCGCCGCCAGGCATGCCCTCCGCCCAGATGGGCGCTTGGGCGAACGGCACGATCTACGCCTTCCGAACCGGCTACATCATGCTGATGGCAGCCGTTTTGGTGGCGTTTCCGCTCCTTGCGGGCGCGCGACTGCGCGGCCGGGGGCTCAAGATCACCTATCCCAATGGTCAGGTGGTGCGCGCGATGCCCGGTCCGACCCTTCTGGAAGTCAGCCGGATGGGTGGCATTCCTCATGCCGCCGTTTGCGGTGGTCGAGCCCGGTGCTCGACCTGTCGCGTCCGGATCGCCGCCAGCGATGAGGACATCGCCCCGCCGGGACCGACGGAGGCGCGCGTGCTGGCGCGTATCGATGCGCCGGCCGATGTGCGCCTTGCCTGCCAGGTTCGCCCCACCTCCAACATGGTGGTGCAGCCGTTGTTGCCGATGGAGGCGCTCTCCGGCGAGCAGGATCCGATAGGAGCCTCCTATCGGTGGGGGCGCGAACAGTCGGTGGCCGTGTTATTCGTCGATATGCGCGGCTTCACGACCCTCTCGGAGGGCCGCTATCCCTACGATGTCGTCTACCTGCTGAACGAATATCTGAGCGCCATGAGCGCTGCGGTGACGGCCAACGGCGGCTATGTCGACAAATTCATCGGCGATGCGGTGATGGCGATCTTCGGGATCGGTACCTCGGCGGAAAAGGGCGCCCGGGCGGCGCTGGCGGCGAGCGGCGACATGGTGCGGGCGCTGGAACAGCTCAACCGATCGTTCGGGTCGCAGCTCCCCTCGTCGATCCGCATCGGGGTGGGCATCCACACCGGCCCGGCCGTGCTTGGACGGATCGGCGTCGCCGGCGCGCATCAGCAATTCGGCCTGACGGCGCTGGGCGACACCGTCAACGTCGCCAGCCGGCTCGAAGACGCCACGAAGGAGCTCGCCACCACGCTGGTGGTCTCCGCCGACACGATCACCGCGGCCGGGGTTGCGGTATCCGAGGCGCGAACCGCCAAGATCGTGGTGCGCGGACGTCACCAGCCGTTCGAGGTGTTCGCCATCGACGACCCGACGGTGTTCTCTTTCGATCGCACGCCGGTCGGGCGTGTCGCCCGCCGGTTCCGCTTTCGCAAGCCGGCGTCGCTATGAGCTGCTGTCAGCCCGATTTGCCAGCCGATCGAGATCGAAGCGGTCCATATCGGAAAGCAGCGCGACCAGACCGCGCGCGGCATGGTCGAGCGCGACGGCGCCTTTTTCCGCGGTGGCGATGGCGGCATTGCCGACCGCACCGGTTGGATTGAGGTCCTGTGCCATCCAGCCGAAGCCGTGCGGACCGTGGGCGGTGAGGTGCTGAAATTCGGCCAGGAAGTCGAGCTGGGTGGAGTGGAAGTCGGAGGCCTTGTCCATATCCACCAAATCGGGCCGAAGATGCAGCATTACGGAGGTCTCGCGCTCGTCGCCATGAATGCCGTAGGCTGCGCCGGCCGGATCGAAGGTGCCGTTGGGCGGCGGAAACCGGAACCAGCCGGTGTGGACGGCCAGCATGCCCAGCCGGACGCGCAATTCGCGCACGACCACGTCGATCAGCGCGACATTACCGCCATGGGCGTTCAGGATCAGGAGCTTGCGCACTCCGGCCCGGTGCACGCTCTCGCCGATCTCGACCCATGAGCGAATGACGGTGTCCCACGAGAGCGTGAGCGTGCCGGGCGAAGCGATGTGCTCGTTCGACTTGCCGATCGCCTGGAGCGGCAGCACCGTGACAGGCAGGTCATCGGGCAGCAACGCCACCATGCGTGCGACGACGCCTTGGGCGATCGTCGCATCGGTGGAGACCGGCAGATGCGGCCCGTGCTGCTCTGTCGCGGCGACCGGTAGCACCGCGATCCAGCGCGCGGTGTCTGCCTCGGCGAACATTTCGGCGGTCATGTCGCCCCAGATGCGGGCGGGCAACGTCGTGCGGGGGGCCATGGAGCTACCGATCTGTCCCCAGCACCAGCGTGCCGAGCCGACGTGCGTCCGTCACGACCGGGCCTTTCCGGCGGCGAGCGCTTCTATTTCGACCTTGAATTCGGGCCGGGAGAAGCCGGAGACGATCATCAGCGTGGACGCCGGCGCTCGGGCCCCCACGAACCGGTCGCGCGCCCGCATATAGCCGGCGAGATCGGCGCGGTCGGTCACGAAGGCGTTGAGCCGCACGATGTCGTCCGCGCAGAGCGCGGCCGATTTCAGGATTTCCACGATGTTGGAAAAGCAGATCTCGGCCTGGGCTTCGACGTCCGCCGGTACCTGATCGTCGGGCGTGGCGCCGAGCTGTCCGGAACAGACGAGAAGCCGGTAGCCCGCCGGCACTTCGATGCCATGGGCATAGTTGGCGAACGGTGCGCGAATGGTTTCGGGCGTATGTGGTGTGAGCAATGTAAAATGCTCCCCCGGTCGGAAGTGACGACGGTTGAACCTACCGCAAATGGACCGTGGCCGATATGGTGACGCGCTGGCGCCCTGGCACGTCGGTTGCAAATTTCCCATGCTGTCGCCCCGCCGCGAGGACGAGAGGACCGATGACTCGACCCAGCCGAATTGCCATTCCGTGTCTCGCCCTGATCGCCGCCACGGCAGTCGCCTCCGGCGCGTGGGGAGCGGAGCTGAAAAAGGTCTCGTTCGGGACCAACTGGCTGCCGGAAGCCGAACACGGTGGCTACTATCAGGCGGTCGCCGACGGCTCCTATGCCGATTGCGGCCTTGACGTGACGATCCTGCCCGGAGGGCCTCAGGTGAATAACCGGGCCCTGCTTCTGGCCGGCAAGATCGAATTTCACATGGGCGGCAACCTGATCCAGGCGTTCTCCGCCGTGGAGCAGGACATTCCGCTCAAGGTCGTGGCCGCGCATTTTCAGAAGGAGCCCCAGGTCATTCTGACCCATCCGGGGCAGGGGCTGGATAGCTGGGGCAGCCTGAAGGACATCAAGCTGTTCATCGGCGAGAATGGCTTCCAATCCTACTATCAGTGGATGATAGCGGCCTACGGCTTCAAGGCGAGCCAGCGCGCGCCCTACACGTTCAATCCGGCGCCGTTCCTGGCCGATCCGAAATCCGGCCAGCAGGGCTATGTGACCTCCGAGCCGTTCGCGATCGAGAAGGCGGGCGGGTTCGAGCCGAACATCTTCCTGATCGCGGACTATGGCTTCGACACCTACGCCTCTACGGTGGAGGTGATGGACGAGATGATCGAGACCGGTCCGGAAGCGGTGCAGTGCTTCGTCGATGCGTCCGCGCGCGGCTGGTACACCTATCTCTATGGAGACCCGTCGGCCGGCGATGAGTTGATCTTGACGTCCAATCCGGAGATGACGCCGGAGCAGCTTGCCTTCACGCGCAAGATGCTGAGGGACTATGGCATCGTCGATTCCGGCGATGCCCGCACGCTGGGCATCGGAGCGATGACGGACGCGCGCTTCAATAGCTTCTACGAGAAAATGGTCGATGCGGGCGTCGTGCCGGATGGCCTCGACATCGCCTCTTCCTATACGCTCGATTTCGTCGACAAAGGGGTCGGGCTCGATCTCAGAAAGACGCTGACGGGGGAATAGGCCGCTCGCCGGATCGACGTCGGGCTTTGGACGAAGGAGCAAGTCATGACGCCACATGCCGACGGACCGATCGGAGCACGGGAGGCGCCGGCGCTCGCGTTGCGGGGTGTCACGAAGAGCTTTCCCTCCGGAACCACCGCGCTCGCCGGGGTGGATCTGGCCGTGCGTCCTGGCGAGGTCCTGAGCCTGCTTGGTCCGTCCGGCTGCGGCAAGTCCACCGTGCTGAGGTTGATCGCCGGCTTGATCGAGCCCACGGCCGGCAGCATCGAGCGGGCCGGGCGCGCGGAGGAGCGCGACATTGGGTTCGTGTTCCAGGAACCCACTTTGATGCCGTGGGCCAACGCGTTCACCAATGTTTGGCTGCCGCTGCGGCTAAAGGGCATGTCGAAGCGGGCGGCCGAGGAGCGGGTGATGACCGCGCTCTCCGGCGTCGGGCTTGCCGATTTCGCGAACGCCTATCCGCGCGAGCTCTCCGGCGGGATGCGGATGCGGGTCTCCATCGCTCGCGCCCTGGTCACCGAGCCGAGCCTTCTGCTTCTCGACGAGCCATTTGCCGCGCTCGACGAGATCACCCGCTTCAAGCTTAACAACGACCTGCTCGAGCTCTGGCAGCGTCATGGCTTCACCGTGGTGTTCGTGACGCATTCGGTGTTCGAATCGGTTTATCTCTCCAGCCGCATTGCCGTGATGGCCGCGCGTCCTGGCCGGGTTGTGCGCACGCTTCGGATCGACGAGCCCTATCCCAGGCACGATGCCTTCCGCACCAGCGAGGCCTATGCCGGCTTTTGCCGCGAAACGTCTGCGGCGCTGGCCATGGCCATGGATGCGGAGGAGGCGGCGTAACGGACCGGCGAACGTGTCGACAACCAGCCTCACGTCATCGGATGAGGACAAGACGGACAATCGGGCTCGGCCCGCGCCGGTCTCCGGTCGAGGTCGGACCGCCATGACGGGACGCAGGATGGAGCGGGCGATCCGGATCCTGCTGCCGTTGGCGGCGCTGGCGCTCCTGATTGGGGCCTGGGAGCTGGTCGTCGTCGCCTATCAGATCCCGCCCTACATCCTGCCGGGTCCGGGCGCGGTGGCCGCGACGCTGGTGGCCGATTGGCCGATCCTGTCGGAAGCTTTGATCAACACGCTCGCGATCACCGCGTTGGCGCTCGTGGTGGCGACCGTCGGCGGTGTCGGACTCGCCATCATGTTTTCCCAGTCGCGGCTGGTGGAATATGCACTGTTTCCAATCGCGGTGGTGCTGCAGGTGACGCCGGTGGTCGCGATCTTTCCGCTCATCAACATCTACGTCGACAACACCACGACCAAGCTTCTCATCTGTGCGTGGATCGTCGCCTTTTTCCCAATCCTCTCCAACACCACGGTCGGTCTGAACTCTGCGGACCGCAACCTACACAGCCTGTTCACCCTTTATGGCGCGAGCCGCTGGCAGGTGCTGCGCTATCTCCGGCTGCCCTCGGCGATGCCCTATTTCCTGGCCGGGCTCAGGATCGCCGGCGGGCTGTCGCTGATCGGCGCGGTGGTGGCGGAGTTCGTCGCGGGCACGGCCGGGTTCGGCTCCGGGCTCGCGTTCCGTATCATCGAGGCTGGTTACCGGCTCAACACGGCGCGCATGTTCGCCGCCCTCATCCTGATCTCGCTGGCGGGCGTCGTGATCTATCTGGTTCTGAGCCTGGTCTCTCACCTGATCCTGCATCGCTGGCACGAAAGCGCGATCGGTCGGGAGCGCTGACGATGGGCTGGCACGATCGCCTGACGCCGGGGACGCGACCGGTCCGATTGCGCCGGGCCAGCGTTCCGGTCGCGCTGTGTCCCGCGCTTCGCGCGACGGCGGATGCCAGAGGGCTCGCACTTGCCGATATCGCGCTGGCCGATGGTCGGATCGCGGCGATTTCGCCGAGCGATCCGGAATGGCCCGACCCCGAGGCCGTCGATCTCGATCACGGGTTGGTGCTGCCGACGTTTGCCGACATACACACCCATCTCGACAAGGGCCATATCTGGCCGCGAACCGACAACCCGGACGGCACGTTTGCCGCCGCCCTGGACGCAGCCGGTGCCGATCGCGATCAGCACTGGAATGCCGACGACGTCCGACGGCGAATGGATTTTTCGCTCAGATCCGCCGAGGCGCACGGGACCCGTCTGATCCGAACCCACCTGGACTCCATCCCGCCTCAGAATGCGATCACTTGGCCGCTCTTTGCGGAGCTTCGTGACGCTTGGCGCGGCCGGATCGAGCTGCAGGGCGTCGCACTGATCGGAATTGACGAGCTGCCGGAGGGCGCGGCGCTCGATGCCTATGTCCGCCTCGTCGCCGATCATGGCGGGCTCCTCGGGGCGGCGATCTATCCGATGCCGGATCTGGATCAGCGCCTCGCCCGACTGTTCGACGCGGCCAGCCGCCATGGGCTGGGGCTCGATCTGCATGTCGACGAAAGCGGGGATCCCGCCGCCGACGGGCTCGCCCGAGTTGCGGAGATGGCGATTGCGGTCGACGTGCCCGGACCGGTGGTCGTCGGCCATTGCTGCTCGCTTGCCGTCCAGGACGAGTCGGAGGTTCGCCGCACGCTCGACAAGGTGGCGCGCGCCGGCCTCGGTGTGGTCACGCTGCCGCTCTGCAATCTCTATCTGCAGGATCGCCATCCCGGCCGGACGCCGCGCTGGCGCGGCGTGACGCTCGTCCACGAGATGCGGGAGCGAGACATTCCCGTCGCAATTGCGAGCGACAACACGCGGGATCCGTTTTACGCGTACGGCGATCTCGATATGCTCGAAGTGTTCCGTGCCGCAACGCGGATCCTGCATCTCGACCATCCCTTCGGCGGTTGGCCGGCCGCGGTCTGCCGGACACCGGCCGAATTGATGGGATTCGAAGGGGTGGGGGCGATCGCGGAAGGGGCCGCGGCGGACCTCGTGGTGTTTCGGGCAAGGACGTTCAGCGAACTGCTTGCCCGCAGCCAGGACGATCGGATCGTGATGCGGAACGCGCAGGTGATCGCCCGCCGGGTGCCCGATTACCGGGAACTCGACGACGTGGTGGGAGGATGAGAATGCCGGATCTCGAGGCGCTGGCGGCCGAGCTTGAGGGCATCAAGCTGGAAACGCACCCTTCGCTGGTCAAGCAGAAGAGCCGGGACTTCTTCTGGTACTCGCCGGTTCTGAAGCGGCAGCTCGATCACGTGACCGGCGATATCGTCGCCACGCCGAAGAGCGAGGCGGACGTGTCGCGGGTGCTGGCGACCTGTTTCCGCCACGATGTGGCCGTCACCGTGCGCGGCGCCGGCACCGGCAACTATGGCCAGGCGATGCCGCTGGCCGGTGGCCTCGTGCTCAATCTTGCCGAGATGACCGCAGTCAAGTCGATCGAGCCGGGGCTCGTGGTGACCGAGCCGGGCGCGATCATCGCCGATATCGACCGTCAGACCCGGGCCGACAGCGGACAGGAGCTCCGCATGCATCCCTCCACCCACCGGACCGCCTCGATCGGCGGCTTCGTTGCCGGCGGGTCGGGCGGCATCGGCTCTGTGCGCTGGGGCGGCTTGCGCGATCTCGGCAACATCGTGCGCGCCAAGGTCATGACCATGGAGGCCGAGCCGCGCACCTTCGATCTGGTTGGCGAGGACATCCACAAGGTCAGCCATGCGTACGGCACCAATGGCGTCATCACCGAGCTCGCGATGCCGCTGACGGCCGCCTACGACTGGGTCGACGTGATCGTCGGCTTCGAGGCGCTGTCGACGGCCTCCGCCTTCGCCGACATGATCGCCAACGAGGACGGGATCCTGACCAAGGAGGTGGCTGTGGTCGCCGCCCCCGCCGGCCACGATTATTTTCTGCGCCATCAGCACTTCATCGGGGCGCAGCAGCACGTGGTGGTGATGCTGGTCGCGCCGTTCGCGCTCGATGCGGTGGCAAGCTTGGTCGGCCGGGCGCGGGGCGCCCTTCTGTTCCGTTCCGACCGGGTCGCGGAGAGCGAACGCGCCACCCTGCCGCCGGCCTACGAGCTGACCTGGAACCACACCACGCTGCGAGCCCTGCGGGTCGATCCGACCGTCACCTATCTCCAGGTGCTCTATCCTTATCCCGATCATCTGGCGAAGGTTGCCGCCCTTGCCGACCGGTTCGGCGACGAGGTGATCACGCACCTTGAATTCGTCCGCTTCGACGGCACGGTCACGTGCTTCGGTCTTCCGCTCGTGCGCTTCACCAGCGAGGATCGGCTGGAGGAGATCGTGGCGATCCACGAGGCGGAGGGCTGTCCGGTCTTCAATCCGCATCGCTACACGCTGGAAGAGGGCGGTATGAAGCGTACCGACGAGGTGCAGCTCGATTTCAAGCGCGGGTCGGATCCCAAAGGGCTCCTCAATCCCGGTAAGATGGTCGCCTGGGACGACCCGGATTTCGATCTGTCGCAGAAGAAGACTTGGCTGTTTCCGGGGCTGCAACGATGAGTGCGGTGCGCGTCGCGATCAGCTCGGGGACGCGGTGAACGTTCTCGTCGTCTACGCCCATCCCTGCCCGGAGAGCTTCAACGCCGCCGTGAAGGATAAGGTGGTGACGACGCTGGAAGCGGCCGGCCATCTTGTCCGCGTGGCGGATCTCTATGCGGAAGGCTTTCAGCCGGCGATGGATGCGGCCGAGCGGCGACGCTACCACGATGCCGGCGAAAATGAGCACGGCGTTACCCGCGAGATCGAGCGGATCAAGTGGGCTCAGGCGCTGGTCTTCGTCTATCCGACCTGGTGGTTCGGACTGCCGGCGATGCTGAAAGGGTGGCTTGATCGGTCGTTCGTGCCCCATATGGCATTCGCCATGCCGCCGGAGAGCGAAAGCTTGTCCGGCAAGCTCGACCACATTCGCGTCGTTGGCGTGGTGACCACTTGCGGGGCCAATTGGATGGTCTCGAAACTGATGGGCGAACCAGGCCGCAAGATGCTTGTGCGCGGCATCCGCGGGCTCTGTGCGCGGCAATGCCGCACCTTCTATTGCGCACTTTATAAGATGGACACGGTGAGCGAGGGCGAGCGACGGCGCTATCTCAATGAGATCGCGCGCACGCTGACCCGTTCGCTCGGCCATTGACGCGAATGATGAGCCGGCGAACCATCGCGGTAGACGGGGAGCGAAGAATGTTGACCCAATATGGCAACGACATTGCCGAAAACCGGGTGGTCGACTACCGTTTTTGAGGCGATTCGCTGGCGGTCCGTTCGGAGTCATTCAGCCGTCATTGCGGCTTGCTACTACAGGCGGCACGATGTCATTCAATTATCGAAAGACGGCGACCTATCGTCTCGCGCAAGCCGCGAAAGCGCACCGGGTGCGGTCCGGCGGGCATTTGAGTCGTATTGGGCTGCATCCGGGGCAGGAATTCGTTCTGAAGGCGCTGGCGGACACCGACGGCCAGACCATGAGCGAGCTCGCTGCGGTTCTCGGCGTGCAGCCGCCGACGGTGACCAAGATGATCAGCCGGCTTGCCGCCCATGGGCTGGTGGAGCGCCAAAGCTCCGAATCCGACGGCCGTCTGGCGCGGGTCTTCCTGACGGAGGACGGGCGGGCGCGGATCGCCGACGTCGATCGGGCCTGGAAGCGTCTCGAAAAGGAAGCCCTGAGCGGTATCGACGACAAGGACCGCAAGCGTTTGCGCAAGCTCTTGCGGGTTATCGAAAAGAACCTTGCCGCCGCCGGCGGCTTTTCCGATGCCGTCGATGAGGATCCCGACGAGGTCGAAGAAGCCGCCGAAGCTTGATGCTGTTGGCGCCCGCTTCGAAGGTCGCAGAATCCAGCACACGCGTGGCGGTCGCCCGGCACGCCGCAAAAGCCTCTCAGCCCGTGGATTTCTTTGTTTCCCTGGCGGCACCTCGCGTCGGTCCAAGCGTGCGGGGCGGCAAAGGCTATGGCGGTTAGGTCCGACACGGATCTGGAAGTCGCCGTTTCCGCAATCAAAGCCGCAAAGCTGCGATGCAGATCGACAGTCGGATCGATCCAACACATGCGCGGAACCAAAGCCGGTAGGTTGGCAAGAGCTCGGATTCCCGAAATAGGCGTCGGTCCAGCCCGCATGCTGGGCAGAACGATTAGATGCTGAGCAATGCTCTCTGTGGATAGTCCGTGCACTCAACTGACTTGATCCTGGCACCTGGATGGAGGCTTTCCGCCACCAGGTTGGCAAGCCGCGATTGGGCCGGGAGTGTATGAGCAACATGATGAGCCGAGCCGAGACCCGTTTTCCGGCCGTGGATGTGCCCGAGGGAAAACTGCTCATCGACGGCCAATGGGTCGAGGGTGCGACCGGCACGCGCATTCCGGTGGTCAACCCGGCCACCGAGCAGGTCTTCGCATATGTCGCGTCAGCCTCTGCGGAGGATGTCGGCCGGGCCGTCGAAGCTGCGCACCGTCGCTTCGAGAGCCGGTCCTGGCAGAATATGCGCCCGCTCGACCGTGGACGTCTCCTGGAGACGCTGGCCCTCCTGATTGAGGCTCGGGCCGAGGAGCTGGCGACGCTGGAAAGCTGGGACAATGGCAAGCCCTATGCGGTGTCGCGGCATGTGGACCTCGCCTTCACCATCGACGCCTTGCGCTACTATGGCGGATGGGCGTCGAAGATGGCGGGCGAATATCTGACCCTTTCTCCGTTTTTCGACGATGGAGGCACCTATCGCGCTTACACCGAGCGCCGGCCGGTTGGGGTGGTCGGAGGCATCACGCCCTGGAATTTTCCGTTGGGACAGGCGATCCAGAAGATTGCGCCGGCGATCGCTTTTGGCTGTACGGTGGTTCTGAAGCCCTCCGAGCTCACCTCGCTGACCACCTTGCGCCTTGGTGAGCTCATTTGCGAAGCCGGCTTCCCGGACGGCGCAGTGAACATCGTCACCGGCTACGGCGATCCGGTCGGGAGCGCTTTGGTGGCGCATCCGATGGTCCGTAAGATCGCCTTTACCGGATCGACGGAAACCGGCCGGAAAATCCTGGCGGCCGCCTCGGCCGATATGAAGCGGGTCACGCTGGAGCTGGGGGGCAAGTCGCCGACGGTCGTGCTGGCCGATGCCGACATGGAGCAGGCGATCCCCGGCGCTGCCATGGCCATCTTCGGCAATTCCGGCCAGGTCTGCACCGCTGGCTCGCGTCTGATCGTCCAGTCGGAGGTTTTCGACCAAGTGGTGGAAGGTGTCGCCGAGTTCGCGTCGAAGCTGACGATCGGGCACGCCTTCGAGCCGGACGTCACGATCGGGCCCCTTGTCTCAGACCGTCAGTTGGACCGCGTAAGCGGTATGGTGGAACAAGGGATTGCGGACGGAGCGGACCTTGTTGCAGGCGGCGAACGGCTGAGCGGGACGGGCTTCTATTATCCGCCGACGGTCCTGCGCAATGTGCGGCCCGATGCCCGGATCGCGCGGGAGGAAATCTTCGGACCCGTCGTGGTCGCCAGCCGGTTGGAGGACCTGAAAAGCCTCAAGGCGGCTGCCAACGACACGGACTACGGCCTTGGTGCCAGCATCTGGACCCGGGATCTCAACAAGGCGCATCTGCTCGCCGCACAGATCGATTCCGGCACCGTCTGGATCAACACCCACAATATCCTGGATACGGCGATGCCGTTCGGCGGCGTCAAGATGTCCGGCCTCGGGCGCGAGTTCGGGAGCGAAGCGATCAATGCCTTCACCGAGCCGAAGGCTGTTTGCATGCGGCTCGATCCGGCTGTTCTGGAGTAGCGAATAGATCTCCGTCCCGTCTCACCAACAAAAAAATATCCTTCTGGAGAGAACGACATGCTCAAAAAAATCGCAAAGGCTGGGGTCCTCCCATCCGCTGTTCTGCTGGCCGCGCTTGGCGCTGCCCAGGCCGACGACACCTTGGTCGGCTATGTCTCGCCGATCGCCAGCCAACCGGGCCAGGCCATGGCCAACGACGTGATGGAGAGGATGGCCGCGGACCTCGGTTGGCAGTATCGCATGCTCGACGCCAACCTTTCCCCGGATCGCCAAGTCTCCCACGTCGACACGCTGGTCAATCTCGGCGCTGATGCGATTGCATCCTGGTCGCTCGATCCGAACGCCGTCGCTGCCGCCTACACGCGGGCGAACGAGCAGGGCATTCCGGTCGTCGGCGTCAATTCCGAGGGTGATGGCGTTACCACCACGGTCTGGTGGGAAACCAATCTCTGCGAGCCGGGCGGCACCTACGAGCAGGAGGCGAAGTGGATCGCGGAGCGCCGGCCGGGGGCGAAGGTCATCGTTTTCGGCGGGCCGCCGGTACCTTCGATCCAGCAGAACACGGCCTGCTTCGCGGATGCGGCTAAGGCTGCCGGGCTCGATGTACTGACCCGGGTCGACAACACCAAGGACTCCACCGCCAATGCGATGACGATGGCGAGCGACCTCCTGGTCCGCCATCCCGATGTCGAGGCCTTCTGGGCCTATAACGACTCCAGTGCGCTCGGGATTTCCGCAGCAACGTTGGCAGCCGGAAAGTCTGTCGCCACCGCGGACAACCCCGAAGGCGTCATGATTTTCGGGATGAACGGCGACGAAGAAGCCGTCGTCGCGATCCGCGAGGGGCGGATCACCGGCACTTGGGATCCGGATCTTGCGGGCATGGGAGCGGCCATCATTCTCGCGATGAAGCGCCTGTTGGACGACCCGGATGCCGACCAGCCGGATCTGATCGTCGAAGCGACCTTCCTGACTTCGGAGAATATCGGCGCCTACGTCCCCACCGACGAGCGCGACTACACGCTGGACACGGTGCCGCTCGTCAAATGAGCGGTTTCTCGTCCCGCTTGTGGGGCGGGGGCCCCGGGGCAGCGGCTGCCCGCGAAAAGCAAGAACGGAGCGCTTATGGCTGTATCGGGTGATGCCATTGCGTCGATTGAGACCGACTACCTCGTCATCGGTGCGGGATCGGCCGGCTGCGTCATGGCCTCCCGGCTGAGCGAAGACGGGCGGTCGCGCGTGACGGTTCTGGAGGCGGGGCGGCGCGACTCCAATCCCTGGATTCACATTCCGATCGGCTACGGCAAGACCATCGTCAATCCGAACGTCAACTGGCGCTTCGAGACGGAGGCCGGTGCGGAGATTGCCGATCGCCCGATGTACTGGCCGCGCGGCAAGGTGCTGGGAGGTTCGTCGTCGATCAACGGGCTGCTTTATATCCGCGGACAAGCCGCCGACTACGATCATTGGCGCCAACTCGGCAATGCCGGGTGGTCCTACGAAGATGTGCTGCCCTATTTCCGCAAGGCGGAGGATCAGGAAAACGGGGAAGATGCGTTTCACGGTGCGGGCGGGCCGCTGCGGGTCTCCAACCTGGTCGAGCGCAATCCGCTCTGCGAAGCCTTTATCCGCAGCGGCGTGGATGCCGGAATTCCGCGCAACGACGATTTCAACGGGGCCACGCAAGAAGGGATCGGCTACTACCAGCTAACCACCCGGCGGGCGCGGCGCTGCTCTGCGGCCGTTGCCTACCTACGGCCTGCGATGAAACGCACGAACCTGCGCGTCGAGACCGGGGCGTTGGTGGAGCGGATCCTGTTCGAGGGCCGAAGGGCAGTCGGTGCCGTGTTTCGGCAGGGGGAACGCGTCGTCACCGTTCGCGCCAAGCGCGAGGTGATCCTAAGCGCCGGCTCGATCAAGTCGCCGCACCTCCTTCTGCTCTCCGGCGTCGGTCCGGCCGAACAGCTCTCGGAGCTCGGTGTCGACGTCGTTCACGATCTGCCCGGTGTGGGGGAGAACCTTCAGGACCACTACGGTGCGCTCCTGACCTATCGCAGCCGCGAACCGCTGACGATCAACGACCTCATGCGCAGTCCGGTCCGCCAAGTCATCGCAGGGCTGCAATATGCCGTTTTGCGACGCGGACCGTTGACCATTTCCGCGGCCCAGGTGGGGGCCTTCGTCCGCTCCTTGCCTCAAGTGGCGACGCCCGACATCCAGTTCCTTTTCCAGACATTCAGTCACGACGAATACGATGACGGGTTGCACGCCTTTTCGGGCTTTGCCAATGCCGTTTGCCCCATCCGGCCGGAAAGCCGCGGAACCCTTCGACTTCGCTCGTCCGACCCGCGCGAGAATCCGGCCATGCAGCCGAACTATCTGTCCGCCGAGGCCGACCGGCGGACCCTGGTGGCGGCCATCAAAATCGCTCGGCAGGTGGCGGAAAAGCCCGATATCGCCCACTACATCGTCGACGAATACGCGCCTGGCCCGTCCTATTCTTCCGACGACGATCTCCTGACCTATGCCCGCGAGACCGGGCTGTCGATCGCCCATCAGGTTGGGACCTGCAAGATGGGAACGGATCCGATGGCGGTGGTGGATCCCACGCTTCGCGTCCACGGCCTTGAGGGGCTGCGGGTGGTCGACGCCTCGATCATGCCGACGCTCGTTTCCGGCAACACCAATGCGCCGACGATCATGATCGCCGAGAAGGCCGCCGACCTGATGCGGGGGCAGGCGAAGCCATGAACGGGGCCGAGTTCGACTATGTCGTCATCGGGGCTGGATCGGCGGGGTGCGTGCTTGCCGCCCGGTTGAGCGAGGATGGCCGCAATCGGGTGCTTCTGGTCGAGGCGGGTGGTGCGGACCGGGACTTCTGGCTCCACATCCCCGTCGGCTACGGACGCACGATCGCCCGGCCGGACGTGAACTGGATGTTCGAGACCGAACCGAACCCCGGCCTCGGCGGCCGTCGGATCTTCTGGCCGCGCGGCAAGGTTCTCGGCGGCTCGTCCTCCATCAACGGTCTGATCTACATACGCGGTCAAGCGGAAGACTACGATCTGTGGCGGCAGGAGGGAAATGTCGGCTGGTCCTACGAGGACGTGCTGCCCTATTTCCGCAAGGCGGAGGATCAGGAGAACGGAGAAGACGCGTTTCACGGAACTGGCGGACCTCTGTCGGTCACCAATCTGACCGAGCGCAATCCGCTCTGCGATGCATTTATCGGCTCCGCCGAGGCGGTCGGCATTCCCCGCAACGACGATTTCAACGGGGCCAGCCAGGAGGGGGCCGGCTATTTTCAGGCCACGATCCGCCGTGGTCGGCGCGCCTCGACGTCCGTTTCCTATCTCCGGCCGGCAATGCGTCGCCCCAATCTCAGCGTGATGACCGGCGCTACCGCGGACCGCATTCTTTTCGACGGATCTCTGGCCAAAGGGGTGCGCCTGAGCCGCGACGGCGCAACCTTCGACGTCACGGCGCGTCGGGAGATCCTGCTCGCCGCTGGGTCGGTCAAGTCTCCTCAGTTGCTGATGGTGTCGGGCCTGGGGCGTGGCGACGATCTCCGCAGCCACGGGATCGATGTTCTCCGCGAGCTCCCCGGCGTCGGCCAAAATCTGCAAGACCACTATGGCGGCCAGATCACCTGGCGCTGTACGCGGCCGATCACTCTGAACGACGTCATGATGAGCCGCTGGCGGCAAGCGGGCGCGGGCCTGCGGTGGCTTCTCACCCGTGGCGGGCCTCTGTCCGTTCCGGCTGGTCAGGCGGGTTTGTTCACACGCGTCCTGCCGGAAAGCGCGACCCCCGATCTGCAGTTTTTGTTCCAGACCTTTAGCGGTGGCTACTACGAGGATGGTCTGTTCAAGTTTTCCGGCTTCGCCAATTTCGTTTGCCCGGTGCGGCCGCGCAGCCGGGGCTATCTGACGCTGCGCTCGCCGGATCCGGCGGACCCGCCGCGGCTCTACCCGAACTATTTCTCCGACCCGACGGATCGGCACATCGCGGTGGAGGGCCTCAAGCTTGCCCGGCGAATGGCCGCGACGGCTCCCCTGTCAGGCTTCGTCGTCGACGAGCATTTGCCGGGGGCGGAGACCGCGACTGACGACGAGATCGAAATCTACCTGCGCGACAATGGCGGCTGCGTCTCTCATCAGGCGGGAACATGCCGGATGGGGCAGGACGAGAGCGCCGTGGTCGACGAGCGCTTGCGCGTGCAAGGCGTCCAGGGTTTGCGGGTCGTGGACGCATCGATCATGCCGAGGTTGATCTCCGGCAACACCAACGCGGCGACGATCATGATCGCGGAAAAGGCCGCGGACATGATCCGGGAGGAGGCGGGATGACGCCGTTGTCGCCCGGGATGGCAGCCGGCAAGCCGGTCCTTTTGGAAGCGCGCGGCATCTGCAAGTCGTTTCCCGGGGTCCGGGCGCTGGACCAGGTGGACCTCCTGGTTCGGGCCGGCGAGGTCCACGCGCTCACTGGCGAAAACGGTTCCGGCAAGTCGACCCTCTCCAAGGTGATCTCGGGTTTGATTCGGCCGGATGAAGGCGAACTGGTTATCGATGGCGTCCCGTGCGCCCTGGAAAGCCCGGCAGACGCCATCGCGCGTGGCATCGTCATGATCAGCCAGGAATTGACGCTCGCGCCGACATTGACCGTCGCCGAGAACATTTTCATGGGGCGCTTGCCGCTAACACGCTTCGCCACGGTCGATTGGCGGCGACTCGTCGTCGATGCGGCGGCCGTGCTGGATCGGCTGGACGTGCACGTCTCGCCCTACGCAAAGGTCTCCGACCTTGGCATGGAGCTGCGCCAGGAAGTCGAAATCGCCCGCGCCCTGTCCGCCGATGCTCGCCTCCTCATCCTCGACGAGGCGACCAGCTCGCTGTCGGAGACTGCGACCGAACGGCTTCTACAACTGGTGCTGCAAGAGCGCGATCGGGGCATGGCGGTCTTGATGATCACCCACAGAATGCCGGAAATCTACGCCGTCGCGAGCGTCGCTACGGTGTTGCGGGATGGGCGCAAAATCGACACCGTTC
This sequence comes from Amorphus sp. 3PC139-8, assembly GCF_040750475.1. Classification (NCBI taxonomy): domain Bacteria; kingdom Pseudomonadati; phylum Pseudomonadota; class Alphaproteobacteria; order Hyphomicrobiales; family Amorphaceae; genus Amorphus; species Amorphus sp. 3PC139-8. The sequence continues at coordinate 363,038 of NZ_JABJVY010000001.1, read as the reverse complement.
CGCTGCCGCAAACGGCGGAAGAGGATCTCGTCCGGCTCATGGTGGGGCGAGAGATCGAAGACTACTACGGCAAGCGCGAGATCGCCGAGGGCGGGATCGTTCTTGAGATCGAGGAGCTGGAGACCGAAGACGGTCAGGTTCAGCCAACCTCGCTCACCGTCCGGCGCGGCGAGATCCTGGGCGTGGCCGGGCTCGCCGGGTCGGGAAAGTCGGAGTTTGCCCAAGCCCTCGGCGGCGCGGTGCCTGCCACGGGACGGGTTCGCGTCGACGGCCGCCCTGTGTCGCTGAGCGATCCCGCTCAGGCGATCGCCGCTGGCATCGGCTACGTCCCCGACGATCGCAAGGGCGCCGCCATTCTCCCCGTGCGCGACATCGCGGAAAACTTCGCCGTCGCCTGGCTGGACCGGCTGACCCGTTGGGGTCTGCTGTCCTTGGGGCGACAGATGCAAGCGGTGGCGCGCGCGATCGACGACTACGGCGTCGTTGCGGCGTCTCCCGCCGTGTTGATTTCGACCCTCTCCGGCGGCAACCAACAAAAGGTGGTGCTGGGCCGCACATTCTGGCGCTCCCCCCAAGTGCTCGTCCTCAACGAGCCGACGCGCGGTGTCGATGTCGGAGCGAAGAGCGAAATCTACAGGCTGCTGCAGGATGCGGCTGAGGGTGGCGCGGCGGTGATCGTCGTGTCGTCCGAACTACCGGAAATCCTTGGCATTGCCGACCGCATCGCGGTCTTTTTCGAAGGACGTGTGGTCGCCGAGTTCGCGCGAGGCGAGACCAGCGAGGAAACCATCGCCCATGCCGCCGTGGCGGGCGAAACCAGCCTTGCCGACAGAAATGGGAAAGCAACCGCATGACGACGGGCCACGTACACACGCCCCATCGCGGAGGGGTCGCGGCACTCGCCGTCGGAGTCCTGCAAAGCCGCTATGCGGGCGCTCTTCTCAGTCTGCTGATCATTTCGGTGCTTCTCTACGTCTCTCAGCCGGTCTTCCTGACCTGGCCCAACTTGATGAACATCGTGAAGTCGAACAGCGTGCCCTTCGTGCTCGCGCTCGGCGTTACCTTCGTGGTGATCTCAGGGACGGTGGATCTCTCCTTCGCCTCGGCCACCACGGCAAGCGCGATGGTTTTCGGCCTGCTTCTCGTGGCCGGCGTTCCACTGCCGCTGGCCGCCATCCTGGCGATCGTCGCTGGAGCGGTACTCGGCATGATCAACGGCGCCTTGGTCAGCTACGCCAACATCTCGTTCTTCGTCGTCACGCTCGGCACTCTGTCCGTGTTTCAGAGCGTGGCGTTGATCATGAACGACGGCGGCAGCATTTCGGTGTTTTCGCAGCCGGGGTTCAGGGCGCTGAACCAGCTCGTGAACGGCAATATTGGACCGGTGCCGATCATTCTCGTCTTCGATTTGGTGCTGTTTCTCATCGCCGGCGGCGTGCTGCGCTACACGGCTTTTGGAAGGTCGCTTTATTCGATCGGCTCGAACCGGGAGGCGGCCCGGCTGAACGGGATCAACGTCAAGCGCGTCCTCTTTCTCGTCTTCGTTATCTCCGGGGTCATGGCCGGCCTCGCCAGCGTCGTGCAGGTGGGGCGACTGACCGTCTCGTCTCCGGAAGTCGACATGAACCTGCTGCTGACGGTGCTGGCCGCGGTCCTGATCGGGGGAACCTCGATGACCGGCGGCGAAGGCGGAGTTCTCGGCACGCTGATCGGCGTCCTGTTCCTGGGCGTGGTGCAAAACGGTCTGACACTGATGGACGTGTCTTCCTTCTGGCAGGGCACGTTGAGCGGCGGGATCCTCATCTTTTCTGTCTGGCTGGGGAGCGTGCGCGGCATGTTGAGAGCGCGGCGGCAGGCCAAGCTCGATTGACGCTCGACCCGACAGCGCATTTTTGAAGGGAGAACCGCCATGTCGCGCCTCGAAAACGACTTTGGCCTGTTGGGAGAGGAAGCCAAAGCCTATCTCGACCGCGTGCACGGTCTTCATATCGGCGGGCGGGAGGTGGCGACACGCGACAGCTACGCGCTGTGCGATCCGACAACGGGACGCGAGTTCGCCCGGGCTGCCGAGGCGGGGCCCGATGAGATCGATGCGGCGGTCGCGGCCGCCCGCACGGCGCTCAACGGGGACTGGGCGACCTTGCGGCCCTATGAGCGAGAACGCCGCCTGCTGCGTCTCGCGGACCTGCTGGAGGCCCACGAGCGGGAGCTCTCGGAGATTGAAACGGTCTGCTCGGGGCGGCTGCTGCCCAACACCGCCGGTGTCGATGTGGGGTATTCGGCACATGTGCTGCGCTATATGGGCGGTTGGGCGACCAAGCTCGAAGGGCAGACGGCGCGGCTCTCCGTCCCCTATATCCCGACCGGCGATCTGCAGGGGTTCACCTTTCGCGAGCCCGTCGGGGTGGTCGGCGCCATCGTGCCATGGAACGTGGCGCTCGGAATCGCGGTCTGGAAAATCGCGCCGGCCTTAGCAGCCGGATGTACCATCGTGCTCAAGCCGGCTCCGCAAACGCCGCTTTCGGCTCTGCGATTTGCCCGCTTGGCGCTGGAAGCCGGCATTCCCCCTGGCGTTCTCAACATCGTTACGGGAAGTGGGCCGGAGGTTGGGGAGCTACTGGTGCGCCACCCCGACATCGCGATGGTCAGCTTCACCGGCTCCACCGAGGTCGGCCGCAAGATCGCCGCGGAGGCGGCAGGACAATTCAAGCGCATCAGTCTGGAACTCGGTGGCAAGTCGCCCGTCATCGTGATGGAAGATGCCGAGGTGGCCGCGGCTTCCGAAGCGGCTGCCTGGGCGATCTTTGCCAACCACGGCCAGAATTGCTGCGCGGGCTCGAGGCTCTACGTCCACCGCTCTCTCTACGGCGAGGTCATCGACCGGGTCGTGGCGATCGCCGAAAGCATCGAACTTTCCGCGCCGCTGCTGCCGGATGCAGCGATGGGGCCGCTGGTCAACCAGGCACAACGGCAGCGCGTCTTGCGCTATGTCGAAGCCGGGTTGGCCGAGGGAGCGCGCCTGGTAACCGGCGGAACGGCTCCGGATCATGTGGGCGCCTATGTACGGCCCACCGTGTTGGCGGATGCCGAACCGCAGATGAGCTCGGTGAAAGACGAGATCTTCGGGCCGGTGCTGATGGCCGCGGCCTTCGAACGCGAGGAGGACGTTCTGGCCCTTGCCAACGACTCCCGCTTCGGACTTGGCGCCAGCGTTTGGACACGGGACGTCGACCGCGTTCACCGCATGACGCGGGCTCTGGAAGTCGGGTCCGTCTGGATCAATGTCCACAACGCCCTGGACGTGGCCTTGCCGTTCGGCGGCTGGAAGGACTCCGGTGTCGGCAACGATCTGAGCGAAGCGGCCGTGCTGGCCCACACTCGGATCAAGGCTTCGGTGCATCACCACGCCTGAGACCGGCTTGCCACGGGCGCCTGTCCGCCGAACAATACCGAAGGCGCGCCATGAGCGGATCGGTACCGCGCATGCGCAGACGTGAGTGGTGCGCCAGCATGGTGTGGCGAGGGGATGCAGATGATCGCGCAATTCCAGGATCTGATCCGGCCTGACGATCCGCTTCGAAGCGACCTTCGGACCCAGGCCGTTTGCCTCGGCGATGCCGGCGATATTCGCGGGCACCTGGATACGGCGCTCGCCCCGCACAGTTTTTCGCTCACCAACGCCAGGTCTTCCGCCGTCGGGTTTTGGCATCGGTCCGTCGATCTGGCCGGAATGAGCGTGCACTATATCGATTATGAATGCGACGCCGAGCATGCGACGGTGGACGTTGATCAACCGCAAGACGGCATCATGCTCAAATTGCCGCTTGCGGGGGCAACCGTCATCAGCGTTGATGGTGACGATTACGTTGTCGAGCCCAACCAATTTGCCATTATCCGTCCGGGCGCGCCCTTTCGGGCCGTGATGGCCGGCGATAGCCGCCATGTGACGCTGACCATCGAAGGAAGCTGGCTGCAGGGCTATCTCGCCTCGCGCGACCTCGGCCTCCGACATGGCGACTTGTCGTTCCAGAAAGGGCCCTACAACGTCCAAACCGACGGGCTCTTGCTGTCCGGCGTCATCACCTCCTTGATCTGCAGTCTTGCGCGCGGCGATGGAACGCTCGGCGCGCCCGGAGTGGTGACGCACTTGAAAGAGCTCATCACCTCGGCCGTTCTCGGACTATCGCCGGAATATCGTCTTGCGGGGCGCGCGGACGATGCGTCCGATAGCGCGCCGGCATATGTGCGCAGGGCGGAACGGTTCATGCGGGAAAATCTCGATCAGCCGATCGATATGGGTGACATCATCCACAGCAGCGGCGTCATGCGGCGGACGCTTTATTCGGGGTTTCGCCGGCATCGCGGGACGACTCCGATGGCCTTTTTGAAGGCGCTCCGGCTCAAGGCCGCCAAGCAGGCCTTGGAACGAACCCCGCCCGGCCGCAATGCCGTGACCGAGATCGCCATGACCTACGGTTTTTTTCACCTCGGTCGGTTCAGCCGCGACTTCAAGCTGACCTATGGCGTTCTGCCGTCCGAGCTTGTTGGTCGCAACGATAGATCCCGAGGGGGACGCGCGTTTTCGTGAGGATGCTTCGGCCGCCCGGACGCCTGTCCGACCGGTGCTCTCCCGCCTGGGCCGTGAAGCCGGATTTTCGAACCCGAAACCACCTTATTGTTCAAGGCGGCATGTGAGCGGTGCGGGAAGAAGAAGATGGCGCGCCCGACAGGATTCGAACCTGTGACCTCTGCCTTCGGAGCTGGTCTAAGGAGCCATCCGAATAGCACGATAGGGCACGCAAGAGCATGCTAACCACCTGAAACATACTGATTTTCAGAATCGGAGCTCCGAAGTTTCTATCCGTGGATACTCCGCATCCCGAGCCGGAGCCGACATCATCGACCGCACCAATGGGCTCGCCGCTCGCGGCCAAGCGCCTTTTCTCGATGGCGCAGCCGATTATGGGCACACTCGCGGAATCGTATTTCCGTAGTCGCGGCATTACGGCTTTGCACGGAACTGGATCATTGCGGTTTCATCCGCGCTGCTACTACCGGCCCGATGAGCACAGCCCGACCGAGACCTGGCCCGCGCTGATTGCGTCAGTCACCGATCTCGACGGTCACCAGACCGGCGCCCATCGCACCTGGCTCGATCCGGACGGATTCAGCGAGGCGGCACTCGGCAAGGCCCCGATCGAGACCCCGCGACGGGCGATGGGCGACCTGCTCGGCCATGCGGTGCGGTTCGGCGTGGCGGGCGAGGTCATGGCGGCCGGCGAAGGCGTCGAGACCATGCTGTCGCTGCGATGTGTCTTGCTCGAGATGCCGACGTCAGCCGCGCTCTCCGCAGCCCATCTCGCCGCCATCCTGTTCCCCGACACGCTGCGCCGGCTCTATATCGTCCGCGATGACGATCCGGCGGGAGACGGCGCAAGGGGCACGCTCGTTGAACGGGCAGACGTGCTCGGCATCGAAGCGCTGCCACTCTCGCCGATGCTGGGCGATCTCAACGAGGATTTGCGCCTGCGTGGCATCGATGCCTTCCGGGCCTCGATCCGCGTCCAGCTCGCTCCACAGGATGTCGCCAGGTTCATGGAGTCCGCCTGAACGGGGCAGCGGTGCGGGCTATGGCGGTGACGTCGCGGCCTTCGTCAACGCCTCCCTATGGATGTCGGAGAGGGCCGCGCCCCGGCCTTCTTCTCAAGAGCACCGGACTGCAGGCGGCCCGGTCCGGCAATGGTTGCGGCCAGCGATTTTCCGGCGGCCCTGCGGGCCTTTCCACCGCGAAACAAAATCGCCGGTCTCCGCCATCCTCCGCTGACGCTCCGGTCCTTGCGCTGCCGCTCCAGGATGCAGGCCCGGATCCACGCCTCGTCCCGGAGGACAATGTCATCACAGGCGCCGTCTCCGACATCTTCGACGCCCTGATCGCCACCATGGCGGATACCGCCCTCGATGGCGAACTCGACGATCTGCTCTGGTCGACCGTTAACATGTTCCACCGTTCGGCCGACCGGCTCGAACGCAAGCTCGACGACAACGAGCAGGCCCAGAAGCGCGGGCAGCGCGAACAGGATGGCTCTGAAATCAAGGCCGTCGAGCTCGAACGGCTCATCGAGACCGGACAAGATCTCATCGAACGCCGCGACAGCCTGGAGGTCTTCCGCGACAGCGCTGCCGAGCATTATCTGCGCACCACCGGTTCACCTTGGTCCCCGCGCACCGGCTCGCAGGTGAATCATCGCGCCCTGACATCGGCGATGATCGACAGCCGGGACTTCATCTCCGAGCGCAAACGCGCCAGTCGCGAGGTGCTATTGCCAGCAGGTCCGAAGGTCGCTGTCTCCGGAGGCGCCGAGTTCAACGATCACAAGCTGATCTGGGACAAGCTCGACCAGGTGCATGCAAAGCACCCCGACATGGTGCTGACGCACGGCAAGTCGCCGAAGGGTGCCGAGAAGATCGCTGCCCGCTGGGCCGATCACCGCAGCGTCACGCAGATCGTTTTCGCTCCGGATTGGACTAAGCACGGTCGCGCAGCGCCCTTCAAGCGCAATGACCAGATGCTCGATGTCCTGCCGGTCGGGGTCATGGTCTTCCCGGGCACCGGCATTCAGGAGAACCTCGCCGACAAGGCTAGGAAACTTGGCATCCCGGTTTGGCGGTTCGAAAAAACCGCCTCAGCCGGCAGCTTAGGGGACTCTCCGGTCATTCCCGGCACCATGTCCATGGTCTGCTTCTGTCATCTCAGCGAAGTGGTTCAGTAAAACCACTGTTGAAATCTGAGCACCGATTATGGCCCGCTGTGCGGTTTGAATACAGCGCGCGTAGCCATAACTTATTGGCAACGCTTCTTTCCGACGTGCTGTGGCTCATCGTCGAGCCGCAGGATAGGGCATGGTGCGCCTATGCCTTTGGAGTGCCCTGTGCGGCATTCGAGACGTCAGCCCACTTCTCCCACGTCTCGATCCGGCTCTGGTAATGCTGCTTGACCATCGGCAAAAGCCAGTTGCCAAGGATCAGCCGCAATGGCGGATCTTCAGCGTCCACCACCTGCAAGATCGCGGGGGGCGTGGCCTCCGGGTCGCCGATGATCGCGCCGTTGAACCGGCCGTGCACCTCCTTGCGCAGCGCCTCATAGGCAGGCATCGCCGTTTCCAGCTTCGTTGCGCTTCGGAAGCCAGTCGAAAAACTGCCCGGCTCGATAATCGTCACCTTGACGCCGAAGCCGGCGACTTCGCCCGCAAGCCCTTCCGATAATGCTTCAACCGCCCATTTGGAGGCGATATAGCTGCCGCCGGTCGGCAGGCTGACCATGCCGGCGATGCTCGAAAGCGTCAGGATGTGACCGCTGCCCTGTTCGCGAAGATAGGGCATTGCGGCCTGAATGACGTTCAGCGTACCCCAGACATTGGTTTCGAAATTCGCCTTGGCCGCATCGATGTCGATCTCTTCGACGGCGCTCATATAGCCGTATCCCGCATTGCTGAGGATCACGTCCAGACGGCCGAAATGCGCGTGTCCTTTCGCAACAGCATCGAAAACCGCCGCCCGGTCGGTAACATCGAGCGGCAGGGCCAGAACAGCTTCTCCGTACCGGTCGGCGAGTTCTTTCAGTGCTTCGGGCCTGCGCGCCGTCGCCACAACCTTGTCGCCGCGTTCCAGTGCGGCCTCCGTCCAAAGACGGCCCAGACCGCCCGATGCGCCCGTTACAAACCAGACCTTTTCCTGTGTCATTTTCCGTTCCTCGATATAATTGCACTCAGTGCATATTTATTTATTGCATCGAGTGCATCTTTTCAAGCCACGTCCGAGCGTGGCAAAACGGGCGGAATGGAAAACGCATCGGACAAACCGGAAGGCCGGCGCGCGCAAAAGCGCCGGGAAACCCATCAGCGCATTGTTGACACAGGCCTGTCCCTGTTTCTGCGGCATGGCTACGAAGCGACCACGATCGACATGATCGCGAAGGCTGCCGGGATCTCGCGCAGGTCTTTCTTCTCGTACTTCGGGTCGAAGGAAGATGTGTTGCTGGCCCGCGTGGGAAGCGGCTTTCCAGAGGCGCTTCGGCTGGCCATGGCCGAACAATCGTCACAGATGACGCCGCTGGAAACTGCCAGGCAGTGTTTCATCAAGCTGGCATCAAGGTACGAAACGGATGAATCCGCAGCGGTTGATCGGCTGTTGCAGTCGACAGTGGCGCTGAGGGCGCGCAAGAACGCCCTGTTCCTGGAGATCGAACAGACCCTTGCGGACGGGATGCATGCGCTCTGGCCTGAACAGGAGTGCCGGACCGAGCTGCGCCTGGCGGCGATGGCCGCGGTCGGGGCCTTGCGCCTGGCACTAGAAGATCGCCGCAACGATGACGACGGACAGCCGCTGGAATATTACCTGGATCGCAATTTCGCGCTTCTTGCCGAGCTTTCATAAATGCACGGATGGCACGACGCCCAAACGGGGACGGTGCCTATATACGTCAACCTCGGCGGCTGTGGCGCAGCACACCGTCCGGATCAGGCGGACATGATCTGAGGCTCGCGAAATGGCGCGCCAGGGCTTCTGTCGCGATGCGGACCTTCGCGGGTCTGCCGGTCTGCGGAGACAGGACCATCATCACCGGAACGGGGGCCGATCGCCAGTCGGGCAGGACCCGGACCAGTGTGCCGCTTTCCAGCGAGGGCAGCACGTCAGTATAGACCAGTTGCGCCATACCCGCTCCTTGTTCGCACATTTGCCGTGCGGTGACCTGGTTGGTGCAGGTGATCCGTGCAGACAGGTGCAGCTCTGGGGTCTGGGTTTGGCGGTTCAGCCGGATCGTCCCCGGCGGCGCAGTACCCGGCTGCAAAGCGGTATCGGCCAAGGATGGTGAGACCGCGATCCACTGATGGGCATCCAGATCATTCTTCGTCAGGGGAATGCCATGCCTCTCCAGATAGGCTGGCGCGGCGCAGAGCACGGTTTCGAAATCGCACAGCTTGCGCGTGATCCACTCGGAATCGGCCAGCTGTCCAACTCGCAGGGCGATGTCGATCCGGGCCGCGACCAAGTCGATCATCGCGTCGTCCACGATCAGGCTGAGGGTCAGGTTCGGCCAGTCCGCAAGCGTCGGGGCCAGGGCCGGCGCGATATAGGGGGCAAAGCCCAGCGGGGCGGAAATGCGTAGCTCTCCAACAGGGGCGTCCCGGGCCTGCGCCAGGGAGTCCTTGGCGGCATTGGCCGCTGCCAGCAATTGCAGGCAATGGGGATAGCACCGCTCTCCGGCCTCGGTGAGCGACAGCTTCCTGGTCGACCGGTGAAGCAGCGCGACACCCGTCTGTTTTTCCAGCGCGCTGATGGTCTGGCTGACGGCGGACGGTGACATGCCCAGTCGCCGGGCCGCGCCGCTCATGGAGCCGGCCGAGACCGTCTCGGCGAAGACGGCAAAAGGCTTCAGGTCGTTCATTTGTTAGCCTGGCTTAAAAGATATGGTGAAAAGCGGCCGCTAATCGGCGCATCTTGAAGCCTATACTTTTGTGGGACCAATGCGAAAGAGGTCACCATGAAAGTCGCTCTGATCGGCGCAACAGGATTTGTTGGCGCCGCCACACTGAAGGAATTGCTGGATCGCGGGCATCAGGTCATCGCGGTCGTGCGCGCGCCGGGGAAGTTGGCCGCAAGGCCCGGCCTGACCGAAACAGTGGCCGATGCTTACGATGCCGATGGGATCGCCAGCGCGGTCGCAGGCTGTGACGCCGTGATCTCGGCGTTCAATCCCGGCTGGCACGACCCGGACCTCTACGACAGGTTCCTTCGCGGATCGGCTTCCATCGAACGCGGGGTCGAGGCGAGCGGCGTCAAGCGGTTCATCGTCGTCGGTGGTGCGGGCAGCCTTTACGTCGCGCCGGGCGTTCAACTCGTGGATACGCCGGAATTCACCTCGCAGGTTCCCGATTACGTCGTCCCCGGCGCCCGGGGCGCGCGGGATGCCATGGCGACCATTTTGGAGAACCGCATTCTCGACTGGACGTTCGTCAGCCCGCCGGCATTCCTCGAGGTCGGCGAGCGCAGAGGTCGTTACCGGCTGGGCAAAAATGATCTTCTGATGGAGGGTGAAAAGCCCGCCGGCATCTCTGTTGCGGATCTCGCCATCGCGATTGTCGATGAACTGGAACAGCCCAGGCATGTCCGGTCCCGTTTTACCGTCGCGCGGGAACTATAACCCATGGCGACTTCTTCCCCGCGGCCGGGATCGCAAACGGGCGGCGAGTCATGTTCGTCCCTGCTCGCGGTCTTTGTCGCCCTTGGCGTGTGCGGCTTCGCCATCGGCACGAGCGAATTCATGATCATGGGCTTGCTGCCCGATATCGCCGATGATCTCGACATTTCGCTTCCCCAGGCAGGGCATCTGGTCAGCGCCTACGCGATTGGCGTGATGATCGGGGCGCCGCTTCTAGCCGTGCTGGCCGCTCGGACGCCGCGGCGCAGGCTGCTGACCATGCTCGCGACACTGCACGGGGTGGCGAATCTCGCTGCCCTTGCCGTTGATGGTCAATCGGCCATGCTTGTCATGCGCTTTGCGGCAGGGCTGCCCCACGGCGCCTATTTCGGAGCCGCAGCCGTCACGGGCGCCTCTCTCGTCACGCCTGCACATCGCGGGCGCGCCATCGGCTATGTCATGCTTGGGCTGACGCTGGCGATGCTTGCGGGAACGCCTCTGGCGAGCTGGATCGGCATTCAGCAGGGATGGCGAACTGCCTTCGGCGCGGTCGGTGCGGTCTGCCTCGTCGGAGCTGTCATGATCCGGTTTGTTGTCCCGCAAGTGCCGGCTCCGGACGCGGCGAGCCCGTTGGAGGAATTGCGCAGCTTGGCAAAACCGCATCTCTGGCTCGCCCTGTCGGTGGTGGGGATCGGTTTTGGCGGCATGTTTTGTGTCTTCAGCTACATTGCTCCACTCCTGATTCCGGTGAGCGGGTTCAACGCGGCCTATATTCCACTGGCGCTGGCCCTCTTCGGGACGGGAGGTTTGGCGGGAACGCTGTTTGGTGGCCGGCTCGCGGACATCGCGCTGATGCGGACGATTGGCGGCTTGCTTCTCTATGCCACTGTGCTGCTTGGCCTGTTCTCTTGGCTGGCGGGCAGCGTACCGACAGCGCTTCTCAGCACGTTCCTTCTCGGCGGTATCGTCGCCATCGGGCCGAGCTTTCAGATCTGGCTGATGGATCTCGCAGGGCAGGCAAAGATACTGGGAGCCGCCCTGACCCACTCGGCAATCAACTTCGCAAACGCGCTCGGCGCTTGGCTCGGAGGCCTGACTATTGCTGCTGGCTGGGGTTTTCACTCTCTGGGGTGGACCGGGGCGCTGCTGGGACTGGGCGGATTGGCATTGTTCGCTATTGCTCGCGTCACATCCAACGACACGACGGGAAAGGATGTGAGCGATGCATGAGGTCATACTGCATTACGTCCATGACCCTCTCTGCGGCTGGTGCTACGCGGCAAAGCCGCTCGTCCAGGCAGCGCGGGACAACGGGTTGCGCATCATTCTGCATGGTGGCGGATTATGGCAAACTCCGCTCTGCCCCGATGAAACGACTCGGGAATATCTGCGGCGGAATGATGCCAGAATCGGCGCACTTACCGGTCAACCTTTTGGCGAGGCGTATCTCGAAGGATTGCTACGCGATCCTGAGACCGTCTTCTGGTCTGAGCCGACGATCGCTGCGGTGATGGCGGCCAGCGCCGTTCAGCCGCGGTCGGAATTCGATATGATCTCCGCGATCCAGCATGCGCATTATGTCCAGGGTGCACCCGTCGTCGAAAAAGCAACCCTTGTCCGCGTGGCCGCAAGTATCGGACTGGAGCAAACTGATTTTCTTTCGGCGCTCAAGCAAGCGTCCGTGCGGCAGCACATGGCAGATACCAAACGGTTCATGCAGCGTTTTGATCTGCGAGGCTATCCCGGCTTCGTACTCGAACGAAACGGGCGTTTCCAGGTGATCGAACATCAGGTCCACTACGGACACCCGGAGTCCTTTGTCGCGGGGTTGGAGGGCTCTAATACCCCGCGACGTTCCCGTGGCAAACGGCTGCTGCCGCATACCTGCTGCTGCAGCAGTTCGTGCCAGCTCTGGGCGCTCTCGCGCACGCCCACCTGGAAGCCGACCAGCTCCTTCTTGCCCTCGGGCGTCGCGCCGATGATCACCAGCATGCAGGCCGCATCGTCCTCCATGCGCGCCTGAAGATAGACGCCGTCGGCCCAGATGTAGACGTAGCGGTGCACTGAGAGATCGCGGCGCTTCCAGCGTTCGTATTCGCCTTGCCAGTCCTCCTTCAGGCGGCCGATCACCGAGGGCGACAGGTTTGGGGCGTCCTTGCCGAGCAGCGCCGCCAGGGCCTCCTGGAAATCGCCGGTCGAGAGGCCGCGCAAATAGAGAACCGGCAGCAGCGCATCGAGGCTCTTCGTCCGGCGCGCCCACTTCGGCAGGATCGCCGAGGCGAAGGTGACGCGCTCGCCTGCCAGGCCATCCACGTCGGCGGGGCCGCGATCGCGGACCTTCGCCCGCTTTACAGGAACCGCGCCGATCCCCGTCTGGATCGTCCGCTCGGGGCCATGACCAGGGCGCACGAAACGGGCGCGGCCGTCCGCCAAGCGCTCCTCCTTCATCGCGGCCAGGAACGCTTCGGCCTCCGCCTCGATCGCCTCCGCGAGCAGCCGCCGAGCGCCCTCGCGCAGCACGCTGGTCAGGGGATCGTCAATGTCTTCGGGATGCTGAAAGGCAACTATGGTGCTATCCGTACTCATGGCGTATCGCTCTCCTCGAGAGGTTCGGGCAGGCTCAGCACCCGCCTCGATACGCCGCCCTCCTCAGGCCGTCATCACCCACTTTCCAACATAGCTCCAAGACCGATCAGACCGCCATTGCCCGCATCCTCGCCGAGCACGATCGTGCTGGGTTTCTCGGCGCATGGCTACGCGAGCGCGGAATCGACTGGGCGGCCGATCTCATTCCGAATCTCAGCAATTTCGATCGTCAATCAGAGGAGGCTGCATCATGATCGACATATTCCACAACCGTGCCGTCCAGATGTCTGAAGCGCGTCTTTCGACCTACGGGCGTCTTCTGGACCGGCTCCAGTTGTTCGCTGCCAGCCTCCGTCAACGTGGTAATTGCGGACTCGAGACGATCGACCTTTATGGTCAGCCGGGTCGCCTCGAAGGGCGCGCGTCGGTCAGGTGTTCCGGCGATAATGAGCACGGAAAGCGCGTCAGAAGAGACCGAGGCCAGTTCCAGCCCGACGTCCGGGTAGGCGAAGCGCATCGTCACCTGGCCCGACAGCAGAGCAACATAGAAGTCGATCGTCCGGACAAATGCGCCCGGTTCGACGAAGATGCGGGTAAAAGTCTCGATAATCATTCCTGCTTCCAACATAGTCTCAGCACGTTCATCAGCCGTACCCGCCGTAGCTCATGTCGTCGCGCGCCTGAGCCTTTTCGAGCATCCACTGAGCGGGCTTGTCGGCAAATCGGGTCGGCCGAGTGGAGCTGATGATAATCGCAATGCGGGGTTTGTCAGTCATGATAATCGTCTCTTGATTGGTGCGAAAACAATGGCTGCGGCCATTGGCAGCAATGGTGGTGTCCGGGATCTGTCAGTGGGAGCTACGCCCCAGCCACCGGGAGAGCGAGGAGCGTTGCAGGTAAATCACCGCTCCAAGCAGGGCAGCGATCGCCACGGTATGGATCCAGTCGATATGCAGGATGGTGACCTGTGCGACGAAGGCGCCCAGATCGACAATGAGCAGGAGCACTGCCCCCAGAACCGACACGGCCGGGATCAGGAGTGCGATTGCGCCTGTAAGCTCAAGCAGACCGGTGAAATAACGAAACCATTGACCAAGCCCGACCATGTCGAATTCGACAATCATCGCTTCGCGTCCGGCGAGCTTCATGACGGCGAAAAGCACAAAGGCGAGGGCCAGCAGGATGCGGAGCGCCCAGAGGCCCAGATGCGCCGTGCGGTTTTGGGTTCGGGGTTCAACGGCCAACGTATCTCGTTCCATTTCGATAGCTTTCATGTTGGTTTCTATATGTAACCAACATACAAATTGTTATCGCTCGAAAAAAGGAGGCACTTTCCTGCCATCAGGTCACCAAAAGGAAACCGGGGGGCGTGGCGCATTCTGCGCCACAGTCACGCCGGACCCGGTTCAGGATGCGGCGGCTTCGCGCTCCTGCGGAACGACGGCAGGGCCGAACCGGTAGCTTGAGGTCGTGATCGCGCCCATGAAGTCCCTCTCGTAATAGACGCGGGCCCCGGCATCCGTACCGGCGGCGCCAACCGCGACCATCAGCGGGATCAGGTGATCTTCCTGCGGGTGAGCGGCGCGGGCGGACGGCGCGGTCTCCCAGTGCAAGAGGCCTTCGCGGCGCTGTTCCGGCGACGACGTCACGAGCGTCTTCATGAGCCATTCGTCGAACGCGGCCGAGTCGGCGGCGCCCGCGCCGTTCCTGATCGAGCGCGTGTCGTGGAAGCTGAACCCGCTGCCGATGATCAGGACGCCCTCGTCGCGCAGAGGCGCGAGCAGTTCGCCGACCCTGATATGCTCGGCAGGGTCGTAGCGCGCGTCGATCGACAGCTGTACCACCGGCATCTCGGCTTCCGGGTACATCGGATACATCAGGGTAAAGGTGCCGTGATCGTATCCGCGGATCGGGTCCAGGCCCGTGCGAACCCCGCCGTGATCGAGCATGTCGCGCACCTGTTCGGCCAGTTCGGGATCGCCCGGCGCATTGTATTGGATGCGATAGGTGTGTTCGGGAAAACCGCCGTAGTCGTAGAGCATCGTCGGACGGGCGGCCGAAGACAGCATGAATCCGTCTGCCTCCCAGTGGCCCGACACCATCAGCACGGCGCGGGGCGCTTCGCCAAGCTCGCGCCGTACGCCGATCAGCGATTGCTCCAGTTGGATATAGGGATCGCCCGTCGGCCGCCTCAGCCATGGCCAGGGGCCTCCTCCGTGGGAGAGGAAGTAGGTGGGAAGCTGCGCCTTCGTCATGTCGTTCGCCTTGTTA
The DNA here is from genome assembly GCF_040750475.1 of Amorphus sp. 3PC139-8. Taxonomy (NCBI): domain Bacteria; kingdom Pseudomonadati; phylum Pseudomonadota; class Alphaproteobacteria; order Hyphomicrobiales; family Amorphaceae; genus Amorphus; species Amorphus sp. 3PC139-8. The sequence goes on along the minus strand of NZ_JABJVY010000001.1, from coordinate 347,983 downwards.
AGCTGATCTTAGGCGGTTACAATTCGATACCAAATTACATATCGCGCTCGGTTTGGTTCAAGGAGGCACTTTGCAGACACCAGATAACCAAAAGGGAACTGCCAATTGCGTGCTGATTGGCCGGATGTTGTCGCAGATCACCGACAAGTGGACGGTGCTCATCATTCGCGTGCTTGGTCGCGGGCCGCACCGCTTCAACGCCCTTCGCCGCGAGGTTGGCGAAATCAGCCAGAAGGTGTTGGCAAGCTCATTGCGGGATCTTGAACAGAACGGTTTCGTCTCCCGCGCCGTGACGCCCACGAATCCGCCTCAGGTCGAGTATGCGCTCACCGATCTTGGCCGGGAGTTTCTCTGTCCGATACGCGGTCTGGCCGAATGGGTGCTGGAAAACCACGCGCGTATAGAAGATGCCCGCTCGGATTATGCATCGCGCCGTGAAGGTGGCACTCACACTGATTAAGCTGGACAGATGAGGGCTCTACTTCCAACGTTCCGGGGGCGCCCTACGGACGCTTACCAAGGAACAGGCCCCGCTTCGTTGAAGAAGCCCATCGTGGGACCGGTTTCATCGCTGGTCGCCAGCCAGACGATCACCTCGGCGGCTTCCACGACCGTGTGGTTGCCCGAGTGGTTGGTGAAATCGGTCTTCGTCCAGCCGGGATCCGCGCTGTTCACCCGAATGCCGAGGGGCTCGAGTGCCTTGGCGAGCGAAACCGTCACGCCGTTCAGCGCAGCTTTCGAGCTGTTATAGCCCAGAAAGTTGGTGCCGTAGTACGGATTGTCCGGGTCCGTCAGCCAGCCGAACGAGGCGAGCCCGGTGCTGACATTGACGATGTTTCCCCTCTCGGCGGCCTGAAGAAGCGGCAGGAACGCATAGGTAACCCGGATCGGACCGAATACATTCGTTTCATAGACATTGCGAATATCGGCAAGACCTTGATCGAGCGGTGCCGCGTAGTTGCCGGGGATGCCGGCGTTGTTGATCAGGACGTCAAGCTTGCCATCCTCGGCCATCACGCGTTTGGCGGCGGCCTTGACGCTGGCGTCGTCATCCACCGCGATCTGAACAAAGACCACGTCGTGCCCGACATCGCGCAGGGTCTGCGCAGCCGCTTCGCCACGCCCGTCGTCGCGGGCGCCGAGCCAGACGCGGTAGTCCTGTTCCCCCAGTCGGCGGGCGGTTTCGTATCCGATGCTCTTGTTCGCGCCGGTAATCAGAACGTTGCGTGTCAAGGTTGGTCTCCATCATTGCCGTTCGCGCCTAGCCATGCCGTGGCGCTTGGCAAAGCTAGGTGGGCCCGAAGTCGAACTGAATGCCGGAAACTCCTCGGATTGTGCCTGATCCTCCGATGCGGTACGTGATCGATAGATAGTCGAAAATGTGCGTTCTTGCTGTTCGGAAAAGCGAGACTCATGAGCCTGAACGAGACGGCAACGGCGGTACTGGGCGAATACGGCGGCGAGGATGGCTACTTCACGACGCGCATACCCGGCTTGAGTGTCATGAAGTGCAGCAGCCCCACGCGGCCGCAATGCATGATGTATCGCCCGTCGTTTTGCCTGATCGTCCAAGGCGCCAAGGCGGTCACCGTCGGGGATACACGCGCCGTTTATTCCACGGGCCAGTCCATGGTCATCACGGCGGACGGGCCAACCACCAGCCACATCATCGAGGCAACCCCCGAGCGTCCCTTCATCGGCTTCGGCTTGGAATTGAACATCGCCGACATGCGCGAGGTGATTGACGCGCTCGGGATATCGGCTGCCCCGGGGCAGGACCAGGTGTTCGACCTTTTCGTGAGCGAGACCAGCGCCGCCGTCGCGGACTGCATCGGCCGGCTCGTCGATCTGGCGGAGCGGGCGCGCGGGTTGGACATCCTGCTGGCCTCCGTGATGCGGGAGGTCTATTTCCGCCTGCTGACCGGAGATGACGGGGACCGGATCGCCCGGCAGGTGGTCATATTGGGACGGGCAGATCGCATCGCACGTGTCCTCCATTATATCCGCGCACGGTTCGACTATCCGATCAGCATTGATGAACTCTCCGCCTTGGCGAACATGAGCCCATCGTCGCTGCATCATCACTTCAAGGCGGTGACCTCGATGACGCCCTTGCAGTTCCAGAAGCAGCTCAGGCTGATCGAGGCTCGGCGCCTGCTGGTGAGCGAGGGGATGAATGTGGCACGGGCCGCCCACCAGGTCGGGTATGAGAGCGCATCGCAATTCAGCCGCGAATACAGTCGCATGTTCGGGCTGCCACCCGCGCGGGATACCTCGGGCTTCTTCGACCAGCTCCACGCCGCTGAATGAGGCCATCGACCTGCCGATTGACATATCGGGGCCCCGTTTCCTGAGGGCACCCCGGCCCGGCCCCAATGTCTGTCATGGTCAGGGGACACCGGCAGGTCCGAACGCCTCCGCTCAACTTGCCGATCCTGACCGTTGGCAGCAGGCTGGGCCGCCGCTATTCTTCTTTGGAATGGATAGGGTCGCCGCACTTCAGTTTTTCGTCCGGGTCGTGGAAAGCAGCAGCTTCTCCCAGGCCGCGCGCGAGCTGGGGGTCGGGCAGCCCGCCGTCAGCAAGCAGGTCGCCGCGCTCGAGCGAAGGTTGGGCGCGCAATTGCTGAACCGTACGTCACGCGGATTGCGGCCCACGCCCGCGGGCGCGGATTTCTACGACGACGCGGTGCGGGTGCTCGGCGAGCTCGACGAGGCGGAAAGCCGCGTCGCAAGCGGTCACGGCCGGCCAAGCGGCATAGTCCGGGTTGCGGTCCCGCCGATGCTGACCGCCATGATGATCGTTCCGAACCTTGAGGAATTTTTCAGGCGCTTCCCGCGCATCGCTGTCGAGTTCACCGCGTCCGAGCGTCACGCCGACCTCGTGCAGGAAGGCCTTGATCTGGCGATCCGCGTGGGCAATCTCGACAGTTCCGGGCTGTTGGCGAAAAAGATCGGGAACATGCGGATCGCGACCGTGGCCAGTCCGGCATATCTGGCACGCCATGGATTTCCTGTGACTCCGGCGGACCTCAACGAACACCAGCTTGTAACCAATCGACACCGTGGAGCGATCAACAACTGGCATTTCTCGACCGCCGAGGGCGAGTTTGCGATGCCTGCAGCAGGACGGTTCGGCAGCAATGACCCTGCCGACATACACGCTGCCGTGCTTGCGGGCCTGGGGATTGCCCAAGGTGCGCGCGGCGTGTTTGAGGAGGACCTTCGTGCCGGTCGAGTGATGGAATTGCTGATGGACTTCGCGCCCGACCCGCTTCCCATCCACGCGCTGTACAGCAGTTCGCGGATACCACAGCGAGTCCGGGTTATAACTGATTTCATCACTCAGTGCGTCAACAGGCATTCGGACTTCCGGCTTCAACAAGGCGCCATTCCGGATGGGAATGGAAGCTAGTCCTGCCACCCGCCTACTGCACGGGTGACATGCTTCCCAGCTAACAGCGGCACCGCTCGTGTGGGGCGGGAGCGCGCATACCCGTGGTGACTAGACAAAGATTTCGGTGCGCATCGCCCAATGGGGCGAGCATGCCAGTTCAGCTCTTTGAGTAAACGCGCTTCAGAATGCAGAATATGTAGAAAGAGATGTTGGTAGAAATGACGAGAATGCAAGGAAAGAAAGTCTTCATCACTGGTGCAGCTCGAGGGCTGGGCGCAGCCTACGCGAAGCATTTCGCCGCCAACGAGGCGCACGTGATCATCGCCGATATCAATGAGAGCGGTGCGCAGAACATGGCTGACGCAATCGCCAAGGAAGGCGGCACGGTGATGGCCTTGCCCATCGATGTCACTGATGAGTCGTCGGTTGGCGCCGCGATAGAGGCCGCTCGGTCTCAATTCGGCGGTGTCGATGTTCTTATCAACAATGCCGGCGGCGCCTTCACCGATACACCTGCAGAGGAGGTTTCACTCGCTGACTGGAACAAAACGCTCGCTTTGTGCCTCACCGGAACCTGGCTCTGTTCGCGAGCTGTCATCCCGAGCATGAAGGCGGCCCGGGCTGGAAGAATCATCAACACTGTGTCGACCACTACCGACAGGGGGTTTCCAACTTTGATGGTTCCCTACATCGCAGCCAAGGGAGGTGTGGCAACCTTGACCCGAGCACTTGCCCGCGAACTGGGTGAATTCGGCATCACGGTGAACGCTATATCGCCTGGGATGTTTGTGGCAGATCATGGTGAAGCCCATGTTCCTCTCGCCAAGAAGATCATGACGGAGCAGTGCATTCCACGGCTTGGAATTCCGGAAGATCTTGTCGGGGCAGCGGAGTTTCTGGCTTCTGACGCTTCTTCTTACGTTACCGGCCAGATATTCAATGTCGATGCTGGTTGGACGATGAGGTGAAGGACTGGATTATTGCCCGTAAGCGCCGGTGGCGTAGATGTGAGGAATGACGGAAGGCAGCCATGGGAGCCTATTGCTGAAGGTGGTGGAATTGGGAGCCTTCGACCTGGTCTTTGGACCATCGACGGTGGCCCGCGTCCACCACTTTGCAACTGTCTCGGGATTGATCCCAGGTTACCGCCTCACCATCGCGAGCGGAGATTTCCACAGCCACCCGTGCCGCTGTGACAGCGTGGATGGTTGGGACGCTCCCGCGACAGACCGACCCTGTACGGCGTCCGTCCAATTCAACGCAAAGGGTCGCCGCCAAATCGGGGGCATATGCCTGACTACCTGCGCGACAGAAGACTGAGCAGCAACTCCATGCTCGTGGCGACGGTGGAGAGGCCCTTTTCCGGGCGCATTGCCCCGTCGCTTTCGATCGCAAGAAGACCGTGGGCACTGGCGAAGATGAGGCTGGCCAGCGTATGACTGGGAGCGTCTGGTAAATAACCCGCTTGTTGGCACGCCTCAACGATCGCGCGCAGGTGCTCGAAGGTTTCTGTGGCTGCGATTCGTAGCTCGCCATCGGCGGACGCGGTGTCCGGGTTGTTGAAGAGCAGGCGGTAGCGCGCGGGCGTTTTCTGATGGAAGTCGATCGTCAGCGCGATGGTGTCCGACAATTTGTCCTTCGGTGAGGTCGACGCCTGCCGGATGGCCTGCATCGCCATGGCAAGATCTCTGAATGAAGCGGTCGCAACCGCGGCCAGAAGGGCGCTGCGGTTGGCGAAGTGCTTGTAGGGAGCATTATGAGAAACCCCCGCGGCGCTGCCGACGGCGCGGAGGGTCACGGCCCCTTCGCCGCCCGAATCCAGCAGGTCGGCAGCCGCCTCGATCAGTCTTTCGGCCGTTGTCTTCGTGATGGCGGCACCTCTTATGCCTGCGGGTGAGTGAGTGCCTCCATCTGATTCCACAGTTTGGCGGCTCGCTGCGTATCAAAGGACAAAACCGAAGATCGCGCCTCCTCGAACTCGCCTGAATCACACTGGAAATACTTTCCAGAGCCGTTGGCGAATGCCGGGTCCGCCGCAAGCCTGGCCAGCATGGCGCCGGAGAATTCCAGCGAGCCCATCGTGACACCGATCCGCTTGAACAGCCATCGCGCCGCCGAGGTTTTCATCAGCCACTGCGCGGGTCTCGGCATGCCGCGGATGAACCCGCTGTCCGGGATGAAGCCAGGATCGAAGGCAATCGACGCGGTTCCGGCGCCAGCCCGTCGCAGACGACGGTGCAGTTCATACGCAGTCAGAACATTGCACAATTTCGATGTCGAATAACGTTTGCCTGCGGAAATCGGAGCCGCCCCATCCTTGCCCGCGTTCGCCAGAACGATCGCGTCCGGCTCGACCACCTTGCCGGCCAGCTTGCCATCCATCGTGTCCGGATCGTGGGTGCCGCTTGCCGTGAAGATAATCCGTCCGCCGTCGGCGATCTTGTCCGCCACAAGCTCAAGAAGGTGGAAATGCCCAAGGCAGTTTGTGGCGAATGTCAGTTCATAGCCATCTTCAGAGTAAGCGACGGGTCCATCGAAGCGACCGCCCGCATTGCACAACACGGCGTCCAGCGAGGCGAGGTGGCCGGATTCCAGGCGAGCGACAAGCTCGGCGGCGGCCTGCCTTACAGATCGCAAGGAGGAAGTATCCAGCGGGAGGGTGGTGACGTCCACACCGAAATCGCGTCGGAGATCGGTGGCGGCACGTTTCATCTGATCCGGGCTCCGTCCGGCGAGCAGGATGTTCCATTTGTAGCATGATGCCAGTCGGCGCGCGGCTGCATAGCCGATGCCGCCATGGCCGCCGGTGATCAAAACTGTAGGCATGAAATTCCTCGCGATGTTGACAGTGTCAACCAATCACGAGTCGGTTGACGTTGTCAACATACAGCCTTTCCCGACCCTGGCCGCGTCCCGCCGGCCTGGTCCAGGGTTCGGCTGAACTCCAAGATGGCAGTCTCCATTTCGGCGCAAAGCGTTTGATCCCTTGATGCCTTGCGTAAGATAGATGCGCCCACCATCGCCGCCATCAGCACCAGACGATCCGGCGACACCGGCTTGCCGGCGACCGTTTCCGCCAGAAGACCAAGCCCCTGTTCATACGCCGCGCGAAAGGCGCTGTCCTGGGGTGCGCGAGCCGCATCCATTGCCAGCGTAGCCATTGGGCACGCCTCGGCCAAAGGCTTGGGGGCCAGATAGTACGCTGCCAGATCGTATGCGCCTGTTTCCGCACGCTCGTCGAGCACGCGTTGAGCGCCCTCGAAGGCAAGCGTGCAAGCCTCTGCCAGCAAAGCGTCCTTGGACTCAAACTGCTTGGCGAAAGCGCCCTGCGTCAGCCCGACCGAGGTCATTACCTCGCGTATGCCGACGCCCTCCACACCCTTCTCGCGGATCAGATCCGCCGACGCCTCTAGCGCAGCGCGCCGGTTCTGACCAGCCTGCTGTTTGGATACACGACCCATTTTCGCCCTCGACTCTATAAATGACGTATGTAATCTATCAAATTAGATAGCAGATGTCATCTAAGGAGAATGGTATGGGTTTGCTGGATGGAAAAGTCGCGCTGGTAACGGGCAGCACGTCGGGCATCGGTGCGGCGAGCGCGCTGCTGTTTGCGAAAGAGGGGGCGCAGGTCGTGCTGACCGGGCGACGTGTCGAGGACGGTGAGGCGCTTGTCGCGGAGATCAAGACAGTTGGCGGCGACGCCTTTTTTGTTCAGGCCGATCTGAACGTAATCGAGTCCATTCCCGAGGTGGTCGCCGCTGTGGTTGAACGCTACGGCAGGCTCGACGTCGCCTTCAACAGCGCCGGCACCGCGACCGGTGGCCCGCTTGCGACCATGACCGAAGCTGAATGGGACCGCGTCAACGACACCAATCTGAAATCCGTCTATTTCTGCCTCAAGGCGCAGGCGGAACAAATGCAAGCCCAGGGCGGTGGCGGCTCTATCGTGCTGAATGGCTCGGTGCTCGCAAATATCGCCTTTCCGGGCACCACGATCTACAGCGCGAGCAAGGGTGGGATCACCGCAATGGCGCGCGCAGCCGCTGTTGAGCTCGGTCCGCTCGGCATCCGTGTCAACTCCATCAACCCATCGATCACCCGCACGCCGATGACCGAGAGCATGATTTCGGCCAACGAAGACGGTACTGAAACCCACCCGTTCGCGCCCGCGGGCAGCATTCCACTTGGCCGCTTGGCTGAACCTGAGGAAATTGCCAACGCAGCCCTGTTCCTGCTTTCCGATCGCGCATCCTACATCAATGGTCACGCGCTCGTCGTCGATGGTGGTCAAAGTGTGATGTGAAACCGTGTCGCCTATTCTGCGCGGCCCATCGCGATTTGCAGCGGTACTCCGATTTGAAGTGATTAAGGGCTCCCAGCCACGGCTGGTGTAAATGGCATCGCCAAAAATCAGACGGCAAAGCTGCTTCGAAAACTGAAAGAAGTGGCTGGTGGCCATGAGGCTCATGCGCCACTGATCGTGCTCATGGACCGGGTCAACTTGATGACACCTGAGAACACTCACCTAAACTCGTTCATGTATGAGCCAATCCTCGACATGTCTGCAGAATATTTGGCGCAGCTTCACAACGAACTGATTGCGGCTTGCGCAGTTTGATGCTTCTGCTCACCAAGGAAAACCCGCTTGTTCCCCTCGGATCCGCCTTCCTTCGCTTTGTGCGAAGGCGGCTCCGAGGGAAACAAGCTCTCTTAGGTGTCTATCTCTACCTATCTATTGAGAGCGGAGAGCGTACCAGAGGTCGCGCGAATTGACCCGGATTTACCTTCGCCGTGCTTCCTGTACGAAAACAGCAAAGCGGCAAAGCGGCAAAATCATCTAAGTCATTGAAAAGATTGGCGCACCCGACAGGATTCGAACCTGTGACCTCTGCCTTCGGAGGGCAGCGCTCTATCCAGCTGAGCTACGGGTGCGTGGACGCATCCTGATGCGAAGACCCCTTCCATATAAGATCCCGGTGCGCGCATCAACGCCGCTGTTCGTCCGATCCCCGCTTTGTTCTCTCGTTCGGAGTACCTATCGAAAAAGTGGGGCCCAGCTTGAAGCGATCACCGGTGCGCCGTCGACGACGATCGCCCAGAGCGCCTCCGCATTTTCGTGAAAGCCATAGTCCGAGCGCATCCCGATGGGGTCGGCAGATCCGATCGGACGCGCGTCATGCGGTCCCGTCGCGCAAGCCTGCGATCGCATTGGCGAAATCGTCGGCGGAGAAGGGGGCCAGATCGTCGATTCCCTCGCCAACGCCGACATAGTGGACCGGTAGTTTGTGGCGTGCGGCGATCGCCACCAGGATGCCGCCGCGGGCGGTGCCGTCGAGCTTGGTCATGACGAGGCCCGTCACGCCGACCGTCTTGGAAAAGATCTCCACCTGATTGAGCGCGTTTTGCCCGGTGGTGGCATCCAGCACCAGAAGCACGGCATGGGGCGCGTCCGGCACCTTCTTCTTGATGACGCGGACGACTTTTTCGAGTTCCGCCATCAGCTCGGTACGGTTCTGCAGCCGACCGGCCGTGTCGATCAGGAGCGCGTCGGCCCTCGCAGCGGTCGCCTCCTCCAGCGCGTCGTAGACGAGGCCGGCCGCATCGGCTCCGGTGTCGCGGGCCACCACCCGACTCTTGGTGCGCTCGCCCCAGATCTTGAGCTGCTCGACGGCGGCGGCGCGGAAGGTGTCGCCGGCGGCGAGCACCACATGCTTGCCCTCGCGCGCCAGCTTGGCCGCGATCTTGCCGATGGTCGTGGTCTTGCCGGTGCCGTTGACGCCGACCACCAGCACCACGAACGGCTTCTTGCTGGCATCGAGCGCAAACGGCGCCTCGACCGGCTGCAGCACGTTCGCCACTTCCTCGGCCAGGATCTGGCGCAGGGCGTCCGCCTCGATGCCTTTCTGATAGCGCTGCTCCGACAGGCGGTCGGTCACCGCCATGGCGGTCTCCACGCCGAGATCCGCCTGGATCAAGACGTCCTCCAGATCCTGCAGGGTCTCGCTATCGAGCTTGCGCTTGGTGAAAAGGCCGGTGACGCCTTCCGTCAGCGAGGAGGAGGTGCGGTCCAGCCCGGAAAACAGGCGGCGGAAGAAGCCGGCGCGGGTCTCCGGTGCGGCCGCAACGACCTCCTCGATCGCGTCCTCGGCGGTCGTTTCCGTGTCGTCGACGGGGGCACCCGTCAGATCCGCGTCTGCTGGTTCTTCGTCCTCCGTGGTGGCCGTGGACGGAGCTTGGAGATCGTCCTCGAGCGGTCCGGCGGGCGTCTCCTCGGCTGGGGACGGTTCCTGAGCCTTTAGCGCCGGTTCGTCCGGTTCCGGAACCGATTCAGCCTCGTTCAGGTCCGGGCTTGCAAGTGCCTCATCGCTCGCCTCGGTGCGCAGATCGTCCGAGACCTCGGCGGCTTCTTGCGCGCGCGCCTCGCTCGTCTCGTCGGAAATGACGGCGTGATCGGCCTCCGGTTCGGAAGCCTGTTCGTCTCCCTGGTCCGTTTGGCTTTCGTCGCCGTCGGCGCCCGCATCCTCGGTGGCCTCCGGCGCGCCGTCCGTCTCGGGCTTCTTGCCCCCGAACAGCCGCCGCCACATGCCGCCTTTCGGATTGCTCGTCATGCCGCCTCCGAAACAGGCTCGCCGAGGAGCCGGTCATCCGCCGCGCCGAGAATGCGGGTGGTCACCACAGCGCCGGCCGGGCCGGTCACCGCGACCGGGGTGAAGCCTTCCGTCCGCCCCAGACCTTCGCGCTCGATCAGGACGCTGCGGATCCGCCCCACCTCGGCCCGAAGATGGGCGGCGAATGCCGCCTCGCCGGCGGCCCTCAGCCGCGCGGCCCGTTCTTTCGCCGCAGCGCGCCCCACCTGGGGCATGCGGGCGGCCGGCGTTCCCGGCCGGGGCGAAAACGGAAAGACGTGGAGATGGGTCAGGCCGCAATCTCCCACCAGCGCCAGGGTGTTTTGAAACATCGCCTCGGTTTCGGTCGGAAAGCCGGCGATCAGGTCCGCGCCGAACACGACATCGGGTCGGAGCGTGCGCACGTCATCGCAAAACCGGATCGCATCGTCGCGCAAATGGCGCCGCTTCATCCGCTTCAAGATCATGTCGTCGCCGGCCTGCAGCGAGAGATGGAAATGGCCGAGCAGACGGGGTTCGCCGGCGATCGCTTCCATCAGGGCCGGGTCGACCTCGATGGAATCGATGGAGGACAGACGCAGCCGTGGCAAATCCGGAACCAGCTTCAAGATGCGCTGGACGAGATCGCCGAGCTTCGGCGTACCCGGCAGGTCCGGCCCGTAGCTGGTCAGATCCACGCCGGTCAGCACAACCTCCCGATAGCCATTGTCCACCAGGCGACGGATCTGGTCGACCACCAGACCCATGGGGACCGAGCGAGCGTTACCGCGACCATAGGGAATAATGCAGAAGGTGCAGCGGTGGTCGCAGCCATTTTGGACCTGGACGAAGGCCCGGGCGCGGCCGTCGAGGCCGTCGACCAGATGCCCGGCCGTTTCGCGCACGCTCATGATGTCGTTGACGCGCACCCGCTCGCCGGCCGTCACGCCGAAGCGAGCGAGATCGTGCCAGGTGCCGGGCTTGGTTTTGGCGTCGTTGCCGAGCACGAGGTCGACGGCATCGATGTCGGCAAAGGTTCCGGGCTCCGTCTGGGCGGCGCAACCGGTGACGACGATTTTCGCGCCCGGCCGCTCCCGGCGCAGGCGGCGGACGGTCTGGCGGGCCTGGCGCACGGCCTCGTTGGTGACGGCGCAGGTATTCACCACGATCAAGTCGTCATGGCCGGCGGCTTCCGCCTCGCGGCGGATCATCTCCGATTCCAGCGTGTTCAGCCGGCACCCGAGCGTGACCACGTCCACGCCCGGCGTATCCGCCGGCATCGGCTCATCGATCGTCTCGGTGGGGGGCGGAACGGTCATTTCAGTCCTGGTTGCTGTGGTTTGCGCCGGTGTCGCGGCGGCCGCAGATCCTGTCAAGCCGTCGCAGCGGCCGCGGCGCCCCGATCGATGGCGAACGTGCCGTCTTTCGGATCGAGCGTGCCGGTGAAGTCGGTTGCGACGGGTCCTGCCATGACGATGGTACCATCCGTCTCGATTTCGATCTTAAGGTCGCCCCCCGGCAGGCCGATCGTCACGCGCGGGCCGGTCCGTCCGGTACGGGCGGCCAGCGCACCGGTCGCGCAGGCCGCGGTGCCGCAGGCGCGCGTGGCGCCGGCGCCGCGCTCCCAGACGCGAAGGTCGATCCGGTTCGGCGCGACGACATGGGCAAAGCTGACATTGACGCGGTTGGGAAACAGCGGATCGTGCTCGATCGCGGGCCCAAGCGCCGCCAAGTCGATCGCGGCGGGATCGTCGACCCAGAAGACGACATGCGGGTTGCCCACATTCGCAACGCTGGCCGGGCCGAGGCCGGCCGCCTGCGCGGCGGCGATCTCGGTGACGGCGTCGGTGTCGGCAACGGCGTGGGCAAGCGGGATCTCCGCCCAGCCGAACCGCGCCTTGCCCATGTCGACGGCGACGGTTCCATCGGGCTTGCGCCAGGCGCGGAGGCGGCCGCCGAGCGTATTGATGGAAAGCTCCGGGCGGGCGGCTTCTGCAAACAGGCGGTCGGCGACGCAGCGCGCGGCGTTGCCGCAGGCTTCCACCTCGCCGCCATCGCCGTTGGCGATGCGCATGAAGATGTCGGCGCCGTGCGCGTCTGGCTCCAGCGTCACCACCTGGTCGAACCCAATACCGTCGGCGCGCGGCGACAGCTTGCGGATCGCGTCAGGCGTCAATCCGGTCGGCCGGTCGCGTCCGTCGACCACGAGAATGTCGTTGCCAAGGCCGTTCATCTTCACGAAAGGGAGCGACAGCGTCATAGGAATGCAGATCTTTAAAGGTCTCGGTTAACGGCAGGCACGCGGGCGGAGGATCCCCGCCCACGCCTGCCGAACCCGCTTTATATGGCGGATCGGCGCTTGTGGCGAAAGGTCCGGCGCTTGCGAACCGGACGCGGGCTTGCCGCAATCACGATCGGCCGGGCGGAAAGCAAGGTGCCGCCGAGCCGGCGCCAGACGTCTGGCGGTAGCGCAACGCAGCCGGCCGTCGGCGTCATTCCCTCGCGCGCGCAATGCAAAAATACCGCACTGCCGAGCCCGCGAACGCGCGGTCGGGTGTTGTGATCGATCATCACGACCACGTCATAGAGACCGTCGTCGCGCATCAACCTTTCGTGCGGCACGGGGCAGGGGAGCCAGACGTGGCGGTTGTAGAGCCCCGAGGCCGGGTCATCGGCCCAGCCGTCGTCGGCCCGCACCGGGCGGCGCGGCAGGGTGCCCCCGGCGCCGTCCGTGCGCTCGCGGCGATAGATCAGCGCGAGCGTATGAAAGCGCCCGATCGGCGTGGCTCCGTCGCCTTCCCGCTTGCGCGCCGAAAGTCCACCTTTGCCCAGTGCGCAGGTCATCACGCGCCCGTCGACGGCCAGAAGCCCTAGGGTCGGGCTGCGGGGATGCGGCCGCACCACCATCGCCGACCTTGGGCTGTGATGTCGGCTGCGCGGGGACAGGCCTGGGACGATCGGCATCATCGGGTCGAACCCGGATCACGATGAATTTTGGTGTGATCGGACCAGAACTCAGGAACGTGAGGCGCGTGCGGGGCGGAAATGGAAAACCGGTGCCGATTTTTCCTCATCGCGCGCGGCAAGGGGTCGCTTAACATCCCCTGGAATAATATCGCTTGCATAGACTTGTGGGTCTCTTGATGATTCGGTGGGCAAATTGGCGCACCAGGATGGGGCTTGAGGACTTGGCACCTGTTCCCGCCCCGAATTTGCTTGCATTGGTTAGGATCGATCACGCCTCAAAATCTTCGATCGATTCGGGATTTCCGTGATCCAGAGGACGCTTGATGACTGCCCGTAAGATTCTGATTGTAGATGACGACGAGGACCTGCGTGAAGGTCTCGCCGAGCAGCTCGGCCTCTATGAGGAGTTTCAGGTTCTGGAGGCACCGACGGCGGCCAAAGGGATCGAGACGGCCAAGGAGGAGCGCGCCGACCTGGTGCTCATGGACGTCGGGCTGCCGGATATCGACGGCCGCGAGGCGGTGAAGCTCCTGCGCAAAGCAGGCTTCAAGGCGCCGATCATCGTTCTGACCGCACAGGTGGGCGATTCCGACACCATTCTCGGCCTCGAAGCGGGTGCGAACGACTACGTCACGAAGCCGTTCAAGTTCGCCGTGCTCCTGGCCCGGATCCGGGCGCATCTGCGCCAGTACGAGCAGAGTGAGGACGCGACCTTCGCGATCGGGCCCTATTCGTTCCGTCCGTCCGCCAAGCTCCTGGTCGATGCGCGCGGAACCAAGATCCGGCTCACCGAGAAAGAGACCGCGATCTTGAAATATCTCTATCGGGCCGGCGAGCGCTCGGTTACGCGCGATGTCCTGCTGCACGAGGTCTGGGGCTATAATTCCGGCGTGACCACTCACACGCTGGAAACGCACATCTACCGCCTGCGCCAGAAAATCGAGCGAGATCCGTCGAGTGCTGAGCTTCTGGTCACCGAAGGCGGCGGCTACAAGCTCGTTCCGCAACCCGGACCCGGTGAGGCAGGCGGCGGATGAGCCTTTCCCGCGACATCGCGGTGATGCGGAAGACGCCCATGCTCGCTGGGCTGGAGGAAGAGCATCTGAGATTGCTCGCCTTTTCCAGCGAAACGCGCCGGCTGGAGCGAGGCGAGCTTCTGTTCGACCTGCACACGCCGACCATCGGGGCCGGGGTGATCGCGAGCGGTTCTTTGTCGGTGGCCTCCAGTGAGGAGTCGAGCCGTCGGTCGCGCCTGCTCGGCCCGGGCGGTATCGTGAACGGGCTCGCCTTGCTGCTGGAAGGCCGGCCGAGCGTGCGCGCCGTTGCCCAGGAGCCATCCGAGGTGATCGTCGTGGGACGCGCGCAGTTCCGCAAGATCCTGACTGAATATCCGGAGACGGCGCGCGATCTGGAGGCGAGGATTGCGCAAAATCTGCGCTCCATGGCCGAAGATCTCGAAGGTGTGCGCGCCCGACTTCTGGATCAGGGCGATGCTGGCTCGAAATAATACGTTCCCAAGCGGAAATGGAAACCGGCCGGCCCTTTGGGGCCGTCGCTCTATCCGAGGCCCGGAGGCGGCGCGGCCTCAGGAGTTACCGAAACCGTTGAACGAAAGCTGCTTCTCGGGACGGTTCGGTTTAGCGCCAGAAAGTCGCGAAACGGCATCGGTCGGCCGAGGAAGTTGCCTTGTGCGTGGCGGATGCCGAGATCGCGCAGCGCCTGCGCCTGCTCTTCCAACTCGACGCATTCGGCGACCACATCGATCGACAGCGACGAGCAGATCCGCATGATGCCGTCGATGATCGCGAGCTTATGCGGATCGACGTGGATGTCCTGGATCAGTTGCCGATCCACCTTCACCTGGCGGATGGCGTAGGCGTTGATCTGCACCAGCGAGGAGAAGCCGGTTCCGAAATCGTCGAAGGAGAAGTTCAAGCCGCGGTTCAGAAGATCGCGCAGGCGTTCGCCCATCTGGGCGTGGTCGCGATCGACCATGGTGTCTTCGGACAATTCGACGATGAAATCGTGGTAGCCGACGATCTGGTTGTCCAGCGCTTCAGCCAGCTTTTCGACAAAATCAGGGTTACGGATCTGGCTGCGGGAGACATTGAGGGAGAAGGGGACGGCGTCGAAGAACTCCGCCTTGTAGGCCGCCATGTCGGCGGCGGCGCGGCGGGTGATTTCCTGACCGATCAGCGGCGCCGTCTCGTAGTCGTCGATGGCCGCATGAAAGGCCATCGCCTCCAGGATGCCTTCCGAGCGCACCCAGCGGGCGAGCGCTTCCGCGCCGACGATCGCGCCGGTCTCCAGATCGAACTGGGGCTGATAGAACGGCACGATGGCGCCGGCCTCCACGGCCACGCGCACCTGTCTCAACAGATCGTCGCGCGCCTGCAGCTCGCGACCAAAGCGCGGTTCGTAGATCGTCAGCCGCTTCTCGCGCTGATTCTTGGTGCGGAAAAGGGCGATGTCGGCGTTGCGATAGAGGTCGTCGCCGGTATCGCCATGCTCTGGAAACAGCGCCACCCCCATGCTCATGCGAACGGGCATATGGGCGCCGCGGTAGTCGAACGCGAACTCCGTGGCCGACTTCAGGCGTTCGAGCGGCGGATGAATATCGCCGGTGCGATGGAGATCGCCGAGCACGATGGCGAACTCGTCGCCGCCCAGGCGGGCAATGGAATCGGTCGCGCGGATGGTGTCGAGCAGGACATCGGAGATCTGAGCGAGCAGCCGGTCGCCGGCCTCATGTCCGTAGACGTCGTTGACCATCTTGAAGTTGTCGATGTCGAGAATGACGAGGCCGATTTCCTCGTCGAACCGCTTGGCGTGCTCGATTGCCCGGGCGAGGCGATCGTGGAACAGCATCCGGTTCGGCAGGCCGGTCAGCGGGTCATGGTTTGCCGTCCACCACAGGCGCCGCTCCGCTTCCTTTTCCTCCGTCACGTCCTGGATAATGCCGAACAGGCCGACGGCCGTGCCACCGAGCCGCTCCACCTCGGCCATGATGCGAACGTGCTTCTGCTCGCCGATCGCCGTCGTCGTCGCCAATCCGATGACGAACCCGCGCCCGGTCGTCAGGGTCTCCTCGAAATTGCGGCGCAGATTCTCGCGCGCTTCGTCCCCGAACAGTTCGAGCGCTTCGTCCAGCGACAGGGATGGGCCCGGCGGCAGTCCGAAGATCCGAAACACTTCATCGGAAAATTCGAGGCCGCGCGTCTTGATGTCGAGATGCCAGCGGCCTGTTTTCGACATCGTCTCGATGCGCGACATCATGGCGTCGGAACGGCCGAGTTCGGCGGCCTCCCGCGCGCCATCGATGAGCTGTAAGGCGACCTCGCCAATGCTGGCCATCAACGGCTCGATCCGCGCCGACAGGCCGTTTCGATCTTGGTCGTCGTCCCCGATGACGGCGACGCCGACGGCCGGCGTATTTCCCGCCCGCGCGAGCTTCCGAACCAAGCAGGCGGGTGCGGCCAGCTCGGGGTCGGTTTCGTCGGCGGGGGCGTCAGGGTTGACGAGGTCGTCGTCGGCGGTTCCGTTCTCGCGATCCGCCTCTCCCTCTTGCCCCAAATTCTCAAGCGCTTTCGCTGCACCGTCATCGCCGGAGCAGGCAGCGCTGCTGCGCGCGAGCGCACGGCGCAAGGCTTCCACGCGTTTCCGGTCGTCCGCGTCGATCCCGAGCCAGATGCGGTTGTCGACGAGGATCAGGATCCCGGCCCCCCGAGCATCAAGCAGGCGGCGCACGAGCGAGGCCAGCGACCCGATTTCGGGCGAGACCTCCACCTCCCTTAGCTCTTTACCGAACATTCTCCCTCATGCGCAGGTTTCTGACGTCCCTCTTTTCTCGGCAAATCGAAGACCATTGGTTCAGCGGCATCAGCCGCCCGCGCCGCCGTTTAAAATCTCGGGGCCGGTCTTGCGACAGGCTCGCGTCACCTCGTCGAACGAGAGCGGCGGAACCCAGCAGTCATGCCGTATGCACGACTGCCGCAACCCCTTCTTTTTCAAGGTGCCTTCATTCCCAGGGTGCTAAATTCCCGGAGTGCTTGAGCGCCAAAAGCGTTCCTCAGCCCGGCGGCAGCAGGAGTGCCGCACAGATCGATCGAGGCTTCGGGCGGGTCGCTTCGTCTCGTCCGGACGAATTGCCCCTTCTCGCCGTTTTAGGCCGCTCTACGCACCGTTTTATTTTCGTCCTATGATATCAAATGTTTGAGCTGTCATGTTCCGTCGCCAAGTTGCCCACATGTGTCAGTCTCACATGTGGGCAACTTGGCGCGGCACTGATCCGGCCGTGAAAAATCTCCCCAACTTTTGAAGTATGAACGCAAATTTCGGCAATTGGAACACGTTTGTTGCGAAATCCTGCGTTGTTCCCTCTCTCGTTGTTTCATTCGTTCGGTATTGCGAGCCAACAGCAACGGGATTTTGCGTATGACGAAAGGACGAAATGCTGATGCCCGGCGAGGCCAGTCCTTGTTGCCCCATTTGCGGGGGCAGCGAATTCATTCCAGGTCCGAATGGTCGGCGTGCGCCGGACGGGTCTATGCCCAGGTGCGCGAGCTGCCGTTCTCTGGAGCGTCATCGGGCCTATCGGGTGGTCTTTCACGCGCTTGGTCCGGATCGCTTCGCGGACCTGCGCGCGCTCCAGTTCAGCCCCGATCGAGTCGTCGAGCCCGCATGGTTCGCGCAGCACGAAGTATCGGAATTCGGGACCGAAACCGCGCTCGATCTGCAGGCGATCGCCCGCGACGACGACAGCTATGATGCGATCGTCGTCAATCACGTCCTGGAGCATGTGCGGGATGATGCGGCGGCGGTGAGGGAGCTGGACCGCGTGGTGCGTCCGGACGGCTTCGTGTTCCTGTCTGTTCCCGATCCGGCGCGCACGCCCGCGACCCGCCACTATGGCCGCGCCAGGGAAGACAAGCACGGCCATTGGCGGATCTATGGACCGGACGTTGCCGATTTGCTCCAAAATGCGGCGCCCGAGATGCGTGTGGTGGTGACGCAGCCTGCCGATCCGGTCACCGGCGCGCCCGATACGGCCTATTTCCTGACGCGGTCGCAGGCGTTGGCAGATGACATCGTCGCCCGGTTACAGGCCGCCGGAATCGCCGCGCAGCCTCATGGGCTGGCAGAGGCGTAACGACGCCTTAACAGGCCCGAGAACATTTTTCGTTCAGGCTGAACGAGGAGGAATTGCTCAACCACTTGAATCAGGAGCCATTTCAAATCGATCAGGTGTTTTCACCTGATCGGAAAAGGCTCTGGAGCCGCTATGCTTCCACGGAATGGCAGAACGAATCTAAGTTGTTGTTTTGTCTCGCCTGTGGGCGGCGAGCCGGCTCCCGCTTCGCCTGGAAATGCTCTAGACGCGCCGGCCATCGATCTCCTAACTGATAGGGCGATGACGGTGATCCGGCGCGAGGGCGCCGGAAAGGTGGAAAGCGGGACCCGTGGCAGACAACCCCTATAGCATTCTCGGCGTGAAGCCGGACGCCAGCCAGGACGAGATTCGCAAGGCGTACCGCAAGCTCGCCAAGGAGAACCATCCCGACCTCAATCCCGGCAATGCCCAGGCGGCCGATCGCTTCAAGGATATCGCCAGCGCTTACGACATCGTCGGCGACGCGGAGAAGCGCGCGCGGTTCGATCGCGGCGAGATCGACGCCACCGGCGCCGAGCGGCCGGAACAGCAATATTATCGCGACTATGCCGAAGCGCCGGGCGGTCACTACTACTCTACGTCCGCCGGCTACGACGATCTCGGCGACATGTCGGACTTCTTCTCCGAAGTCTTTGGCGCCCGGGCGCGCGCGGCCGGGGCGGGCGGCGGTGCCGGCGAGCGCACGATGCGCATGCGTGGTCAGGACGTTCGCTACCATTTGGAGATCGACTTCCTGGAAGCCGTTACCGGTTCCAAGAAGCGGGTGACGATGCCGGACGGCAAGAGCCTCGAAATCGCGATCCCCGAGGGCTTGCGCGATGGCCAGACCATTCGCTTGAAGGGCCAGGGCGGGCCTGGATATGGCGGTGGCCCCGCCG
Source organism: Amorphus sp. 3PC139-8 (assembly GCF_040750475.1). Lineage (NCBI taxonomy): Bacteria > Pseudomonadati > Pseudomonadota > Alphaproteobacteria > Hyphomicrobiales > Amorphaceae > Amorphus > Amorphus sp. 3PC139-8. The sequence goes on along the minus strand of NZ_JABJVY010000001.1, from coordinate 328,966 downwards.
GCGACGCATTCGTGGAGGTCGCGGTCCGGCCGCATCCCCAGTTCACGCGGCAGGGTGACGATATCGTCGTCGATCTGCCGATCTCCATCGACGAGGCGGTGCTTGGCGGCAAAGTCGAGGTGCCCACCACCACGGGCCGCGTGACGATGACGGTGCCGAAGGGTGCCAGCGGCGGCCAGACGCTGCGCCTGCGCGGCAAGGGCGTGAAGAAGCGCCAGGGCAGCGGTCACGGCGACCAGCTCGTTCGGCTGCAGATCCGGTTGCCGGAGACGGTCGACAGCGAGCTTGCCGACTTCATGGAAAGCTGGCGCAAGAGCCATGCCTACAATCCCCGCAAGGCGACGGAGGCGGGCCGATGAGATATACCGAGGAGCAGGTGGTTGCGGCCGTCGAAACGCTGACGATGGAGCGACTCCACGCCTGGGTTCGCGAAGGCTGGATCGTGCCGGCCAGCGGCGAAACCTTCGTCACGTACACGGAAATCGATGTGGCGCGCGTACGGCTGGTCTGCGATCTCACCGACACGCTTGCGGTCGGCGAGGAGGCGGTGCCGGTCATCCTCTCTCTGATCGATCAGGTTCATGGCCTGCGCTCCGAACTGAAGCGGATCGTCGCAGCCATCGAGCAGCAACCGGAGCCGGTGAAGCACGCGATCTTGAGCCGGATTGCGGAACGCCCGGACGATTGAGCCTTGGCAAGAGCACCCGCGGCGACACACCGCAGGCGATTTTGGCGTCATGGTCATGATCGGGTCAAGTCGACATTCTCTGTTCGCAGATGCAGCATGACGGGGCGACGGTGCTGGGGGCGGAATTCGGAAATGCGGGAACCGGTTTCCCGCCCCGTTCGGCGCCAGCTCGCCTCCCACGCCAACTCATCGTGATCTGGGAACGCCGACGATGACGACACCGGCCGCTTTGGAACGTGGCTCGACCAAGCTTGCGGATGGTTCGCCGGGCGAGATCTCCGCCTGGCATGCCGTCGCCGTCGACGAGGTGTTGTCGGCGCTGGAGGCGTCGCCGAATGGGCTCGCGTCTGGCGAAGCGACCCGTCGGCTGGAGGTCTACGGACCCAATCGCCTGCCGGAAGGCAAGCGGCAGAGCCCGCTTCTGCGGTTCGCGCTGCAGTTCCACAATCTGCTGATTTACGTGCTGATCGCGGCAGGCGTGTTGGCTGCCTTGATCGGACATGCGACCGATGCGGCCGTCATCTTCGCCGTGGTGGTGATCAACGCGCTGATCGGGTTCGTCCAGGAAGGGCGGGCAGAGCAGGCCCTCAATGCGATCCGCGGCATGATCGACCCGCATGCCTCGGTGCTCAGAGGGGGGCACCGTCTGGACGTGCCGGCGGCCGACGTGGTTCCGGGCGACGTGGTGCTCCTGGAAGCCGGCGACCGGGTGCCGGCCGACCTTCGGCTGATCCGCGCCCGCAATCTCCGCATCGACGAGGCGGTCCTGACCGGCGAGTCCGTGCCGGTGGACAAAGGCATCGAGCCGGTCGGCGAGAGCGCCGCTCTGGGCGACCGCCTGTCCATGGCCTTCTCCGGTACGATTGTGACGGCGGGGGCCGGAATCGGCGTCACGGTCGCAACCGGGGCCAAGACCGAGCTCGGCCGGATCAGCGCCATGATCGGCGCGGTGGAAACGCTGACCACTCCTCTGGTCCGGCAGATGGACGTGTTCGCCCGCCAGATCACGGTTGCGGTGATTGTGGTCTCGGCGCTGGTGTTCCTGTACGCCGTCTACGCCGATACCTATGCGCTGGACGACGCCTTCATGGCGGTCGTCGGCTTGCTGGTGGCGGCGATCCCCGAAGGCCTGCCGGCGGTGATGACGATCACGCTCGCCGTCGGGGTGCAGCGCATGGCCAGGCGCAACGCCATCATCCGCCGGCTGCCGGCGGTGGAAACGCTCGGCTCCGTCTCCGTGATTTGCTCCGACAAGACAGGGACGCTCACCCGCAACGAGATGACCGTCCGCGACGTCGTCACCGCCGAAGAGCGGCTGGCCGTCGACGGCACCGGCTATGCGCCGGAAGGTGGCTTTCGCTTGGGCGACACGGCGATCGATCCGCCCACCTTTCCGGTTCTGGAGGAGATTGGCCTGGCCGGCCTTCTCTGCAACGACGCCCAGCTTCTGGAGGGGCCTTCCGGTTGGGAGGTCGTCGGCGATCCGATGGAAGGCGCCTTGGTGGCGCTCGGCATCAAGGCCGGGCATTCCGCCGAGGCCGCGCGCGCCGAAATGACCCGTCTCGACGAAATCCCGTTCGATTCCCGCTACCGCTATATGGCGACCTTGAACGCCCGGGAGGGAGGCTGGCCGCCGATCGTCTACCTCAAAGGGGCGCCTGAACAGATCCTGGAGATGTGCGAATGGGCGGCGTCGCCGGAAGGGCCTCGCCCGATCGATCGGGATTATTGGCAGGCACGCCTGGCTGAACTCGCCGATGCCGGCGAGCGGGTGTTGGCGCTCGCCAAGACGACGCCCGACCCGGAGACCCGGGATATTTCGCCGGAGACGATCGACCACGGCCTCTGCCTGCTCGGCCTCGTCGGCCTGATCGATCCGCCGCGTGCGGAAGCAATCGCCGCCATCGCGGAATGCCGGGCGGCAGGCATCGGGGTAAAGATGATCACCGGCGACCATGCGGCAACCGCCCGCGCGATCGCGGTCCAACTCGGTCTTGCCGACGATCCGCGCGCGGTGACGGGTCGCGATCTCGACGGCCTCGACGACGCGGCGTTTGCCGAAAACGCCCGCGAGACGACCGTCTTCGCCCGCGTGAGCCCGGAGCACAAGCTGCGCCTGGTGGAGGCGCTTCAGGCGGATGGTTCCGTCATTGCCATGACCGGAGACGGCGTCAACGACGCGCCGGCCCTGAAGCGCGCCGATGTCGGCGTGGCCATGGGCAACAACGGCACCGAGGCGGCGAAAGAGGCGAGCGAAATGGTGCTCGCCGACGACAATTTCGCCTCCATCGTCGCCGCGGTGCGGGAGGGTCGGACAGTCTACGACAATTTGCTCAAGGTGATCGCCTGGACCCTGCCGACCAATGGCGGCGAGGCGATGACGATCATCCTGGCGATCCTGTTCGGGCTGACGCTGCCTGTCACGCCGGTGCAGATCCTCTGGATCAACATGATCACTGCGGTCGCCCTCGGCCTGACGCTGGCGTTCGAGCCCACCGAGCCCGGTGCCATGTCGCGGCCGGCTCGGCCACCCGGACAGCAGCTCATCTCCGGCCGCCTGCTCTGGCGCATCCTGTTCGTGTCGGGCTTGATGGTCACGGGCAGCTTCGGCGTCTACGCCTGGGCGACGGCGCGAGGCCTGGACGTGGCGACCGCCCGCACGATGGTGGTCAACACCCTCGTCGTGATGGAGATCTTTTACCTCTTTTCCGTGCGCTACGTGCACGGCCCGTCGCTCACCTTTGAGGGCGTGCTCGGCACCCGCGCGGTCTTGAGCGGAGTTGCGATCGTGATCGTGGCGCAGCTCGCCTTCACCTATCTGGCGCCGTTCCAGGCGATCTTCGACAGCCGTCCGCTGGATTTAGCCGATGGCGCGGTGATCATCGGTGCCGGCGTTGCGCTGCTCGTAATCGTGGAGGTCGAAAAGCGGATCGTCGGGCTGTTCGCGCGAGGATCCGGTTAACCGCAAAGCCAGGGAAAGTGGGAGCCGGTTTTCCGGCCCCCACCTGTCAGGCGGCTTTATATTGCGGCGCCGAGGCCAGGAATTCGGCGTAGGCAGCGGCGTTCGGGTAGGAGAATTGCTCGGCGAGCGGGTTGGAGCGCTTGCGTTTGGTCGCCCCGATATCGGCGAGCAGCTCGTCTAAATGGCGGAAGTGGAAGGGCGCGGAACAAAGTCCGCCATAGACCTGCGCCGCCGGGCGCTCGGTACGCCGCCAGGCCAGGTTCGCTTCGATGTCGGCCTCCATTTCCGCCCGGCTCGGCTGGTGGGCGAGCTGACCGTCCGCATAGCGCACCAGCCAGTTGGCGATCATTTCCGCCGACAGGACCGAGCAGAACGAGGAGTTGAAGCCGACGAAGCCCATCTCCGGCAGGTCGGGGTTCACCGATAGCCGGTACACCCGGTATTGCCCGTCCGGTTCGATCAGCTTGTCTCGGTACGCGGGATCGAGATAGGGGACGCCGAGCTTCCAGCCGACGGCGAGCACCGCGATGTCCGCCTTCACCCGGTCGCCGGTGGACAGCACGATCTCGTCGCCCTCGTAGCGCTCGAAGGTGCCCCGGATCGGCTTCACTGTGCCGGCCTTGAACGCTTCGAACAGGCCCGGGGTGACGATCGGCAGGGAGCAGGAGACCGCCTTCTCGATCGGCGTGTCGGGAACCATGTCCCATTTCTTCAGGCCGAGCTGCAACTTCAGCAGCGTTTCCAAGCCTCGGAAATTGGCCCAGACTAGCGGCTTGGTTGCCGCCGCCACGGTCCGCGCCACGGGGCCGCGACCCCAGCCGTTGAACTGCATTTCCTGGGCGCGGATATAGAGCAGCCGCTTGAAATTGATGCCGCCGATAAAATAAGGCACGCGCCACACATTCTCCCGGTAGACCAGGGTGACGGACGCGGCCTCGTTCTGGGCGGCGTTGACGGCGATATCGGTGCCGGACTTCGAGGCGCCGAGCACCACCACTTGCTTGCCGCGCACGATCGAGGGATCGGTATATTCCGACGAGTGCATCACCTTGCCGCCCCGGGCGATGAAGTCGTCCTGGCCTGGATGCGAGATGATGTTCTTGTCGGAAAACTGACCGGTGCCGACGGCGACGAAGTCGAAATCCTCCGAACGTTCGCCGTCGGGACCTTCAAGCGTCAGCGTCCAGCCGGGCTTGCCGTCGGCCCGGCGCGTCATCGCTGCGACGTTGGTGTTCAGGTGAAAAAGCGGCTTCAGATCGTGTTTGTCGGCGTACGAGTGCAGATAGGCATGCACCTGTGGCCCTTTCGGCCACTCGGGATAGTCGGCCGGCATCGGGTGGTCGGTGTAGCAGTAAAGATCCTTGGGCGACTGGGTCTGCACGCCCGGGTAGGAGCGCGACGGCTCCCAAACGCCGCCGATATCGTGGGTGCGCTCGAAGGCATGGACCTCGTGGCCCTTCTCATTGAACGCTTTCGCCGCCGCCAGGCCGCTCACGCCGCCGCCGATCACGGCAACTTTCTTTTTCGTCACCATGTCCTGTCTCCGTCTGGTCTGTTCCCGGTCGCCGCGATCAGGCGGCGTCCGGCGGCGGCAGGAAGTTGACGTCGTGCTCGGCGGAGATGCGCACGAGTTCGGCGGGATCGGTGACGTTGTCCAGGGCTGCGAACAGCGCGTAGAGCCGTCCGGCCGGGGCGACGCTGAAGACGGCGGTGGCGATCTTGCCGGACCGGTTGAAGATGCCGTGCGCCTCGTTCTGCGGCATGCGGATCGTGTCGCCGGCCTGAGCGACGTGTTTCTCAGGACCGAACTCGACCTCCAGCTCGCCATCCAGCACCGTGATCCATTCGTCTTGGGTGGTGTGGATGTGCGGCGGTACGAAGGTGCCGTCGGGAATGACGGCATGCCAGACGAAGGCGTGATCGCAATGGAGTTTGGGCGTGTAGGTGTGTCCGACGACGTTCCAGGCCGCGCCGTTGAGGCCGTCCGCGGCCTCTGTAACCCCTGCTTCGAGTTTCATGGATGAAGGCTCCCCTTTTGGTTATGGGGCAAGCCTACGTTGCGGCGCGCGCGGGCATTATCCGGAATGCGAATCAATCTCACCGCGCAAGCCGATTGAGTCCGATCCCGGATCACCTTGTCGCAGGCCAGCTTGACAGGCGAAATCGCCAAGCCGCATGATTCTTGCATGCCGACGACCGAGATCCATGAACCGCCGGCGCCTCTCGACCGGTTCCGACTGTTCAAGAGCACAGACCTCGACGAAGCGCGCACCTTCGTCGCGCGCACTTTCTGCGACCACCGCCTCGCCGTTACACGCGCGGGGGCGGGTCTCGACGCCTGCCACAACCATGTGCGCGGCGCGCAATTGTCGCTGAACTACATCCGTTATGGCGCCGATGTGGCGATCGAGCCGGGGGAGCTCGGGTCCTTCTATTTGTTTCAGATTCCGGTGTCGGGTGGCTCCACCATCCGCCATGGACGGCGCGAACTGACCACGACGTGTCAACGCGCGAGCGTGTTGAATCCCGATCGCCACACCGCCATGCGCTGGCATGAGGGCTGCGAAAAAATCCTGATCCAGGTCGACAAGAACGCGCTATCCCGGCTGGTCGAAACCCTGTCGGGTCACAGCCTATCCGGGCCGGTCCGGTTCGACCCGGAGATCGATTTCGCTCGGCCTGAGTTGGCGCGCTGGCGTGCGCACGTCTGCGCATTGTTTGCGGCCGCCGATGATGGGCGCGCCTTTGCCAAGTCGGCCGTGCCATTCCAGCGCTTGCTGGAAGACGAGCTTCTGTCGGCGTTCGTGATCCATCAGCCGGGCAATGCACGCCATCTTTTGGCGGACGAGCGCCGCGTGGCCCGCCCGCGTCACGTCAAACGAGCGCTCGACTATATCCGAGCCAACCTGGACGCGCCGATCGGGCTGGATGAGATCGCGGAGGCAGCGGGTGTGACCGGCCGCACGTTGCAGCTGGCTTTCCGGGAAAGCTTCGGGATGTCGCCGCTGGCGGTGGCCCGGCGCGAGCGCCTGAAGCAGGTGCAGTTCGCCCTGCTGAACCGCGATCCGGAGACCTCGATCGGCGATATCGCCGCCCGCTGGGGCTTTTTCCATCTCGGCCGTTTTTCCGCGCTCTACCGTGCGGAATTCGGCTGCCTTCCCAGCGAGACCAAGCCGCTGCATTGAGGGAGCAATTCGTTTCGCTTGCAGCTGCTAAGGCGAAGCGGGTACCGGTTCGCCGTTCGGAAACGCGTCGAAACAAGAGCTCGCGGGTCGCGTGTGACGCGAGGAGGCCGGCCTATATCGGCTGCGGCATCGAGTGCCACCAGATCCGAACCTCTTCCGCCAACCCGTCGTCAGCGAATTCGGCGACCAGCATCCCGTCCAGCTCCATGCGCGGCAGCGGATCGCCCGGCTTGCGGTCCGGTACGCCGGTCCCGGTGGATTTCGCCCAGATCTGAAACAGCTCTTCGGACGCGACCTGATAGGTCACGTTCCAGTGGGCGATGCCGCCGCGCTCGGTTTCCGCCAACACCTCGTAGCGGACGGAGATGTCGTCCTGGAGCTTGATCCGGTCCCAATATTGGGCGCGCGCCTCGGGCGTCGCCTGCACTTGGAACGGGGTGTTGTGATAGCGCCCGTCGGGCGTGAAGAGGGAGGCGAAGCCCTGCGAATCCTGCCCTTCCCAGACCCGCTTATAGGCGGCCATGAAGTCGTGAATGCCCATTTCGCTCCCCACCAGCCTTTCGATGTGATCGTTCGGCGGAGAGCATAGAGCCGTTCCCAATTCGACGGAATCGCGGAACGGCTCTCGCGTGTTGAAGCGTTTCGGGGCAGCGGAGCGGTGTCCGCCTGCCCAGAACCGATATCAGGCGGTGACCGGGTCGAGCTGAAGCGTGGTCACCGGCACGCCGAAGCGCTCCGCAAGATGCCAGCGCAGCTCGCGCATTGACTGATAATCGTAGCTACGGTCGAGGAGATGGCTCATCTCCACTTCGCCGTTGGTGTTGCGACGCCAGATCCGATCGAGGCGAAAGGTCGGGCCGTCGGTTTCCCGGTATCCCCCGGGGCGGGTCAGAAACGTGAACCTCATCATTGTTCCCTTCTTGTTGTTGTCACCGGTCGGTTACGTGCCGGCCTCGGTGAGGTGCCCACTTCAACTCTTCAGGTGTCGGTGGGCGTGCGGCCCTGCTTCGTGTCGTGCAGCCCAATTGGCCTCGTGCCGCGAAGGCCGCGATATCGCCTGCCTTTCGTCGAACCCGACGCCGTTTGCCGGACATCAAAGCCGGGGATGAATTGGCGATCCGTTCGAACAAACGTTCGCCCGAACTCCGGTCTTGTGCGCTTTGGGGGCCGATTCCTCGAACCCTCGCAAGCACCTACGATCACAGTCGGTTATGACGTGAAGATGACCCGGGCCTTGCGGAACGATGACGTTTCTGCGGCGTCGCGGGTCTCTGCCGGAAGGCTTGGATGTGGGAACCAAAACTGGAGAATACAAGACTCGCCGGCGGCGAGCGGGGCTCCGGCCTCTATCGCGCGCCGCTCGCCAGTTCGATGATCTCGGCGGTGATCTCGTCCTGGCGCACCTGTCGGGCGCGGGCGACCAGCTTGCCCATCGTGTCCTCGACATTTTCCTTGGCGGCGATCATGGCGCGCATGCGGGCGGCATTTTCCGCCGCGAACGAGAGCATCACCGCCTCGCACATCTCCGCGAAGACATATTCCTCCGCCAGCCGCGCGAGCAGGTGCTGCGGTTCCAGCGTCATCAAGGGCGTCTCCGCCGTTTCGGCGACCGGAAATCGGCTGAAGTCGAAAGGAACCAGCCGCTTTTCCATCACGGCGGACGGATCGCTGGCCTCCGGATCGGCATGCACCACGGTGACGCGCACCACCGCATCGGCGTCGAGACGGGAATAGAGCGCCTCCACGATCCGGTCGGCAAGGCTTGCCGCCTGGCCGGCATGCACCACCATCGGCGCCGACCAGTCGATCGACAAATCGCGCTCGGTCGCCAGCATCAATCCGCGATCGCCGACGAGCATGAGGTCCGTCGCGCCGGGCGGGTCGGCTGCGGCAAGCCGAGCGGCCGCGTCGAGAATGTGTTCGGAGAAGGCGCCGGCGAAGCCCTGCTCCGCCGTCAGCGCGACGATCGCATGGGTGCCGGTGATGGGGGTGTCGAGACGACTGCGGGCATCTTCCGGCAACACCGCCAGGCCTTCGCCGATCGCCGCCCCGATCGTGGTGGCATAGGCGCGTATACCGTCCAGATGGGCACGGGCCTCGCGGGTTCGGGCGGCGGCGATCGAACGCATCGCCGTAATGACGGCGGAGAGCTGATGCACCGTGCCGATGCGAGCCTCAACGTCGCGCAGCCGCTCCGTCATGGTGCGTCGCCGGCCGGCTGTGGCGTCTTTGCCGAGGCTGCCAGTTCGTCGGCGAGGGCCTTTACGGCCGCAACCAGCCGCTGCCGGACGCTGTCGTCGAGGGTCCCGTCGGGCGTGATCGCCGACACTGCATCGGTCGCCGTCTGATCGAGGTGGGAGGCAAGGCGCGGCCGGAGGGCGGCGAGCGTCTCCACCGGCAGGGCATCGAACACGCCATCTGCGAGCGCGGCCAGGAGGGCCACTTGGTCCACGAGCCGCAGGCTGGCGAACCGCGGCTGGATCAGGAGCGCGCGGATGCGTTCGCCGCGGGTGATTTGGCCCTTCACGCGGGTGTCGGACATGCCGCCGAAGCGGGTGAACATCTCCAATTCGAGAAACTGGGAATAGTCGAGCCGCAACCGACCCGAGACCGCCCTGAGTGAGGGAGCCTGGGCCTTGCCGCCGACCCGGCTCACCGACAGACCGACATCCACGGCCGGGCGCTGGTTCGAGGCGAACAGGCGGGAATCCAGGACGATCTGACCGTCGGTGATGGAGATCAGGTTGGTCGGGATGTAGGCGGAGAGGTTGCCGGCGTCGGTTTCGGCGATCGGCAGCGCGGTGAGCGAGCCGCCGCCGAGTTCGGGGGAGAGCTTGCCGGCCCGCTCCAGCATGCGGGCGTGAACATAGAAGATGTCGCCGGGATAGGCTTCGCGGCCGGGCGGCTCGCGGGTCAGAAGCGCGAGCTCGCGGTGGGTCGCGGCATGCTTGGTGAGATCGTCGATCACGATCAGGGCATCCTGGCCCTTGTCGCGGAAATATTCCGCGATCGAAAAGCCCGCGAACGGGGCGAGCCACTGCAGTCCGGGCGCTTCGGCCGCAGACGCGACCACGAAGATGCAGCGCTCCGGCGCGCCGTGTTCGCGGATGGCGGCGATGGCCCGCTCCACCGCCGTCGCCCGCTGGCCGACCGCGACATAGACGGAAATAATGTCGGAGCGCTTCTGATTGATGATCGCATCGACGGCGAGCGAGGTCTTGCCGGTCGCCCGATCGCCGATGATCAGCTCGCGTTGGCCGCGGCCGATGGAAAACAGCGCATCGACGACGAGGGTGCCGGTGGCGACCTGCTCGGAGACGAGATCGCGCTCGATGATCGCCGGCGCAGGTCGCTCCACCGGAACGGTTTCCTCCGCCACGATCGGTTCGCCCTCGTCGAGGGGGCGGCCGAGCGGATCGACGACGCGGCCCAGAAGGGAGGATCCGACGGGCACCCGGATCACTTCGCCGGTGCCCGTGACCGGAGTGCCGGCTTCAATATCGGTGCCTTCCTCGAGCAGCACCACGCTGACGGCGTCCGCGTCGAGAGTAAGCGCGAAGCCGGTGCGGTTGTTCGGGAAATGCAGAAGCTCGTTGAGCCGGACATCGGGCAGACCGGAAACGCGGGCGATGCCGTCGGCGATCTCCACCACCCGCCCGACGCTGCGGGTGCGGGGGGCAAGTTCTGTGCGGGCGACGGTCTTGCGGCTTTGCTCAAGCCAGCGATCGTCAATTTCCGGGGACGGCGCGTCAGGTTCGCTCATGCCGGGTGAGCTCCGTGAGAATCTGGGTCAGGTCGGCGCGCAGGTTGTTGGTCACCACGGCGTGCTCGGCGTTCAGTTCGAGCCCCGCGATCAGCGCCGGGTCGACGTCGATTTCGATTTCGATTTCGCGGCCGAGCGCCTTCGATAGCGCGCTTTGGCAAGCCGCCCGTTCGTCTGCCGTGAGTTCGCGCGGTGCCGTCAGCTGGACGGGTGCGCCATCGGCGCCGATTTCGGCGCGGATCGGCCCTTTCAGGTCGGCAACGCCGGCGGCGAGACCGTCGACGAAACCGAGCACGCGGACATTGTCGGGAAGGCGATCGACCAGCTTGGCCGCAATATCCACCGCAAGCTGCGCGGCGCGGTCTTTCGTGGTCGCCTCCGCCCGGGCTCGCTCGCGCTCGATTTCTGCGGTCGCTTCCGCGCGCAGCTTTTCGGCCTCCGCGCGTGCCGCCGCCAGGATCGACGCCTTCTGCTTTTCGCCCTCGGCCGCGGCCTCCTGGAGCTTCTGTCCGCGCTCTGCGGCAAGCGCCTGCTCGTCGGCTTCCGCCTTGGCGCGCTCCTCGTCGGCGGCCTTGCGCCGCGCTTCCGCCTCGTCCAGAAGCCTGCGCGCTTCCGCGCGCCGGGCCTCGATCATGTTGGCCACCGGACGGAACAGAAAGCGCGAAAGCAGCCAGATCAACACCAGCGCGTTGATCGTCTGCAGCGCGAGCGTCCACCAGTCGATGTGCATCTCTCGGTCCGGAGCGGGAGGAGCGGGGGAGGCTTCGTCAGCCCACGAACGGGTTGGCGAACAGGACCAGAAGCGCGACCACCAGGCAGTAGATCGCCATCGTCTCGATCATGGCCAGGCCGACGAACAGGGTTCGCGACAAGGTGCCGGCGGCTTCAGGCTGGCGGGCGATCGCATCCATGGCGGCGGCGACCGCGCGCCCCTCGCCCAGCGCTGGCCCGATGGCACCGAAAGACACGGCCATGGCGGCGGAAAAGATGGAGACGATTTCGATCCAGTTCATCGCGAGCGTCCGTTGCAGAGGAGAATCAGGAGGCGGATTTTTCCGGCGGTCGTCCTTCGGAGACGGCGGCGCCGATGAAGACTGTGGCGAGCACGGCGAAAATGTAGGCCTGGACGGCCCCGGTCAGCAGATCGAGCGCCATCAGCGGGATCGGAACCAGGAGGCCGGCGAGCGACAGCACGATGCCGACCACGAACACGCCGCTCATGATGTTGCCGAACAAGCGGACCACCAGCGAGAAGGTGCGGGTGATTTGCTCCACGATGTTGAGTGGGATCATCACCCAGGTCGGTTCGGCGAAGGTGGCGAGATAGCCTTTCAACCCGCGCGCCCGGATACCGTAGAAAATGGTGGCGACGAACACGATCAGCGCCAGCGCGGCATCGGTCTCCAGATGGGCCGTCGGAGGCTCCAGCCCAGGAACCAGAGACGACCAGTTCGCAATCAGCACATAGACGAAAATGGTGCCGATCAGAGCGCGAAACGGAGCGGGATCGCTCTGCATGGTGTCGCGGACCTGGTCGTCGACGAAGCCGACGATCATTTCCAGGACGGTCTGCATCCGGCCGGGCTCCAGCTTCAGCCGGCGGGTAAGCAGATAGGATCCGCCAGCGAGAATCACCATGATCGCCCAGGTGACGAGCACCGGCTGGGTGATCGGCACCGGCCCCAGATGAAACAGCGGCTCGACGATCAGTGGCGACGTCATGTGATCTTCCCCAGACGGCGGACTACGACGCGGCGGGCAAGCAAGAGACCAAGTGCGGCTGTCAGCAGCGGCAGCGCGCCGAGAAGAGCAATTCCGGCCAGCACCACGGCCAATATGACAAAGCGGCCGAGCTGTAGGGCGAGCGCAAGCGCGGTGCTGCCCCCTTCGGTGTAGAGCCGGGTATTCCACCACAGCGCACCGAAATGGACGATGCCGAGCCCCGCGCCCACGACGAAGCCGATGGCCGCGCCGACGGCGGGTTCGGAGATCAGGGCCTTGAGCGTTTCCATCATGGTCTCACGCCCTGTTCATCCATTTCCACGCCGACCAGAGGCCGAAGGCAGCGCCGATCATGATCAGGGGCGCGGTGAAGAAGACACCCGTCTCGAAGATGCGATCGAGCCAGCGCCCGATCAGAACGCCAATCAGGGTCGGAACGATGATGGTCCAGCCGAGAATGCCGATCTGGCCAAGCCGGGTGCCGAGCGAGGGTTCGGGATTGTCGCGCCCCTCCTTGGCGCTCTCGGCAGCTTTACGTGCGGCGTCGGCCAGCCGGTCCACGGGCTTGTCGGTGTTGCTCGGGGTCATGGCGCTTCCCCTTGCGCAAACGGCGAGTCATGCGTCTGGCCGTCCGGTCCCGGGCGCAGATAGTGCATGAGCTGACGCACGGCGCGGGCGTGAAGCTGCATCTGCTCGACCCGGGCGCGGCGGTCGATGTCGCTTTCCTGGCTGCGGAAGCGATCGACTTCCGCCTCCAGCGCGTCCAGGTCGGCTCCGACCATGCCCTGGCGGCAGGCAATCGCCACCTGCGCGCCGTCGGAGACCACCAAGACCCCCGCGCGCAGAACGCAATAGTGCTCCGTGTCGGCCCGGTCCCGCCAGCGAACGACGGAGGCTGGCAAAACGGTCAGGAGATCGGCATGGCCGGGCAGGATGCCGAAGCCGCCGCTTTCGTCTTCGGCGCGCACGGAGCGGATATCGGACGCATCGACCAGAACGTCTCCGGGTGTGGTGATGGTCAGGTGCAAGGTCCGTGCGCTCATGCCGCCGCTCCGCTCGCCGACGGTATGGCGGTTGCTTGGCCCGCGTTTTCCTTTTCGCGCGCCTCGTCCAGTGTGCCGATCATGTAGAGCGAGCTCTCGCTCCACCCGTCGCACTCGCCGGCCAGGATCGCCTGGCAGCCGGCAATGGTGTCCTCGATCTTGACCGAGCGGCCCGGCACGCCGGTGAACGCCTCGGTGACGGCGAAGGGCTGGGTCAGAAAGCGTTGCAACCGGCGGGCGCGCTCCACGATCCGGCGGTCGTCGGTGCCCAGCTCCTCCATGCCCAAAAGTGCGATCACGTCCTGCAATTCGCGGTAGTGCTCGATGGTGCGCCGCACCTCCGACGACACGCTGGCATGGGTTTCGCCGACGACCAGCGGATCCAGCAGGATCGACGAGGACTGGATCGGGTCGACCGCCGGGTACATGCCCTCCGCCGCCATGGAGCGTGAGAGCACCACCATGCTGTCCACATGGGTGGCGATTGTGGTGACGGCGGGATCGGTGAAGTCGTCCGCCGGTACGTAGACGGCCTCAATCGCAGTCACGGCGGCGTCGCCGACCGAGGCGATCCGCTCCTGAAGCGCGGCGACTTCACTCGCAAGCGTCGGCTGATAGCCGACGCGGGACGGCAGCCGGCCGAGCAAGCCGGAGACTTCCGCGCCCGCCTGGACGAAGCGGAAGATGTTGTCCATCAGCAGGAGCACGTCCTGGTGGCGCTCGTCGCGGAAATATTCGGCGATCGCGAGTGCGGTCATGGGCACCCGCCAGCGTGCGCCCGGCGGCTCGTTCATCTGGCCATAGACCAGGCAAGTGCGGTCGAGCACGCCGGAGTTCGTCATGTCGAGAAGCATCTCGTGGCCCTCGCGGGAGCGCTCGCCGACACCGGCGAACACCGAGATGCCCTGGTAGGCCGACGCCATGGCGTGGATCAGCTCCATCACCAGCACGGTCTTGCCGACGCCGGCGCCGCCGAACATGGCGGCCTTGCCGCCGCGTGCGAGCGGCGCGAGCAAGTCGATCACCTTGATGCCGGTGGCGAACAGGTCGGCCGAGCCGGTCTGGGCGGCGAAGGGCGGCGGCTGGCGATGGATCGGCCGCCGCGGCACGTCATCGGCAAGCGGGCCGTTCTTGTCGCCGATCGTGCCGACCACATCGAGAAGCCGGCCAAGCACCGCCTCGCCGACGGGAACGGTGATCGGCCCGCCGGCCGGCCGCACGATGTCGCCGCGTTTCAGCCCTGACGTCGCCTGGAGCGCGATCGCGCGCACGGTGTCGGCGGAAAGATGGGCCTGCACCTCGGCAACCACCGTTCCCCGGCCTTCGTCGTCGATGAAGAGCGCATCATCGATCGCGGGCAGCGAGCCACCGGTGAAGGTGATGTCGACGACCGCCCCGCGCAGCGCGATGACGTGTCCGTCCCCGGCTTGGCCGCGTGTCATCCGTACCTGACTCATGGGTTGTTGCTCGTGCCTTGAAGGCATGTGGCGAACTATGAGCCTCTAGGATGACTCCGACATTGCGTTGGAGCAATGCAGCGCACAATCGAGCCGCGGCGGTTCAGGTTCGTCCCCCGCGCGCGAACGACCAGAAGGTGCGCCGAGCGCGATGGGCCTTCATCTGGCCTGCGCCGACCTGCTCGGACATCGGCGGTGTGCCTTCGGGCGGATAGGCGAGCGAATTCTCGATTTCCGTGATCTCCGCGGCGGTCAGGTTCGGGAACGGCAGACGCTCGCCCTGGCGCCAGTCGTTCACTGTGCTTTCCGCCGCCGCCGCGCGCTCGGCGTCTAGGCCCCGGTCGCGGCCGAAATAGACGGTCTGCGCGGGCACGGCGAAGGCCGTTCCGGAACGCTCGACGATGTCCATGATGCGCAGGAACAGATCTTCACGGATCGCCAGGAACTCCGACCAATCGGTGGATTGGACATAGGCGAAGATCTCGATATCGAGGGCGTCCTCGCTGAAGCCGGCAAAGCGCACGCGGGCCGGGTCGTCTGTCACCTTCGGGTGGCCGATGAGGAGCTTGCGCAACTCCACCAGCACGTAGCGGAGCTGATCCGGTGTGGTCTCGTAACGTAGCGAGATCGTCTTGCTCAGAAGGATACGGTCGCGCTTGCCGTAGTTCTCCAGGTGCATGTTGACGAAGTCGGCGTTCGGCACCGAGACGATGGTCCGATCCAGGGTGCGGACGGTGGTGGAGCGGATGCCGATCCGTTCCACCGTGCCGATGCGGTCGCCGAAGCGGCAGAAATCGCCAACGGCCAGCGGCCGGTCGGCAAACAGAATGAAGCCGGCGATCACGTTCTCCAGCGTCGAGCGCGCGGCGAGGGCGACAGCCAGACCACCGATACCGAAGCCGGCGAGTGCCGCGCCGTAGGGAATGTTCAGCGCTTCGGCCAAGAGCAGGAGATTGCCGAGAACGATGGCCACCTTGACCACGCCGACCAGGAGCGAGGCCAGGATGTCGCCGCGCTCGGAAATGACGCCGGCGTCGTCGAGCCAGCTTCGGATCCCGTTGACGATCCAGAACTCGATCGGGACTGCGCCGGCGATCATCG
Source organism: Amorphus sp. 3PC139-8 (assembly GCF_040750475.1). NCBI lineage: Bacteria > Pseudomonadati > Pseudomonadota > Alphaproteobacteria > Hyphomicrobiales > Amorphaceae > Amorphus > Amorphus sp. 3PC139-8. Next base: position 313,045 of record NZ_JABJVY010000001.1, on the reverse strand, counting down.
CGATCACGGCAACGGCGAGCACGATGCTGGCATAGCTATCCGGTAGCCCCAGCAGCACCAAGCCCCCATAGCTGATCAACCCGAACACCAGGAGCCGGACGCCCCAGACGGCGAACCGAGCCGAGCTGAAGGCGCTTTCCTCGCTGGTCGGTTCGCCGCTTGCGAACAGGCGCCTGAAAAGCATCAACACCAGGCTGATCAGCCCGGTCGCGATCACAGCAAACAGAAACACCGCGACCATTGCCACCCACTGCCAAATCTCCAACGGCCCGAGCGGCTCCAAGAGGCGCGGCATCAGATCGCCGAGGACACTGCGGATCTTGAAGAAAACGGCGGGTTCGGGCCGATAGAGCGGCAGCACGCGCGGAGCCGGCGGCATGTCCTCCGTCGCGGTGAAGAGCTGGCGGACGGAACGCAGCGTATCCGGCGTGAACTTCCACTGCACGCCGTCGTCCGTCTCAACCGGCGCAATTGCGATATCGCCCATGGGATGCGTGAAGTGGATGTAGGGCGTCTGGCTGTCGGGATCGTTGGGGATTTCCTGGTAGACGACTTCTCCGATCCGCGCGAGCACCTGCTCTAGATATTCCGCGATCAGGGTCGCTTCCCGGTCCCTGGCGACCGGGCTCAACTCGGAGAGGTCGAGAGTCGCGATCGCCGTATCCAGGCCACCCGGACCCACGCGCATGGAATCGATGAACGCTTCTATGGTGTCGCGGGGCGTCCGCATCTTGAAGATGTGATTGATCGGCGGCACGCGGCCGCCGGTGTCTGCCAAAAGTGCTGAAAGCTTGTTTTCGAGGTCCTGCTCGGGCGGGACCTCGATGAACCAATCGCCATTTTTCTGAACGAAGGTCAGATCGAAGGTCTGATCATCGTAGCGCGTAAGCGTCACGGTCGCTTCGCCGCTCGCCGACTGGGTTTCCTGGCGAATATCGTCGAGTTGGAACTGTAGCTGTTCGATCACCAGGCCGAGGAGCGCGGTTTCCTTGAGCTCGTCGCGGCGATCAAGGTCGCCATTTCCGAAGTCGAGCAGCGAGACGGCGTTGTCCAGATATTCGAGCTGCCCGTTTTCGACCGCATCGGAGATGACCATAAAGGCGTGCAGCACGTCGGCCGGATTGGCCTGGGAGATGTTGGTCTCCGCGTCGATGCTCTCCGCCGTAACGCGTGCGCCGGTCCACCAGACGTCCTGGCCGAACCGGCCCATGAAGCTGCTGCCGTCTTCCGACAACACGAAGACGAAGTCGCCGGTCTCGTCCGGCTCCGTCCAGGTTCCGGTCAACCGCCGGCCGTCAACGGTTCCTTCGATCGTCCCGGAATAGAGCGGGTAGGCGCCCACGACATGGTCGTCGGTTTGCTTCAGGGTCAGAAGCGCGCCGCCCTCCGGCCAGCGGGTATCCCAGTTTCCGCCCCAGTTCGGGTCGGCGGCGAGGGCCGGCGCCAGCGTGATGAGGAGCAGGGGAACGATTGGGGCGAACATCCTTGATATCCGCCGAATTCCGTCCGCAACCGTCTGCCTCATGTCGCCCCACAGATCGCTTCGTCGGTCTTGCCGGCGCCAACCAACACCATTGCCGGTGCCAATGGAACCCTTTCGCGGCCAAGCTACGCTATTTGCCGAAGATGTCGGAGGGGTGCGGTGCGGCGCGCGCAGCCTCCTCCGTGGTCGAGCCAAGATAGAAGCTCAGATATTCGTGCAGAGCGCGGGCGGCCGGGTTGACCGCCGAGCGCGATTTATAGAGCAGCATCTCCACTTTCGGCAGCAGCGGGAAGGCGTCGCTGGGAGAGATTTCGCGCATGCCGGGCACGATCGCATGGCGCCCGAGCACGGTGACGGCCATACCGGAGAAAACCGCGGCCTGCAGTCCGGACACGCTTTCGGAAATGCAGGCGATGCGCCAGGGGCGTCCGCTTGCCTCCATCGCCTCGATGGCGTGGTCGCGAAAGATGTTTCCCGGCGGCAGCAGCGCGAGAGGGACCGGGCTCTCTTCGTGGGCGGTGGATTGCTCGCCGGTGATCCAGATGAGCTGTTCGCGATGCACCACCTGCCCGCCTGTGAAATCGTTCATGCGGGTGACCAGCGCAACGTCGACCTCGCCGCGATGGACGAGCTTCACCAGCGGGGTCGAGAGCGAGCACTGAAGCTGGACCTGGATGCGTGGAAATTCCTTGCGGAAATGGGAAAGCACGTCCGGCAGCACGTAGGCCGCATAGAGGTCGGGGGTGCCGAGCACCACTTGGCCTTCGATCTCGTCGGAGGCGAGCTTGGAAACCAGCTCGTCATGGGTCCTGAGGATCGATTTGGCGTAGGTGAGGATCAGTTCGCCGTCGCGGGTGAGAACCATCCGCCGCGCTTCCTGGCGAAACAGGACGCGTCCGCTCAAGTCCTCCAACCGCTTCAATTGCAGCGTGATGGCGGGCTGGGTGCGCCCCAGCCGCCGCGCCGTCTCGGTGACGCTTCCGGTTTCCGCAATCGACAGCAGGGAGCGGAGGACGCGGATGTCGAACGTCAGGGCGCTCATCTTGGCTTCAGCCCATTCCCTCCTCAGTCACGGCGGCGTCTGCGTCTCGGGCAGACGCCGCACGCGATCGTCAACAGCGCACGGAAGCAAGATGCGCGCCATCTTGAGGGATCAAAGCGCCGGCCAGTGCTGAGCCCACGGCCGGGCCAGCTCGAACGCGGACGCCACGGTCACCAGCCGCTCCTCCTGTAGCCAGGGCGCGACCACCTGCAGGCCGATCGGCAGGCCGTCGGTGTCGAAGCCGCACGGGAGACTCGCCGCCGGAAGGCCGGCCAGGTTCATGGGCCAGGTGAAGGGCGACCATCCCAGATGCGGGTCGACGGGGCGTCCGTCGATGCGATCGACGCCAAGCGTGCCTGCAGCGAAGGCAGTGACGGCGACGGTCGGGGTCGCGATCACGTCTACGGAGCCGAACAGCTCCAGGAACCGTCCGCGCAGCTTGGAGCGCCGGTGCGAGGCTTCCACATAGTCGACGGCGCTATAGGTTCGGCCGCGGGCGATCACCTTCAGGAAGTCCGGGTCGGAGGCATCGAAGGCTTGATCGTCGCGCTCCCCAACGGAGGCGGCCTGCTCGGCGAAGGCGATCGGCTGCAGGATGTCTTCCAGAATGTTCGGCGCGATGCCGGTTTCCAGAAGGCGAACGTCGGCGCCGAGCTCGGAAAGCGTCGCGACCGCGGCCTCGAACGCGGCGGCGACTTGCGGGTCGACCGCGGCGTAGCCGAGGTCGGGCGAGATGCCGATCACGAGGCCTTTGAGCGAGCCGTCGCCAGCCGTGTCGAAGTGGTAGGCCGACGGGAACGAGGCGGCATCGCGCGCGTCGTAGCCGGCGAGCACCTCCAGCATGGTGGCGGCATCGGCCACCGTGCGGGCAATCGGGCCGGTGTGGGCGAGACTGCCCCAGGACGGTGGAAAGAAGCCCGGCGCCCGGGAGACGAGCCCGTAGGTCGGCTTGATGCCGAACACTCCGCAAAAGGAAGAGGGAACGCGGATGGAGCCGACGCCATCGGTGCCGACCGCGATCGGCCCGCCGCCGCCGGCGACGGCCGCCGCCGCGCCGCCCGACGAGCCGCCACTGGTGCGGTCGGTCGACCACGGATTGCGGGTGATCCCGGTCACCGGGCTGTCGGCGGTGAGCTTGTAGCCGGACTCGCACGTGGTGGTCTTACAGGTGATGATGGCGCCCGCCTCCTGCAAGCGGGCCACCACATGGGCGTCGGCTTTGGGCACGAAGTCGGCCAGCGAGGGCGCGCCGCCCTTTGCGACCACGTCCTTCACGAACACCAGGTCCTTGATGGTGACCGGTACACCGGCGAGCGGGCCGAGCACGGCGCCGCTGCGATAGGCGGCCGTGGCGGCCTCCGCCGCCGCCGTCGCCTGGTCGTAGAGCTCGGTCACGACCACGTTGCAGGCCGCGTCCACCGTCTCCAGACGGCCGATCACCTGGGCCATCACCTCGCTCGGCGAGAAAGCGGCGGAGCGGAAACCGGCCACCAGCTCGACGGCCGATAGGCACGCGAGGTCCTGCGGAGCGGTCGCCTGCGCGCCGCTCACGATCGACTGCGACATGTCGGATGCTCCTATCGGGCAGCGAGCGCTGAGGCGACGGCGCGCTTGGCCATCACCATGACCATGTGGGCGCGATAGTCGGCGTCGGCGTGGATGTCGGAGTTGAGTCCACTGGAATCGATCGACAAGCGATCGAGCGCGTGCGTCTCGAACGCGGCCGTCAGTGCCTCCTCAAGATCGGGGACGCGGAACACGCACGGGCCGGCACCGGTCACGGCCACCCGGACGCCATCGGCGAAGCGGGCGACGAACACGCCGACCAGGGCGAAGCGCGACGCCGGGCTCTTCAGTTTGGCGTAGCCGGCAGCGGAAGGGACCGGAAAGCGCACCGACGTGACGATCTCGTCGGCCTCCAGCGCCGTCTCGAACAAGCCGAGAAAATAAGCGTCGGCGGGGATTTCGCGCCGGTTGGTGATCACGGTCGCGCCGAGACCGAGAACGGCAGCCGGATAGTCCGCCGCCGGGTCGTTGTTGGCGATGGATCCGCCGATGGTGCCGCGATGGCGGACCTGCGGGTCGCCGATACCGCCGGCAAGGCTCGCGAGCGCCGGGAGGGTGGAGCGGACATCGGGCGAACCGGCGACGTCGGCGTGGCGTGTCAACGCGCCGATCGTCAACGTGCCGTCGCCGATGGCGATGCCGACCATATCGGGAAGCGTCGAGAGGTCGACGAGATCGCTCGGTGCGGCGAGCCGCTGATTGATCGTCGGCAACAGCGTCATCCCGCCGGCCAGGAACTTTCCGTCCTCTGCCCCGGCGATTTGGTGGGCGGCCTCCTCCAGCGAGGACGGCCGGTGCAGCGCAAATCCCATAGCGTTTCCCTCACTCTGCCGCGACGCTTGTCGGGCGCGCGTTTCTGATGACGTTCCAGAGCCGGTTCGGTGTCGCCGGCATGTCGACATGGGTGATGCCGAGCGGTTTCAGGGCGTCGACCACGGCGTTGATGACGGCGGCCGGCGAGCCGATCGTTCCGCACTCGCCGCAGCCCTTCACGCCCATTGGGGTGTGGGCGCACGGCGTGGTGTGCGGGGAGATCGTCAAGGACGGGAGCTGGTCAGCGCGCGGCATGCAGTAGTCCATGAACGAGCCGGAGATGAGCTGCCCGCTCTCCTCGTCGTAGACCCCGTGCTCGAACAGCGCTTGGCCGATGCCCTGAACGATGCCGCCGTGAAGCTGGCCCTCGACGATCATCGGGTTGATGATGGTGCCGACATCGTCGACGGCGACATAGCTCTTCAGCTCGATCTCGCCGGAATCCGGGTCGATCTCGACCTCGCAGAAGTGCGCGCCGCCGGGATAGGTGAAGTTGATCGGGTCGTAGTAGGCCTGCTCCTCAAGACCCGGCTCCAGCACCTCCAGCGGATAGTTGTGGGGGACGTAGGCCGCCCCCGCGATCTCGGCGAAGGACTTGGAGCGGTCGGTGCCGGCGACCTTGAAGTCGCCTTTCTCGAAGACGATGTCGTCGAGGCCGGCCTCCAGAAGATGGGCGGCGATCTTGCGGCCCTTCAGGATCACCTTGTCGCCAGCCTTTGCCAGAGCCGCGCCGCCCACCACCAGCGAGCGCGAGCCATAAGTCCCCATGCCGAACTGCACCCGGTCTGTGTCGCCGAAGACGATGTCGATATCCTCAAACGGCACGCCGAGCTGGTCGGAAACGATCTGGGCAAACGTGGTCTCGTGGCCCTGGCCGTGATTGTGGGTTCCGATCATCACCGAGACATGGCCGGTGGGATGCACGCGAACGGTGGCGCTTTCGTAGAGGCCGCCGCGCGCGCCCATCTGGCCGGCGAGCCGGGACGGGGCGAGGCCGCAGGCTTCCACGTAGGTCGCAAGTCCTAGGCCGCGATACTTGCCGCGCTGGGCCGCCTCGTGCCGACGCGCCTCGAAGCCGGCAATGTCGGCCACCTCGATCGCCTTCTCCAGGCAGCCCATGGGATCGCCGCTGTCATACTCCACGATCACCGGCGTCTGGTAGGGATACTCGTCGGCGGAAATCATGTTGCGCTTGCGGATCTCCACCTTGTCGATGCCGGTCTCGATCGCTGCAACGTCCACCAGCCGCTCCAGGACGAAGGTCGCCTCCGGCCGCCCGGCGCCGCGATAGGCGTCGACCGGCAGCGTGTTGGTGAAGACGACCTTCACCTCGCAATAGATCGCCGGCATCTTGTAGACGCCGGACAGAAGCGGTGCGTAGAGGTTGGTCGGAATGTTCGGCCCGAAGGTGGAGAGATAGCCGCCCATGTTGGCGAGCGTACGCACCCAGAGGCCCAGGAACTTGCCGTCGGCGTCGAGCGCCAGTTCCGCTTCCGTCACGTGATCCCGGCCCTGGCGGTCGGAGATGAAGCCCTCCGAACGGTCGCTGACCCATTTGACCGGCCGGCGGATCTTGCCGGCCACCCAGGTCAGCACCGCTTCTTCCGCGTAGTGGAACTGTTTCACGCCGAAGCCGCCGCCCACGTCCGGCGCCACGATCCGCAGCTTGTGCTGGGGAATGTTCAGCACCAGCCCGCCCATCAGAAAGCGCACCACATGGGGGAACTGGCTGGTGGTGTAGAGGGTGTAGTGGTCGCGGGCGCGGTCGTAGTCGGCGATCGCGGCGCGCGATTCCATCGGGTTGCCGATCAACCGGTTGTTGACCAGCTCGATCCGGGCGATGTGGGCGGCCTTGGCGCGGGCGTCGTCGACCGCCGCGGCATCGCCGAGCGACCAGTCGCAGCAGAGATTTTCCGGCACATCTTCGTGGACCAGCGGCGCGCTGGGCTTCAGCGCCTCGATCATGGAGACGACCGGCGTCAGCGGCTCGTAGTCGACGGCGACGAGATCGGCCGCGGCGCGCGCCATCTCAGGGGTTTCGGCGATCACGACGGCGACCGGATCGCCGACATGGCGGACCTTGTCGACGGCGAGCGGCGGATGGCGCGGCTCTTTCATGGGTTCGCCGTCCGAACCGGTGATGCCCCAGCCGACGGGCAGGCCGCCGACTCCATCGGCATCCATTTCGGCGCCGGTGAAGACGGCGACCACCCCCTCCGCCCCCTTGGCGGCGTCCGTGTCCACCGATTTGATCAGCGCATGGGCGAACGGAGAGCGCACGAAGATCGCGGCCGCCATGTTCGGCAGCTTGATGTCGGCGACGTAGCGGCCCTTGCCGGTGAGGAACCGGACGTCTTCCTTCCGCTTGGGAGCCTCGCCAATTCCGATCGACGTCATGGTCATCCCTTTCTCACACGCTTTGGTGCATGGCGGCGGTGCCGGCCAGCACGGACTTGACGATGTTCTGGTAGCCGGTGCAGCGACAGATGTTGCCTTCCAGCCAGCCGCGGACCTCCGCCTCGGTGGGCGACGGATGGCGGTTGGCGAAGTCGACCGCAGCAATCAGCATGCCGGGCGTGCAGAAGCCGCACTGAAGACCGTGATTTTCGCGAAAGGCCTGCTGCATCGGGTGCAGCTCGCCTTCGGGGCTCGCGAGCCCCTCCACGGTGGTCACCACCGCGCCCTCGAGCGAGGCGACGAGCAGCGCGCAGCTTTTCATGGACTCGCCGTCCACCATCACCAGGCAGGCTCCGCACTGGCTGGTGTCGCAGCCGATATGGGTGCCGGTCAGGTCCAGGGTCTCGCGCAACAGGTCGACCAGCCGCGTCGACGGCTCCACATCGACGCTCATCGGCTTGCCGTTCAGGACGAAACTGACGTTCATGGCGGGCGACCTTTCTACTTTTCGACTGTTTTACTGCGCCATCAGGTGGGCGTGTTCGATGTCCCAGGAGGCGTAGACCACGTCGCCGACGTGCATCGGATCCTGGAAGAAACGGCGTTCGGGAACGAAGGCGATGAAGGCGACATCCTCGCTGGTATCGAGCATGACCTTCACGAAGTTGCCCTGGTATTCGATCGCGGTGATGCGGCTGGAGACGGCGGCGCGACCGGGGCTGTCCAGGCGCTTGTCGGGGCGGATCAGCTCGATGTCGTCGCGGCGGATGGCGATATCGATCGAGGAGCCGGGCTCGATACGGGTCTTGCCGTCGATCGCGACCTCGATCGGGTCGCGGTCACGCGGGGCCACGGTGGCGCGCACGCCATTCACCGCCTCGACCCGGCCGGCGATGACGTTTTGCCCACCCATGAATTCCGCGACGTAGCGGTCGCGGGGCGAGATGTAGACCTCGCGGGCGGGGCCGGCTTGCTTGATCCGGCCCTTCTCCATCACCACGACGAGGTCGGCCAGCGCGATCGCCTCGAGCTGGGTGTGGGTGACGTGGACGAAGGTAATGCCTAGGTCCTTCTGCATGGAGGCGAGCTCGGTGCGCATCTGAATGCGCAGATGCTCGTCCAGCGCCGACAGCGGCTCGTCGAGAAGCAGGACCCGCGGTTCGGTGATGGCGGCGCGCGCTAGCGCGACGCGCTGCTGCTGACCGCCGGAGAGCTGGCCGGGCAGACGCTCGGCGAAGGTGCCGAGCTGCACCTTTTCGATCATCGCCTGGGCACGCTCGTAGCGCTCTTTTTTCCCCATTCCGCGCACCCGGAGCGCGTAAGCGATGTTGTCGCGTACCGAGAGATGCGGAAACAGCGCGTAGGACTGGAACATCATCGCCGTGCGCCGCTTGACCGGTGGCAGCCCGACCACGTTCTCACCGCCGATCAGCACCTCGCCGTCGGTCGGGTCTTCGTGACCCGCGATCATGCGCAGGATGGTGGACTTGCCGCAGCCGGATGGGCCGAGGATGCAGCAATAGGCGCCGTCGGGGATCTTCAGGTTGACGCCGTCCACGGCTCTCGACTGGCCATCGTAGGATTTCACGATGCCGGCAAGTTCGATGGCGCCGCGTCCGGGCGAGGTCGGGTTCGATTCCATATCAGGCCTCGTTGTCGATGCGCGCCGCCCGGCGCCGCTGGATCAGCACGATCGATCCGAGCGCCAGGCCGATGATGAGGAAGGAGACGACGGTGGTGACGGTCCCAAGCGCGTAGAGCGCGGGCGAGGTCACGTTGAGCGTCATGCTCCAGATCTCGAGCGGAAGCGTGTTGAGCGAGCCGGCCGACTGCAGCGTGCGGGCGAACTCGTCGTAGGAGAGCGTGAAGCCGAACAGCGCGACGGCCACGAGCCCCGGCAGCAGGATCGGCAGCACCACCAGCCAGACGGTCTGGAGCGGCGAGGCGCCGAGATCGCGCGAGGCCTCCTCCCAGGCGGAATTGAACCGCGACATCACGGCGAACATGATCAGGACGCCGAACGGCAGGGTCCAGGAGAGCTGGGCGCCGAGGGCGGAGGTGTACCAGGTCGGCTGCAGGCCGAGGAAGTTGAACATCAGTCCGACGCCGAGGCCCAGCACCAGGCCGGGCGCAACCAGGCTGCCGATCATCACGTAGAATACCGCGGTATCGCCCCAGAAGCGCCGGCGGAAGGCGAGGCCGGCGAGGAAGGACACCGCCACCGTCAGCGCTGTCACGATCAGGGCGAGCTTGATGGAGCGGTCGAACGAACCTTTCACGTCGCCGGTGCGCACCTGGGTGAACAGGTCGACGAACCAGTGCAGCGACAGGCCCTTCATGGGGAATACCAGCGCGCCGCGGACATCCTGGAAGGACAGGATGTAGATCGAGATCATCGGAGCGTAGAGCGCGACCACGTAGAAGATGAAGAAGGCGGCGAGGATGTAGAAGGTCCAGGGCCGGCCCGTACGCGGCTCGGCACTTTTGCGCGTCGGGCCGCTCATCGGGCGATCTCCTTGCGGATGTCCACCACACGCAGGATGGCGAAGACGACGGCGAACACGATGACGGTGAGAATGATCGAGTTGGCGGCGGCGGACGGATACTGCAGCACGCCGACATCCTCGTAGAGCGCGCCGACCACCGAGGCGGAGCCGCCGCCGGACATCACCTTCACCACGAAGAAGTCGCCCATCACGATCGAGAGGACGAAGATCGAGCCGAGCGCGATGCCCGTCTTGGACATGGGCACGATGATGTAGCGCATGATGTCGAGACGGCTGGAACCGGCATCGAGAGCGGCCTCGATCAGCGACTTGTCGATCTTCGCCATGGAATTGAAGATCGGCACGATCATGAAGATCGTGAGCTGGTGCACGTAGGCGACGATCACCGCGAAGCTGGAAAACAGCAGGAAGGTCAGCGGCTGGTCGATCGCGCCGGCACCCATCAGGCCTTGGTTGATCAGTCCTTCTTTCCCGAGTAGCGGCAGCCACGAGATCATCCGGATGATGTTGGAGGTCCAGAACGGGACCGTGCACAACAGGAACAGCCCAATCGCCAGCAGCGGGTTCTTCACGTGGAACACGAGAAAGTAGGAGACCCAGAATCCGATGACGGTGGTGAAGACCCAGGTGATCACCGCGAATTTGGCGGTCTCGAAGTAGAGGTCGAAGGTCAGCCGCGAATTGAAGATGTAGAGATAGTTGTCGAGGGTGATTGTCGGGATCATGCCGCCGAAGCCGTCCGTCTCCATCACGCTCGCCGCCAGGATCACGCCGAACGGCACGACGAAGAACGGGATCAGCACGAGCAGAAGCGGGGTGACCGCAAGCCATCCGAACGCGTCGGCGCGCTTGGCCATGATCGGAACTCCATGAGGTCGGAAAGGATCGGGGCGGCGGGCCGCCCCGAAATTTTGGTGGCCACGAACGCCCGGATCAGGCGACCTTGAACTCGTTCCAGCGCTTGTTCATGTAGGCCGCCTCGTCCATCAGCGTGTTCCAGCACGAGATGTTGGTGACGCGGTCCAGGAACGAGCCGCCGTCGCGCTTGGCGCCGGCCGGCTCCATCGGCACGCCGTAGGGGTCGTCGATCGGTGCCGGGGCTGGCTCGCCCTCGTACCAGTAGGCCCACTCGGCCGGCGTGAGGAACTCCTTGGCGGTGTCCGGTACCGGCGAATAGTAGCCGTAGCGCGCCACGAATCCTCCCTGCCAGCCGGAGAGGTACCAGTTCAGATACTCGTAGGCGGCGTCGAGCTTCTTGCCCGACAGGTGCTTCATCAGCGCCATGCCGTTGCACCAGCCGCGATAGCCTTCCTTGCCGTTCTTGCGGTTCACCGGCGCATAGATGCAGGGAACTTCCTTGACGCGGACGGCGGCCACGGCCGGCGACCACATGGACTGGATGATCACTTCGCCAGCCGCCATCAGGTTCACCGACTGGTCGAAGGTGGTCCAGGTGGCGCGGAAGTGGCCGTCACGCTTCAACTGGATCAAGGCGTCGATCGTCTTGTCGATCTCCTCCTTGGTCATGTTGCCCTTGTTGCCGTACTCGATCAGCCCGGCGCTTTCGAAGCAGAGCGCGGCGTCCATGATGCCGATCGCGGGCACGTCCAGAATGGCCGCCTTGCCCTTGTATTTCGGGTCGATCAGCTCCTTCCATTCGGTCACTTCGTGGCCGACGAGGTCGGGCCGGTAGCCGATGGAATCGGCGTTGTAGACCTGGGGCAGGAAGGTCATCCAATCGGTGACGCCCTCGTGCAGCTCGGTGGAATCCGGCGCCTCGATATACATCGCCTCATAGGGCGAAATGCCTTGGCGCGGGATCTCGAAGCCGGCGATCTCACCCTTGGTGAAGATGGGCAGGATGTTGTCGAATTGCTTGATCTTCGCCCGCTCGATGCCCTGGATCACGCCGCGCTTGGTGGCGAGCTTGGCCTGCCAGCCTTCCACATCGGCGATGTCCACCGAGTTCGGCTGGGTGATGAACCGGTTGATCGCGGCCGAGGTGTCGAGATTCTGCATCGTCACCTTGAAGCCGAGATCCTTCGACGCCTGGTCGCCGATCGCCTTCACGACGGAGTAGGACACGCCGACATGGGTCAGCTCGATATCCTTGATTTCTTGGGCCCAGATCGTTGGAAAGCCCGTGATCGCGCCCGAGCCGACAGCCGCGCCTGCCGTGGCGGCCGCCCCTTTCAGCACGGATCGCCGGGAAATCCCCTTATCGCCGGTGCCGGTTCCATTGGAAGTTTTGGTCATTGGTCACACCCCTCCTGATCGGCTGCCGCGGTCGTTCACAGCAGCGCGTCGCAAATCGTCGAGCGAAGGATCAAGTTGAGTGAGATGCTAGGCGGTGGCGCGAAGAATAGACTAATTTAAAGGTCAAATGGGATGGATTTGGCCTGCTTATTCGTCCAGTAAATGTGCAGAATTGTCGATCGGCTGCCTCGGTGAATGGCAATTGGCCGGTCCGGTTGCCGCTTCGTCGGGCAGTGGACGCGAATCTGCTGGCGATTGAGGCGCGGCTATACGGTCGATGGCGGGTGCGAAGCCCGATCGACGCGGTCGGCCGCGCCGCTCATTTGCGGTCGGCGAGGATCATCTCCGCGGCCTTTTCGGCGATCATGATGGTGGGCGAGTTGGTGTTGCCGGACGTGATCGTCGGCATCACCGAGGCGTCGGCGACCCTCAGTCCCTCCACGCCGAAAACGCGCAGTCGCTCGTCGACGACGGCCATCGGGTCGGAGGAAAGCCCCATCTTTGCCGTGCCGACGGGATGGAAAATGGTCGTGCCGATGTCGCCGGCGGCGCGCGCCAGCGCATCGTCGTCGTCCGGAACCGCCGCGCCGGGCAGATATTCCTCCGGTTGGTAGCGTGCCAGCGCCTTGGCCGCCGCAAGACGGCGCGTCAGCCGGATCGCGTTGGCCGCCGTGGTGCGGTCCTCGTCGGTGGACAGATAGTTCGGGGCGATCTCCGGCAGGGCGCCGGGCTCGGGCGAGGTAATGCGGACGTGGCCGCGGCTGGAGGGCCGCAAATTGCACACGCTGGAGGTGACCGCCGGGAAGCCGTGCAGCGGATCGCCGAATTTGTCGAGCGAGAGCGGCTGGACGTGAAACTCCAGGTCGGCGCGTTCGACGTCCGGACCGGATCTGGCGAAGATACCGAGCTGTGAAGGCGCCATGGTGAGCGGGCCCCGCCGGAACAAGGCGTAGTCGACGCCCATCCAAGCGCGCTTGAAGAGATTGGCGTAGTCCTGGTTCAAGGTACGGGTGCCGTGGACCTTGTAGATCAGCCGGAGCTGCAAGTGATCCTGCAGGTTCTCGCCGACCCCCGGCCGATCCACCGCCACCGGCAGGCCAAGGGTCTGAAGTCTGTCTCCGGGTCCAATTCCCGAACGCATCAGCACCTGCACCGACCCGATCGACCCGGAGGCCAGTACGATCTCCGCCTTCGCGTCGGCTCGGCGCCGGACACCGTCCTGAAGCCATTCGACGGCGGTCGCTCGCCCATTCTCAAGCTGGACGCGGTCGACGGTGCATCCGGTCTCGAGCGTCAGGTTGGCGCGATGGAGCACCGGCTTGAGGAAGCCGCGCGCCGCCGACCAGCGCACGCCGCGCTTCTGGTTGACCTGAAAATAGGCCGAGCCTTCGTTGTCGCCACGATTGAAGTCGGGAATCTTGGCGATCCCGACCTGTTCGGCCGCATCGCGGAAGGCATCGAGGATCGGCCAGGAAATGCGCGGCTCTTCCACGCGCCACTCGCCTCCGGCGCCGTGAAATTCCGAGGCGCCGGCGAAATGGTCCTCCTGGCGCTTGAACACCGGCAGGACGTCGTCCCAGCCCCAGCCGGTGAGGCCGAGCTGGCGCCAGTGGTCGTAGTCGGCGGCCTGACCGCGCATGTAGATCATCGCGTTGATGGCGGACGAGCCGCCGATCACCTTGCCGCGCGGGTAGGAAAGGGCGCGCCCGTTGAGGCCCTGTTCGGCGGCGGTCTTGAAACACCAGTCGGAGCGCGGATTACCGATGGCGAACAGGTAGCCGACGGGAATGTGGAACCAGATCCAGTCGTCCTTGCCGCCGGCCTCCAGGACGAGAACGCGATTGGCGGGATCGGCGGAGAGCCGGTTTGCGAGGACACACCCCGCCGACCCCGATCCGACGATGATGTAGTCGTAGGTCTCCGCCTCGTCGCGCATTGTCCGCCCTCCCGTGCGTGGAAAGAGGCCGCCATGAGCGGAGCGCAGCGGCGCAAGCGCAACAGCGATCCAACGGGACGGCCTGACCCAAAGGTGTTGTTCGGCCAAATTCGTCGATCGTTCGCGCACGGGCAAGAGACTTGGCCGGGCGGGTCCCGTCCCGGCGTCGCAGCCGCGACTCCGGTCAGGCGGAAAAGGGTCTTTTGAAGAAAGGGATGGGCAGGGCGGCTTCGCTCCAGTACCACGGCAGCTTTCCGGCCGGGCAACGGTCTGAGGTGTGCGGCTGCGAATCGGCTATCGATCGGATCGGGCGGCATGACTTTGGGCAAAGCCTGGGCGCGATCCGGCAGAGGGCGAGATGACCGAGCACGATCCTGTTCACAGCGAGGGCGAAGGCCCGGGTGCGACGCCGGCCGGCAACGAGGCGCCACAGGCCGCCGACGCGCCCGGCGCGACGGTGGAGCCGCCAAAGGCGTTGGAGACACGGATCTCCTGCTCGCGCGGCTTTCCCCAGTGGCTCGCCCTGCACGGCTGCTCGCTGGCTTTCACCTCCTACCAGACCGGGCAGGTCTTCCTGGTCGGGGTGCAGCCGGATGGGGCCCTGTCGGTCCATCAGCGCAATTTCGTGCGCGCCATGGGACTGATCGGCGACGGCCAGCGGCTGTTGTTGGCGGGCCTTGCCCAGATCTGGCGGTTTGAGAACGTGCTCGGGCCCAACGAGCGGGCCAACAATCACTTCGATCGTCTCTACGTTCCACGCCGGGGACAGACCGTGTCGGACCTCGACGTGCACGAGCTCGGCGTGGATGCCGCCGGCCGGCTGATTTTCGTGAACACCAAATATTCCTGCCTGGCGACGGACAGCGCGGTCCATTCCTTCAAGCCGGTGTGGCGGCCGCCTTTCATCTCGCGGCTGGCGCCGGAGGATCGTTGCCATCTCAACGGCCTGGCGATGGTCGACGGCGTGCCGCGGTTCGTCACCGCCGTCTCCACGACGGACATCGTCGACGGCTGGCGCAACCATCGCCGCGACGGTGGCGTGGTGGTCGATGTCGAGACGGACGAGATCGTGGCGGACGGCCTGTCGATGCCGCATTCGCCGCGGGTTCACGAGGGCGCTCTGTGGGTGCTCGATTCCGGCAATGGGTATTTGACGCGGATCGATCTCGAAAGCCGGGAGCGCGAGCGGGTGGCGTTCTGCCCCGGCTTCCTGCGCGGGCTTTCCTTTCATGCCGGCCATGCCGTGGTGGGGCTGTCGCTAGCCCGCCATGAAGGGGTCTTCTCCGGCCTGCCCTTGCAGGAGGAGCTGGAGAAGCGCGGCGGAGAGGCCTGGTGCGGGGTTCAGGTCGTCAACACCCGCAACGGCGACATTGTGGAATGGATGCGTTTGGAGGGCGCCATCCGCGAGCTGTTCGACGTGCGGATTCTGGATGGGGTGCGCTGCCCGATGGCGCTGCCGACGTTCGGGCCGGAATTGGCGAGCTTCATCACCATCGAAGCGCCGGACCAGCCGCTTTCGGAGCGCGGTTGGCATCCGGCGTAAAGCGTTTCCAGGCGAAGTGGGAACCGGTTCGCCGTCCGGAAACCGCGATGAAAGATGAGGCGCGTGCCGGGTCCGCGACTTGGCTCTCGCGGCACGTTGGGCCGGTCTACACGCCCAGCCATTTGTGTTGGGTGTCGACATCGTGGCGAATCGCGGCCGACGAGCCTTCCCAGACGCTGCGGCCGCGGCCGACGATGATGACCTCGTCCGCCAGGCTGGTGGCGAAGCCGAAATTCTGCTCCACCAGGATCATCGTCAGCCCCTCGTCCTTCAGGGCCGCGAGCTTGTCGTGGATCTGGCGCACGATGATCGGGGCGAGGCCTTCGGTTGGCTCGTCCAGGATCAGAAGCCGAGGGTTCATCAGGAGTGCGCGGCCGATTGCGAGCATCTGCTGCTCGCCGCCGGAAAGCTGGTTGCCGCCGTTGGCGAGCCGTTCGCCCAGCCGTGGGAAAAACTCGATCACCCGCTCCATCGTCCAGGCCGCGTCCGGCGGCGCCGTGCGGGCGGCGAGTGCGAGATTTTCCTTCACCGTGAGCGAGGGGAAGATGTCCCGGGTCTCCGGCACGTAGGCGACGCCGCGCCGAGCGATCTCGTAGGGCCGGGTGCGGGCGATCGACGCGCCGTCGAACGCGACGTCGCCTTCCAGGACCGGCAAAAGGCCCATGATCGCCTTCAAGGTGGTGGTCTTGCCGGCACCGTTGCGGCCGAGAATCGCCAGCATGCGGCCGGGAGCGGCCTTGAGCGACAGGCCGTGGATGACCCGGGTTTCGCCGTAGCCGGTATGAAGGTCACGGATCTCAAGCATGGGCGTCCCATTCGCCGAGATAGATTTCACGCACCAGGTCGCTCGCCCGGGTCTCTTCCGGCGTGCCTTCGAACACCACCTCGCCGTAGTTGAGGACGGTGATCCGGTCCGCCACGTCGAAGGCGAGATCCATGTCGTGCTCGATGATCAAAACGGTGAGATCCCGCGGGAGCGTGTGCAGCAGCGCGTGGAAGGCCTGGATCATGCCGGGCCCGACGCCGGAGGTCGGCTCGTCCATCAAAAGCACGCTCGGCCGGGTGGACAGCGCGATCCCGACTTCCAACTGGCGACGCATGCCGTAGGAGACCGCGTCGACGCGGGCGCCGAGCACCTCGGTCAGGCCGACTTTTCCGGCCGCGTCGCGGACGGCCTCCCGGATCGCCGGATCGGCGAGCGTGTCGCGGGCAAGCCAGCCTGCGGCTCCGGTCGCGGTCGCAACGGCGAGCGCCAGGTTCTCGCCGATGGTGAGCGAGCCGAACAGATTGTTCTTCTGATAGGACCGCGCCATGCCGCGCCGCGCCCGTGCGGCGACGGAGAGTGCGGTGATGTCCTCACCGTTCATGATGACCGCGCCCGAGGACGGCTTCAGCTCCCCGGCCAGGAGATTGAACAGCGTCGTCTTGCCGGCCCCGTTCGGGCCCAGCACGACACGGCGTTCGCCCTTTTGGAGCGCGAACGAGACATCCTTGGTGACGGTCAGCGAGCCGAACGCCTTGTTGAGTCCGCGCGCCTCAAGCATGGGTTTCGCTCTCCTGGCCGATCGGAGCGGCGCTTGGCGCGCTCGGGGCTTTCGGCGTCTTGGCGCGCCGCGTTTCGATCATGTGCTCGATCTGGCCGTAGAGGCCGCGGCCCCCGGCGACGATGGTGAGAATCAGAACCGCACCGGCGACGATGTGCCAATAGGGCGTCGCCGACGAGATCTCGTGTTTCAGGAACACCCAGACCACGGCGCCGATCGCCGGACCGACAAGGGTGCCGAGACCGCCGAAGATCACCACCATGAGCACGGTGCCGGACACCATCCAGACCATCAGCTCCGGCGAGACGAACATGGTCTGCTGGGCCGCGATCGCGCCGCCGAGCCCGGCGAGCGCGCCGGAAATGCCGAATGCCGCGGCCTTATAGCTCCAGACCGTCAGGCCGACGGCGCGCATGCGCGCTTCGTTGACGTGGATGCCGACCAGGGTACGGCCGAAGCCGGAGCGCAGTACGAAGGCGGCGATGACGTAGACCAGCACCGCCAGCGCAATCGCGAACAGGGCGAACTGGGTGGAATCGTTGAAATCGATCCCAAGCGCGGAGAAATCCAGCCGCGGGACGCCGGCCAGCCCGTCGTCACCGCCCAGCGTGCGGCTTTCGAACGCCGTCACGTAGGCCATCTGGCCGAAGGCGAGGGTGGCCATGATGAAAAAGATGCCGTGGGTGCGCGAGGTCACGGCGCCGACGGCGAACCCGAACACGCCGGAGGCGACGATCGCGACGGCGAACGCCGCGATCGGATCGATACCGTAGAGCACCGTCAGGGCGGCATAGGTGTAGGCGCCAACACCGAAGATCGCACCGTGGCAGAGTGAGATCATCCCGCCGAAGCCGGCGATCAGGTCGAGGCTGATGGCAACCATCGCCAGGGTGGCGGCCTCGATCACCAGTTCCTTGCCGAAATAGCCGGTGGTGAGGGTGTAGGCGATGCCGACAGCGACCAGGATGATAAGGGCGATCGACTTGATGAGGGTCTGATGGAACATCGTGCGCTGCCTCAGGCCCTGGCCGGGAACAGGCCGGTCGGCCGGAACACCAGGATGCCGGCCAGAAGGATGTAGATCAGCAGCGAGGCGATCTCCGGCACGAGCACGGCTCCGAAGGTCTGCGCAAAGCCGACCAGGAACGAGCCGGCGATGGCGCCCCTCAGGCTGCCCATGCCGCCGACCACCACGACGATCAGGGTGGAGATCAGGATCTCGGTGCCCATGTCGGGGTGGGCGGAGAACACGGGGGCGGCGACCGCGCCGGCAAGCCCGGCAAGCGCGCAGCCGACGCAGAACACGATGAAGAAGATGCGCTCGACATTCACGCCCAGGCAGGCGGCCATCTCGTCATTGTCGACGCCGGCGCGGATCATGGCGCCGAGCTGGGTGCGCGACAGCACGAGCGCGAGCGCGGCCATGACGATCGCGCCGAGCGCGATGATGAAGAGCCGGTAGGTCGGATAGACGATGCCGAACGCCTCGGTGCGGCCGGTGAAGAGCGTGGGCTCGCTGGTGCCGATGGCAAGGTCGCCCCAGAGCAGCCGGAAGACGTCCACGAAGACGAAGATCAGGCCGAGGGTCACGAGCACCTGGTTCATCGGCCCGGCGCGGCGCATCCGCTTCATCAGGCCGAGATAGAGCAGGATGCCGGTCAGCGCGACGACGACGGGAGCGGCGGCGAAGCCGGCCCAGTAGGATCCGGTCGCGGCGGCGGCGGAAATGCCGACATAGGCGCCGAGCGCATAGAGCGCTCCGTGAGCCAGATTGACGAAGTGAAGAAGCCCGAAAATGACCGTCAGGCCAACGGACAACAGAAACAGCAGCATGGAGAGCTGCAATCCGTTCAGCGTCTGAGCCGCCCAGAACGTCCAGTCGGAGACCATATGCGCGCCCGGTCCGAGAGAGAAAGAGAAGGGGAAATGGCCGGACGACGCATGCGCCCGGCCATCCGTGATCGGTAGCGACCGCTTACAGCTTGCAGCCGTTCGGCGCGTCCTGGACGTTTTCGACGGTGCCGACGAGCTTCTGGGTCAGCTTGCCGTCGTCGCCCTCGACCGTCTCGTAGATGTACATGTTCTGGACGATGTTGTTGGTCGCCGGATCGATGGAGACCGGGCCGCGCGGGCTGGTGTAGCTCACCGTCGGAAGCGCTTTGGCGATGGCTTCCTTGTCGGTGGCGCCCGACTTGATCGCCTCGACGAACGACCGGCCGGCGTCATAGCCCTGCACGGTGTATTCGGACGGCACGCGGCCGTACTTCTTCTCCACGGCCTCGACGAACGTCTTGTTTTCCGGGGTGTCTAGCGTCGGAATATAGTGCAGCGAGCCGATCACGCCGACGGCCGCCGGGCCCTCCGCGTCGACATAGAGCGGGGAGGTCACGAAGCCGGAGCCGTGAAGGGTCGCGCTCTTGTTGAGGCCGAAGGCGTCATACTGCTTGACGAAGTTGATCGCCTCGCTGCCGGCATAGAACACGTAAACCGCGTCCGGGTTGGCGGCCTGGGCGGCGCTCAGATAGGGGCCGAAGTCCTGGGTCGTGCGGAACGGGGTGAATTCCTGTCCGACGATCTCGCCGCCGGCGGCCTTGAAGGCATCCGCGAACGCGCCGATCTGCTGACGCCCGGCGGCATAGTCCGGCGCCATCGTGTAGACCGTGCGGATGCCCTGATCGTACATCCACTGGCCCATCGGCCGGTTGACCTGGCTGTTGGAGAACGACACCCGGACGATGTAGGGGCTGCAGTTCTCGCCGGTCGCTTCGTCGTTGCCGGCGTTGGAGACGATGATTGGCGTGTGGGTCTGGTCGACGAAATCGCGCACCGCACCGAGCACGCCGGAGGAAACCGGCCCCACCAGCACGTCGACCTGGTCTTCCAGTACCATCTTGCGCGTCTTGGCGAGGCCGACCGGTGGCTTCACCTCGGTATCCTCGCGCACGATCTCGACCTGATCGACCATGCCGGCCTCTTCGAGCGCCAGCACGAAGCCTTCGTCGATGTCCTTGCCGAGGGCCGCGTAGACGCCGCTATAGGGCAGGAGCATGCCGACCTTATAGTCCTGGGCCGCGGCTGGCGCTGCGATGGCCAAGGTCAGCGAGGCGCACGCAAGGGCGCCGGTGATCGTCTTGAGCATTCCGTTTCCTCCCTGGATCGGTCCGCCAAGGGGCGGCGATCCCGATCGTTTCCTCTTTGTGTCGGGCATCCGGTGATCAGCTTCGTGACCTCAGAAGCCCTCGGCCGGCGCCCTCTTGCTGGGGTTTCGCCGGGGCGCGCATGGCCTGACCGCGCTACGGTACAAGAGCCATTCTTTAGGTGCAAGCAATATAATGCACATTTGGGGAGTGTCTCTAAGATCAGAGCTAAGCTGCTGGATCTATAGTGATTTCATCTAAATCGATCGCCGCGGTGACATGACCGTGCCGGGCCGTCTTGCGGCCCTCCTCCAAGATATGCATAATAGTGCAGAAACAGGAGACGTTCGAAGGTGGCGCTCGGCGCCATTTCTATCCGAGCGCACGGGAGGACCGAATGAGCCAGCAGGCATTCCTCGACCTCGTATCCAAGATTGCCGATGCGATCGGCAATCGCCCTCTCGATGACCAGCTAGCTGCCCATCTGAATGCCGCGTTTCCCAAGGACGGGCCCGACTTCTCCACGCTGGAAGCCCTTTGCGCCGAAGGCGAGCGGGAGGGGTGGCTGCTGCAGCGCGAGGCCGGCGGCATCAAGTTCTGTCGGCCGGTGAAGCCGGGTGCGGAGGCCGGTCATTTCAGCGTGGATGTGGTTCGCATGAACGACATTCGCGGGCCGCATCACGTCCACACCACCGGCGAAATCGGCGCAATTATGCCGATTGCGGGCGATGCCAAGTTCGATGGCATGGACGAGGGCTGGTATGTCTACCCGCCTGGCAGCGACCACCATCCAACCGTTTCCGGCGGCGACGCCTACGTTCTCTATTTCCTGCCGGAAGGGCGGATCGAGTTCACTGGGCGCTGAGCCGGCGAGGCCGTGGCGCGTCGGCACGTGGCTGGTGCCCGCGATTTCAGTTGCAAAAATAACGACGCGGACGGGTAGCCAATGTGCACTTTAGATCCGTCCGCTCAACCAACGCCAGACTGTTGGAGGATCCACCCGTGGAGGGGACAAGCGGAAACGCCGCAACCTATTTCGTCGATCGCCATATCGAAAGCGGTCGAAGCGACAAGACGGCCTTCATCGAAGGCGCGGGAAACGGTCGCAGCATCACTTATGGGGCGCTGGCGACCGACAGCGACAAAATGATCGGGCTCTATCGACGGCACGGCATCCGGCGGGAAGACCGCGCGGTGATGCTGGTGCTCGATTGTCTCGAGTTCCCGGTCATCTTCTGGGGAAGCCTGAAGGCCGGCGTCATCCCGATCCCGGTCAACACGCTACTGTCGGCCGATTTGTGGGCAGCGATCTTGGATGATTCCCGTGCGACGGCGGTGTTCGTCTCCAGCGAGCTTCTGGAGGCGGCCGGTCCGATCCTGGATCGCGGCGATCTCAAGGTGTTCGTCGTGGGGGGCGACCCCGGATCCTATCTCGATTTCGCGGCGGAGCTGGCTGCGAGCGAGCCGGGCACGGCCATTAACGCCTCGCCGGACGAATGCGCCTTCTGGCTCTATTCCTCGGGCTCGACCGGTCGGCCCAAAGGGGTGCGCCACGTCCATTCCAACCTGAAGGCCACCTCCGACACCTATGCCACCCAGGTGTTGAAGATCCGGGAGGACGATACCGTCTTCTCCGCGGCGAAGCTGTTCTTTGCCTATGGGCTCGGCAATGCCATGACCTTCCCCATGTCGGTGGGCGCGACGACCGCGTTGCTCGCCGGCCGGCCGACGCCCGACAGCGTGTTCTCCGTTCTGGAGAAGACCAGGCCGACGGTATTTTGCGGCGTGCCGACCCTTTATGCGGCGATGGTCGCGTCCATGAACGGCACCACCCCTGTCGGTCTCGACCGGCTGCGGATCTGCGTGTCGGCGGGCGAGGCGTTGCCGGAAGAGGTGGGCCAGCGCTGGCGGGCCAAAGCCGGCGTCGACATCCTCGACGGTGTCGGTTCCACGGAGATGCTGCACATCTTCCTGTCCAACGCCGAGGGCGACATCTGCTACGGCACTTCGGGCCGCGCCGTGCCGGGTTACGAGCTGCGGCTGGTGGACGAGACCGGCCAGGATGTCGAAGTTGGCGGCATCGGCGAACTTCTGGTCAACGGCCCGTCCGCGGCCGAGGGCTACTGGAACCAGCGCGACAAGACCCGCTCCACCTTCGAGGGTCGCTGGACCCGGACCGGCGACAAGTATGAGCTCCGGCCCGACGGCCGGCTGGTCTACTGCGGCCGCACCGACGATATGTTCAAGGTGTCGGGTATCTGGGTCTCGCCGTTCGAAATCGAGCAGGCGTTGGTCTCGCACGAGGCGGTTTTGGAGGCGGCCGTGGTGCCTGCCCACGACGAAAGCGGACTGGAAAAGCCGCGCGCGTTCGTCGTCCTCAAGGAGGGTGCGCCGACGGCCGAGCTTGCGGAGTCCTTGCGCCTGCATGTCAAGGACCGGGTCGGCAAGTGGAAATATCCGCGCTGGATCGAGTTCGTCGAGGAGCTGCCGAAGACGGCCACCGGCAAGATCCAGCGATTCAAGCTTCGGGCGCTTGAAGGAGAGGTGGCATGATCTGGGACACGGAAAGCCCGGTTCGCCTCGAGATCGACGGGGTGGGTCTGGAAGGACGTTGCTTCGGGCCGTCGCCGGAGGACAAGCCGACCATCGTGATGCTGCACGAAGGCCTTGGCTGCGTGGCGCTGTTCCGCGACTTTCCGGCCAAGGTGGCCGAGGCGACGGGCCACGGCGTCTTCGTCTATTCGCGCCAGGGCTACGGCCAGTCGGATCCGGTGCCGCTGCCGCGTCCCTTGGACTATATGACACGCGAGGCGGTCGACGTTCTGCCGAAGCTGCTCGACGAGATCGGCTTTCGCTCCGGCGTGCTGCTCGGCCATTCTGACGGGGCGTCGATCGCGGCGCTCTATCTCGGCAACATCCAGGATCATCGGGTGCGCGGCCTGATCCTGTTGGCGCCGCATTTCTTCACCGAGCCGGGTGGCCTCGCCTCAATCGCGGAGGCGAAGAAGGCCTATGACACCGGCGACCTGAAGTCCCGTCTTGCCAAATATCACGCCGACGTGGAGAGCGCGTTCCGGGGCTGGAACGACGCCTGGCTCAATCCCGGCTTCGAGCGCTGGAACATCGCCTACGCCATCGACTACATCCGCGTGCCGGTTCTGGCGATCCAGGGCGCCGACGATCAGTACGGCACGCTGGCCCAGATCGATGCGCTGGATGCGCTCTATTCCCCGTTCGACCGGCTGATCTTGGACGATTGCGGTCACGCGCCGCATCTGGAGCAGCCGGACAAGACCCTTGCCGAAATCGCCGACTTCATCGCCCGGCTGGACCGGATCGAGGCGGCGTCCGTGGAGGTTGCATGAAACTGGAAAGCTACGTCGTCGGTCGTTGGGTTGCCGGTGAGGGCGAAGGTCGGCCGTTCGTCGACCCCACCACCGGCGAAGAGCTCGGCCGGATCGATGCGACCGGGATCGACGGGGCGGCGGTGCTGGACCATGCCCGCAGTGTCGGCGGGCCGGCGCTTGCCGGGCTTTCCTTTGCCGAGCGCGGCGCGATCCTGAAGGTGATCGCCGACACGCTGACCGCCAACCGCGACGCCTATGGCGAGATCGCGCGCAAAAATTCCGGCAACACGGTCCGCGACGCCGCGGTCGACATCGACGGCGGCATTGCCACCCTCAAGGTTTATGCACGCCTCGGCCAGTCGCTGGGCGAGGCGAAGACGATCGTTGAGCCGGGCACCGAGCAGCTTTCGCGCGCCGGCACCTTCGCCGCGCGCCACATCTGGACCAGCCGGCCCGGCGCTGCGCTGCAGATCAATGCCTTCAACTTCCCCTCCTGGGGGATGTGGGAGAAGGTGGCCACCGCGCTCCTGGCGGGCGTGCCGTCGGTCGCGAAACCGGCGTCCGCAACCGCGTGGCTGTCCTATCAGATGGTGGCCGACGTGATCGCGGCCGGCGTCGTTCCGGACGGGGCGCTGCAGATCGTCTGCGGCGGAGGACAGAGCCTCGTTTCCGCGCTGACGCCGTTCGATTCGCTCGCCTTCACCGGCTCGGCTGCAACCGGAGCGACGCTGCGCGCCGACGCGGCGGAGGCGCAGCCGCGCATCACCATTGAGGCCGACAGCATCAATGCCACGATCCTGGGACCGGATGCGGGCCCCGACAGCGAGATCTTCGCGCTCGCCGTGCGCGAGGTGGTCGGGGCGCTCTCCGTCAAGGCGGGTCAACTTTGCACCAACATCCGCCGGGTGCTGGTGCCGGCGGCACACGCGGAGGCGTTTCGCGATGCCGTGGCCGCCAAGGTCGCGGCGCTCACGGTCGGCAATCCAGCGGACCAGTCGGTTCGGGTCGGTCCCCTGGTCGATCTCGGCCAGCGCCAGGCGGCGCTCGACGGTATCGAGGCGCTGAGCCGGGAGGCCGCCGTGGTTGCCGGCGGCGGCATCCCGAACGCGGTTGTCGGCGCGGACCCTGAAACGGGCGCCTTCGTCGCACCGACGCTGCTTTATTGTGCCGACCCAGCGGCGGCACGCGCCGTGCACGAGATCGAGGTGTTCGGTCCGTGCGCGACCGTGATGCCCTATGAGAGCGTCTCCGATGCGGTGGCGCTGGCGGCCCGCGGCAGCGGCTCGCTCGCCCTCAGCCTGTTCTCCGACGATGCCGCGGTAAAGCGCACGGCGGTCTTGGGCGTGGCACCTTATCATGGCCGCGTCATGAGCGTGGACGGCGAGGTCGGCCGTGATCACACCGGCCATTCGATCGTGATGCCGCAGTGCGTGCACGGCGGACCCGGGCGCGCTGGCGGTGGCGAGGAGCTCGGCGGCGCGCGCGGCCTCAGGCTGCACATGCAGCGCACGGCGGTGCAGGGCGGCCCCGGATTCCTGGGCGAGCTTGCCGCCGACGCGGTCGAGGCGACGCTGTGACCCGGGCGGCGGCCCCAGCCTCCGCGCTTGCGGACGTTTGGTCCTGGCCGCTGCCGGAAGAAGCCTATGTACCGGGGCGGACGACCCGCCCCGAAAGCGGCGATGTGTTCGACATCGCCGAGGCCGCGCCCGACGTCACCGACCCGGCGTGCTGGCGGGACAACGAGGCATGGCTTGCCGGCTTTCGGCTCTACCGGGCTGGCTATTTCTGGGAAGCCCACGAAGTGTGGGAGCCGGTCTGGATGGGCGCGCGGCCAAACAGTGCCGAGCGGGCCTTGGCTCAGGGCGTGATCCAGCTTGCCAATGCTTGCCTCAAGCTTCGCATGGAGCGGCCCAAAGCGGCTGCCCGGTTGGTCGCGCTCGCGGGCGAGTGCCTGGCCGATGCCACATCCGGCGGGCAGGCGCGCGAGGTGATGGGGCTCGACATGGTCGCGCTCCGAACGGCGATCACGCGCTTTGCCGGTGAGCTGTCGTTGGGCCCCGAGGCCGCGCTTGCCCAAAGGCCAGTGCTGCGACTGCAGGACACTCCTCATCAGAAGAATATGCATCATAATGCATATCTCGCTTGACGGAGCGGTGATTTGGCCGCAGATAGAAGCGGAATTTTGCCGGAATTGACCGCATATTTCGCATCGATTCCGTCAGTTTAGAATTGCACGCGTTCAATTCGTGCAATATATTTCTCAAACTCATCCCTAGGGAGGCCTGCGTGACGAAGCGCATCGATTTCCAGACCGACCCGTCGAAGTATCGCCATTGGCGCATCTCTTATGATGGCGACGTGGCGACGCTTACGATGGACGTCGACCCGTCGGCCGGCTTGTTCGACGGCTACGAGCTGAAGCTGAACTCCTACGATCTCGGCGTGGATATCGAGCTTGCCGATGCGGTGCAGCGGCTGCGGTTCGAGCATCCGGAGGTCAAGGTCGTGGTGTTGCAGTCCGGCAAGGACCGTGTGTTCTGCGCCGGAGCCAACATCCGCATGCTCGCCGGGGCGGCCCATGCCCATAAGGTGAATTTCTGTAAGTTCACCAACGAGACCCGCAACACCTACGAGGCGGCGGGCGCGGATTCCGGGCAGTATTATATCTGCGCCATCAAGGGCGCCTGCGCCGGCGGCGGTTACGAGCTGGCGCTGGCCTGCGACCACATCATCCTGGCCGACGACGGCAACTCCAACGTGGCGTTGCCCGAAGTGCCGCTGTTGGCCGTGCTGCCGGGCACCGGCGGCCTCACCCGCGTGACCGACAAGCGTAAGGTGCGCCGCGATTTGGCGGACGTGTTCTGCGCCATGGAAGAGGGCGTGCGCGGCAAGAAGGCGCTCGACTGGCGTCTCGTCGACGACGCGGTGCCGAACTCCAAGTTCGAGGAGACGGTCGCGACCCGCGCCAAGGAATATGCCGAAAAGTCGCCCCGGCCGTCGGACGTGAAGGGCATCGAGCTGACGCCGCTGAAGCGGACCTTCGGTGACGACGGCAGCGTGACCTACTCCACCGTTGAGGTCGAGATCGACCGGGAGAAGCGGGTCGCCCACATTACCATCAACGGGCCGACCGATCCGGCGCCGGCCGATGTCGCGGCGCTCCATGCAGAGGGGGCGGAAACCTGGATGCTGCGCGCCGCGCGCGAGCTCGACGATGCCATCTTGCATCTGCGCCTCAACGAGCTGGAAACCGGCGTTCTGGTGTTCCGGACTCAGGGCGATCCGGAGCGGGTGGTCGCGCACGAGCGCTTCCTGTTCGACAACCGCTCCGACTGGCTCGCCAACGAGATCCTGACCTACTGGAAGCGGGTCCTGAAGCGCATCGACGTCACCTCGCGCTCGCTGGTCGCCCTGGTGGAACCGGGGTCGTGCTTCTCAGGTGTGCTGGCCGAGATCCTGTTCGCCGTCGACCGCTCCTACATGGCCGAGGGCGACTTCGAGGGCGACAACCGCCATGTGGCGGCCGTCACGCTCACTCAGTCCAACTTCGGTCCGTTCCCGATGGCGAACGATCTGACCCGGCTGCAGACCCGCTTCCTGGGCGAGCCGGAAAAGGTCGATGCGGCGGCCGAGCGCGAGGGCGAGGCGCTGGAAGCGTTCGACGCCAACGAGCTCGGGCTGGTGACCTTCGCCTTCGACGACATCGACTGGGAGGACGAGGTCCGCATCTTCCTGGAAGAGCGCGCGAGCTTCTCGCCGGACGCGCTTACCGGCATGGAAGCGAACCTCCGTTTCCCCGGTCCGGAAACCATGGAAACCCGCATCTTCGGACGGCTGACTGCCTGGCAGAACTGGATCTTCCAACGCCCGAACGCGGTCGGCGACGACGGCGCACTGCGCCGCTACGGCAGCGGTCAACGCGGGGCCTACGACCTACGCCGAGTCTAGAGAGCAAATCCACGAAAAGTGGGAACCGGTTTTCCGTTCGGATTTGCGGAGTGGAAGAGCAAATCCACGAAAAGTGGGACCGGTTTCCCGTCCGGATTTGCATCGAATCAAGAAATTCGAACCGCTGTGCGATTCACCGAAATGCGCAGCGGTTCGAGACCCAAATTCCGGGCCGGCTTCGTCCGGCCCCGACCGATCGCAGGGAGTGAAACATGCTCGATCTAATCAACGTTTCCTACGACACGCAGATCCCGAACAATGTCGGCCTGTCGAACGACAAGCGCGTGCTGAAGGCGCTGGAGCGCTGGCACCCGGGCTACATCAACTGGTGGAACGACCTGATTCCGAAGAACTTCCAGGAATCGCTGGTCTATCTGCGTACGGCGGTTTCGGTCGATCCCAAGGGCTGGGCCAAGTTCGACTATGTGAAGATGCCGGAATATCGCTGGGGCGTGCTGCTCGCGCCGCAGGTCGAGGAGCGCAAGATCCCCTGCGGCGAGCATGCCGGTGACCCGGCCTGGCAGGAAGTGCCGGGCGAGTACCGCAACATGCTCAAGCGGTTGATCGTGATCCAGGGCGACACCGAGCCGGCCTCGGTAGAGCAGCAGCGCTTCCTGGCGCTCTCCGCGCCGTCGCTCTACGACATGCGCAACCTGTTCCAGGTCAACGTGGAAGAGGGCCGGCACCTGTGGGCGATGGTATACCTGCTCCACAAGTACTTCGGCGCCGACGGCCGCGAGGAGGCCGACGACCTCTTGCGCCGTTCGTCGGGCTCGGAAGAAAACCCGCGCATGCTCGGCGCCTTCAACGAAGAGACGCCGGACTGGCTCTCCTTCTTCATGTTCACCTACTTCACCGATCGCGACGGCAAGATGCAGCTTGAGGCGCTGGCTCAGTCCGGCTTCGATCCGCTCTCGCGCACCTGCCGCTTCATGCTGACGGAAGAGGCCCACCACATGTTCGTGGGCGAGACCGGCGTCGGCCGCGTCATCCAGCGCACTTGCGAGGTGATGAAGGAGAACGGCATCGAGGATCCCTACGAGATCGACCGGATTCGGGCGCTCGGCGTGATCGATCTGCCGACCATCCAGAAGAAGCTGAACCTGCACTACACGCTCAGCCTCGACCTGTTCGGCCAGGAGGTTTCGACCAATGCGGCCAACGCCTTCAACTCCGGCCTCAAGGGGCGCTACCAGGAGCACAAGCTCGACGACGACCATCAGCTCAAGGACGACACCTACACGGTGTGGGACTTCGAGGACGGTCAGGTTGTGCGCAAGGACGTGCCGGCGCTGACGGCGATCAACATGCGCCTGCGCGACGACTACACCAACGACGCCTCCGGTGGTGTCGGCCGTTGGAACAAGATCATCGAGAAGGCCGGCGTCGACTTCAAGCTGAAGCTCCCGCACGAATCCTTCAACCGGAAGATCGGCGTGTTCGCCGACAAGACCTTCGATCCGGACGGCAACCTTCTGTCCGGCTCCGACTACGACGCCAAGGCCAAGGACTGGCTGCCCTCCCATGCCGATGGCGACTTCATTCAGTCGCTGATGAAGCCGTGCTGGGAGCCGGGCAAGTTCGCCGGCTGGATCGCGCCGCCGCGCGTGGGCATCGACAACAAGCCGGGCGACTTCGAGTACGTGAAGCTCCACATGGCTTGATCCGCTCCTCCCCCTGGGCGGGTGGCTGCCGGGCTTTCGGGTCCGGATGCCGCCCGCCGCTTCTCGTCAGAACAGGCCGGAGACCATGAACAAGCCCCTTGCCGATGCCGCTTCGTTCCAGAAGCCCATCAAGCAGCACGTGATCGATCCGGAAACGTGCATTCGCTGCTACACCTGCGAAGAATCGTGCCCGATCGATGCGATCACCCATGACGACAACAACGTCGTGGTCGACGCGTCCATCTGCGACTACTGCATGGCCTGCATTCCGCCGTGCCCGACCGGCGCGATCGACAACTGGCGGGTGGTGCTGGAGCCCTATTCGCTTGACGATCAGTTCGAGTGGGACGAACTGCCGGAGCAGGTGGAGCTCGCCGGCGAAGATGCCGGATCGAGCGCGGTCGAGGCGCTCGACGAGGAGATGGAGCGTCTCCTGAACGACGCCCATGCCGGTGCCGGCGGCAAATCCAAGCCGCCCGTGTCGGCCTCCAAGCCGAGCGTGAACCTGTTCACGATCGGCCATCCGGCAACCGCAACGGTCCAGGGCAACTACCGGCTCACGGCCGAGAACGCCGACAGCGACGTCCGGCACATCATTTTGGACTTCGCCGATGTGTCGTTCCCGGTGCTGGAAGGCCAGTCGATCGGCATTATTCCGCCGGGAGAAAAGGCGGCGGGGAAACCGCATCTGCCGCGGCTTTATTCCATCTCCAGCCCGCGCGACGGCGAACGACCGCAGACCAACAATCTGTCGCTCACGGTGAAGCGCGAGCCCCACGGCATCTGCTCCAACTATGTCTGCGACCTGAAGAAGGGTGACAAGGTTCAGGTGACCGGTCCGTTCGGTGCGACTTTCCTGATGCCGAACGATCCCCAGGCGAACCTGATCATGATCTGCACCGGCACCGGCTCGGCGCCGTTCCGGGCCTTCACGATGCGCCGCCAGCGCACCTCGCCGGAGACCGATGGCCGGATGATCCTGTTCTTCGGTGCGCGGACGGCCGATGCGCTGCCCTATTTCGGGCCGCTGAAGAAGGTGCCGGACCGCATCCTGGAGAAGGAGCTTTGCTTCTCCCGCGCGGACGACGGGGCGAAGGAATATGTTCAGGACCGCATGCGGACCGAGCGCGAGCGCGTGCTCAAACTTTTGAAGTCGGAGCGGACCCACATCTACGTCTGCGGCCTCAAGGGCATGGAAGAGGGCGTGGACGCGGCCCTTGCGGAAATTGCCGCGGAGGGGGCATTCGATTGGTCCGCCTTGCGTCGGCAGATGCGCGAGGAAGGTCGCTACCACGTTGAAACCTACTGACGACGAGGCGCGCTCCGGCGAGAGCGATGGGAAAGGGCCGGGGTCGGAGACGGATGCCGCCTGGAAACCGGGAGGGCTATCGACCTTCGTGCACCCGATCAAGGTGCGCTGGGCAGACTGCGACCTTGCCACGATCGCCTACACCGGTCGGATTCCGAATTTCGCGCTGGAGGCGATTGATGCTTGGTGGGAGGCAGTGGTCGGCTTCGACTGGTATCGGCTATCGATGGACAAGGGCTACTCGACCCCGTTCGTTCATATGTCGATCGATTTTCTCTCGCCCGTCACGCCCCGCTCGGTGCTGGAATGCGCCGTCCGGCCGCTGACGGTGGGCGACAGTTCGATCCGGTTCGAAGTGGTTGGACGCCAGGCCGGCGTGCGCTGCTTTGCCGGCGAATTCGTCTGCGTGTTCATCGAGACGGGGCCGTTCGAGAAGCGCCCGATCGTGCCGGAAATCCGGGCCTTGATCGAAGCCTGGATGGGCTGAGGACAACCCGGCTGAGCCTCTTGCGGTCGCGTGCTGCACCTGCGAAGATCTTCGGATCGGTGCCGCGCCCCGCTTGAGGGCCTATGAATTATAATGCATAATTGGGCCCACCATGAGCTCAGGCACCGTCAGCGAAATCGTCACTTTCAGCGGTCAGGTCTCCAGCGCCGACGCGGATGCGCTCGACGAGAGTGCGGCGTTCCTGGAAGTGGTCGGCGAGCGAGTCCGCAACGGCCGAGCCCGGCGCGGATTGTCGCGCAAGGCGCTGTCGGAAGCCTCCGGGGTATCGCAGCGGTATCTTGCGCAGCTTGAAAGCGGCACCGGCAACATTTCCATCGCGTTGCTGCGCCGGATCGCCGAGGCGCTGGATTTCCGCATCGAATGGCTGGTGGGCGAGGACGACCCGTTCGTTTCCGAGATTCCGGCGGTAACGGCACTTTATCGCGCGGCGACCCGGGAGCAACGCCGCAAGGTGCTGGAAATTCTCGATCCCGAGCATCCCGATCTCCGGCGTGCCTCTCGGGTGGCCCTGATCGGGCTGCGCGGCGCCGGCAAGTCGACCATCGGGCGCCTGACGGCGGCCACCGTCGGCCATCCCTTTCTCGAACTCAACGAGGAGATCGAGCAGGCGAGCGGGATGCCGGTAAACGAGGTCATCGCGCTTTACGGGCAGGAGGGCTACCGGCGCCTGGAGCGCCAATCGGTGGAGCGGGTCGCGGCGACTCATGACGCGATCGTGCTGGCGGTCGCCGGCGGCATCGTCTCGGAGCCGGAGACCTTCACCTACCTGTTGCGCCATTTCCACACGATCTGGCTGAAGGCGCGGCCGGAAGAGCACATGACGCGGGTGCGCGCCCAGGGCGACGAGCGACCGATGGCCGGCAACCCGGCGGCGATGGACGAGCTCAAGAGCATCCTGACCAGTCGCGAGGCGCTTTATGCCCGCGCCGAGGCGGTGGTCGACACCTCCAACAAGACCATCGAGGACTCCCTTGCCGACGTGTTGGAAACGATTCAGGCGCGCGGGTTCCTCTCCGGCGGTACCGCCGATGGCGCCCGCTATGCCGACCTTCTGGATCGCGCGGCGGGTTAGCGAGCATTAGGTCATGGACTCATAAATGCGAATGTTCCGGCGCCTGAAACGGCAAAGAGATGCCAGGAGAGCGGCGAAGGGCGGGGTCTTTCCCCCGTCCGAGCGGGTCGACGAAGCAGGTCGAAACCGTTTCGGCGTCCGAAGGAGCGGGTCGATTTGCCCGACTGCTGCGTCGCAAAATCTTGAAAACCGGCCGGGTTTCCTGCGCTCTTGCTCCTGGCATTCGACCAAATTGCCTCCGCCCGGACCGTCCGGATTTATGAGTTCATGACCTAGGCCATAGATCGCCGTCGCTTTCAGATCGCCGCTCGGGTTGCCTCAAGTGCCCTGACGGCGAAGCGCTCCGCCAGCGGGGCGAGCGACCCAGCCTCCTCGGACGCCGCGTTGCCCGCTCGCGCTCGATCGGCGATGCCAACGAAGATCACGGCGAAACGGAACAGCGCGAACGCCACATGGAACGGCGTTAGCGGCGCGGTCGGCCGGGCGTGGGCGTAATATTCCGCCACGAAGTCGTCGCGTGATGGGATCCCGGCGGCCGCCCACTCCGTTCCGAGGATGCCGCCATATTCGTCGGGGCTGGTGTGCCAAGGCATCACCGCGAAACCCAGGTCCGCAAGCGGATGGCCAAGCGTCGAGAGTTCCCAGTCCAACACTGCGATCACTCGGGGCTCGCTCGGGTGAAACATCAGGTTGCCGAGCCGGAAGTCGCCATGGGCGATCGAGACGGCGCCGTCGTCGGGTGGCATGTGCGAAGGTAGCCAGGCGATCAGCTCGTCCAGCGCCGCGATGCGTGGACTGGTGGATTCCTGATACTGCTTGCTCCAACGGCCGATTTGGCGCTCGAAATAGTTGCCGGGACGGCCGAAATCCTGAAGTCCGACCGCCTCGGGGCGGACGGCATGCAGCCGCGCCAGGGTACGGGCCATCTCCAGATAGATGTCCCGCCGTTCTTCGGGCGTCAGGCTCGGCAAGGTGCAGTCGGAAAAGACGCGTCCTTCCAGCCGCTCCATGAGGTAGAAGGGCGTGCCGAGGTGGCTGTCGGCTTCCTCCAGCCACAGCGCTTTCGGGACCGGCACGTCGGTCGCTTCCAACGCCTTTAGCACCCGGAACTCCCGCTCGACGGCATGGGCGCCCTTGAGGATCGGTCCGGGGGGCTTTTTGCGCAGCACCAGGCGCACAGTGCCGAAGGTTACGAACCAGGTCGGATTGGATTGACCGCCGCTGATCCGCTCGACCGAAAGGCCGCTCTCGTCGGGCAGCTTGTGCGCCAGCCAGGCCTCAAGGGCGGCAAGGTCGAGATCGCTCATGTCTCGGCGGTCTCCCAGGTCCAGAACGCGCGCTTTTCGTCGCTCAGGTGCCGGTTCAGGACCATCTGGTGCACTTCGTCCGCGCCGTCGACCAGCCGCGCCTGCCGGGCGTAGCGGTAGATCCATTCCAGCACGGTGTCTTGGGAATAACCCCGCGCGCCGTTGATCTGGATCGCCACGTCCGCTGCCTTGTGCAGGAGGTTGGCGACGTGGATCTTGGCCATGGAGATCTCCTTGCGGGCGAAGCTGCCCCGGTCGAGCTCCCAGGCCGCCTTCATCACCAACAGCCGGCCGACTTCGATCCCCATGGCGATGTCGCCCATTTTGATCTGGATGCTTTCGCGGTCGGCCAGCCGGACGCCGAAGCCGTGCCGGTTCTGGGCATATTCCTGGGCGATCTCCATGCAGCGCTTGGCCAATCCCAGCCAGCGCATGCAGTGGGTCAGCCGCGCCGGCCCGAGCCGCATCTGCGTGAGCTTCAGGCCCAGGCCTTCGCCCATGATCACCCGATCGGCGGGAAGTTCCATGTCCTCGTAGACGACCTCGCAATGGCCGCCGTGCTCCTCCGGGCCCATGATCGGAATCCGTCGCTCGATCCGCCAGCCGGGCTCGTCGCGATGGTGGAGAAAGGCGGTCAGGCCGCGCCTCGGATCGTCGGATGTGCGGGCCAACAGGATGAAGTGGCTCGCGTCCTCGGCGCCTGTGATGAACCATTTCCGCCCGCGGACGACATAGCGGTCGCCCGTCTTGGTCGCGGTCGTCAGCATCATTCCCGGGTCTGAGCCACCGCCCGGACGCGGTTCCGTCATTACGAAGGAAGAGCGCACATTGCCGTCCACGATCGGCTTCAGCCAGCGCTCCTTCTGGGCGTCGGAAGCCGCCTGCTCCAGCACCATCATGTTGCCGTCGTCGGGGGCGGCGGAGTTGAACGCCACCGGGCCGAAAATGGAGCGGTTCATCTCCTCGTAGCAGACCGCCATGCCGACCTTGCCGAGCCCCTGACCGCCGGTCTCGGGCTTGAGCTGCAAACACCACAGCCCCTCGGTCCGCGCCTTCTCGCGCAGCGGTTCCAGATGGTTCAGGGCAATGTTGCCGTGTGCGTCCCAGGCGTCGCGATCGGCTTCGAGCGGCAGGATCTCGTCTTCCACGAACCGGGCGATGCGGGCGCGAAAGTCTTCCACACGGGGCGGGATCTTAAAATCCACGGGACGACTCCAGTTATTTTTCGAGCGAGCGCTCGATAGATTTATAGGCGGGACCGGGTTAACTTGCAATCCGCCGTGCGCGTCGCGCCGGAGCGCCGCAAGTCTCAAGGGTGGAAGACCGGAAGAATGGACAGCATCGGAATGCTCGACCCGGCGGAGTTCACCACCGAGGCGTTGTGCCGGTCGATGCTTGCGCGCCACCGGGACACGATCGGGGTGCGGAAGCCGGAGGTTGCGATCCGCAAGTTGACCGTGATCATCAAGGCGGCCCTGGAGGTGTCGAACCGCAAAGGCTTCCAGGCCATGTCGCTGCGCGACCTGTCGCAGATCTCGGGCGTGTCGATGGGCGGGCTCTACGCTTATTTCGACAGCAAGACGACGCTTCTGAACATGATCCTTCAGGAAGTCGCCGAACAGGTGCGCCGCGTCCTTGCCGACCCGCCGGGGGAGGTTGCCGCCGATCCGGTGGCGCATCTGACCTGGCTGATCGAAACCCACATCCGGCTAACCGAAGCGATGCTGCCCTGGTTCGGTTTCGCGTTTCTGGAAGCCAAGACCTTTCCGCCCTCCGAACGCCGCGCGGCAGCGGACAGTGAGATCGAGACGGAGGCCTATTTCGCCCGCGTGATCGAGCGCGGTGTCGCCGAGGGCCGTTTCCGGACCGAAACCTCGCCCCTGCTCGCCTCGCTCATCAAGCCGCTGCTGCAGGATTGGTACGTGAAACGCGCCAAGTACCGGCGCCGTGAGGTCGCCATCGAAACCTATATCGCCACGGTCCAGGACTTTGTCCTGCGCGCCTGTTTGGCCGATCGGAATGGGGGTTAGGAGCCCGTGTTCGCGCTTGCCCCGTCTCCATCGGTCCGGCGCGGTGCGCCATGGCGCAGCCCGTCCATGATGACGGAAACCAGCCGGAGCGCGCGGTCTTTCCAGTCGGGCGTTTCTGGGGCGGAGTAGAGCCCCGAGGTGGCCTGCAGGATATCGGCGGCCTCGACATCCTGGCGGATGGTGCCCGCCTTGGAGGCGGCTTCGACCAGGCCTTGCAGCGCCTGCGAGATCCGGCTCGGCGTATCGGCGAAGATCGTGGAGCCGGTGTCGAGCAGAATGCGCAGGCTGTCCATCATGCCGCGCTTGGTGGCGGCGTAGGACACCAGGTGGCGCAGCCAGTCCTCCAACGCGTCGTCCGGGGGCAGGCGCTTCGCCAGGTCCTCGGCGGCTTGGCAGAGCAAGTCGACCTCGCGCCGATAGACTGCCTCGACCAGATGCTCGCGGGTCGGAAAATGGCGATAGAGCGTGCCGATCCCGACGCCGGCCTCACGCGCGATATCTTCCAGGGATGTCTGCACGCCATTGGCGGCAAACGCCTCGGCCGCCACGGCCACGAGCCTGTCCCGGTTGCGGCGGGCATCCGCCCGCATCGGCTTTTCTTCCGCCGCGTCGCCCGAACCGAGCTGCCTCCCGGCGCGTTTTTCGACCAATTCCATGCTCCGCCGGTCCGGCGGTCTTGAACCCCGGTTATCGGTCTTCTAAATATAAACGGAGGCGCCTCCGCTTATTGGCTCCTCCCCTGCATACCGTATCGTGGGTTTGCCTGTCACGCGTGGATTGTCGGCCCCCTCTTATTCCGGCCCGGCGTGCGACCCCGAGCGGCGTTCGGACAAGGATCTAGGATGACCGACCCGACACGCATCGACCTCACCATCAACGGAATCTCCCACACGCTTCATGTCGAGCCGCGCGTGACGCTGCTCGACGCGCTTCGCGAGAACCTTGGCCTGACCGGAACCAAGAAAGGGTGCGACCATGGCCAGTGCGGCGCTTGCACCATCCATGTCGACGGCGAGCGCATGCTGGCCTGTCTGATGCTCGCGGTTCAGGCGGACGGCCGCGCGATCACCACCATCGAGGGCCTGGCGGCCGCCGATGGCACGCCGCATCCGGTTCAACAGGCCTTCCTGGAGGAAGACGCCTTCCAGTGCGGCTACTGCACGCCGGGACAGATCATGTCCGCGGTGTCCTGCATCGCCGAAGGCCATGCCGGCTCCGACGACGAGATCCGGGAGTACATGTCCGGGAATCTCTGCCGGTGCGGCGCCTATCCTCACATCGTCGCTGCCGTCCGCAAGGCGGCGGAAGCCGAAACCGACCGAGCCCAGGAGGCGGCATGATCGACTTTCACTATGAGCGGGCGACAAATCTCGACGAGGCCTCCGTCCTCGCCAACTTCGCCGACACGATGGTGATCGCCGGCGGGACGACCCTCGTGGACTTGGCCAAACTGGATGTCGTTCGGCCGGAGACGGTGGTGGACATCTCCCGGATTCCCGGCCTCGACGCCATCGATGTCGACGCGAGCGGCGCAATGATCGGGGCGCTTGCGAAAATGAGCCGGGTGGCGGACGATCCCCGGATCAAGGACGGCTTTCCGGCCGTCGCTCAGTCGCTCTCGTTGGCCGCCTCTCAGCAGCTTCGAAACATGGCGACCATCGGCGGTAACCTGATGCAGCGCACCCGCTGCAGCTATTTCCGGGATCCTGCCGCCTATCCCTCCTGCAACAAGCGTACCCCGGGCTCCGGCTGTGCCGCCCTTGGCGGACTCACCCGTAATCATGCCGTGCTCGGCACCAGCGAGGCCTGCATCGCCACCTATCCGGGCGACCTTGCCGTTGCCCTCGTGGCCCTCGACGCGACGCTCCACGTGGGTCGGCGCACCGTTGCCGCCGAGGACTTTTTTCTCCTGCCCGGCGAGACTCCCGAGCGCGAGACCGATCTGCGTCAGGGCGAGATCATCACGGCCGTCAGCGTTCCCGCGTCGCCCGTGGCACGGCGGTCTACCTACCTGAAGGTTCGCGACCGCCAGTCCTACGAGTTTGCGTCCGCGAGTGCGGCCGTTGGGCTGGAGCTCGCCGACGATGGCGGTACGATCGCCGATCTTCGCGTCGCGCTCGGCGGTGTCGCCACCAAGCCGTGGCGGGCGCGCGCCGTGGAGGATGCCCTCCGCGGCACGCCTCTCGATGAGGAGGCCGTCGGAGAGGCGAGCCGGCTCGCCGTGGCGGAGGCCGTCGCCTTCGACGGCAACGCCTACAAGATCGAGCTTGTCCCGCGCGTGATTGCACGTGCCATCCTGACCCTGGGAGGTCTGGCATGACCATCATCGAACCGACCACGAAACGCGGCGACGCGTCCGATGGCGCAATGGTGCGCGGCACGCTCGGCAGCATTCATGTGCGCGCCGACGGGCCGGCCAAGATCCGTGGCGAGGCGACCTATGCGCTGGAGCACCGGATCGACGGCCTGCTTCACTGCGTCCTGGTCCAGTCCACCATCGGCGCCGGCCGCGTCGTCTCCATCGACCGCAGCGCGACGGAGGCAAGCCCCGGCGTGCGGCTGGTGCTGGACGCCTTCAATGCGGCGCAGGTGAAGTGGATCCCGGACTATTGGGGCAACGCGCCCGCGAAGGACTACGACACCCCGTTTCCGACCGAGATCACGTTCAACGGCCAGGCGATTGCCGCGGTGGTGGCTGATACCCCTGAGCAGGCGCGGGAGGCGGCAGCCCGCCTCGCGGTCGTCTATGAGGAAGCTCCGGTTCGCGCCACATTCGACGCCGAGGACACCCAGACCCGGCCGGTGGACATGATGGCCAAGGACTGGGGCGATCCGGACGCGGCTCTTGCCGAGGCCCCGGTCGTCGTGGACGCCGCCTACGAGACACCGCGCGAATACCACATGGCGCTTGAGCCCCACGGCCTGATCGCCCACTGGGAGGACGACGACCGGCTGACGCTCTACGAATCCACCCAATGGATCGACGGCACCGCGAACTGGTTCGCCCAGCAGTTCGAGATCCCGTTTGAGAACATCCGGGTGGTCTCGCCCTATGTGGGCGGTGGGTTCGGCTCGAAAGGGTTCGTGCTGCCGCATTCGATCGTGGCGGTGATGGCGGCGCGCCAGCTCCGCCGGCCGGTGAAGCTGGCGCTCCAGCGCAGCCAGCATTTTACCGCCTTCGGCGCACGTCCGGCCACGCGCCAGTCGCTCAAGATCGGCGCCACCGAAGACGGCCGGATCGTCGCCATCGACCATCAAGGCACCAACGAGACGGCGGTGGACAAGGCCTTCGTGGAGCAGTTGGGGTCGGTGACCGCGCTGCTCTACGCGGTGCCCAACTTCCGCTCGCGCCAGTCGATCGCTCCGGTCCATACGGTGCTGCCGGGCGCTTTTCGCGCGCCGGGCAAGACGCCGAGCGCCGTCGGCATCGAGTGCGCCATCGACGAGCTTGCCGGCAAGCTCGGCATCGATCCGCTGGAGCTCCGGCGCCGGAACGAGGCCGACCACGACTTCGATAGCGGCCTGCCGTGGTCGTCGCGCCGTCTGATGGCGTGCTACGACACGGGCGCGGCGGCCTTCGGCTGGTCCGGGCGTCCGTTGGAGCCGCGTTCCATGCGGGACGGACACCAGCTCATCGGCTGGGGCATGGCGGTGGGGACCCATCCGGTCATTTCCAGCCCCGGCGAGGCCAGGGTGCGCATCCTTTCCGATGGCACGGTCGAGGTCCTGTCGAGCGCGATCGACATGGGCACTGGCACCTATACCATCCTCGCCCAGACGGCAGCCGACGTGCTCGGGGTTCCGGTCGAGATGGTGGACGTGAAGCTCGGCGATTCCACGCTCGGTCACGCGCCGGTCGCCGGCGGGTCGCAGCTTGCCAACCTGATGGTCGGTGCCGTCTACAAGACGGCGGTCGCCGCCCGCGAGGAGCTGATCGCCCTCGGCCTCACCGATCCCAACTCACCGCTGCGCGACCAGGCCAACACGCTAACGCTCTCCGAGGGCAGGATCGGCACGCCGCGCGGGGCGACGATGTCGATCGCTCAGTTGATGGCGGCGACCGGGCGCAGCGAGATCGATGTCACCCGAGACACTCTCCCGGACGGCGAGCGGCCTCCGGAGGAGCGGCTTAAATACTTCACCTCCATGGCCGGGATGGAGGGCGGCGTCAGAGGAGAGGTCTCGCGCCATTCCTTCTGCGCCCATTTCGTGGAAGTGCGCGTCGACGAGGATTTCGGAACCGTGCGCGTCTCCCGGGTGGTGACGGCGGTCGATGCCGGCCGGCTCTACAACCCCAAGCTTGCCGACAGCCAGTTCAAGGGCGGCATCATCATGGGGATCGGCATGGCGCTCCTGGAGGAAGGCGTTACCGATCCGCGCAACGGGCGGATGCTGAACGCCAATTTCGCCGACTATTTGGTGGCGACCAACGCCGACGTGCCGGAAATCGACATCCATTCGGTGGGCGAGCCGGATTATGACGCGACCCCGCTTGGCGGCAAGGCTGTTGGCGAGCTCGCGATCGTGGGCATGGCACCGGCGATCGCCAACGCGGTCTATCACGCGACCGGCAAGCGGGTCCGCAGGCTCCCGATTACGATGGAGAACTTACTGTAAGGCCCAAATCTCCTATGGCTTCCGCTCATTCCGGCGACTGCTGGAATGAGCGGTCCCCCGGTCACGCCGATTGGGCGGCGAGGCCCGCATCCAGCGCGGCGACGATGCGCTGGACATCGTCGGCGGTGATCACCAGCGACGGCGACAGGATGATGGTGTTGCCGGAGACCCGCAGCATCACTCCTTCCGCGTAGGCGGTTTCGAACACGGCGCCGATCGTCGCCTTGTCGATCGGGGTCTTGGTGCCCCGGTCGGCGACGAGCTCGACCGCCACCATCAAGCCCTTGCCGCGCACATCGCCGACGATCTCGTGCTTTTCCTTCAGCGCCTCGCAGCCGGCCAGGAGCTCGTCGCCGCGCGCGGCGGCGTTGGCGGCCACGTTGGCCTTTTTCATCTCCGGGAGGCAGGCGAGCGCGGCGGCCGCGCCCACGGGATGCGCGGAATAGGTGTAGCCGTGGCCGATCGCGCCGAAACTGTCCGTGCTGTTTTCGAACACGTCCGCGACCTTGTCGCCGATCATGACCCCGCCGAACGGGAAGTAGCCATTGGTGATCGCCTTGGCGATGGTCATCAGATCGGGCTTCACGCCCCAAAGCCGCGAGCCGGTCCAGGCGCCGGTGCGGCCGAATGCCGTGATCACCTCGTCGGCGATCAGGAGCACGCCGTGGCGGTCGCAGATGTCCCGCACCATCGGCATGAAGCTTTCATGCGGCGGGATCACGCCGCCGGCGCCGAGCACCGGTTCCATGATGAAGGCCGCGACCGTGTCGGGACCCTGGAAGAGGATCTCGTCTTCCAGAAGTTGCGCGCAGATTTTGGCGAGTGTCTCCGGGTCGCTCTCATCGAACGGATTGCGATAGGTGTAGGGTGCGGCGATCTGATAGCAGCCGGGAAGCAGCGGCTCGTAGTTGCGGCGGAAATTGGCGTTGCCGTTGACCGAGGCGCCGCCGAAATGGGTGCCGTGATAGCCCTTCTTCAGGCTGATGAACTTGGTGCGGTCTCGCTCGCCGCGGATCTTATGGTACTGGCGCGCCAACCTGAGTGCGGTCTCCACGCTGTCGGATCCGCCGGAAGTGAAGAAGGAGCGCACCAGACCGTCGGGCTTGAACCACTCCGCCAACTGGTAGGAAAGCTCCACCGCCGGGCTCGTCGCGGTGCCGCGAAAGGCGGAATAGTAGGGCAGCTCGTTGAGCTGGTCGGCGATCGCCTTTTTGATCGGGTCGCACGAAAAGCCGAGATTGACATTCCACAGCCCGCCGACGGCGTCGAGCGTCTTGTGGCCGTCGACGTCGGTGAGCGTCACGCCTTCGGCGGCCACGAGCAGCTTGGGCGGATGGGCTTGCATCTCGGCCGGGTGGGCCATGGGATGCCACATGTGACGCGCATTGTTTTCTTTCAGGAAATTGCTGTCGT
This sequence comes from Amorphus sp. 3PC139-8, assembly GCF_040750475.1. Lineage (NCBI taxonomy): Bacteria > Pseudomonadati > Pseudomonadota > Alphaproteobacteria > Hyphomicrobiales > Amorphaceae > Amorphus > Amorphus sp. 3PC139-8. The sequence continues at coordinate 271,606 of NZ_JABJVY010000001.1, read as the reverse complement.
GGAGCATCATGGCCGAGCCTCCGGCGTTTGAGGAAGTCCGAGAAGGGCGAGCGCGCGGGCGTAGCTATCGGCGGGGTGGCGCACGTCGAAATGCACGGTCTTCATGCCGGCCGCATCCGCGCCACGGATGTTTCTGAGCTGGTCGTCGACGAAGACGCAGGCCTCTGCCGACACCCCCAGCCCATCGATGACGAAGCCGTAGGCGCGCGGGTCCGGCTTCAGGATCTCGGTGTAGGTGGCGTCGACGATCAGGTCGAAATCGGCAAGGAAAGGCAGCTTGTCGCGAAAGTCCGGGCCATAGAACAGGTCGAGCTCGTTGGAGAGGATCGCGAGCCGGCGCCCGGCAGCCTTTGCCGTTTCGATCGCCGCGAGCGCCTCGGGCCGGACCACGTCGCGCCCGCTGCCGCGAATGCGCTGGAGAAATTTGGGAAACGTGTCCCAGACCTCACCGACCAGCTCGCCGGTCTCCCGCGCCCGGACGGCCCAGTATTCCCGTTCGGTGATCTCGTTGGCCTGCATGGCGCGCCACAGCGGGTCGCCTGCCGGATCGAAGGGACCGAGCCAGGTCAGCGTTCCAGGCTCAAGCCCAAGGGTGCGCTCCGTTTCCGCATGGGTCTCGAACACGGTCTTGGAGACGACGCCGCCGAAATCGAGAACCAGGGTCGTGCAGGGCGCGCTCATGTCAGGCTCCGCCTTGCCTTGATGAGTGCCGGGTCGGGCTCTGCGCCCATGGCGCGGGTGACGTCGATCGCGGCGCCGAGTACGGCGGCGGTCACCTTCTCCTGCAGTTCCGGCGTCGCGCGGGCCGCAAGGATCGCCACCGCGATCGCGCCGTAGGCGGAACCGGACCAGTCGAAGATCGGCGCGGCGATGCCCACGACGTCGATCTCGTAGCTGTTGGCCGAGGCGGCCCACCCTCTCGCGCGGATCTCCGCCAGGTCCTGGCGCACATCGTCGGCCGAGGCTTTGGTGTGCTCGGTGTAGACGGAGAGCGGCCGATTGCCGATCAGCTCGTCCACCAGCTCGCTCGGCGAAAAGGCCAGATAGGCGAGCCCAGACGCCGTCGCATGGAACGGCAGCGGCTCGGAAAATTCCAGATGCACGCGGGTTGCGCGCTGGGGAACGGCAATGCCGACCGTGATCAACTCCGCACCCGAGGCGAGCGAGGCATGCGCCGTCTCGCCGGTTTCCTCCGCCAGCCGGTCGAGCGCCGGTTGGATCATGGAAAGCACCGGAAACGAGGTCTCGCGAATGCGCGCGAAGCGCAACACCGCCTTACCGAGCCGGTATTTCTTGGTTTCCGGGTGCTGCTCGACAAAGCCCTGTCGGGCGAGCGACGACAGCATGCGGAGCGTGGTCGCCTTGTCGAGCCCGGCTTGGCGCGCAAGATCACTCAGGCCCGCCTCCGGGCGCCCGACCGTAAAGAGGTCGAGAATTTTCAGAGCTTTCTCAACGGTTCGCATCGCGCACGTGCTGATTTCCTCATGGACGCCATTCAGACTTGACGGAACTTCCAGACCTCTGCAAGATTTTTTTGAACCATCGGTTATAATAATGAACCGATTTATTCGGAGGGTTCATGGATCAGGCCGCAGTCGACGCGCTTCGCCACAAGGCGGTTCCGTCCCAGCGTCTGTTTATCGGAGGCGCCTGGTCGGAGGCGCGCGAGCGCGCCGCGCTCGACGTCGTGTCTCCGCTGGACGGTCGCCGTCTGACGTCGATTGCCGATGCGGACGCGGGCGATGTCGACCGCGCGGTGACGGCGGCGCGCAATGCCTTCGACGCGGGCACCTGGTCGCGGGCGGCCCCGGCCTTTCGCAAGAAGGTGCTGCACAAGATCGCGGACTTGATCGAGGCGCATGCGTTGGAGCTTGCGGTGCTCGGCGTGCGCGACAATGGGACCGAGATCGGCATGGCGTTCAAGGCGGAGCCCGGCAGCGCGGCAGGCACTTTCCGCTACTACGCCGAGGCGCTCGACAAGATCTACGGCGAGATCGCACCGACCCAAGACGGCGTGCTGGGGCTGATCCATCGCGAGCCGGTCGGCGTGGTGGGCGCGATCGTGCCCTGGAACTTCCCGATGATGATCGGTGCCTGGAAGCTCGCCCCGGCGCTTGCCGCCGGCAATTCGGTGGTTCTGAAGCCGGCCGAAGGCGCCTCGCTTTCCCTACTGCGCCTGGCGGAGCTGTGTGCCGAGGCCGGCCTGCCCGAGGGTGTTCTGAATGTGGTGACCGGGCGCGGTCAGGTGGCGGGCGAGGCGCTCGGCCTGCACATGGGCGTGGATGTGCTCGCCTTCACCGGCTCCGGCGGGGTCGGGCGCCGGCTTCTGGAATATTCGGCTCGCTCCAATCTCAAACGGATCTATCTGGAGCTTGGCGGCAAGTCGCCCAACATCGTATTTGCCGACGCGCCGGATCTGGAACGTGCGGCGACGGTTTCGATCTCGGGTATTTTTCGTAATTCCGGCCAGGTCTGTGTCGCGGGTTCCAGGCTGTTGGTCGAAAAGCGCGTCCACAACGACTTCGTCGAGAAGCTCGTGGACCGGGTCGGAAAGCTGAAGGTCGGCGACCCCCTCGATGTCACCACCAACATCGGAGCCGTCTCCAGCGCCGAGCAGCTCGAGAAGAATCTGCGTTACGTCGCGCAGGCGCGGGAGGAGGGCGCCGGCCTGAAGGCGGGCGGGTCGCGCATCCTGGAAGAGACCGGCGGCTACTATATGGCGCCCACCGTGTTCGACGATGTGTCGCCAGCAATGACCCTTGCCCAGGAAGAAGTGTTCGGTCCGGTGCTTGCCGTCATCCCGTTCGAGGACGAGGCCGAGGCGATCCGGATCGCGAACGCCACCGACTACGGGTTGGCGGCCGCTGTCTGGACCTCCGATCTCGCCCGTGCCCACCGCATGGTGCGCGCGGTCAACGCTGGCGTTGTCCACGTGAACACCTACGGCGGGGCCGACAACACCGTCCCGCTCGGCGGCCACAAGCAGTCCGGCAACGGCCACGACAAATCGCTGCACGCCTTCGACAAGTACATCAACCTGAAGACCGCCTGGATCGATCTGACGTGAGCGACATAAAGACCATCCTGATCATCGGCACCTACGACACCAAGTCCGACGAGCTGCGCTATCTGCAAGGCGCGATCGAAGGGCAGGGCGGGCGCACGCTCACCATGGATGTCAGCGTGCTTGGCGATCCGCCCGAGGCGACCGATCTCTCCAAGCACGATGTGGCAGGAACCGCCGGTTCGTCGATCGAGGCGGTGATCGCCTCCGGCGACGAGAATTCGGCCATGCAGATCATGGCGGAGGGCGCCGCTCGTTTGGTGAAACAGCTCTACGAGGCCGGCCGCTTCGACGGCATGATCGCCATGGGCGGCACCATGGGGACCGATCTGGCGCTCGATTGTGCTCGCGCGCTGCCCATGGGCGTGCCGAAATATATCGTTTCCACCGTCTCCTTCTCTCCGCTGATCCCGACCGGGCGGCTCTCGCCGGACATTCAGATGATCCTGTGGGCCGGTGGGCTTTATGGCCTCAACGCGGTCTGCAAATCGTCGCTCAGCCAGGCGGCGGGGGCGGTGCTGGGGGCGGCACGGGCGGTCGAGCCTCCCCGCAAGGACCGACCGATGGTGGGCATGACCAGTCTCGGGTCGTCGTGCCTGTCCTATATGAAGATCCTGAAGCCCGCGCTGGAAGCGCGCGGCTTCGAAGTCGCGGTGTTCCACGCCACCGGTATGGGCGGCATGGCGTTCGAGAGCCTGGCTGCGGAGGGGGCGTTCGCGTGCGTGATGGATTTTGCGCTCCAGGAGCTCTCGAATCTCATGCACGGTTCGATCGTGAACAGCGGCGAGGATCGGGTGCTGACGGCCGGGCGGGCCGGCATCCCGCAGATCGTGGCGCCCGGCTGCATCGACCTGGTCGACTTCGCGGCCTGGCAAGAAGTACCGATGGGCCTGCGCGATCGTCCCTACCATGTCCACAACCGGCTGATCGCGTCCGCCATGCTGACGCCCGAGGAGCGCCGGGACACGGCGCGCGAGATCGGGCGGCGCCTCGGCCAATCCACGGCCCCGGCTCATGTGCTGCTGCCCGTCGGCGGGATTGAGGAATGGGACAAGCTCGGCGAGCCGGCGCACGATCCTGATGGGCTCGCCGCCTTCGTGGACGAGATGCGCACCGCGATCGTTCACCCTGTCGGGTTGACCGAGATCGACGCTCACATCAACGATCGAGCCTTTGCCGATGCCGCGCTTGCCGTCTTCGACGCCTGGATCGCCGACGGGATCATATCCATGTAGCTTTTGAGACTACTGCCGCTTCAGCTCCGCCCGGAGCTTGCGTGCCTTGATCAGCGAGCGCGCGTGCAGGACCAGCACCAGCACGATCAGGCCGAACAGGATCGCGGCGATCGGCCGGTCGATCAGGTCGAGCGGGGACTTGAGTCGCGGCAGCGAGGTGCGGAACTTGGTTTCCATGATGCCGCCCAGCACGATGCCGAGAATGATCGGGACGATCGGTAGGTTGAGCCGCTTCAGGATCAGGCCGAGGATGCCGAAGGCGCCGGCGATCATGCAGTCGGTGGCGGAGTTGCGCAGCGAATAGACGCCGACGAAGGAGAGCACCAGGATGCCCATTCCGAGGAAGCGGTTCGGGATGGCCACCACCTTCAGAAGCGGTCGGGTCGCCAGCACCAGGATCACCAGCGCCAGCACGTTGAGCACGAGCAGGCACAGATAGAGGGCCAGCACGAAGTCCAGATGGTTCTGGAACAGGCCGGGACCGGGCACGACGTTGTGGACGTAGAACACCGAAAGCATCATCGCCGTCAGCGCTTCGCCGGGGATGCCGAGCGCGAGCAGCGGGATCATCGCGGCGGCCGGGACGGCGTTGTTGGCGACTTCCGAGGCGACCACGCCATCCGGGGCGCCCTTGCCGAAGTCCATCGGCCGGCGCGAAACGCGCTGGGCCCAGGTATAGGACATGAACTGGGCAACGAACTCGCCGACACCGGGAATGATCCCCATCAGCGTGCCGAACCCTGCGCCGGGGACAAGCACCTTCGGATAGCGCAACACCTCGCGCAGGCCTTCGAACAGACGGCCGGCGAGCTTCGGCATCTTAAAGGCCTCGTCACGCCCGACCAGGAGTACGAACGCCTGGGACAGGGCGAACAGGCCGAGCACCACCACGATCAGATCGACGCCTGAAGTGAGCCAAGTCTGTCCGAAGGTGAAGCGGGCGCTGTAGCGCACCGGCTCCAGCCCGATCGTCTGCAGGAAGATGCCGAAGCACAAGAGCGCGCCGGCGGCCGCACTCTGGCCGCGGTGGGCGACCACCACCAACACCATGCCCAAAAGCGCGGCCAGGAAGATCTCGCGCGAGCCGAACATGGGCGCGACCTTGGCCAGAAGTGGCGACAAGAGGATGAGGCACAGAACCGAGAACACACCGCCGAAGAAGGAGGCGCCGTAGGAAAGCGCGAGCGCTCGGTGTGGTTCGCCGCGCAGCGTGATCGGATAGCCGTCATAGGTGGTGAGCGCGTTCACCGGCGTGCCGGGCGTGTTGATCAATACGGCGGGGATCGCCCCGCCGAACATCGCCGACCCGTAGATCCCGAGCAGCAGCGTCAGCCCGACCAGCGGTTCCATGGAAAAGGTGGCCGGCAGCAGGATCGCGATGCCCACGGCGGGCCCAACTCCCGGAATCGCGCCGATGACGACGCCGGCGGCAGAGCCGACGAGCAGGGCCAGCAGCGCATCCGGCCGGGCGATCAGATCGATGGCGGAAAGCAAAATGTCCATCGATGCAGGATGCCTAAAGGTAGAGGATCATGAAGTTGCGGATGGCGGGCGGCAGCAGTTCGTAAACGGCCCCGCCGGGAATGCGCACGCTCAACAGGCCTTTGAAGACCACGACGGTGACGATCGCGAGGAGGGCTGCGGCGGCGATCATCCGCGCGCTGCGGTAGCCAAGCCGCCAGGTCAGGAGGCAGGCGAAGGCGAGCGTGGTCGGCAGATAGCCGGCAAGCGGCACGAGTGCGACATAGGCGATGAACCAGACCAGAAATTCCAGCGCCCTGAGCCAGGCGAGGAGTTCGCTGCGGATCGCCGGAAGATCGGCGGCTCGGTTGCGGCGGATGGCGAAGACAAGCTCGGCCGCGCCGAAGATCAGCATTCCGACGATCGAAATGACCGGCCAGAAGCCCGGCTGGGAGACCAGCGCGGCGCGCTTCACCCAGGTGATCTCATTCGGAATTTGGGTCAGGAGCGCCACCGCAAACAAAAAGGCCGCGGCGCCGTAGACCAGCTCGGCAGGATGATGAGCGGCGGTCAGCCGCCGCTCGGTGTCGTTGGACGTCTCGGGACCGGTGGTCATGGCGGGCCATCGCGAGGGCAGGCCGAACGCGTGCGGTCGAAGACCCAGGCGACCGGCGATCCGGAGCTGTGAGGGCAGTGTGCGCCCGAAATCGGGAAGACGGCAACAGGCCGCAGAGACGACCAAGCGGGCGGCACCGCGATGCCGCCCGGTCACAAGGAGGCGTTACTGCCCCACCATTTCGTTGATCTTGTCGATCGTCTTGCCGTCCTTCTCGATCTGGGCTTCGGACGCCGCCTGATCCTTCCAGTAGATCAGGGCTCCGGTCTTTTCGGCGAAATCCTTGGCCTTGTCGCTGGCGATCGTCTTCTTGGCGACGGCGGCGATCTTGTCGATCACGTCCTGCGGCGTGTCTTTGCGGACGAACAGGCCATTCCAGAGCGCCAGATCGATTTCAGGAGCGAGGTCCCCGATGGTCGGAGCGTCCGGCACCATCGCGATCGGACGGTCGGTCACGGTCGCCAGCACCTTGATGTCGTCGAGACAGGCGGAGACGAGCTGGACCGTGGTGTTGATCACGTCGACGTCGCCGGAGGCGAGCGTGTTGCAGTCGAGCGCGTCGAAGGCGGCGTCGGAGGCGAAGGAGAAGCCCTTGGTGTCGGCGAGCGCGAGCGTGGCCTTGGTGGGCGGCAGGGCTGCGCCGAAGTGGCCCAGCGTCACGTCATGGGACTTGGCGTATTCCGCCAGCTCGTCGATGGAATCGTAGGGCGCGTCCTTGGCTGTCGCGATCACGAACGGATAGGTCAGGAAGATGCCCACCGGCACGAACGGGTTAGGCTGGAGCTGCGGGATGCCGAGCTGCGGGCCGACGATCGGAACGCCGATGACGAAGGAGCCGATCGTGTAACCGTCGGCCGGCGCATCGGCCACGTAGACTGCGCCGGGGAACGGGCCGCCGCCGCCGCCCGGCTTGTTCACAACCGCGGCCGGCTGGCCGTAGGTCTCCTGGAAGTTCTCCGCGATCATGCGCGTCAGGACGTCTTCCAGATCGCCGGGAGGCCAGGGCACGACGAACTCGACCGGCCGATCCGGATAGTCCGCCTGAGCGGGAGAGGCCAGGGTGAGCGCTGCAAGCGCGCCCGCGGCAAGAGGGGCTGTAAGGAGCTTGTGCATGCGGGTTCCCTTCTCGGTCCGGAAGATCGACCGGCGATTTGGCCGGTTCATTATTATCACCATCGGTGCAATTCCATTGTTGGTTTCACTTGAGACGGTGTCAATGCCTTTGTGTCGGGCCGTGTGGCGCGCCCTCCGCGCAGTCTGCGCGCGCAACGATTTGCGCAGGTCTGCGCGCGCAAAAGAAAAGCGGTGCGCAACATTCTGCACACCGCTTCGATACGGGCCTCGATGAGGCGCCGGTCAGGTGCGGAACAGGTCCTTGGAGATGCCCGCGGCCCGAAGCAGATAGTCCCGGCTTGCTTCCAACTCGCCGCGAAGCTGTTCCAGATCGCCGTCGAGCAGTGCGCCGCGCCATTTGCGGACCTTGCCGGCCACGAGCACAGTGTCGACGTTCGAGCGGTCCATCAGGGTGACGACGGCGCCCGGCGCGTGGTTGAGCGGGGCGACGTTGAGGCGGGTGGCGTCGAGCAGGACGATGTCGGCCTCCTTGCCGGGGGTCAAGCTGCCGGTCTTGGCGTCGAGCTTGAGCCCTCGCGCGCCTTCCAGCGTGGCGAAGCGCAGCACGTCGCGGGCCGACAAAAGCTTGGGATAGTCCTCGCCGGCCAGCGCGAGTTCGTTGGCGAATGCGCGCTGAAGCGTGATCGCCCCCCGCATCTGGGTGAAGGGATCGGCCGACATGGTGCATTCCACATCGGTCGAGAGCGAGGGCTGCAGGCCGTGATCGAGGGCGCGCTGCAGCGGCGGGATGCCGTGGCGCATGTGCATCTCGATCGGCACGGAGAGCGAGACATGCGCGCCGGCGTCGGCCGCCGCCTGCCAGCCGAGATCGCTCATGCCGGTCATATGGATGAAGATGTTGTCCGGACCGAACGTCCCGGCCTTCGCCAGCTCGTCGAACACCGGCGCCATGCCGAAGGTGCCGACCACGTGCAGTGCGATCGGAAGGTCCAGCTCGCGCCCGATGCGCCAGGCGCTTTCGTACATCGGCAGATAGATTTCGCCGCCCATGACCATCGTCAGGAGCTGATCGTCGGAGGCAAAATAGGTTTGTTTCAGACGGGCGGCGTCGTCGGGATATTTGGCCGCGTCTCCCCAGCCTTCGAAATAGCCGAACACGGAACGTCGGTCGGAGGCCTTGAGGGCGTCGACCGCGGCGTCGGAGTGTTCCGGCGAATGGTGGATCTGGGAGACGTCCATCACGGTGGTCACGCCGGTGTCGAGCTGGGCGAGCGCGCCGTAAAGCTCGCTGACATAGACGTCGTAGGGCCGGTACACCTGGGACAAGGTCTGCAGCATGCCCTCATAATAGTTGAGGGCGCTCTCCGGCCGGCCGTCGTTGATCAGGATCGCATCGGGCAACAGGCTGCGCAGCGCGGTTTCGAACTGATGATGGTGCGTGTCGATGAAGCCGGGCATCACCACCATGCCATCGGCCTCGATGATGGCGGCGTCGCCGGCGTCGAGATCGGGCCCGATCGCTTCGATTCGACGGCCGTTCAGGAGCACGTCGGCGCGCTCGAAATCGCCGACGGCCGGGTCCATCGACATCACCGTGCCGCCCCGGATCAGGGTTCGCCGCCCGTCGCGGCCGATGCCGTCCGGCAGCTCGCGCTGGCGAACCTTCGGCGACGGTTGCGCTCCGCCCGCCGACGGCGAGCCGTTTCCGGCCGCCATGGTGGCGTCCGATCCGTGCGCCGGCGCATGCCGCCGGCCGTTGCATGCCATGCACATGTCGTCCCTCCCCTCGTGTGGCACTCGCCCGACGTTGGTGCGGGCGTTCAGTCGTGATCGATGATGCGTTCGAGTACGGGATAGCGCTGGAACGTCTGCGCGATGCGGGCCGCCGCCTGCCGCAGCGGCAACAGGCGCTCCTCGACCAGCCGGTCCGCCGTCATGGCGCCGGAGTAGCCGGAGGTGTTGAGGGCGGCCACGGTCTGCCCGTCGCGCCCGCGGATCGGGACGGAGAGCGCCGTGATGCCGTAGTCGAGCTGGTCGACGGTAACGGCATAATGCTGCGCGCGGACGTTCGCGATCACCTCGCGCAGCTCGTCCTTGTCGACGATGGTGCGCTGCGTGAGCGCGACCGGCTCCATATTCTGCAGGAAGGCCTCCAGCCGGTCTTCCGGCAGGCCGGCCAGGATCACCTGACCCAGCGAGGTTGCCTGGGCGGGATAGCGCGCGCCGACGACGGCGCTCGGCCGGCGGGCGCGCTGCTCGGAATAGTGCGCGATATAGAGCACCTTCTGGCCGACCAGGGTCGCGACCGAAGAGGCGTCTCCGAACGTGCTGACGAAGTTGCGCAGCTCCGGCTGCAGCACCTCGTCCACGCGTGCGGAGAAGTAGAACGCCGAACCGAGGCTCATCACCTTCGGCCTCAGATGGAAGCGCTTTTCGGTCTGGCCGACGAATCCCAACGCTTTCAGCGTGATCAGGCTGCGCCGCGCGGCGGCGGGGCTGAGCCCGACCCGGCGCGCGATCTCCGAGAGCGTCATCTCCGCGTTGTCCGCTCCGAAACACTCCAGGATCGAGAGTCCCTTGGCGAGGGCTTCGACGAACTCGGGGGGACGTTCGTCCTGGTCCGGTTTCTGGAGCATGGGAGGTCTCCCGTCAGGCAGGCGCAAGCACGAAGTCGAAATAGACTTGGGCGTCCGGCTTGCGCTGGAGCTGGATATCGGCGTTGGCTGACGCGTCGTAGGGCTGGAGCTCGGTGATGAGCGATTTGCGTACGCCGAACACGGCGTCGTTGTCGATATATTCCGTGTTGGCGAAAAACAGCTCGGTGGTGATCGCCCGCATGCCCTCGGCACGGACGATGTAGTGCAGATGGGCGGCGCGCCAGGCATGCCGGTTGCCGGCGCGCAGGAGATCGCCCACGGGGCCGTCATAGGGCACGGTGTACGGCTTTGGCAGCACGGTCGTGTACCAGTAGTTGCCGTTCTCGTCTGCCCTGAAGATCCCGCGAAGGTCGTACTTGTCCTGGCCCTCCTCCTGGATCGGATAGGTGCCGCTGCCGTCGGCCTGCCAAGTGTCGATAACCGCGCCCGGAATCGGGTGACCGAGCGTGTCGCGCACCTGGCCGCGGCACAGCACCGACACGCCGGAGCGCGGTCCGGCCAGGTCGGCGCCAAGCGTCTTGTCCGGGGACTCGGGCAGGTAGAACGGACCCAGGTTGCTGCCCTCGGTCGCGCCGCCGCGCGTGTTGATCATGTCGACGATCGCCGAAAAGCCCAAGACGTCGGACAGAAGAATGAACTCGTGGCGATCCGGCGTTGAGATCTTTCCGCAGTCGTAGAGAAAATTCAGCGCCGCCATCCACTCGTCGTGGGTGAGGTTCGTCTCGCGAGCATAGGCGTGAACGTGGTCGATCAGCTTCTGAAGAAGCAGCTCTAAGCGCGAACCAGGCTCCGTCGCGAAGCTCTTCTTCACGGCTTCGGTGATGGTGAACTGATTGACGTCGGACATGGCTCCCTCCCGCTCGTCGGACGGCGCTTCGTCGTCGCCGGCCCCTACACTGCTTGACGGCAGGGTAAGCACAGCCCTATCCTTCGACAAGAGAAAAAAATTTCGGCATACGAAAGGTTTTGACGGAATGCGGATTGGAAAGCAGGACCAGGCCTTCACCGCCATTGCCACGTCCGACGCGGACTCGATCACGGTTCGCGGCAGCGATCTGTGCGACGAGCTGATCGGCCAGATCGGGTTCACCGATTATTTCTGGTTGTTGGTGACGGGAGAGCGGCCGAACGAGGTCCAGCGCCGGATCACCGACGCCTGCCTCGTGGCGATCGCGGAGCATGGTCTGGTGCCGAGCGTGCAGGCCGCCCGCATGACGCTCGCCGCCGGTCCCGACGCCTGGCAGGGCGCGATGTCGGCCGGACTGCTCGGCATGGGGTCGGTGGTTGCCGGCTCGTCGGAGGTGGCAGGCCGCTATCTGTTCGAGCTGGTGGAAGAGGCGCGCCAGAGCGGTGAGGATGCCGATGCGGTGGCGAAGGCGAGCCTGGAAGGCTTGAAGGCCAGCCGTTCGAAGGTCCCCGGTCTCGGTCATCCGCAACATGCCGCCGGCGATCCGCGCGCCAACGTGCTTCTGGAAATCGCCGATCGGGAGCGGATCGTCGGTCCTTATATCGGCATGCTGCGCACCCTCGGAGAGCACGCCCCGAAGATCATCGAGCGGCCGCTTCCCATCAACGTCTCCGGCGCGATCCCGGCCCTGATGCTGGACGCGGGCTGGCCGCATCAGGCGATGAAGGGCATCCCGCTGCTGGCGCGCACCGCCGGCCTGGTGGCGCACCTGTTCGAGGAAAGCCAGCGCTCGATCGGTTTCATCATGTCGAACAAGGCCGACCAGGCCATCGCCTATGATGGCCCGCTGTCCGACAAAGCCCGCAAGCGCGCTTGAGGGGGCGGACGATGACCAAGATCCTCAAGGACTTCCGCGTCGTCGAGCTCGGCACCTACATCACCGGACCGGCGGCCGGCATGCACCTGGCCGATCTCGGCGCCGATGTCGTCAAGGTCGAGCGGCCGGGCACCGGCGATCCCTTCCGGGCCTTCAAGGGCGGGCTCTACTCGCCTCACTACCAGACCTACAACCGCAACAAGCGCTCGATCGCGCTCGACACCAAGGATCCGGAGGATGCCGAGGTGTTCCGGTCGCTGATCGAAACCGCGGATGTCTTCATTCAGAATTTCCGTCCGGGCGTCGCGGAAAAGCTGGGCGCCGGCGAAGAGGATCTTCGCAAGATCAATCCGGGAATCATCTATTGCGCGATCACCGGGTTCGGGGCGTCGGGGCCGTACCGCGACCGGCCGGTGTTCGACACCGTCGCCCAGGCGGCGAGCGGCTATCTGCGGCTGTTGACCCCGCCGGATCGGCCGCGCGTCATCGGTCCGGCGATCGCCGATGCCATCACCGGCCAGTACGCGGCGATGGGAATTTGCGCCGCGCTCCTGGAGCGCTCCAAGACCGGGGAGGGGCGCCGGCTCGACATCTCCATGCTGGAGGCCATGAGCCACTTCAACCTGGACAGCTTCACCCACTATTTCTCCATGGGCGAGGTGATGGGTCCGATCAGCCGTCCGGAGGTGTCCCAATCCTATACCTTCGAATGCAGCGACGGAAAATGGATCGCCTTCCACCTGTCGTCGCCCACCAAGTTCTGGGACGGCCTTGTGCAAGCGCTGGATCGTCCGGAAATCGGCACGGACCCGCGCTTTTCGGAGCGTATGGAGCGCATCAAGCATCACGACGTCCTGATTGATGTGATGCGGCCGATTTTCCTGGAGCGCACGCGCGAGGAGTGGTGCGCGCAGCTGTGGGAGAACGAGGTGCCGCATTCGCCGGCCTACGATTCCGACGAGGCGCTGGACGATCCCCAGGCCCAGCATCTGGGCATCAAGATCTCCGCCGAACATGCGGAGATGGGAACCTTCACGACCGTGCGGGCGCCCTACGCGTTCGATGGGGAGGTGGATGCCGACATTCTGCCGCCGCCGACCCTGGACGAGCATGGCGCGGAGATCCGGGCCGAACTGGCCGGCCGCGGCAAGGCCGCCGGCTGAGGCGCCGGCGCCCGCAAACGCGAGGCGCAAGCAAGGGGGGAGAGGCGATGGGCGGACCGACATCGATCCCGGTTGCCGACGTCATGACGGCAAGTCGCGAGATGCTTCAAAAGCAGCTCTATGCCATCTTTACCCGACCGGCGAACGGGATAGGGCCTGTGCTGGAGCGGATGGAGGAGCATCTCGCCTTCCAGGTCAGCCTTGAAAAAGACGGCATCCTCTATGCCGCGGGCCCGATGTGGACCGACGCCGAGGATGCCTGGGAAGGCGAAGGGCTGGTGGTCGTGCGGGCCGGCTCGCGCGAGGAAGCGATCAAAATCGCCGAACGTGACCCGATGCATAAATCGGGCGCGCGCGCATTCACGGTCCGACCGTGGATGATCAACGAAGGCAGCGTGACGCTTCGGCTCGACTGTTCGAGCCAGACGTTCACGCTCATCTGACAATCGCAGAGGGAGGAACAGCAATGAAACGGTTGCAGCACTTTCAGGAAAAGTGGGGACCGGTTTTCCGTTCGAAATCGCGTCGAACCGACACCGCAGCGCCTCCGCGTGCGTCCGCGAGACGCGGAACGGCTCTGGCGGCGGCGCTGCTTATGGGCGCTTCGCTCGCGCCGACCAGCCTGTCGGCTCAGGAGACGATCAATCTCACCGTGGCGTCCAGCCACCCGCTGGTGATCCCGTGGGTCGGCATGATCAAGTCGGTGTTCATGGCGCGCACGGACGAGATCCTGGCGGAAACCGGCAACTACGAAATCAGCTGGAACGAAGCCTTCGGCGGCTCGCTCTACAAGGCGAACGCCACGCTCACCTCGGTGGAGGAAGGCATCACCGACATCGGCTGGGTGTTCTCGTTCCTGGAGGCCGCCAAGCTGCCGCTCAGCCAGGCGTCCAGCTACGCCCCTTTCGCCACCGCCAATCCGCCAGTGCAGCTTGACGTGATGGAAGAGCTGTTTGAGACCAACGACGCGTTCCGCAACGAGTGGGAGCAGTACAATCTCAAGGTCCTCGGCTTCACCGGGACGGATATGTACGACATCTACACCAAGGAGCCGATCGAGGGCATCGACGACATCGACGGCATGAAGCTGTCGGCGCCGGGCGTGCTCGGCACCTGGCTGCGCGGAACCGGGGCCAATGCCGTCGATGGTGCGCTGACGACCTTCTACACCGACATCCAGACCGGCGTGTCGGACGGCGTTCTGTCGCTGGCGCTGGGCGCGCTGCCGACCAAGCTCTACGAGGTCGCGCCCTATATCAGCCGCTTCGATGCCGGCGTTGCCTTCTCCGGCGCGGTCGCCATCAATCGCGATACCTGGGATTCGCTGCCCGAAGAGGTACAGAACGCGATGATCCAGGCGGGCAAGGACTACACCGAAGCCCACGGCAAGGACCTCCTGGAGCGTCACGAGGCGGCGATGGAGAAGATGGTCGAGCTCGGCGCCGACCAGGATCCGCCGGTGACTGTCACCGTGATGCCGGAAGAAGAGCGGGTGAAGTGGGTGAACAAGCTCCCCAACCTCGCCGGCGAATGGGCTGAGCCGCTGGAAGCCCAGGGCATTCCCGCCAACGAGTTCCTGGCCGCCTACATGGACGGGCTGCGCGAGCGCGGCGAAGAGCCGGCCCGCGACTGGGACGCCGAGTAGGGCCCGCCAGGCGGCGTCTCGCCCGATGTCTTCCACCCAAACCACGGCTCCCTCCGGCCCATCGGCCGGAGGGGCACCGAGCGCGGTCAGGCGAGCCTGGAACACCCTGGTGGACGGCTTCGCCGCGCTCGGCACGGTGCTGATCTGCGTGCTGATGCTGATCATCGCGAGCGACGTCGTCGCCCGCAACCTGGTCGGCGGGTCGCTGCCGCTCGTATCCGAGCTCGGCGCCCTGACGCTGGTGATGATCGTGTATCTTCAGCTCGGCACCACGATCCGCCACGATCGTCTTGCCCGTACGGAATTCCTGTTCGGGGCCCTGTGCGCCGCGCGTCCGCGCCTCGGCCAGCTTGTGGGCGCGCTCTACGATCTCATCGGCGCGGGGATCGTCGGCGCCATGGCCTGGGCCACCATCCATATCGTGGAGAAGGACCTGGCCTCCCATGAATTCATCGGAGTGACCGGCGTGCTGACCGTTCCGGTCTGGCCGTTTCGCGTCCTGATCCTTGCCGGTCTCACGATCGCGGCGTTGCAGTTTCTGCTTCAGACGGTCGACGCGCTTCGCGGGCGCGGTGCGGCGACGGCATCCAAGGACAAAACATGAGCGTGGAAATCGGAGGCATCGCGATTGCCGCGCTGGTGGTGTTGATCTTCCTCGGCCTACCGATCGGCATCAGCATGATGGTGGTTTCGTTCGTGGGTGTGGCCCTCATCCGCAACGACACGGTGGCGATGCGCATGCTCGGCCAGGTCGCCAACGACAGTCTGCGCGAATATCTGTTCGCGGTGGTGCCGCTGTTCGTGCTGATGGGGCTTTTGGTCACCGTCTCCGGCGTCGGCAAGGACACGTTCGACTTGTTCGAGCGGCTGATGCGCCGGCTGCGCGCCGGGCTCGGGATCGCCACCGTGTTCGCCAACGCCGTGTTCGCCTCCATCACCGGCATCTCGATCGCGTCCGCCTCGGTGTTCGCCCGTGTGGCCGTGCCGGAAATGACCCGCCACGGCTACGGCAAGGCGTTCTCCACCGGGGTGGTGGCCGGATCCTCGGTGCTGGGCATGCTGATTCCGCCCTCGCTGTTGATGATCGTTTACGCCGTGCTGGCCGAAGAGTCCGTCGGCCGCATGTTCCTGGCCGGCGTCGGGCCGGGCCTTCTGCTCGCGGTGATCTTTTCCGTCACCATTCTCCTGCTCGGCACGTTCCGCCGCAGCTTCGTGTTCGACCGGCCGGACGAGGAGACCGTGCCGGACCCGTTCGGCGCGTTGCAGACTTTGCGCCTGGCGGTGCCGATCGTCTCTCTCGTCCTGCTCGTGCTGGGCGGGCTTTATGGCGGCTTTCTGAACCCGACCGAAGCCGGCGCCGTGGGTGCGCTCGGCGCGCTGGCGATCGCCCTCCTGCGCCGTTCGTTGACGCCGCGGGTGTTCTGGAACCTCCTGGTGGAGACCGGGCAGATCACCGTTTCGGTGCTGTTTCTGATTGTCGCCGCCACCTTCTTCAGCCGGATGCTGGCGATGTCCGGCTTGCCGAACTGGCTCGCCGAGACCTTGCTCGACGGCTCGCTCGGCCATCTCGGCTTTCTGATCGTCTATCTGGCGCTGGTGATCGTGTTGGGCTGCCTGATCGATTCCATCTCGATCATGCTGATCCTGCTGCCGATTGCCCTCCCGGTCGCGGAAGCGGCGCATTTCGATCTGATCTGGTTCGGGGTCCTGACCGTGGTTGCGGTCGAAACCGGGCTTTTGACGCCGCCCTTCGGGCTGTCGGTCTATACCATCAAGTCGGCGCTTCAGGACGATGAGCTGACCGTCGGCAATATCTTTCGCGGCGCCTTTCCGTTCGTGCTTGCGATGATTGCCGCGTTGGCCATTCTGATAGCGGTCCCGTCGATCGCGACCTGGCTGGCACGCGCGTGACGTCGGCCAAACGAAGACTCAATCCAAAAAACTGCGGAGGACATCCCCATCATGACCACCCAGGCAACGCTGCTCCCGACGTCGCTGGTCGGCTCCTATTGCCAGCCGGACTGGCTGATCGACCGCGCGAAGCTCGGCATGCGCTTTCCGCCGCGGGTGCGCGCGAACGAGCTTTGGCGGGTCGCTCCGGAATGGCTCGAGGAGGCGCAGAACGACGCCACGCTGCTTGCGATCCGCGACCAGGAGCGGGCCGGGCTCGACATCATCACCGATGGGGAGGAGCGGCGCGAGAGCTATTCCAACCGGTTCGCCACCGCGCTCGAAAATGTCGATATCGACAATCCCGGCACCGCGCTCGACCGTAGCGGCCATCCCAACCCCGTGCCCCGCGTCGTCGGCCGCATCAGCCGCAAGCATCCCGTCGAGGTCGAGGATATGAAATTCCTCAGGGCCAACACCGACCGGATGACCAAGATCACGGTGCCGGGTCCGTTCACCATGGCCCAGCAGGCCCAGAACGACTTCTATGAAAGCGAACGGGAGATGGCGCTCGACTATGCGGCCGCCGTCAACGAGGAGATCAAGGATCTGTTTGCGGCCGGCGCCGATATCGTGCAGGTCGACGAGCCCTACATGCAGGCCCGCGCCGAAAAGGCGCGCGAGTACGGCATCGAAGTCCTGAACCGTGCGCTCGACGGCGTGACCGGTACGACCGCGGTCCATATCTGCTTCGGCTATGCCGCGATTATTCACGAGCGGCCGGAGGGATACTCCTTCCTGCCGGAGTTCGAGGGGTCGTCGGTCAAGCAGGTGTCGATCGAGACGGCCCAGTCGAACCTCGACTGCACTATCCTGGAAAGCCTGCCCGACAAGGACATCATCCTGGGCGTTCTGGACCTGTCGACGAACGAGATCGAAACGCCGGAAACGGTGGCCGCGCGCATTCGCCGGGCGCTGCCCCACGTCGATGCCAAGCGCATCACGGTGGCGCCGGACTGCGGGCTGAAATATCTGCCGCGCGACGTCGCCTTCGGCAAGATGAAGGCGATGGTCGACGGCGCCGCAATCGTGCGGAAGGAAGTGGGATAAGGCACACCCCAGGAGAAGCGGGAACCGGTTTTCCGGTTGCCGCAAAAAATGGAACGGCCGGGGAGCCGTCCCATTCGTTCTTTTGCGGATCTCGCCTGAGCGTCAGGCGGCGCGGACGCTGGTCAGGAACCGCTCGACTTCGGCCCGCAACGCATTGGCGTCGCGGTTCACCGTTTCCGCCGAACCGGTCACGTCGTTGGCGGCCATCTTGGTTTCGCCGGCGGCTTCGGAGACGCTGACGATGTTGTCGGTCACGTCCTGGGTCCCGCGCGAGGCCTGCTCGATGTTGCGGGTGATCTCCCCGGTGGCGGCGCCTTGCTCCTCGACCGCGGCGGCAATCGCCGAGGCGATGGCGTTCATCTCCTCCACCGTCTTCACGATGGAATCCACCGCGTTCACGGAGACCTGGGTCTCGGCCTGAATCGCCAGGATCTGGTCGGTGATTTCCTTGGTCGCCTTCGAGGTCTGGCTGGCGAGCTCTTTCACCTCGGCCGCGACCACGGTGAAGCCCTTGCCCGCCTCGCCGGCGCGGGCGGCCTCGATCGTCGCGTTGAGGGCGAGCAGGTTGGTCTGCTCGGCGATCGCCGCGATGATGCTCACGACCTGGCCGATGCTTTCGGCCGCGGCGGCGAGCCCCTGGATCTGCTTGTTGGTCTTGGTCGCCTCGGTTACCGCCAGGGAGGCGATGTCCGACGACTTGGACACCTGCGATCCGATTTCGCGGATGGAGGCGGAGAGCTCTTCGGTTGCCGAGGCGACGTTCTGGACGTTGGCGGACGCCTGCTGGGCGGCGGTGGCCACGTTCGCGGAGCGCTGGTTGGTGCCGTCGGCCATGTCGGCCATGGCCCGGGCGTTCTGCTCCATCGCTCCGGCTGACGACGTGACCGCACCCAGAAGCTTTGCGGCGCTCTCGTCGAATCGATGGGTCAGTTGCTCGATCCGAAGCGCGCGCTCCTCGCGAACCTTCTGCTCGGCGGCCTGCGCTTCGGAGAGGGTTCGTGCCTCGATCATGCTCTCGCGGAACACTTCGGCGGTCGACGCCATCTGGCCGATTTCGTCGTGGCGGCCGGCACCGGGGATTGCCGCATCCATATCGCCGTTGGCCAGGCGGCCCAGCGCGGCGGTGATGGACGCGATCGGCCGCGTGATGCTGTTGGAAAGAAACAGCGCGCCGCCCGCGATCAGGAGAAACAGCGGGACCGTCCACATCAGCGTGTTGATCGCCTTGCGCCAGATCGCGGCATAAAGGTCGTCGACATAAAGCGCCGAAGCCACGACCCAATTCCAGGGCGCGAACGCCATCGAATAGGCGATTTTCGGCGAGGGCGTCGTCTCTCCCAGGCGCGGGTAGGCGTAGCTGATGAAGCCGCCGCCGGCCCTGCCCGCCTCGATGATGTCCTTGCTGAACGCGTTTTTGACCGGATCGGCCTTCCAGGTGTTCTGGCCCTCGACCTTGTCGCTCGGATGAGCAACGGACAGGCCGTAATTTTCCGGGCTGTAGTCGCTGGCGAAGACGTAATCGTTGTTGCCGTAGCGGATCGAGCGCAAGGTGAGCCGGGCGGCTTCCTGTGCTTCCGCCTCAGATATCTTGCCGGCCTCCGCCTGCTTTGCCAGCGACGCCACGATGCTATAGGCGCTTTCGACCTGGTTTTTGACCATCTGGCGGCGGTCCGCCATCATCTGATCCGAAATGGCCTTGAAGTTCAGTCCAAGAATGACTGCAAATATGAGAAGTGCTCCGCCCACGAGCAAAAGCATTTTCTGCCGAATTGACATGTCTGAGATCCGATTTTCTGCTTCGCGTCCATCCAGGCAAGCTCCTCATTCAGGAGCAGGCGCCATGGGGTGCGCGAACGAAGGTGACTAAACTCCGGCTTTTCCGGTGGTGATCGATCCGGCGTGCGAACGCTCGCCACCGGCCGCGTTGCGAAAGCGGGTCGCCAAGATGCGGACCGGCAAACGCGGACGTGGCCTTTGGAGACTTTGCCGCACGCTCATAAGTGGTGGAGCCAGAAGCTTGCGCTGAGCTTGTCTGGGGCGGCGACGGACGCAGCGACATGTCGGCGCTGAGGGGAGCGGCCGTAGGGTCAGGACCCGTAAATCCGGAGGTCATGGGAGGAGGCGATTTGGTCGAATCCACCGATCGGCCCGCGTTCGGCAGGTGCCGAATGCGGACGAGCCGATCGGAGCTTTCAGCGTCGAGCATCTTATCGGCGCGCCGTCGGCGCGCAGGATGCTCGATGAGCGAGAGCTTAGGAAACCCCGGCGGTTTTGCCGTTCCGGCCTCTTCGAGGGGCCAGCTCTTGAGATGCCGCAGTCGGGCAAATCGATCCTGACCCTAGCTTTGAGCGATCGCGTCGATCATCTTTCGCGATCGGCTTCGAATGCCGGTCGTGAGCATGACGGCCGCGCCGAGGAGCACCGCGAGGCAGGTGTAGACGATTGCGCCGACCGGGCCAAAGACTTCGACGGTCGCGCCGCCGATGATAGCGCCGACGGCGATCGAGATCTGGAAGCTCGAAGCCTGCAGAGCGCCGACGCTTTCCGCATGATCCGGTGCCGCTTCGGCGTTCCAGGTCGCGATGGCTACCGAAAAGGCGCCGAACGCGAACCCCCATATGGCGGTCGCGGCGATGGCGACGAACGGCGCGGAAACCACCAGCGCGAGCGAGGTAGTTGCCAACATGAGGAAAACCGACGAGCCAGCGGCACACAAGAACGCGCTGCGCGCGGCCAAGGCGCCGCCAACGATGCTTCCGACGACACCACTTATGCCGAACGCGAAAAGCGCCAGGGATATGCTGTCGATTTCCAGCCGGGAAAGCTGTTCCAGGATGGGGCGGATATAGGTGAAGCTGGCAAATTGGCCCGAAAGCACAAGGAAGATCGTCGCGAGGCCGGCGACCACGGAACCGCGTGCCACGACGGTGCGGAACGACGCAAGTTTAAGAGCCTGAGCCGCAGGAAGCCGAGGCAAGGTCGCGACTTGCGCGATCAGGGCCGCAAGTCCCAGGACCGCGGCCGCGAAAAAGGTGCCGCGCCAGCCGACGATTTCGCCAAGATAGGCGCCGGCGGAGGGCGCCACCACGCTTGCGGCTGACACACCCGTCAAAATCATCGACATGGCGCGCGCTACCTGATGGGTGGGCACGAGCCGAAGCGCGAGCGCCGTAACCAGCGCCCACGTTCCGCCGAGCGCCAGCCCAAGCAGCACGCGCCCGATTAGAAACTGCCACAAGCCGCCGGCGACCGCCGAAATAACGCAGGAGACGGCGAGGACAGCGGCAAGGCTCCAAACCAGCAAGCGCCGGTCGAAGCGCCCCGATCCCAAGATGACGAGCGGGCTCGCGAGCGCGGCGGTCGTCGCCGTCACCGTCACCGCTTGTCCCGCCGCTCCGATCGAAATGTTCAGGTCCGCCGCGATGGGCGTCAGCAGACTGATCGGCAAAAGCTCGGCCGTCACCAGGCTGAACATTGCGAAGGAGACGGAGAGGACCGCGGGCCAGGATGCGGTCGACGGTTCGGCTTGAGCGGTTGAATATGCCATGGAAGGTTCCTGAACGGGCCGCGACCCCGAATTCGGTCCGCCAGCAGATATTACAAGCGATTGCTTGTTTTATTTTCAGGTACCAGTGTGGCGGCGCCGGAGTCAAGTCGCCGCATCCCTTGGGGCGATCAAGCCGCTAGGGTCTAAGTTCCTGTTTCAAAACGCTTTCGGATGGCCAATCGGTTTCCACTTGGCCTGGAGATGCGAAAGCCTTTACCGATCAGGTGGATACGCCTGACCGGTTAGAAATGGCCCCAGCTTCAATATCTTGAGCAATTCCTTTTCGTTCAGACTGAATCAGTCTGAACGGGGAATGTTCACCAGGTGCGCGAACGGTCGGCGCGCCGCGTCTGCCTTGGCGAAGCCGGCGATGTCATCGGCGTAGCTCTGGGTGAGGTCCAGGTCGTCCCAGCCATTCAGCAGCTTCTTGCGCGAGATCGGGTCGATTTCGAAACTGGTCCGGATCTCGCCGGCCGTGATTTCCTGTGTTTCCAGGTCGACGGTGATCTCTCGAAGCCCGCCTGCGATCGCGGCCAGGATCGCCTCGCCGTCCGCCTCCGGCACGCGGGCCGGCAGCAGGCCGTTGTTGACGGCGTTGTTGGCGAAGATGTCGCCGAAGGTGGGGGCGATTACCGTGCGGAAGCCGGCATCGACCAGCGCGTAGACCGCCGCCTCCCGCGACGAGCCGCCACCGAAATTGCGCTGCGCGACCAGGATCTCGGCGCCCGCGCGATCGGGGTCGTTGATCGGGAAGGCGGGATCGAGGTCGCCGGCGTCGTCGCGGCGGCGGTCGTAGAGCAGGAAGTCGCCATATCCTTCCGAGCGCGGCCGGCTCATGAAGCGGGCCGGAATGAGCTGGTCGGTGTCCACGCCCATGAAGGGCAGCGGGCAGGCGAGCGCGGTCAGGCGGGTGAACGGGCGCATCACACGGTCTCCCGAAGCAGGGTGCGGACATCTGCGAGATGGCCGGTGACGGCGGCAGCCGCCACCATTGCCGGCGACATCAAATGGGTGCGCGCGCCCTTGCCTTGGCGCCCCTTGAAGTTGCGGTTGGTGGTGGACGCGCAGCGCTCGCCGGCGGCCACGAGATCGCCGTTCATGCCGACGCACATGGAGCAGCCGGACTCCACCCAGTCCAGGCCGGCGGCGGTGAAGATCTCCGCCAGGCCCTCCTCTTCCGCCTGCCGCTTGATCTGGGAGGACCCGGGCGATACCAGGCCCGGCACCCGGGCCTTGCGGCCGGCGAGAATGGCGGCGGCGGCGCGCAGGTCCTCGATGCGGCTGTTGGTGCACGAGCCGATGAAGACGCGGTCGACGGCGACGTCGGTCAGCTTTTGGCCGGGGACCAGTCCCATATAGCCTACTGCCTCGCGGGCATGGGCGGCACGGGCGGGATCGGCGATGCGGTTCGGATCGGGCACCGTTTCCGTCACCGGCAGCGCGTCTTCCGGGCTGATGCCCCAGGTCACGATCGGCACCACCTCGCCGCCATCGAGCACGATCTCCCGGTCGAACGCGGCGTCGGGGTCGGAGGGAAGCGTGCGCCAGTAGGACATCGCGCGTTCCAGTGCCTCGCCCGCCGGCGCGAACGGACGTCCGGCCAGATAGGCGAAGGTGGTGTCGTCCGGCGCAATCATGCCGCAGCGGCCGCCGCTCTCGATGGAGAGATTGCAGAGCGTCAGGCGACCTTCCATCGAGAGCGCCTCCACGGTGGAGCCGGCGAATTCGATGGCATGGCCATGGGCGCCGTCGGCACCGATGCGCGCGATGATGGTGAGCGCCAGGTCCTTGGCGGTCGCGCCCGGCGCCATGGCCCCGTCGACACGGATCTTCAGGCGCTTGGGCTGGCGCTGCCAAAGCGTCTGGGTGAGCAGCACATGGGCGACCTCCGAGGCGCCGATGCCGAAGGCCAGCGCGCCGAACGCTCCATGGGTGGAGGTGTGGCTGTCGCCACAGACCATGCTGAGGCCCGGCAGCGTCAGCCCCTGTTCGGGCCCGACCACATGAACGATCCCCTGGCGGGGATCGTCGAGACCGAACAGGCGGACGCCGTTTGCGGCGCAATTGTCGGAAAGCCGGGCGACCATGTCCGCGACGGCGTGGTCGACGGCCGAGAGGTCGCGGGTGCGGGTCGGCACATAGTGATCGGCGACCCCGAAGGTCAGCTCGGGATGGGCCACCTTCGCACCGCGCTCGGCGATCTTGCGAAAGGCGTGGTGGGAGCCTTCGTGCACGAAATGGCGGTCGATCCACAACAGCGCCGCGCCGTCCTCGCGGGTCGCCACCACGTGGTCGTCCCAGACCTTGTCGAACAGGGTCTTCGGCGCATCGCTGGCAGAGGTGTGGGAAACCATCCTCGGTCCCTCAATCGATCGGCGGAGCGGGTGATCGCTCCGCTCGTTCTTGTTTCAGGTTTGTATCAAAGATGGGACCGGAGCTTGGACGGGGCAAGCGTTGGCAGTCGGTCGCGATCACCGCCTCCGAGGTCCTCCACGGCTTGGTTTCCATTTGCGGGATCTGTATTAAATAAGATACAAGATATGTGTGTGGATTTGTGCGTCGCACCGGCGCCGGCCTGGTCCGGAGTGGAGCGATCGGTCTG
The DNA here is from genome assembly GCF_040750475.1 of Amorphus sp. 3PC139-8. NCBI lineage: Bacteria > Pseudomonadati > Pseudomonadota > Alphaproteobacteria > Hyphomicrobiales > Amorphaceae > Amorphus > Amorphus sp. 3PC139-8. The sequence goes on along the minus strand of NZ_JABJVY010000001.1, from coordinate 247,758 downwards.
GTGGATGGGACAAGCTTGTGCCATGGTTTTTCAAGACTTTTCGCCAGCGCCGGGCCGCAAGACGGGGTCCGTCGCACGGCTATGGAAACAGGAAATGAGCATAGGGTCGTTGACCTATGCTGTCATCTGTTTAAAACAGATTGTTAGGTTATTCCTGGACCTGACGGGGTGGGTGAGCGCACCTTTGCGGCAGTGGGATCCGTCCGCGTTGCATCGGTGATCCGCCGGAAAATGGCGATGTCCGGACCCGCCGCTTCGGCCGCATGCCGGCTCTCTCGACAACAGGGTCCTCCCGCAGGATAGGGCAACATGGCGAACGACGAGACAGACCGGTGCCGCGGGCAAGACAAGAAGGACAGCTCCCGATGACCTTGCGCGAACGCCTCCACCGCGACGGGCCGATCGTCGCCCCTGGCGTCTACGATGCGCTGACCGCCTCGATCGCCACCGACGCCGGGTTCGAGGCGCTTTATCTCTCCGGTGCCGCGATCGCCTATACGCGGCTCGGCCGTCCCGACATCGGTCTGGTCTCCATGTCGGAAGTGGCCGATCAGATCGCGCTGGTGCGTGACCGGGTCGCCACGCCCCTGATCGTCGATGCCGACACCGGCTACGGCAATGCGCTCAACGTGGAGCGCACCGTGCGGGTGTTCGAGCGCATGGGCGCGAGCGCGATCCAGCTTGAGGATCAGACGCTGCCCAAGCGCTGCGGCCATTTGAAGGACAAGAGCGTGATCCCGGCCGCGGAAATGATCGGCAAGATCAAGGCGGCCGTCGACGCGCGCCAGAGCGAGGAGACGCTGATCGTCGCTCGCACCGACGCGCTCGCCACCGAGGGGCCGGACAAGGCGATCGAACGCGCCCGCCGCTATGCAGAGGCCGGCGCCGACGTCCTGTTCGTGGAGGCGCCGACCTCCCAGCGCCAGCTCGGCGAGATCTCCGAGGCGCTCGGCGGGCTCCGGCCGCTTCTGGCCAACATGGTCGAAGGCGGGGCCACGCCGATCAGCTCCGCCACCGATCTCGGCAACCTCGGCTTCAAGATCGTGATCTTTCCCGGCGGCATCGCCCGCGCGCTCGCCCGCGCCGCCGGCGACTACTATGCCTCGCTCGCCACGCATGGCAGCAATTCGCCGTTCCGCGATCGCATGTACGACTTTGCCGCGCTTAACGAGGTGATCGGAACGCCGGAGATGCTCGCCCGCGGAAAAGCCTACGAACGGGCCGCGGACAAGGGCTCCGGCTCGAATGCCGAGGATGCGGCATGAGCGACGCGGCGGCTTTTCTCGATCCGGTCACGCTCGCCGTTCTGAAGGGCCGGCTGGAGCAGATCGTCGACGAAATGGACGCGACGCTCTATCGCTCCGCGTTCAATCCGACCATCGCCGAGGCCAAGGATGCCTGTCACGGCATCTACGATCCGGTCGACGGCGGCACGCTGGTGCAGGGTTCCGGCGGGCTTCCGATCTTCGTCGGCGCCATGGCGTTCGCCGTGAAGGCCGTGATCGACAAGGTCGCCAAGGAGGGCGGCCTGGAGGAGGGCGATACCTTCCTCTTCAACGATCCCTATGACGGCGGCACCCATCTGAACGACTTCCGGCTGGTGCGTCCGATCTTCCGCGACGGCGAATTGTTCTGCTGGATGGCCTCGGTCGGCCATTGGCTCGACATCGGCGGCAACGTGCCGGGCGGCTACAATCCGAAGGCGGTGGAAAGCTTTCAGGAAGGTGTCCGCATTCCGCCGGTGAAACTGTTTTCCGCCGGCAAGCTCAACGGCGACATCATCGGCATTCTGGAGGCGAACTCCCGGGTTCCGACCTCCAACTGGGGCGATCTGAACGCCCAGCTCAACGCGCTGGATCTCGGCGAGCGCCGGCTGAAGGATCTGCTCGACGAGTACGGCGACGGCACCATCGCCACCGCCTTCGACGCCTACTCCGATCGGGCCGAGGCGATGATGCGGGCCGCGATCCGGGCGATCCCGGACGGCACCTATTCGTTCGAGGACGTGCTCGACAACGACGGCATCACCGACGACATGCTGACGGTCGCCCTCGACGCCGTGGTGTCGGGCGAAGAGATGACGCTGGACTTCTCGCGCTCGTCGCCGGCCTGCCACGGGCCAATCAATATCTCGCGTTCGACCACCGTTGCCGCCTGCTATGTCGCGCTGAAGCACGTCTTCACCGACGTGCCGGCCAATGCCGGCTGTCTGCGCCCGATCGACGTGAAGATCGTCGATGGCTCGCTCCTTGGGGCCGGGCCGCCGAAGCCGGTGGCGGGCTACACCGAGACCATCCTGCGGCTGATCGGCGTCGTGTTCGGCGCGCTGGCCAAGGCGGATCCGAACCGGGCCCTTGGCGGTCCGTTCGGCACGATCAACGCGCTCTCGATCGCCGGCCACCGCACCGACGGCAGCCGCTGGGTGCTGTTCTCCTTCTTCGGCGGCGGCCTCGGCGGCAGCCCGGTCAGCGACGGCCTCAACCACGCCAACAACCCGATCTCGACGGCCACGATCCCGCCGATCGAGATCCTGGAAGCCGCCTATCCGGTGATCTTCCGCCAGTGGGCGCTCAGGCCGGATTCCGCCGGGCCCGGCGTTCACCGAGGCGGCGTCGGCGCGGTCTACGAGATCGAGACCATGACGCCGGCCGACGTCTCCCTGCTGGGCGAGCGCGGCAAGGCGGCCCCGTTCGGTGTTGCCGGTGGCGGACCCGCGGCACTGAACCGATTTGGCTGGACCACCGAGCAGGGCATGGTCTCGCCGCCCAACGTCTCCAAGATCACCGGCGTCCATATCGACAAGGGCGGGCGCGTCCGGCTGGAAACTCCCGGCGGCGGCGGCTGGGGCGATCCGCACCAACGCGATCCCGACCGGGTCGCGCGCGATGTGCGGCTCGGCTTCGTGAGCCTGGAGGCGGCCCGCGAGATCTACGGCGTCGTGCTGGACGGCGAGGGCATTGTGGACCGCGACGCGACGCAACGACTGCGCAACGAGGAGGTCGCGTGAGCGCTCTTGGGACCATCGTGGGTGTCGATGTTGGCGGCACCTTCACCGATCTCTTCTATTTCGACGAGGAAAGCCGGGCGTTCCGCACCGCCAAGGTGCCGTCCAATCGCGGCGACGAAGCTGCCGGCTTCCTGGCCGGGCTGACCGCGTTCGGGGCGGTTTCCAAGCTCGATTCCATCGTTCACGGCACCACGGTCGGCACCAACGCGCTGCTGGAGCGCAAGGGCGCCAAGGTCGGTCTGATCACCACCGAGGGCTTCCGCGACGTTTTGGAAATGCGCCGCCGCGATCGCCGCCAGACCTGGGGGCTGACCGGCGACTTCGTGCCCGTGGTCGAGCGCGACTTCCGCGTGGAAGTGGCCGAACGCACGCTCTCCGACGGCACGGTGCTGACGCCGGTCGATCCGGGCGAAGTCCAAAGGGTGGCGAAGGCGCTACTGGACGCCGGCGCCCAGGCCATCGCCATCGTGTTCGTCAACGCCTACGCCAATTCGGCCAACGAAGACGCGGCGTTGGCAGCGGCACGCGAGGTTTGGCCGAACGACTATATCGGCTGCTCCTCCGCGATCCTGCCTGAGATCCGCGAGTTCGAGCGCACCTCGACGGCCGCCCTCAACGCCTATCTGCAGCCTGTGGTCGGCTCCTATCTGGCCAAGCTGGAAGCCGCCCTGGCGTCGGAATCCTTCGACGGTCGCTTCCACATCGTGCAGTCGAACGGCGGCGTGATGTCGACGGAGACCGCGCGCAAGCTGCCGGCCCGCACCGCGCTGTCCGGCCCGGCGGCGGGCGTGATCGCGGCCGCGGCCATTGCCGAGGCCGCGGGCTTTCCCGACGTCATCACCGGCGATCTCGGCGGCACCTCGTTCGACGCCTCGCTGATCGTCGGCGGCAAGACCGCGCTGGCGGCTCAGACCACCATCGATTTCGGCCTCGTCATTCGCAATCCGATGATCGAGATCGTGACTATCGGCGCCGGCGGCGGCTCGATTGCCCATGTGGATGCCGGCGGTTTGCTGCAGGTCGGGCCGGAAAGCGCGGGTTCGCGCCCGGGACCGGTCTGCTATGGCGCCGGCAACGACCGGCCGACATTGACCGATGCCAACGTAGTGCTCGGCCGCATCAATGCCGACAAGCCGATCGGCGGTCAGCTCGACCGGCTGGACGTGGAAGCGGCCAAGGCGGCGATCGCCAAGCACGTGGGCGATCCGCTGGGCATCGACGCGATGGCCGCGGCCGAAGCGATCGTCCGCGTCGCCAACTCCAAGATGGCCGGCGCGCTGCGGCTGATGTCGATCGAGCGTGGCCACGACCCCACGCGCTTCGCCGCGGTTCCCTTTGGCGGTGGCGGCGCGCTCCATGCCGGCGCGCTGATTAAGGACGTCGGGCTGAAGGCCGCGCTGGTTCCGCGCTATCCGGGCGTCACGTCCGCGCTCGGCTGCGTGATCGCCGACATTCGCCACGACCAGGTCCAGACCCTGAACCTGCCGCTGACCGGCATCGATGCCGCAGCGCTCGACGCACGCATGGTCGAAGAGGCGGTAAAGGCCAAGGCGGTGGTGGAGAACGCCCATCTCGCGGTGGAGCGCATCGACATCGTGTTCGAGCTCGACATGCACTATGTCGGCCAGACCCATACGCTGGCGGTGCCGTTGCCGGTAACGGTGGAAAACGGCACCACCGGGATCGACGAGGCGATCATCGCCAAGGCGTTCGAGACCGCCTACCAGGCAAGCTTCAGCCGGCTTCTGTCCGGCGTGCCGATGCGCATCGTCAATCTGCGCACGGCGGCGATCGGCGTCCGGCCGAGTTTCGACCTCGCCGCCCTTGCGCCTTCGGCGGAAGGAACGATCGCGGACGCGCAGATGGGCACCCGCTCGGTCTGGTTCGACGGCGCCTACCACGACACCGTGATCTACGACCGGCTCGCACTGCCGGTCGAGGCGGTGGTGGAGGGCCCGGCGATCCTGGAGCAGGCGGATGCCACCACCGTGGTCGATCCCGACCTGAAGGCGCGGATCGATCGGTTCGGCAATCTGATCGTCGAGCGCAAATCATGACCGTGGCCATGGACAAGACGGCGCTGCTGTTCGCCGACCTGCAGAACGACTTCATCCATCCGGACGGCGCTTACGGGCGCGCCGGGCAGAGCGCGCCGGAAATCGCGGTCTTGCCCGGTCGGTTGAAGCCGCTCGCGGACCTCGTCCGCGACAAGGGCGGCTGGATCGTCTCGACCCAGTTCACGCTGGTGCCCGGGCGGGGCGGCGAGCCCATCATCGCGCCGCACCTCAAGAAGATCCGCCCCTTCCTGGCCAAGGGCGATTTCGCGCCGGGAAGCTGGGGCAACCAGCTCGTCGACGAGCTCGGTCCGGCGGACTTCTGCGTGGAGAAGGTGGCCTATTCCGCCTTTTACATGAGCCGGTTGGAGTGGGTGCTGCGCAAGGCGGGCATCGAGCGGCTTCTGGTCGCTGGCATCGTCACCAACGGCGGTGTCGCCACCACCTTCCGCGATGCCCATGTGCGCGAGTTCGATGCGATCCTGATCGAAGACGGTTGCGCGGCCTTCTCGGTGGAAACCCACATCACCGCCGTCGAGGCGCTGAGGCCGGTGGGACGGATCGCGACGGTTGCGGAGATGATGGCGGAGCTCGGTTGAGGCATGGCGGGATCGGAGCGCGATCGGTTGGACGTCGGGTCGCCGATGATCTTCATCGTCTATAATGTCGGCGAACATGCGGTCGACGCCGGTTACGAGCCTTGGCTGAAAGAGACCGACAATCCTTTCTTCAACGCCATTCCGGGCGTCCGTCACTACGCCAACTGGAAGCTGGTGGCGCCCAATCCGGCTCCGTTCGGGTGGTTCGACTTCATGGCGCTCGACGCTCACGACAGCCTTGAGCGCGTCTGGTTCAATCCGGACCTCGATCGCTTCCGCTCCGAATGGGTCCGGCTTTGGGGATATGGCCCGGCGCCGCACGAGATGATCCGCTTCAGCTACTGGTGCACCTGCCGGCGCTCCGATGTCAGCTTGGCCGCCGACGGGGGCTGGCTCGTGCTTGGCAAGGGCGCGGCGCCGGGGGACATCGACGTGGTGTGGACCGTCGACGGATCGCTCTCCAAGCATTTCGCCGGGGTCGAACGCGCCGACGATTGGCTGATGCCGGCGGAAAAGCGCAATCCCCTCGGCTACGACTGGGTCGGCTTTTCGCTGTCGGAACCCGCCCCGATCGCGGACGGGCTGGTGCTCGCCACCACCTGCACGGCGCGGCCCTGACTTCGGGTGGTGAGTAAAAAGGGTTGTGATTTCAGAAGTTTGGCTGGCCGTCGGGCGCCTCGAACGGCGCTCGCGTGGCTGGTTGAAGCGATCAATTTTAGCGTGTCTCGCTCATCCGCGCTATATGTGCGGGTTGACGGGGCATGTCTGGCAACTCATACAGCTTGCCCGTTCAGACAGGCCTGGGAAACGCGACCGTGCGGCTGGCGACCGATCCCCTTAAAACGCAGAAGGTCTATCTTCTGCTCCGAGATCAGATCATGACGGGCGACCTCGCCTCCGGCACTCGCTTGCCGGGCGAGCCGACGCTTGCGCAGGATTTCGACGTTTCGCGCGTGACCGTGCGTCGGGCGCTGGCGCGGCTCGCCGAGGAGGGGCTGGTGGAACGCCGGCCCGGCGCGGGTACGTTCGTGCGCGGTCAGGAGCCGAAGGTTCGCACCCTCATCACCGATGTGGCGAACGTGTTTTCCCATCTGATCGAGATGGGCCGCTCCACCGATGTCCGCCTGTTGTCGTTCGAATATATGCGGCCACCGAACATCGTGCGCGACGCGCTCGATCTGGCCGCCGACGAGCAGGTGCAGCGTTCGATCCGCGTGCGGCTGGTGGACGGCACGCCCTTCTCCTACCTCACGGCCTATGTGCCGGAGCGGATCGGCCGGGTCTATTCCGAGCAGGATCTGGCGCAGATGCCGCTGCTGGAGCTGATGGAGCGCACCGGGCTTCGCTCGGAATTCGCGCGCCAGGAAATCAGCGCCGTGCTGGCGGGACCGGAGGTCGCCGAGGCGCTCGGGATCGATGTCGGCGCACCGCTGGTGTCGCTGAGCCGGGTCGTCTACGGCCAGGACGGCGACGGGATGGAGTATCTCTCCGCCCTCTACCGGCCGGACCGCTACACCTTGCAGATGGATCTGGTTCGCACCGCCGGCAGCTCCGGACCGCATTGGCGGCCAAGCGAGCAGACCGCACGCACGCGTCCCGGCCGGCGCTCGCGCACGACCGCGTCGGCGAAGAAAACATGATGGCGCCTGCGGCGTCCGACGATCACTTTCCGACGAAGCGGGGCGGGCGCTTTTCGGCGAAGGCTGCGCGGCCTTCCGCATAGTCGGCGCTCTGATTGGCGATTTCGGCGAACCGCAGGATCTCTTCGGAAGGCCGATAGCGGCCGGCGATCTCCGACAGTGCCGCCTTTGCCGCCGCGATCGTGAGCGGCGCCCGGGCCGCGATGATGCCGGCCAGCGCGTCGGCGGCGAGGCGCACCTCGCCCTGGGTGGCGAGTTTGTGGACGGCACCGATCTGGTGGGCGCGGTCGGCAGTCATGCGTTCTCCGAGAAACAGGAGTTCGCGGGTCGCCGCATCGCCGAACACGCGGACCAGCCGCGCCACGCCGCGCGGATCGTAGCCGATCCCGAGCCGGGCAGGGGGCACGGCGAAGAAGGCGGCTTCCTCCGCCACCCGGAAGTCACAGGCGGCCGCAAGAGCCGCACCCGCCCCCATGCAGGGGCCGGCCACCGCCGCGATCACCGGCTTCGGCATCGCTTCCAGTGCGGCCAGCGCATCTTCCAGAAGATCGTCATAGGCGCCGGCGCCGCTTCCGCTGCGGCCGGTGTCGAAGCCGGCGATATCGGCGCCGGCCGAGAAGGTGCCGTCGGCACCCTCCACGATCACGCAGCGGATCGCCGGATCATCGGCCACCTCGCCGGCGACGCGGAGCAGCTCACGCCACATATCGGCGGAGATCGCGTTGCGCTTGCCTGGATTGGAGAGGGTGAGGCGCGCCGCCCCGTCGTCATGATCGAACTCGATGCTGCCGGTCATCTCGCGCGCTCCTCTCGTGCCCCGCCCCGCGGGTGGCGGGCTTCGTCGCGGCAAAGGAGTGACCGGTTCGCGCGCCAAGGGCAAGCGTCTGCTGTGCGCAGTCGTTGCGCGAACTCAGCGCTTCCACGCCAAGTGGAACCCGGTTGGCCGTTCGGAAAAGGCTTTCGGAAAAATGCGCAACGCTACATTTGCGCGCTGCGCACCTCATTTGCGCAAAAGACCGGGTGCGTAAAAGACCGGGACGTTGCGTCCGGTCAGCTTCCGCTGGAGCGCTGCTTGCGGCGGTCCGGCACCGGCTGGTAGGCAACCCGGGCATGGGCGCTGCAATAAGGCTGTCCGGGGGTGGACTCCCGGCCGCAGAAGGCGAAGTCGGAGGAGCCGGGATCGCCCATCGGCCAGCGGCAGGTGTGCTCGTTGAGCTCCATCAGCGTCTTGCGCTCGCCGAACGGCACCACGTCGGCCTGGCCGACCGGCGCGGGCTGGGTGGCGACTTCGCTCTCCACCACGAGCTTCAAGGCGGTGTTGCCGACCACGCGGGTGGCGCGGGCCACCGTGGCGGCGTTGCCACCACCACCGGATCCGCCACCGCTGCCGCCGGCCGCTACCCGGGGCGTCGGCTTCGACGTCGCCGGCCGCTGCTTGCGCGGGCGGGGCTGAGCGGCCGTCTTGGCTCGGCCCGAAAGACCGAGACGGTGGATCTTGCCGATCACCGCATTGCGGCTGACCCCGCCAAGCTGGGTCGCGATCTGACTCGCGCTCAGTCCTTCCGACCAGAGCTTCTGCAGAAGCGAGACCCGCTCATCGGTCCAGGACGCCGTCGTCTCCTCACCCATTTCGAGACCTCCGTCTGTGGTTCACAGAATCCGTCGGCGCCGCGCGGACGGGCCGCGCACCTGCGCTCTCGGGGCTGAGGGGTGGGTTCTGCACGATATCTCGTGCCTCGATAGGAAAGAGACTACAACATCGCGAGAATCTCTGACAAGATTCAGCTGGACTCGACGCTGTGGACTGATTCGGTTTTCCCCAACCGATTTTCGTCTCCGATCGCAAGCCCGATTGCGGCTCGGACATTGACACATGGCGTCGTTCGCCGAATATACAACGTTCCGTCGTGCCGCCCCTTCTGGCGGCACGATTTGTTTTTCGGGCGCTGTACGACGAATTCGTCATCCAAATCGCCATCAACCATCGAGAGACGTCATGGCTTCTTCGGCCGTCTACAAGACCTATGCTCGCACGGAACTCGCCTTCGAAACCGGCGAAGGTGTCTGGCTCGATGGGTCCGACGGGCGACGTTATCTCGATTTCGGGTCCGGCATTGCCGTTTCCTCGCTCGGCCATGCCCACCCGCACCTCGTCGCGGCCATGAAGGACATGGCCGACAAGGTCTGGCACACCTCCAACATTTTCCGGATTCCCGAGCAGGAACGGCTGGCCGACCGGCTGTGCGCGGCGAGCTTTGCCGAGCGCGTGTTCGTGACCAATTCCGGCACCGAGGCCGCCGACGCCGCGATCAAGACCGCGCGCCGCTACCATTATGCCAATGGCGCGCCGGAGCGCTTTCGCATCGTCACGGTGGAAGGCGCCTTCCACGGCCGAACCTTTGCGGCCATCGCCGCGGGCGGCAATCCGAAATATCTGGAAGGCTTCGGCCCGCCGCTGGAAGGCTTCGACCAAGTGCCGTTCGGTGACTTCGAAGCCCTGAAGGCCGCGGTCGGCCCGGCCACGGCGGCCGTCATGCTGGAGCCGATCCAGGGTGAAGGCGGCATCCGTCCTTTCCCGCACGACTATCTGCGCGCCGTGCGCAAGCTGTGCGACGAGACGGGCACGCTTTTGATCCTCGACGAGGTTCAGTGCGGCATGGGGCGGACCGGCAAGCTGTTCGCCTGCGAATGGTCGGAGGTCGAGCCGGACATCATGATGGTCGCCAAGGGTATCGGCGGCGGCTTCCCGCTCGGTGCCTGTCTGGCGACCGCTGAGGTCGGCGACGTCATGATCCCCGGCACCCACGGGTCGACCTATGGCGGCAATCCGCTCGCCTGCGCCATGGGCAATGCCGTTCTGGACGTCGTGCTGGAGCCTGGCTTTCTGGAGGCGGTCGCCGGGCGCGGCATCGTCCTGAAGCAGGCGCTTGCCGGCCTGGTGGATTCCCATCCCGATGTGTTCGAGACGAGCCGCGGCGAAGGCCTGATGCAGGGGCTCAAATGCCGGGTCGCGTCGGGCGACGTGGTGGCCGCGGCGCGCGCCGAAGGCCTCGTTACGATTGCGGCCGGCGACAACGTGGTGCGGCTGTTGCCGCCGCTCGTGGTCACGGACGCGGACATCAAAGAGGCGGTGGATCGCCTCGATCGTGCGGCCTCCTCCGTCGAGGCGCAGATCCAGTCAGGAGGGGCGGCATGACCGGAAACGGCGCTCCGAGGCATTTCCTCGATCTCGATCAGCTTCCGAGTGCGGTGCTTCGGGGGATCATCGACGACAGCCGCAGCATGAAGGCGAAGCGCAATGGCGCGCGCCGGGGCGATGGCCCGCTGGCCGGACGTGTGCTGGCCATGGTGTTCGAGCGTCCGTCGACCCGGACCCGCGTGTCGTTCGACGTGGCAATGCGCGAGCTCGGCGGCGAAACGATCATGCTCACCGGCGCGGAAATGCAGCTCGGCCGTGGCGAGACCATCGCCGATACCGCACGCGTGCTGTCGCGCTATGTGGATGCGGTGATGATCCGGATTCTCGATCACGACGCGCTGAGCGAGTTCGCCGAATATGCGAGCGTGCCCGTGATCAACGGCCTGACCAAGGTCTCGCATCCCTGCCAGATCATGGCCGACGTGCTGACCTTCGAGGAGCATCGCGGTCCGATCGCCGGGCGCAAGGTGGCCTGGACCGGCGACGGCAACAACGTGCTGGCGTCCTGGGTGCAGGCAGCGGAGCGGTTCGCGTTCGAGCTGCGTGTCGCCACTCCGCCCCAGCTCGCGCCTGCCGAAGACGTGGTGGAGAAGGCGCGCAAGGCCGGTGCTAAGATCCTCGTCACCGAGGACCCGTTCGAGGCGGTCGATGGGGTCGATTGCGTCGTCACCGACACCTGGATGTCGATGGGAGACCGCGAGCGCGAGCGGCGTCACAACCTGCTGAAGCCGTTCCAGGTCAACGACCGGCTGATGGCGGCGGCCGCGCCCGATGCGATCTTCATGCACTGCCTGCCCGCCCACCGTGGCGAGGAAGTGTCGGAAAGCGTGATCGACGGACCGCAGTCGGTGGTCTTTGACGAAGCCGAAAATCGCCTACATGCGCAGAAAGGGATCCTGGCATGGTGTATGGCGGAGACAGCGGCGGCGGAATGAGCGAATCTGGCGGGGAGGTCGTAAGGCTTCCGTCCGACGATCTGGTGTTGCCGTTTTCGGTGAATGCGCTCGACGTGCGCGGCCGGGTCGCCCATCTGGGCCCGGTCGTGGACAGCGTCCTGTCGCGGCACGGCTATCCGGAGCCGGTGGCGCGGCTCTTGGGCGAGGCGCTGGTGCTGACGGTTCTCCTTGGCAGCGCGCTGAAGTTCGAAGGCCGTTTCATCTCTCAGATCCAGAGCGACGGGCCGGTCAGCCTGCTGGTGGTGGATTTCCGCTCGCCGGACCGGGTGCGGGCCTATGCCCGTTTCGATGCTGATCAGGTCGCGCGCCTGTCGGCCGACGGGGCGCCCGCGTTCTCCGATCTGGTGGGCGAGGGACATCTGGCCCTCACCATCGATCCGGGCGGCCACATGCGGCGCTATCAGGGCATCGTGCCGCTCACCGGCGACAGCCTGGAAGAAGTGGCACACGCCTATTTCGCCCAGTCGGAGCAGATCCCGACGACGGTGCGGCTTGCCGTCGCCGAAGTGCTGGAGCGCCGGGATGGCGCCGGGCTGCGCCATTCCTGGCGTGCCGGCGGGCTGATGATGCAGTTTCTTCCCGAATCCGAAGACCGCATCCGGCATCGCGACCTGAGCCCCGGCGATGCGCCCGGAAGCGAGGCCGGAGAAGGGGATGGCGAGCCGGACGACGATGCCTGGGTGGAAGCGCTCGCCCGGGTCGGCACGGTCGAGGATCACGAGCTGATCGACCCCGACGTCGCGCCGCCGCGGCTGCTCTTGCGGCTGTTCCACCAGCGCGACGTCCGTGTGTTCGACGCGGTTCCGGTGGAGGAGACCTGTAGCTGCTCGCGCGAGAAGATCGTCGACATCCTCAACCAGTTCGATGCCGATGAACGGCGCGAGATGGTCGAGGAGGGAGAGATCCGCGTGACCTGCGAATTCTGCAGCACGGTCTACCGGTTCCCACCGTCGGACTTCGGGATCGATGATTGAGCAATTTCAGGAAAAGTGGGAACCGGTTTTCCGTCCGAAATTGCGAGACCAAAGAGCTTTTTTGGGGGCTTTGGCGCGTGGTTCCCCCATCTTGCCCGCGTATCCGCTTGCCCGCGTATCCGCGCGCGTGAGCGAAAAATCTCTCAGCGCTCCCATCGCTCCGTCGCGGCGTCGTCTTCCACTTTCGCCGCGACCCAGCCGCCCTCGGCCCCGTCGCGCGGATGCTCCTTCTTCCAGAACGGAGCCTGGGTCTTCAGGAAGTCCATCAGGAAGGACGCGGCCTCGAACGCGGCAGCGCGATGGGCGGAGGCGGCAGCGACCAGCACGATGGTCTCCCCCGGCAGGATTTTACCGGAGCGGTGCACGACCTTGAGGCCGAGAAGTGGCCAGCGGCTGACCGCCTCCTCGGCGATGCGGCCGATCTCGTCCTCGGCCATGCCGGGATAGTGCTCCAGTTCCAGGGCGGCCAGCCGGCCCGCTTCGTCGCGGCAAAGCCCGGTGAAGGTGACGACAGCGCCAATGTCGGTGCGCCCGTGGGTCAACGGCGCGGTTTCGGCCGCCACGTCGATCGGCTCCGGCCCGACCCGGATCTCAGGTGCCAAATCGCTGCCAGACATGAGGCCGCCTACGCTGGGCATGGATTCGGACATTGTGCGTCCTCCATTTTCCCTGCCGCGATTTCGTACGGAAAACCGGTTCCCACTTTTCCTGAAATCGCTTGGGATCAACTCCTTCGGACGGTGTCCGAAGGGACGAGTTGATCGTCTTTCAAATCAGAGCGGATGCGGGCGGAAAGCCGGTTTCCACTTTTTCTCATCCCGCTCTATCCGCCCGTCATCGGCGGAAACAGCGCCACCTCTTGGGCGCCGGCGAGCGGGGCGTCCGGCCGGGCATGGACCTTGTCGACGGCGACCCGGATCGCACGTGGTTCTTCCAGCGCAAAGGCGTGGCCGGGGCTGCGCTCCTTGAGCCAGTCCACCAGTTCCCCGGCGGTCGCCACGCTTTCGGGAAGGTCGATGTCCTCGGCCTCGAGCCCGACGCGCTCGCGCACCCAGGCGAAATAGACGATACGCATCACTCAGCCTCGGTCAGATAGGGCAATCCACCCCGAATGTAGTCAATGCCGGTGTAGACCGTAAGGGCCGCGGCAATCCAAAGCACCACCAGGCCGAGGATTTCGACCGCCGGCGCCGCGGTCTCGGCGAGCGGCGCGATCAAGAGCACGGAGATGGCGACAAGCTGCGCCGCAGTCTTCCACTTGGCGATCTGGCTGACATGGATGACCACCGTGCCGCCCAGGAATTCGCGCAGACCGGAGACGAAGATCTCGCGCATCAGGATGAACACGGCAGCGAGCACGTTGAGGCCGGTGATGGTGCCGTCGGCGGCGAGCGCGACCAGAAGGGCGGCGACGATCAGCTTGTCGGCGATCGGATCGAGCATCCGTCCCAGCGCGGAGGTCTGGTTCAAGGTGCGGGCGAGATAGCCGTCGAAAAAGTCGGAGACCGCCGCGACCACGAAGATGATCACCGCCGCCCAGCGCGCGCCGGATCCCGGCACCAACAACAGCGCAGCCACCACCGGCACCGCGATGATGCGGCCATAGGTGAGCAGATTGGGAACGGTAAGCGCGTCGCGGCGTGTCATGAGCGGACCGGAACAGGAAGCTGCGGGCTGGCCAAGCCTGAGAGACCACAGCTCGCCCGGACCGTCAACGTGACGGCGGGTCGCCCGTTCCGATCGGCTCGCGAAGGGGAGCGCGGTCCCGGGCGCAATACCGGGCCCGCTTTTTCCGGAAATCGCAATCAGCTCGCCTGGTCGTGGAAGTAGGAGTAGATCGACTTCGCCATCGCCTCCGAAATGCCTTCCACGGAGACCAGGTCGTCGATGCCGGCCTTGGAGACCGCTTTGGCGGTGCCGAAATGGCGCAACAGCGCACGCTTGCGGGCGGCCCCAATGCCGGGGATCTCGTCGAGCGGGTTGGCGGCGATCTCCTTGGCCCGCTTGGCACGGTGGGTGCCGATGGCGAACCGGTGCGCTTCGTCACGCAGGCGCTGGATGAAATAGAGCACCGGATCGCGCGGCGGCAGGCGGAACGGCGCCTTGCCCGGCCGATGGAACTCTTCGCGCCCCGCGTCGCGGTCGACGCCCTTGGCGACGCCCACCAGTGGCAGGTCTTCGATTCCGAGCTCGGTCAGCACCTCGCGGGCGGCGGCGAGCTGGGTCGCGCCACCGTCGATCAGCACGAGGTCCGGCCAAGGGCCGATCCCGTCCTCCGGCGCCTCGTTTTCGCCGCGCGGACCGGCCTCTTTCAACAGCCGCTGGAAGCGGCGTTGCAGCACTTCGCGCATCATGCCGAGATCGTCGCCGGGGGTGACGGTGTCCGACTTGATGTTGAACTTGCGATAGTGTGCCTTGGCAAGGCCCTCCGGCCCGGCGACGATCATGCCGCCGACCGCGTTGGTCCCCATGATATGGGAGTTGTCGTAGACCTCGATCCGGCGCGGCGGGGCCGGCAGCTCGAACACCTCCGCAACGCCCTTGAGCAGGGTGGCCTGGCTCGCGCTCTCGGCGAGCTTGCGGCCGAGTGCCTCGCGCGCGTTCTGAAGCGCGTGGTCGACCAGCTCGCGCTTGGTGCCGCGCTGGGGCCGATGCACCTCCACCTTGTGGCTGGCGCGTTCGGTGAGCGCGGTGGCGAGCAGCTCCTCTTCCGGCAGTTGCTCGGAGGTGAGGATCAGCTTCGGGCACGGCTTGTCGTCGTAGAACTGGGCGAGGAAGCTTTCCAGTACCTCCGCCGCCGACCAGTTCGCGTCGGCCTTCGGGAAATAGGCCCGGTTGCCCCAGTTCTGGCCGGTGCGGAAGAAAAACACCTGGATGCAGCTTTGCCCGCCCTCCTGGTGGACGGCGAAGACGTCGGCTTCCTCGATGCCTTGCGGATTGATGCCCTGGTGCGACTGGATGTGGGAAAGCGCGGCGAGCCGGTCTCGGTAGCGGGCGGCCTGCTCGAAATCGAGCCGTTCGGCGGCCTGTTCCATCTCGGTGGCGAGCTCGGCGCGTACCGCCTTGCTCTTGCCGGCGAGAAAGGCGCGCGCCTCGCCGACCAACTCCTTGTAGGCAGCGGGATCGATCTCGCCGGTGCAGGGGCCGGAGCAGCGCTTGATCTGGAACAGGAGGCAAGGCCGGGTCCGGGTGTCGTAGACGGCATCGGTGCAGGAGCGCAGCAGGAAGGCCTTTTGCAGCGCATTGATGGTGCGGTCGACCGCGCCGGCGGAGGCGAACGGTCCGAAATAGTCGCCCTTGCGGCTGCGCGCGCCGCGATGCTTGACGATCTGCGGCGCTTCGTGGTCGCCGGTGATCAGGATGTAAGGGAACGATTTGTCGTCGCGCAGCAGAACGTTGAAGCGCGGACGCAGCCGCTTGATCAGGTTCGCCTCGAGGAGCAGCGCCTCGGTCTCGGTGCGGGTGGTGACGAACTCCATCGCCCGCGTGTTGGCTATCATGGTCAGCGTGCGATAGTGCAGACCCACCGGACGGGCGTAGTTCGACACACGCTTCTTCAGGCTGCGCGCCTTGCCGACATAGAGAACGTCGCCCTTTTCATCGAGCATCCGGTAGACGCCCGGCGCGTTCGGCAGCCGCTTGACCACGTCCGCGATCAGGTCGGCGCCCACGCGCGCTTCGCCGTCCGCCGTCTCGTCGACGGGTGCGAGCGCGATCCGCTCGAACGCGTCGTCGGCCGGCACGCTGGGCGCCGCCTTGCTCTGATCTTGGGACGTCGATTCGGTCATTCCTCGATTCCTAGGACGTCAGGCGTCTCCCAGCCAAGATGCTGCCCGCCGTCGAGCACGATGGTTTGGCCGGTGACCGAGCTCGCCTCGACGAAGAAGCGCACCGCTTTGCCGAACTCGTCTAGGCGCGGGCCGTGCCTGAGGGGGACGGCCGCTGCCTGGCGCTCGAAGTCGGACATGGCCTGGCGCTCGCTGGGAAGCGTCGGACCGGGCGCGATCGCGTTTACCCGGATGCGGGGCGCCAACGCCTGGGCAAGGGTCCGGGTCGCTCCATCCAATGTGGCCTTCGAAGTGCCGTAGGAGAAGTGGGTGGGGACGGTTTTGCGCACCCGCTGGTCGGTGACGTTGACGATGAGCCCTTCAGTTTGCTCCGGAAGCCGGC
Source organism: Amorphus sp. 3PC139-8 (assembly GCF_040750475.1). Taxonomy (NCBI): domain Bacteria; kingdom Pseudomonadati; phylum Pseudomonadota; class Alphaproteobacteria; order Hyphomicrobiales; family Amorphaceae; genus Amorphus; species Amorphus sp. 3PC139-8. The sequence goes on along the minus strand of NZ_JABJVY010000001.1, from coordinate 231,159 downwards.
GCGCGAAGGCCTGGGCGAGAAAGATCGGCGCGGCCGCGTTCACCGTCATGTGGGCGAGGAAGCTCTCCGGCGTCATGGTCGCGATGTCGTCGTCGCCGAAGATCGAGGCGTTGTTGACGAGCAGGCCGATCGGGCCAAACGCGCTTTCGACGGCGTCGCAGATCTCGTCCAGACGATCGAGCTCGGCGAGTTCGCCGGGAACCGCGATCGCCCGAGCGCCCTGGGCGACGAGCTCGGCGGCGAGCGCTTCTGCGTCGTGTACCGAGCGATGGGCGTGGATGGCGACGGCGTAGCCGTGGGCGGCGAGATCCTCCACGATCGCCCGGCCGATGCGGCGGGCGCCACCCGTGACGAGCGCGGTCTTCGGCGCGGGAAACGGCATCAATTCTTTTCCTGTCGTCCCTTGGATTGCGGGTCCGGTTGCCCCGCGCTTGTCACATACGTCGGATTCTTATAGGCGGATCGAACCCTTCGCGCCCCCGCAAGCCATCGAAGCAAGGCCCTATGACCGCTCCCGTCAACATCGTCTGTATGAAGTGGGGCACCGTCTACGGGCCGCACTATGTCAATCGTCTCTATGGCATGGTGGCGCGGCAGCTCGACCTGCCGTTCCGTTTCATGTGCTTTACCGACGACCCGGAAGGGATCGACCCGAAGGTCGAGACGGCGCCGCTGCCGCCGATCACGCTGGATGCCTACCAGGACTATCCCTGGAAGAAGCTTGCGCTTTTCAACCGGACGCTCGCGGACCTTGAGGGCACCGCGCTGTTCCTCGATCTCGACCTGATCGTGGTGGATCGGCTGGAGCCCTTCTTCGAATTCGAGCCCGGCAAGCTTGCGATCATCCACAACTGGACCCATCCGGACCGGCGGATCGGGAATTCGTCGGTCTTCCGCTTCGAGATCGGCGCCGATCCGTTCGTGCTCGACACCTTCCACGAGCACACCGTCCAACACTGGGTGGACCTTTACCGCAACGAGCAGGCCTTCCTTTCCAACGTGAAGACCGACATCGTGTTCTGGCCGGACGAGTGGTGCGTGTCGTTCAAGCGCCACTGCCTGCCCAAGGGAATCAAGCGCTGGTTCGTGCCGGCGAAGATCCCGGACGGGGCGAAGATCGTGGTGTTCCACGGCCATCCGAAGCCGGACGAGGCGTTCGAGGGCCGCTGGCCGGGCGGCATCCACAAGCAGCTTCGACCGGCCCGCTGGATCGGCGATTACTGGCGGGAATAAAGCGGGATGAGGAAAAGTGGGCATCGGTTTTCCGCCCGCATTCCGCGCAAGGTAGAAGCGGGATGAGGGCGGACGAGAACTGGGTGTTCGGCCGCGGTTCAAATTCTCTAGTCTAGGAGTGCTGGTCCCTTGGACGGAGTCGACGTCTCCTATCTCGTCACCGTCTACAACAAGGCCGAGGCCCTGCCGGCCGTCTGGGCGAGTCTTAAGGCACAGACCGGATCGCACAGCCGGGAGTTCGTGTTCGTCGACGACGCCTCGACCGACGACTCCGTCGAGGTGTTGGAGGGGTTCGCGCGGGAGGATGATCGTGTCCGGCTGATCCTGCACGCGGACAACAAAGGCCCGGCGATCCGGCTCAACGAAGCGGCGGATGCTGCGCGGGGGCGCGTCCTGCATCCGATAGACGGCGACGACCTGCTGCCGGAAAACGCCACCGACTGGATGCTTGCGAAGCTCGCTGAAACCGGCGCGCCGCTGATCTATGGTCGGCGGAAGAAGGCGACGCTGGCGCCGATTTCCGACGATGCGGCCGTTATCGTGAGCGAGGCGCCGCTGGTGATGGCGGCCCGGCGGCCGATCGTGCATATCGCGCTTTTGGTGGCTCGGGATCTCTTTCTTGCCTCCGGCGGCTGCGACGAGGCGGTGTTCATTCAGGATCAGTCGCTGTCGCTGCGTCTGGCGGCGAAGGCGGATCGGATGGCGCTCACCGACGCAACCGTCGTCTGTGCGCCGGAGCAGGCGGCCTCGACGCTCTCGGCCGACAAGCGGCAGCAGCACCACGACCGGTTCGTGTCCGCCTACAGGCTGTTGGCGGGCCTGCCCAAGGATCACCCCGCCCGGCCGGCGCTGACCAGGCTGTGCGTGTCGGCGGCTTGGAAGCTGCGGCGCGATCAGGGCGGTCTCGCCTGGGCATCGCCGGCGTTCGCGCGCTATCTGTCGGGCGAGCTCGGCCTTCGGGTGGGGTCGGCCGTGCTGGAGAGAATTGCCGCGGAGATGGCGGCGCTTCCCGGCATCCGCCGTCCTTGAGCGTTATTGCGTTTCCGTCTGAACGGGAAAGGTTCTTGGCACGCGCACGCGGCAGCGCCAGAGAAGCGTCAGTCCGCGCAAGCCGACGAACGTGACCAGCGCCAGCCACAGGCCGTGATTGCCCAAGAGCGGGTGCGCCACCGCCCAGACCGCGAAATAGGCGGCGAGCGAAACCAGCATCATGTTGCGCATGTCGTCGGTCCAGGTCGCGCCGATGAAGACGCCGTCCATCTCGAACGCCAGCACGCCGGCGAGCGGCATCAGGATTGCCCAGACCATGTAGTGGCGTGCGGTTTCGCGCACCTCCGGCGCAGTGGTGATCAGGTCGATCAGCGCGCCGCCGCCGAGGATGGTGGCAAGCGACAGGATGGCCGCCATCGCGAACCCCCAGCCGACGCAGAGCCGGACCGCCCGCTCGAAGGCGGGGCGATAGCGCGCGCCCAATGCCCGGCCGGTGAGCTGCTCGGCGGCGGTCGCAAAACCGTCCAGGAAGAAAGAGCAGATCATGAAGAAGTTCATCAAGACGGCGTTCGCTGCCAGCGTGACGTCGCCTGTGCGTGCACCCTGGGCGGTGAAGAAGGAGAACGCCACCATCAGCGTGATGGAGCGGATCATGATGTCGCGATTGACGCTGCCCATGCGCAGGAATTGCGTTTTGTCGGAGATCCGGCTCCACGAAGGCCAGGCATTTGTCCGCGAGACCCGCAGCACGAGAAGGATGGCGACGATCAGCGCCGTCGCCTCGGCCGCGACGGAGGCCCACGCGACGCCGGCCACGCCGAAGTCCCAGACCAGCACCAGGAGGATGTTCAGTGCGACGTTGACGGCGCAGAGCACGAACTGGATCGCAAGCCCGGTGGCCGCGCGACCAAGACCGAGCAGCCAGCCGAGCAGCGCGTAGTTCATGAACTGGAGCGGGGAGGCCAGCACGCGCACGCCGAAATAGGTGCGGGTGGCGGCGTCGACCTCCCGGCTCGCGCCCATCAGCGCCAGGAAGGCCGACAGGATCGGCCCCTGCAGCACGATGACCAGCAGTCCGGCGCCTGCCGCCACGATCAGCGCACGCACCAGAACGGCCTGCACCTCTGCAAGGTCGTCGGCGCCGAGCGCCTGGGCGGTCAGGCCCGTGGTGCCCATCCGCAGAAAGTTGAACGTCGTCCCGAGAAAATCGAACAGCACCGCGCCAACGGCGATCGCGCCCAGCACGGCGGCATCGCCGAGCTGGCCGATCACCGCGGTGTCCGAGATGCCGACCAGGGGCGTGGTGACGTAGGCGAGCGTCATCGGCACGGCGATCGCCAGCACCATCCGGTGGCTCACCGCGAACGGGCGGATGCGAGCGGCGGCGACGCTGTCCATGTCGGATGGTCCTCAGGCGGGCGATCGAGCGGCTGTCGGCTTGACGCAAATCCGGATGGAAAAGCCGGTCCCCACCTTTCCTGGATTTGCTCTAAAGCATGAACCCGATTGCCTCGGCGGCCGCAACCCGAGATCCCGTCGTAGGCGTAAAAATGCGGGGTTTCGGCGCCGGCGATTTGGCGGTGCAATATCGCCATTGCCGTCGGCAATTTCTGCCCCAAAATGGGGAGCGTCATGACCCTGCCGATCGTTCACAACCCAAGCTACAATCCCGAGTTTCCGGCCGACCATCGGTTTCCGATGGGCAAGTTCAAGCGGATCGCGGAAATTCTGACCGAGGAAGGGCTCGCCGGCCCGGGCACCTTCCATATCCCCGGCGAGGCGCCGGCGTCCTGGATCGCGCTCGCCCACGACCGCGCGTATGTGGACCAGGTGTTCGCCTCAGAGGTGCCCACCGCGATTGCCCGCGAGATCGGCTTTGCGATGACGCCGCCGGTGGCCTTGCGCGCGCGCTGCGCCAGCGCCGGCACGCTTCTGACCGCGCGGCTTGCATTGGAGCATGGCCTTGCCTGCAACACCGCCGGCGGCAGCCACCATGCGCGGCGGGCGCAAGGGGCGGGTTTCTGCGTCTTCAACGATGTCGCCGTGGCGATCCGTGTGCTGATGGCGGATGGGGCGATCGAGCGGGCGATGGTGATCGATTGCGACGTGCACCAGGGCGACGGCACCGCCTCGATCTTCGCCGACGATCCGGCGGTGTTCACGCTGTCGCTGCATGCGGAGAACAACTATCCCGTCCGCAAGGTGCCGTCCTCGCTGGACGTGCCGCTTGTCGACGATTGCGAGGACGACAGCTATCTGGAGGCGGTGCGCGCGGTGGTCGCTCCGGCGCTGGCGGCGTTTCGCCCCGACATCGTGTTTTACAATGCCGGCGTCGACCCGCATCGCGACGATCGGCTCGGCCGGCTGGCGCTGTCGGACCAGGGGCTGATCGACCGCGACCGGTTCGTGATCGACGCGGTGCGCGAGGCCGGCATTCCGCTCGCCGGCGTGCTCGGCGGCGGTTACGAGCGCGATATCGATCGGCTTGCCCGCCGCCACGCGACGCTGCATCGGGTGGCGGCGGAGTTTGTGTGAGGGGAGATCCTGCAGCGAAGCGTCCAAAATTTTGTGGACGCTCTGTGCGAAAAGGTTGGCGCAAGGCAATTTCTGCAATTGCTCGGCCGTCGTGGTCGCTCCCGAAAAGCGAATCCATCTCAAAGAGATAGGGAGAACCTTGAACGATTCATCAAAGCCAATGTCGCAGAATGCCTGAATTATAACCGTTGACTAATGACTCTGTGTGATTCAATGTCCAGCGAATCATGGCCGCTATGCGATCAACGCACCCTTGTCAACCCTCTTCGCAGGGGCCAATTCCGATATCGACATCTCACAGACATAGGATCGAAGCAATGACGGTGCTTTCGCTTACCGATCTCCTGCGATCTATGATCGGTGGGGAGAAAAAAAAGAAATCCGCATTTCGCAGTGAAAAAGAAGCTTACGATTTCTGCCGGCAAGTGTACAAAGAGTCGGGCGGCATAGCTCCGGAGCTTCGCCGCGCGTACGAAGCATACATGCGGCATACCGAGAACTGCGATCAGTTCGTTGGACCTGAACACAGTAAAAATAGCACCCCTGGCCTCGAAAGATAGTGTTCGCAGATTCCATTGCGGAGTCAGCGAAATTGACAATTGGGCCAAAGAAAAAGCATATAAATGGCACGATCAAGGGAGAGTGCGCGTTTTCTGCGCTCATGAAGCCCAAAGCTCTTCACCCTCCGGTTTTTATGTATTGACTTTTTCCTCTGAAAATTCAGAGAAAATAGACTATAACCGATGGGGAGCAACCAAGACTCAGGCGGTTCCGCTACTCTATATTCATTACCTTGCAATTCAGAGAAGTTGCCAACGTTCAGGGCTTGGCGGGCACATGTTGGTTGACGCGCTGCATCGCGCATACATCGTTTCGAACCATGTAGCATTTTATGGTGTAGCGCTGCGCTCGTTAAATGAAGACACGACGAAACTTTATTCGCGCTACGGATTTAAGATTGCCCCTAAGGAGAAAAACCATCCCCTTATGGTATTACCAATATGGTCTATTAAGGATTTGTTCCAAATCCGGAACTAAATATATAAAAAGACTAGCTTCTCGATAGTTTTCCCAAGAATTGACCAGCCAACATGCCTTTCCTCACGGGCTGGTCAATCCCTGCTTTTACGCTGCGATCGCCCCGTGCGGGTCGATGACGAACTTCTTGGCCGCGCCGCCGTCGAAGTCCGCATAGCCCTGGGGCGCCTGGTCCAGACCGATCATCTGCACGTTCACCGCCTTGGCGATCTCGACCCGGTCGAACAGGATCGCCTGCATGAGCTGCCGGTTGTAGCGCAGCACCGGGCATTGGCCGGTGTGGAAGGAGTGCGACTTCGCCCAGCCGAGGCCGAAGCGGATGCTGAGCGAACCGGTCTGGGCCGCCTTGTCTTCCGCACCGGGGTCTTCGGTGACGTAGAGACCGGGAATGCCGATCTGGCCGCCGGCCCTGGTTAGTGCCATCGCGGAATTGAGCACGATGGCGGGCTGCTCGTGGGAATGGTCGTGGCCGCAGCCATGGGCCTCGAAGCCGACGCAGTCGACGAAGGCGTCGACCTCGGGCTCACCGACGATCTGGCGGACCATCTCGCCGAGATCGCCGTCCTGGCGCAGGTCGATGGTCTCGCAGCCGAAGCTTTCCGCCTGATCCAGGCGCTCCGCGATCATGTCGCCGACGATGACGCAGGCCGCGCCCAGGAGCTTCGCCGAGGCGGCTGCGGCCAAGCCCACCGGGCCGGCACCCGCAATATAGACGATGGAACCGGGGCCGACGCCGGCGGTTACGCAGCCGTGGAAGCCGGTCGGGAAGATGTCGGAGAGCAGCGTGAGATCACGGATCTTGGCCAGCGCCTGGTCGCGGTCCGGAAAGCGCAACAGATTGAAGTCGGCGTAGGGCACCATGACGTATTCCGCCTGGCCGCCGACCCAGCCGCCCATGTCGACATAGCCGTAGGCCGCGCCCGGACGCGACGGGTTCACGTTCAGGCAGATGCCGGTTTTGCCTTCCTTGCAGTTGCGGCAGCGTCCGCAGGCGATGTTGAACGGCACGGAGACGATGTCGCCTTTGTGGATGAACTCCACGTCGCGGCCGCACTCGATCACCTCGCCGGTGATCTCGTGGCCGAGCACAAGGCCCTGCGGCGCCGTCGTGCGCCCGCGCACCATGTGCTGGTCCGAGCCGCAGATGTTGGTCGTCAGCACCTTCAGAATCACGCCGTGATCGCAGCGCCGGCTGCCCAGGGCGAGCTCCGGAAACGCGATCGTCTCGACGGTGACCTTACCCGGCCCCTGATAGACGACGCCTCGATTGCCACTCATGGTTTCCTCCAGATGAGTTGTTATGGAAGCGAGTGTCTGCCGATCGGGCGTTCCTGTCTGAACTGGAAGCGACAGGAAGCGCATCCGCAGCGACGTGGATGGGCCGGCTCACAGGACCACATCCGCTCCGTCTTTGCGCACGTCGCGCGACATGCTACATTTTAGCCTGACCGGCTTTTTGGCTTGTGGGCATGCGATGATCCTCAGCTTCCGCCACAAGGGACTGAAGCGCTTCTATGAGAAGGGGGATCGCAGTCGATCGCCGGCGGAGTTGGTGGAGCGGATTCGGGATATCCTGACGGCACTCGATACTGCAGACAGCCTGGAGACGATCGATCGTCCATCCTTTCGGCTGCATCCGCTGAAGGGCACGCGTAGCGGAGAATGGGCGGTTACGGTTCGAGCCAACTGGCGGATCGTCTTCCGGTTCGAGGTTCCAAATGTCGTCGACGTCAATCTCGAAGACTATCACTGAAGGGTCGGATCAATGGCGATGCACTCTCCGTCTCATCCCGGTCGCCTGATCGCGGCTGATTTGGACGCGCTTGGGCTAAGCGTCGCAGACGGCGCCCGCGCGCTCGGCGTAACCCGATCCCAGCTTTACCGTGTTATCAAAGGCGAAAGCGCTGTCTCTCCTGAAATGGCGCTCCGGCTCGAAGCCGTGCTCGGTTCCACGGCCGATCACTGGTTGCGCATGCAGGCGGCCTTCGATCTCGCCGCACTCCGCAACGACCCCGAAAATCCTGCCAAAAGTCTCAAGCGGCTCCACGCTGCTTGAGACTCCAAAGGCCGGCTCACAGGGCCGGCAGGATCCGCGCCATGATCTGAGCGGAGGAGGCGGAAACGGCGTCGACGAAGGCGTTGAAGTCGAGACGGGACGAGTGGCCGGCGAGGTCCGACAGCGCCCGGACGACGACCCAGTCGACACCGTGCATCTCCGCGGTTTGGGCAAGTGCCGCCCCTTCCATCTCCACGGCCTGACCGCCATAGGTGCTGAAGAGCCGCTCCCGGGTCGCCTCGCAATTGACGTACTGGTCGCCGGTGAGGACGGTGCCGAACACGACCTTTGGCGTCCGCGCCGCGCCGCCGGCGGCACTCGCCTCCATCGCCGGCAGCGCGACCCCTTCAAGGGCTGCTTCCAGGCGGGAGCGGGTGTCCGGCTTGAGATCGTAGCCGAAGGTCTCTGTGGCGTTGAAGAAGGGCAAATGTCCAGCCTGGTAAGGCTTCATTTCGCCTCGGTCGAACCAGCCGAAATCATGCTGGACCAGCCGCTCCGCGACCACCACGTCGCCGATGGCAAGCGCCGGGTCGAGCCCGCCCGCGACGCCGGAAAACACGATCGTCTCCGCGCCGAAGCGATCGATCAGCAAGGTGGCGACCATCGCGGCGTTGACCTTGCCGATGCCGGTTCCGACCAGCACGACGTCGCGCCCGAAAAGGGTGCCGTGATCGAAGCGCAGATGGGCGATTTCGACGCTTTCGCGGTGGTCGAGCTCGGCGCGGAGCACGGCCAGCTCCTGCGGGATGGCGCATTGGATGGCGATGGTCATGGGGCATGGTTCCGCTTGCAGTCGGTGGCGCGCCATGAAAAGCCGAGCAGAGCCCAGGCGGCAAGCGGCGCAAGCGCGCCCCCGAGGAAGAGGGCAATCGGCATCGGTGGGCTTGGGTTTGCCGTTTCGAGGCCCATTTTGTGGTGCAATAGAGGGGCTTCGGCTTCGTTGTCGATGCGGTACGGTCCGGCCGGATCAAGTCGTATCGATACCGATTCCAATAGGTTAGAGCAGAGTGTGGCGGGGAACCGGTTCCCACTTTTCCTCGTCCCGCTCCCAAGCTGTTGCCCGATTGTTCCATTCGGCTCAGGATCAGCGAATGATTCGCTCCACTGACGGCTCGGCCATGCCCGCGATCGCGGGGTTCGAGGAAAGTGCGCCCGCGCCCCGGCCCGGCGGCATTGCCGCGCGGGCGCTCGGTGGTGCGCGCCCCGAGGCCAGCTATCTCGACAAGCTGAACCCGGAACAGCGGCGCGCGGTGGAAACCGTCGACGGTCCGGTGTTGGTGCTGGCCGGCGCCGGCACCGGCAAAACGCGGGTGCTGACGACCCGCATCGCCCATATCCTCGCCACCGGCCGCGCCCGGCCGAGCGAAATCCTCGCCGTGACCTTCACCAACAAGGCCGCGCGGGAAATGAAGGAGCGGGTCGCCGGCCTGGTCGGCCCGTCGGCGGAAGGCATGGCCTGGCTCGGCACCTTCCACGCCATCGGCACCCGCATTTTGCGCCGGCATGCCGAGCTCGCCAATTTGCGGCCCGATTTCACCATCCTGGATGCCGACGATCAGATCCGGCTTGCCAAGCAGATCATCCAGGCCGAGGGCCTCGACGAGAAGCGCTGGCCGGCCCGTCAGCTCCATTCCTTGATCGATAGCTGGAAGAATCGCGGCCTCGGCCCCGAGGAAGTGCCGCTCGGCGAGGCGCGCGCCTTTGCCAACGGGCGCGGCGGCGAACTCTATAAGGCCTATCAGGAGCGGCTGAGGGTCCTGAACGCGGTCGATTTCGGCGATTTGCTGCTGGAGCCGATCCGGCTGTTCCGCAGCCATCCCGACGTGCTCGCCTCCTACCAGCAGCGCTTCCGATACATGCTGGTCGACGAATATCAGGACACCAACGTCGCACAGTATCTCTGGCTGCGGCTTTTGGCCCAAGGCAACAGGAATCTCTGCGTGGTCGGCGACGACGACCAGTCGATCTATGGCTGGCGCGGGGCCGAGGTCGACAACATCCTGCGGTTCGAGCACGACTTTCCCGGCGCCGTCGTGGTCCGGCTGGAGCACAACTACCGCTCCACGGCGCCGATCCTGGCGGCCGCCTCGCACCTGATCGGCCACAACGAGGGCCGGCTCGGCAAGACGCTGTTCACGCAAGACCTGGACGATGACGCCGACAAGCTGACGGTCGCGTCCGCCTGGGATTCGGAGGAAGAGGCGCGCGCGATCGGCGAGGAGATCGAGCAGCTTCAGCGCAAGGGCCTGTCTCTCGACGAGATGGCGATCCTGGTGCGCGCCTCGTTCCAGATGCGCGAGTTCGAAGACCGCTTCGTCACTCTGGGGCTGCCCTACCGCGTGATCGGCGGCCCGCGCTTCTATGAGCGCAAGGAAATTCGCGACGCGCTGGCGTACTTCCGCGTCATTGTGCAGCCGGCCGACGATCTCGCCTTCGAGCGGATCGTGAATACGCCGAAGCGCGGCATCGGCGAAGTGGCGGTGAAAACGCTGCACGACACCGCCCGCGCCCGCCGGATCCCGCTGCTGCAGGCGGCCGCCGAGCTCACCCAGACGGAGGAGCTGAAGCCGAAGACGCGCACGGCGCTGAAGGACCTGATCACGTCGTTCGCCCGCTGGCGCTCCGAGCTCGATCGGCTGACCCACACCGAGCTTGCCGAAATCGTGCTCGACGAGTCCGGCTACACCGAGATGTGGCGGATGGACCGCTCGGCCGATGCGCCGGGCCGGCTGGAAAACCTGAAGGAGCTCGTCCGCGCCATGGACGAGTTCGATTCCATGGCGAGCTTCCTGGAGCACATCTCGCTGGTCATGGACACCGACAGCGACAGCGGCGGCGAAGCCGTGACCATCATGACGCTGCATGCCGCCAAGGGGCTGGAGTTCGACACCGTGTTCCTGCCGGGCTGGGAGGAGGGCCTGTTTCCCCACCAGCGCGCGGTCGACGAGAACGGCCAGGCCGGCCTGGAGGAAGAGCGCCGCCTCGCCTATGTCGGCCTCACCCGCGCCCGCAAGCGCGTGTTCGTCTGGTTCGCCGTCAACCGCCGCGTCCATGGGCTGTGGCAGTCGACCGTGCCGTCGCGCTTCCTCGACGAATTGCCGGAAGCGCACGTGGAGGTGCGCGAGCAGGGCGGTTACGGGGGCTATGGCGGCTACGGCCAAAGCCGCTTCGACCGGGTCGAGCCGTTCTCGTCCACCTATTCGACGCCGGGCTGGGAGCGCGCCCAGCGACGCAAGTCGCAAGGCGGCGCGAGCCGGACCCGCGAACCGATGACGATCGAGGGCGAGCTGGTGGCCAAAAGCGTGGCCGATCACGCGCCCGCCTTCGAACTCGGTGCGCGGGTGTTCCACCAGAAATTCGGCAACGGCACCATCGCCGCGGTGGAGGGCAACAAGCTCACCGTCGATTTCGACAAGGCCGGCCGCAAGCGCGTGTTGGATTCGTTTGTCCAAAAGACGTGATCCCGATCGGTGCGCCGCGCTTGCACCTGGCGCGCCCGTAGGCTAGTTGCGTTGGTCCTTCGGGGGGCGCCACGTTTGAAGGAACACGGCTCATGGATCGGATTCGGCTGAGGGGTGGTGCCCCGCTTGAGGGGACGATCCCGATCTCCGGCGCGAAAAACGCTGCCTTGCCGCTGATGATCGCGAGCCTTCTGACCGACGAGACGCTGACGCTGGAGAACGTTCCGCGCCTGCGCGACGTTCAGCAGCTCTTCCACATCCTGTCGAACCACGGCGTCGACTGGTCGGTGGAAGGCAAGCGCGCCGGCCAGGACGGCATGTCCGGCCAGACCATTCATCTCTGCGCCCGCGCCATCGTCGACACCACCGCGCCTTACGAGCTGGTGTCCACCATGCGCGCGAGCTTCTGGGTGATCGGTCCGCTGGTCGCCCGGATGGGTGTCGCTCGCGTGTCGTTGCCGGGTGGCTGTGCCATCGGCACCCGGCCGGTGGATTTCTTCATTCAGGGGCTGCAGCAGCTCGGGGCCGAGATCGAGATCGATCAGGGCTACGCCATCGCCAAGGCGCCGAATGGGCTCAAGGGCGGTCGGGTCGATCTGCCGCGCGTGTCGGTCGGCGCCACCCACACGCTGATGATGGCGGCGAGTCTGGCGAAGGGAGAAACGCTGATCACCAACGCCGCGCGCGAGCCGGAGATCACCGATCTCGCCGCCTGCCTGACCGCCATGGGGGCGAAGATCGAAGGGGCGGGAACGCCGGAGATCGTGATCCAGGGCGTGGATCGGCTTTCCGGCGCCCGTCACCGGGTGCTGCCCGACCGGATCGAGACCGGCACCTATGCCATGGCGGTCGCCATGACCGGGGGCGACGTGACCCTCGATCACGCCCGGGCCGACCTCCTGTCGGCGCCACTCTCCATCCTGGAAGAAGCCGGCGCGGAGATCACCAACACCAACCGCGGCATTCGCGTGCGGCGCAATGGCGCCGGCATCCGTGCCGTGGATGTCACCACCGAGCCGTTCCCGGGCTTTCCGACCGACCTCCAGGCCCAGTTCATGGCGCTGATGACGCGGGCGCGGGGCACCTGCCGGATCACCGAGACGATCTTCGAAAACCGCTTCATGCACGTCCAGGAGCTCGCCCGGCTGGGTGCCAAGATCCATCTCGACGGCCAGGTCGCAACGGTCGAAGGCGTCGACCAGCTCCGTGGCGCGCCGGTGATGGCGACCGATCTGCGCGCGTCCGTATCGCTGGTGATCGCCGGTCTTGCCGCAGAGGGCGAGACCATGATCAACCGCGTCTACCATCTGGATCGCGGCTTCGAGCGGCTCGAAGACAAGCTCGGCCGGTGCGGTGCGGACATCGAGCGGATTTCGGGGTGAGATTCCTGGTCCGTCGGTGATTTCGCCCGGCGCCGGATTGCGCTAGGAAGAGCGGAGGCGCCGGCCGGCGCTCCTGTCCGCAGCTAGACGACGGATCGACCCCTCGCCATGGCACCCTTGAAGCTCGCGGCTTTCGACAGCGAAGACCTCGCGGTCCTTTCCGCGCACGTCCAGGACGCGGTCCTGACCGTCGGCGATCTGCGCTGGCGTCCGAACGACCAGCGTTTCGTCGTGGTTCTGAATCGGTTCGCTTGGGAGGCGGACGGCAAGAAGCGCCGGCAACCGGGCGAGCGCCGGCGCGCCGTGTTGGATTTCGCCCATGTGCTGTCGGCGAAGGCGACGAAGTTGCGCCGCGATGCGCCGGAGGCCGTTCTGTCGCTCCTGGCGGTCACGTTCGAGGAGGGCGAGGCGCCGGGCGGACATGTCACGCTCGATTTTTCCGGCGGCGGTGCGATCCGGCTCGAAGTCGACTGCATCGAGGCGACGCTGACCGATCTCGGGCCGGTCTGGGCGGCGCGGGCGCGTCCGGCACACGAGCTTGATGAATGAAAGCGAACCCGACGGGAGCCGGACTGTGCCTGTGAGGCTGACCACCACCGACGCCGATTTCGAGGCGCGTTTCGTCGAGCTCTTGTCGACCAAGCGGGAGGCTTCCGCCGAGGTCGACGAGACCGTGCGCGCGATCGTGACCGACGTACGGGCGCGCGGCGATGCGGCGCTGATCGACTATACCGAGCGGTTCGATCGCATCGACGTATCCGGATCGGGCCTTGCGATCGATGCGGCGACCATTGCCGATGCCGTGGCCCAGGTGCCGGAGGAGGAGCGCGACGCGCTGCGCTTCGCCAAGGCGCGGATCGAAGCCTATCACCGCCGCCAGCGGCCGGATGATCTGAGCTTCGTCGACGAGGCGGGGGTCGAGCTCGGCTGGCGTTGGTCGGCGGTTCCGTCCGTCGGCCTCTACGTTCCGGGCGGGACGGCGGCCTATCCGAGCTCGGTTTTGATGAACGCGATGCCGGCCAAGGTGGCCGGTGTCGAGCGGATCGTGATGGTGGTGCCCACGCCGGACGGCAAGATCGTGCCGGCGGTGCTGGCGGCCGCCGAGATCGCCGGCGTCGACGAGATCTACCGGGTCGGCGGGGCCCAGGCGGTGGCCGCGCTCGCCTACGGCACCGAGACGATCGACCCGGTCGCCAAGATCGTCGGTCCCGGCAACGCTTACGTAGCCGCCGCCAAGCGGCAGGTGTTCGGCACCGTCGGCATCGACATGATCGCCGGCCCCTCCGAGGTGGTCGTGGTGGCCGATGGCGCCAACAACCCCGACTGGATCGCCGCCGACCTATTGGCCCAGGCCGAGCACGACGTGGCCGCCCAGTCGATCCTGATCACCGACGATGCCGCGTTTGCCGACCAGGTGGCGCGGGCGGTGGAAGCTCAGCTCACCACGCTGAGCCGTGCCGACATCGCCGCGGCGAGCTGGCGCGATTTCGGCGCGATCGTGCTGGTCGCCGATTTCGACGAGGTTCCGCCGCTGGTCGACCGGCTGGCCCCGGAGCATCTGGAGCTTGCCGTTGCCGATCCCGACGCGCTTGCCGGACGCATCCGGCATGCCGGGGCGATCTTCCTCGGCGCCTACACGCCGGAGGCGGTCGGCGACTACGTGGCCGGATCCAACCATGTGCTCCCGACGGCGCGTTCGGCGCGCTTTTCTTCGGGGCTTTCGGTGCTGGACTTCATGAAGCGGACATCGCTTTTGCGCTGCAATGCCGACAGTCTCGCCCGGCTCGGCGGCGCGACCCGAACCCTGGCGGCGGCGGAAGGGCTCGATGCCCACGGTCGCTCCGTCGCGATCCGGCTGAATAGGTAGCTCACGGCCATGGCGTCATCCCCGACCTTCGGCGAAACCAAATATCTCGTCGCGGTCGATCTCGACGAGGCCTCCATCGCGCGTTCCACCCCGGACATCGAGCACGAGCGCGCGGTCGCGATTTACGATCTGATCGAAGAGAACGCGTTCGCCCCGGTGGGAGACGCCCCTGACGCCGGCCCCTATCGGCTGGCGCTGGCGATCGTGGAAAATCGTCTGGCGTTGGCTGTGACCCGGGAGGACGGCAGCGAGGTTGTCACCCATGTCCTCTCGCTGACGCCGTTCCGGAAGATCGTGAAAGACTATTTCCTGATGTGTTCGAGCTATTTCGAAGCCATCCGGACCGCCTCTCCCAGCCAGATCGAGGCCATCGACATGGGCCGGCGCGGCGTTCACAACGAGGGCTCCCAGATCCTGATGGATCGCCTGGCCGGCAAGATCGAGGTGGATTTCGACACTGCGCGCCGCTTGTTCACCCTGATTTGCGCGCTCCATTGGCGAGGTTAGCCGGTGACCTCCGCGCATGGTGGTCGCCCGGGATCTGTCTTGTTCGTCTGCCGGCAGAACGCCGTGCGCTCGCCGATGGCGGCCGAGCTGGCGCGCCACTATTTCCCGCACAGCCTCTACGCGCGCTCTGCCGGCGTGGTGCATGGCGAGGCCGATCCGTTCGCGGTTTCGGTGATGCAGGAGCTCGGGCTCGACATTTCCAAACATCATCCGCGCACGCTGGAGGAGCTCGCCGACACCAGCTTCGACCTGGTGGTGACGCTTGCGCCGGAGGCCCATCACCGCGCCCTTGAGATGGCGCGCACGGAAGCTTTCGACGTGGAATATTGGCCGACGCCCGATCCGTCGGTCACATCGGGTGCGCGCAACCAGATCCTGGATGCCTATCGGGCCGTGCGCGATGGGCTCGGCGCGCGTATCAAGGCGCGGTTCGCGGAATGACGGCAGGTGCGCCCCCTAGTTTTTTGGTCTAGCGCCCTGGCCCTCGATGCGAGAAGTGTTTCCAAGCGCGGTGTGATTCGGTAGTTTCTCGCGACCTCGGACCCGCAGAGATCCCCGAAGCGCATGGCCAAAGAAGAAGTTCTGGAATTTCCCGGCACGGTGACGGAGCTTTTGCCGAACGCGACATTTCGAGTAAAGCTCGAGAACGACCACGAGATCATCGCCCATACCGCAGGCCGGATGCGCAAGAACCGCATCCGCGTGCTCGCGGGCGATAAGGTCCTGGTTGAAATGACACCCTACGATCTGACCAAAGGGCGGATTACCTATCGCTTCAAGTAGGCGCGAGGCCGTGGCCGTCCCCTTCGTTCCGGCATAGTAAGTCTTAAGTCTCATGACCGATCGTCCCGTTCTCGTCCTCGCCTCCGGCTCCCCCCGACGGCTGGCGCTTCTCGAGCAGATCGGGATCGTCCCCGACCATCTCGCCCCGACCGATATCGACGAAAGCCCGCTGGAAGGCGAGGCACCGGGCCGGCTTGCCCAGCGGCTGGCACAGGCCAAGGCCGAAGAGGCGGTGGAGCGCGTGCGGGCCGACAAGTCGGTCGGCAAGGCCTATGTGCTGGCCGCCGACACGGTGGTTGCGGCGGGGCGCCGCGTGTTGCCGAACGCGGAGGACATTGGCGAGGTGGAGACTTGCCTCTCCACGCTGTCGGGGCGCGGCCATCGCGTGTTCACCGGCCTCTGCCTGATTTCTCCAAAGGGTCGGCTGCGGGTACGCACGGTGGAGAGCCGGGTGCGCTTCAAGCGGCTGTCGAAGGAGGAAATCGAAGCCTATCTCGCTTCGGGCGAGTGGCGCGGCAAGGCCGGCGGGTACGCGATCCAGGGCTTGGCCGGCGCGTTCGTCACCAAGCTGGTGGGCTCTTATTCCAACGTGGTCGGGCTGCCGCTGTTTGAAACCGCGACGCTGCTGACCGGGGAGGGGTATCCGGTCACGTCCGGGTGGCGGCCGGGCGGTCGCGACGAGGCCGATACGCCTTCCGAGATCAAGGCGGTGCCGGCGTGAAACCAGAACGGATGATCACGCGTTCGCGCAGCATGCTCGACGAGACAACGCGTCCTGATGCGTCGTCCGAGGGCCCGGCCGACGATCGCAGCGGAACCGGCGATGGCGGCGCGCCGTCGGGCGGATCGAGCCGCAACGGCGGGCGGCGTTGCCCGATCTGCGGCAAGCCGACGGTGCAATCCTTCCGTCCGTTCTGCTCCAAGCGCTGTGCCGACGTGGACCTCCACAAATGGCTGGGCGGCGGCTACGCGATCCCGGTCGTGGAAGAGGACGGGTCTGCGGGGGACGGCGGTCCGGAACCGGAGGACTGAGCGTTCGCCGGTGTTGACAGCGACCGTCCGAAGCCCCATACATCCGGCCTTCGGATGAAAGTGGGCGCGCGCGGAGCCCGTGCGCGCCTTTGTCGTTTGCCCAGGGTCCGACCGATGAAAATCAAGAACTCGCTCAAGGCGCTCCTGAAGCGCGACCGCAACAACCGCCTCGTGCGCCGCAAGGGCCGCGTCTTCATCATCAACAAGAAGGCGCCGCGCTACAAGGCGCGTCAGGGCTGATCCTGTTCCGCATCGCGTGGCATCGGCGCGCGCGATCGTGATCGTCGGCACCGCGTGTGGTCCTTTGACGGAGCCGGGTCCGCGCCCCATAATTCGGGCATGACGATCCGTCTTCCCTCAGTGCTGATTTGTGTCGGCGTTCTCGCCGCTGCACCCGCGTTCGCCCAGTCCGAGCTGGATCAGATTCCGCAGGACGAGGAGCGCCTGGAGCGGGCGATCGAAGCGCCTCCCGAGGCCCCGCCGGAGGTGGAGGAAAGTCGAGAGGTCCGCCTCGACCGGCTGTTCGCGCGCCTGAAGGTGGCGAAGACGCCGGAGCAGGCGCGGCAGATTTCCGGGACCATCCAGCGCGAGCTGTTGCGCTCCGGCAGTCCGACGACGGATCTCCTGATGAAGGAGGCCGCTGCGGCGATCGAGTCGAAGGATCTGCCGGTGGCGCTCGACGTGCTCGATGCCGTCACCCGGCTGTCGCCCGACTATGCCGAGGGCTGGAACCGCCGCGCCACGGTCTATTTCATGCGCGAGGAGTATGGCCGCTCGCTCGCCGATCTGGAGCGCACGCTTGCGCTCGAGCCGCGCCATTGGGGCGCGATCAACGGCCTCGCCACCATTCTCAGAAGCCTCGACGACACCGAGGCGGCGGCCGAGGCCTACGACCGCGCGCTGGCGATCTATCCGCTGCAGGAGCAGATCCAGAAGGCGCGGGAAAGCCTCCACGACGACGTGGATGGGGAAGAGATTTAGGGCCCTTTCCGCTCAGATGAAAACATCTGAGCGATAAGAAATGGCTGCAAATTCACTCGGTTGAGCAAGTCCCGAGACGCAGGGATCGGTTCGCCCGTTCCGAAGGCGCCGCCAGGGCACGCCGCGTGTCCCGCGACCTTCCCCATAGATTTCCTGTTTTTTGCGGACCGAGCCGGAAAACCTCCCGGCGCTTACGCGCCGGGTTTGGGACCGCCCTTGGAAACGCCGACCTTTGCCGGGCGCAGCACCCGCTCGCCGATCAGGTAGCCGGGCTCGACCACCTGCACGATGGTCATGTTCGGCACGCTCTCATTGGGGACCTCGAACAGTGCCTCGTGCTTGTTCGGATCGAAGCGCTCGCCTTCGGGATCGTCCTTCACGATGCCATGCTTCTGAAGCGTGTTCAGAAGCTCGCGCTCGGTCATCTCGATGCCTTCGATCAAGGCCTTCACGCTCGGATCCTGGGCGATCTCGCCCTCCGGGACGGCCTTGAGCGCACGATTGAAGTTGTCGCTGACCGACAGCATGTCGCGCGCGAAGCTCGCGATCGCGTAGCGCCGGGCATCGGCAAGGTCGCGTTCTGCGCGGCGACGGGTGTTTTCCGTTTCCGCCAGGGCGCGCAGGAGCTGGTCTTTCAGGTCCGCGGTTTCGCGCTCCAGCCGCACGACCGGGTCGTCGACGCCGCTCTCGTCAGCCTCCGACGCCGGCGCCTCCGTGCTTTCGGAAAGGTTCGGGTCGACCTCTTCGTTGGCCTTGTTCGCCGTCTCGTTGCTCATCATCGCTCGTCTTCGACTTTCTGTGAGCGGGTGTGTCCCGATTAGGAACCGACCCATCGCTCAAAGGTAGCGGGTCGAGCGGAACGCGTCATGCTATTCCAGCCCGGCCGGTATTTAGTCACTCCGACACGAAAATACGAGCCCGACCGTCGCTGGCCGGACTCGCGCGTGTCCTCGCCGCAAGGGGCGTCAGATCGAACCGTTGATCCACTCGACGAGCTTGCCCTTCGGCACCGCGCCCACCTGGGTCGCCGCCGGGGCGCCGTTCTTGAACAGGATCAGGGTCGGAATCGAGCGGACGCCGTACTTCATGGCGGTCTGCTGGTTCTCGTCGACGTTCAGCTTGGCGATCTTCACCTTGCCGCCCATCTCCTGAGAGATTTCCTCCAGCGCCGGCGCAATCATCTTGCACGGGCCGCACCATTCCGCCCAGAAATCGACAACGACCGGCTCGTTGGAATCGATCACGTCGCTCTGGAACGAGGAATCCGTAACTTTGGTCGTCATGGCAATACCTCGATTGAAGGGCCATGGCGCGCCCAAGACTATGCTTGCGCGACACCTTGCCCAAAGGAAAAAAGCTCGGGATACGAGACCGCGAAAGCTGCCGCGCCCCCGGCATTTCAGGTTGTCCGAAAGTTAGGGAGCGGGACCTTGAGCGTCAAGCGACCGGCGTGTCACGTTGCCGTTCTCCTCAGTCTCCCGCCGCATGGGCGTGGACTGCGGCAAGGGCGCCATCCAGCGCATCGGCCGGAATGGTCATGAGGTGCGCCGAATCGGTCCAGATCAGGGCCGCCTCGACCGGCCGGCCGGCCGACAGCGGCCCGAGGATCTCGCGATAGAGCGCAAGCTGGGCCAGATAGGCATCGGGCACCTCGGCAAGCGCCTCGGGTGCCGGACGGTCGCTCTTGTAGTCGACAATCAGGATGCGCTCGGGACCGTGCACCAGCCGGTCGACCCGACCGGTGACCAGCCGGCGCTCCGAGCCGATCGTCAGATGGCCGGCAAGGCCGACCTCGGCGCGGCTTCCCGGCCCGAATACGGGCGCGATCGCAGGGTCCTCCAGGATCGCGAGAACGGCCGCGATCATCGCGGTGCCGTCGATCTCTGCGCTTCCCGCCTGGGCCTCGAAGACCCGTTGGGCCGCCTCCGCCCGCCGCTCCGGTGACACGTCGGGCAGGACCTCGAGCAGGCGGTGGGTCAGGGTGCCGCGCAAGAGCGCGGTCCGGCGGGCGATTTCCGGATCGATGCGCTGCGTGATCTCTACGGATTGCGATGCGGGAGCGGCCTTGCGGCGCGCATCGTGGGGCAAGGCGCCGGAGGGGCTCAAGGCGGGCGCGCGAATGATCGGAGGCGGTGCTGCGACCCGCGCCCAGTCCGGCAACGGTGTCGGCGCCGGCGGGGGCGGCGCGGTTTCGCCGCTTTCGGCCGGCCCGCGCCGGTACGCCACCCCGCGCCAGTCCCGGGCGAGCAAGGTGCCGTCGGCGTCGGTGATATCCTCCAGCGCCGGCTCGAGGCCGGCTTCCACCAGCCGGTACCAGGAGCGGGGATGCGGCCCCTTCTTCGGCTGCCAGCCGCAGACGATGAGCTGATCTTCCGCGCGGGTCATGGCGACGTAGAGCAGGCGGGCGTACTCGTCCTCCTGGCGTGCCTGATCTGCTTCGATCACGGCCGAGACGGGCGCCGGCCGATGCTCCCCGTTGGGCGTCCAGACCAGCGGCGGAGGCGCGTTCGGATGCTCGGCCGGCGGGATGGCGACGATCTTCGGCGCCTGGCTGCCGTGAACCGGCGCACCGCAGCCGTCGGCCAAAAACACGATCGGCGCCTCCAGCCCCTTCGCGCCGTGCACGGTCATGATGCGGACGGCTTCCGCGGCGGTGTCGCTCTCGCGCTTCAGCTCCGCGGCGGTGGCCGTCAGCCGGGCGAGAAAGCCTTCCAGAGTCGGAACGCCGGTGTGCTCGTAGTCGAGCGCAAGGTCGAGGAAGGCATCCAACACCTCGTCCACCTCCGCGCCGAGCCGGGCGCGAAACAGGCGCCGGCCGTCGTCGGCGCCGAGCACGGTGGCGTAGAGATCGAACGGGCGATCGGCGAGCGCGATCCGCCGCCAGCGGGCGAGCCGGTCCGCCATGGCGGCCAGCCGCGGATCGTTGGCGCCGGCGGTGCGCAGCGCCGATTCCAGGGTGCCGGATCGGTTGCAGGCGAGACGGAACAGCTCCTCCTCGCTCACGCCGAACAGAGGACTTTTTAGAACCGCGGCCAGCGACAGGTCGTCGGCCGGCGTCAGCAGTGCGCGGCCGAGCGCGATCAGGTCCTCCACCGCGATGTGTTCGGTCACGGTCAGCCGGTCGGCGCCGGCAACGGGCACGCCGGCGGCCTTCAGCGCACGGATCACCACATCGGCGAACGGCTTGCGCTTGCGCACCAGGATCAACACGTCGCCGGGACGGATCGGGCGCCCGTCCGCGCGGCGTTCGCCGCCGTCCAGCCAGCCGCGGATGGTGGCGGCGATGCGCTCCGCCAGCCGCCAGGGGCCGGAGGAGCCGGCCTCATGGTCGATCGGCAGGGTCCAATCGTCGGGCTCGTCGACGGCGATGGTTTCGGTGAGCGGCCAGAGCGTCACCCGACCGGGATGGTGGGCGCGGATCGGCTCGTGCACCAGCGCGTCGCCGGAACTCTCGATGCGGCGATGGAGCTCCGGATCGGCGAACACGGCGTCGACTGCGCCCAGCACGTCCGGTGTGGAGCGGAAGGATAGCGTCAGCCGGACCGCGTTGAAGGTCATCTCCGCACCGGCGGCCTGACCCTGGAAATGGCGAAGTTGGCGGTCGAAGGCTTCCGGCGCGGCCCCTTGGAAGCCATAGATCGACTGCTTCTCGTCGCCGACGGCGAACACGGTGCGCGGGCCCGGCCGCGCGCCGGCGCCGGCGAAAAATTCCGAGGCCAGCGCGTTCACGATCTCCCACTGGCGCGGGCTGGTGTCCTGGGCCTCGTCCACGAGGATGTGGTCGATGCCCTGATCGAGCTTGTAGTGGATCCAGGCGGCGGCATCGGCGCGCGCGAGAAGCGTGGCGGTGCGGGCGATCTGGTCGTCATAGTCGACAAAGCCTTCGCGCGCCTTCTCCGCCTCCACGTGGGCAATCACCCGGTCCGCGAGCCGGGCAAGGGCTGCGGTCGCCTCGACGGCGCGGATCGCCTTGGCCTTGTCCAGGAGATCGACCAGGCGGGCCTGTTCGGCGGCGAAGCGCTCGCCGAGGTCCGGGAGTTGCGCCTGAACCGCCTTGGTGCCCGCGCCGGTGGCGCTGCGCGGTTCGCGCTTGGCTGTGAGGAAGATGTCCAGCCAGGCCTCCGCGCGGGCGTCCTGCGACTTGGTGGCGTCCTGCGCGGCTTCGATGCGGGCGAGCTGCTTCTGGTCGTTGGCGCTGCCGGCGGCGAGCGCGGTCGCGTAGCGGGCCGCGAAGGCCGGGTCGATGTGCGGGGAGACCAGGATCTCCTGGGCAAGGCCCTGCAGCGTGTCGCGGGGAGACAGGCCGAGGGCGGCCTGCAGCCGGGCGATGGCGTTGTCGAAATCATTACAGTCGCGAAGCCAGAGCCGGAACGCCTCGCGCTGGCTCACCATGGCGCGGATCGCGCCGATCAGGGTCAGGTCGGCGGAAAGCGGCAGGATCGTCGCGATCGCCTCGGCGAGCGGGCCGTCCGGATCCCCAGCGGCTTCGGCGAGCGTAGCGGATATCGCGCTGTCGACCAACTCAGCGGCGGCCGCATCGTCCAGCACGGTGAAGCGGGCCGCCAGGTTCGCCTCCAGCGGAAATTGATGCAGGAGGGCTGCGGAAAAGGCGTGGATGGTCTGGATCTTAAGGCCGCCCGGCGTCTCCAGCGCCTCGGCGAACAGCCGGCGGGCCCGGGCTCGCTCCTCCGCACGGACAGGGTGCGGTAACCGAGGCGCAAGCAGCTCATCGAGTGCGTCATCGTCGGCGCGGGCGAAATTGGCCAGCCGATCGAACACCCGCTGGGACATCTGGGCCGCGGCGGCGTTGGTGAAGGTGAGGCACAGGATCCGGCCCGGCGCGACGCCGGCAAGCAGCAGGTTCACCACCCGCTCCACCAGAACATGGGTCTTGCCTGAGCCGGCATTGGCGGAGACCCAGGCGGAAGCGAGCGGATCGGCCGCGCGCGCCTGGGCGATCCGGGTCGCCTCGGGGATGTCGCGCGGGCTCATTCGCCGCCCTCCACCGAAAGCGCCCACTCCCGTGCCCGGGCAAGATGGTCATAGTCGCCGCCGAAGGCGCCTTCGAGCTTGACGCGGGCGCGGGAGAGGTAGCGGCTTCCTTCAAGGGCATAAGCGCCGAGCAGCCGCGCAAGTTTGGCATCGACCTCGGCGACCAGGGTGGCGGCGTCCTTGCCTTGGGTGTTGGCGAGCACGGAACGCAGGCGAAGCGGCTCTTTGGCGCCTTTCAGCTCCAGATAGGCCATCTCCGAAAGCGGCCGACCGACGGGCACGCCCTTGAGACCACCTTCGGCCGCCATCAAGGCTTCGATGGTGAGCTGAGGCTCCAGATGGGCGGCGACCTCCTGAGGTGAGGGCGCAGTGCCGGTCTTGTAATCGTAAAGGGCAAGCGTGCCGTCGCTGCGCTCGTCGACGCGGTCGGCCCGGCCGGTGATCTCGAACAGCCCGGCAGGGGTGTAGCGGGTCAGACGGCCGGAAATCTCTACGTGGCGCGTGGCAATTCCGCCGGCGCTCTCCGCCTCGAACGCGACGAAGGCTTCCGCGATGCGGGCAAAGCGCGGCAGCCAGAGCGCGGTCACCTCCGGCTCGTCATGCTCGGCGAAGGTCTCCCTGGCGATTTCCACAAGGGTGGCGACCGCGCTGGCATCGTAAGGCCCGGCATAGCTGCGCCCGAACCCGGCCAGGATCTCATGGATCGCAGTGCCCCGCTCGGCCGCTTCCAACGGCGGTGCGATCGGGTCGAGCGGGCGCAGGCCCAGCACATGGCGGGCGTAGATCGCGTAAGGGTCGCGGATCAGGGTCGCGATCTCGGTGACGCTCAAGCGCGACGGCCGTTCGATCACCGGCGGCGCCGGTGCGGGTCGCGGTGCCGGCACTGGTGGCCCGGCGGGCGCGTCGAGGGCAGCCGCCCAATCCTGGTAGATGCGGCCGCGAGCACGGACGGTCTCGGCCGCCTCCTTTCCGGCCACGGCCAGAAGCCGCTGCAGCCAACGCGAGGCGACGGTGGGTGCGCCGGAGACCCGCTTGGCACGGGTGACGATCACATCGCGCGCGCCAAGCGCCTGGGCGACGTCATGGGCGGCGAGACCGATCCTCCGTTCCGGCGGCTCCAGCCCGAAGGTGTTCATCATCGGGCGCGACATCCACGGCCCGATTTCCACGGCGGCCGGCCAGGTGCCCTCGTTGAGGCCGGCGATCACCAGCCGGTCGACGGACTGCAGTCGGGCTTCCAGCGGCCCCCAGATGAAGAGCCGGTCGTCGGTGGGAACCGGACCGCGCACGGCCGCGTCGCCCGCCAGCGCCTCGACCAGAGGCGGCCAGTCGACCGGGCGGACGTCGAAGTCCACGTCGCCCGCCGCCGGGATGCCGTCCAGAGCCGCAAGCAGGACCTGGCCGTCGGTGCGGCGGGCCAACGGATCCGGCCGGTCGGGATCGGCGGCGAGGGCGTCCACGACGGCGCGATGCGCGATCGCGAGCTCCGAGATCGCGACCGGCGCTTCCGCCAGGGCCAACGTTTCCAGCGGGGCGAGCGCGCCGGCAAGCCGGGCGATCAGGTCGGCGGCGCGATCGAGCGTCTCCGGCGGACAATCCTCTTCGAGCGGTTCCGCCCGGCGTCGATCGAGGGCGGCGCCGAGGGCGGCCGTGCCCGGACGCAGCCGATAGCGGCGCAGCACCTGTCGCTCCAGCGCGTCGACAGCGGCGAGGTGTTCCGCCGGGGGTTGGCCCAGCCGGCAGAGCGGATGCTTCAACAGAGCGATCAGCCCATGGGCATCGCCGATGGTCGCCGCGGAGGCGGCAAGTCGGGCGAACACGCCGGCGGTGGTGGTGCCGAGCGGGCGCCCGGCGGAATCGTCGACGGCGATCTCCCAGCGCTTCATTTCGGCGGCGACGCGGCGGGCGATCGCGCGGTCCGGGGTCATGAGGGCGGCGGTCGCACCCGGCGTCTCAAGGGTTTCGCGCAGGGCGAGCGCGATCGAAAGCGCCTCCTCGCGCGCGGTTTCCGCCTCGATCAGCGCCAACCCGCCCGCCGCCTCGCTGGAGGCTGCGGCATCGAAGCTACCGGCCCAGGCGTCGGTGGCGGCCGCTGGGCGGAAGGCGGCGGAAACGAGCCGGCTGCGCGCCGTGGTCGCGTCGGTCGCCGGTGCTGCGGCGAGATCGGGCACGTCGTCGCGGTTGAGGCGGATCCGCTTCAGGAGCTGCTTGAGGCCGTATTGGGGATGGCTGAAGGCCGGAGAGGGAGCGGCATCGATGGCCGCCCAGGCATCGTCGTCCAACTCCCGGTCGAGCCCCGGCAGCACCACGGCGCCGTTGGGCATCCGCGCGATGGTGGCGATCAGGCGCGCGGTGGCGGGGATCGAGCCGGTGGAGCCGGCCGCGATCACGGGACCTTTCGGGGGCGCCGAAGCCAACCGGCGGGCTTCGGCATCGACCAGCAGCCGGCGGCGGCGGGCCGGCTCGACCGCGCCGCGCTCGTCCAGAAAGGCCGGCCAGGTCTCGATCGCGATGCCCAGGAAGGTGGTGGTCACCTGCCAGTAGGCGGCAAGCTCTTCCGGCACCAGGTGGGCGAGCGCGTCCCAATCGGCCTCCTGGGTCTCCACCTGGTCCATCAGGGCGAGAAGATCGATCGCAAGACGGGCGGCATCGGCCGGCGAGGTGGGGACGGCCACGGTCTCGCCGGGCAGGAGCTCGAGCGTGGCGGCGGTGAGCCGCGCGGCCCAGTGACGGACGAGTCCGGCCATGGCGATCCGGCGCGTCAGCGGAGGGAGTTCCGGTTGGAGCGCGCCGTCGCCGCCGGCCTCCTCGTCGAGCACCAGGAGATCCTCGGCGACGTCGCCGATCGCGCGGATGTCGGGCAGGACCGCGCTATCGCCGGGGGCGGCGGCCAGAACCGCGGCCTCCAGGGCGCGCACGGCCCGTCGGGTCGGCAGGTAGATCGTGGCGTCGGCAAGGGCCAGCGGGTCGTCCGGCAACTTGCCGCCCGGCCACAAAGTGCCGTCCGTCAGCGCCCGCACCAGGGTCGGCAGGAACGGGACAGAGGGGGGGATGGTGAAGACCCGGGCGTCCGTCACGATGTCGGTGAGACCTCCCGTGTCTCGGTTAAGCCGCGCTTTCGGAGATCGCGGTCTCTGCGTCGCGGATGGCACGCGGCGTGCCGACATGGAGCCAGAGCCCGTCCATGCGCAGCCCGTACATGCGGCCGGCGTCGATCGCCCGGTCGAACAGCATGTTCAGCGAAAAGGCACCCTGGGGCGCGCCGGCGAACAACGCCGGTGACAGGATGCCGGCCCCGGCATAGGCGAACGGCGCCACCTGTCCCTCGTCGCGGCGCGCAAGCCGCCCATCCGGCGCGAGCTGGAAGTCGCCGGCCCCGTCATAGCCCACCGAAGTGACCGTCGGCGCGAGCATCAAAAGCCCGTCCATGACCTCAGGGTCCCATCCCTCCGACAGAAGTTCCAGGTTCGGGCGAACGCCCTCCAGCCAGAAGGTGTCGGAGTTCAGCAGGAAAAACGGCTCGTCTCCGAAATGGGAGAGCGCTTTGGCGATGCCGCCTCCGGTGTCGAGCAGCTGGTCGCGCTCGTCGGAGATGATGACGCGTGGCGTCTTCCGCCGGACGAGATGCACTTCCACCAGATCCGCCAGGTAGTGCACGTTGACCACCACCTCTTCGACACCCGCCGCCTCCAGCCGGTCGAGGCCGTAGTCGATCAGCGCGCGGCCGGCGACTTCCACCAGCGGCTTCGGCGTTGTCGCCGTGACGGGACGCATGCGCTTGCCGATGCCGGCGGCAAGCACCATCGCGCGTTTCGGGTGGTTGTTCTTCTTGATCATGGCCGGTCGTTGTCGGGTATCGGGCGGAGCCCTGTTGCAGGTCAGGAGCGAGAGAGATCGATCGCGGACAGCGCCGGATCGTAAAAGGCTCTCAGGTCGGTGAAAATGGGGTCGGCGAGCGTCCGCCGGAGATCGTCGGCCAGGCGGGGCAGGTGGGAGAGATAGGCGGGCTTGCCGTCGCGCACGTTGAGGCGGGCAAAAATGCCGAGCACCTTGGTGGTGCGCTGGGCCGCCATGAGCGCGTAGGCGCGCCGGAAGCCGGTTTCGTCGAAGGCGGGATCGCCGGCGCGGCGCGCGGCGATGTAGCGGGCCAGGAGCCGGGTCTCGATGTCGGCTGCGACAGTGACGCGAGCGTCCTGCAGGAGCGAAGCGAGATCGTAGGCGGTCGGGCCGATCAAGGCGTCCTGATAGTCGATCAGCCCGATCCGGGCGAGGCCGTCGCGCTCGGCAAGCCACATCAGGTTGGGCGAGTGGAAATCGCGCAGAAGCCAGCCCATTTCGGCGTCTTCGACCAGCGGCCAGAGCGCGTCCCAGGCGTCGAGAAAGTCTTCGCGGGTCGCCTCGGGCATCGGAGCGCCGGTGGCGTGCGGCACGAACCAGTCGGGATAGAGCGACAGCTCGATCCTGAACACGCCGGGATCGAACGGGGGGAGCTCGTAGGTGGAGCCATCGGGGAGCGCCACCGTGCCGGGCATCGGCCCGGCATGCATGTCGGCGAGGAGGTCGGTCGCGACCGCGTAGCGCTCCTCCACGACAACGCCACGCTCCAGTACGGTGGTGGTGCCGAGATCCTCCAGGAGCAGGAAGCCGTGGTCCAGATCGAAGGCGAGAATCGCCGGGGCGGCATAGCCACGGCTGCGAAGGGCTTCCCCGATCGCCACGAACGGACGCACGGACTCCGCCAGATGCGCCACCCGCGAATAGGGCTTGCCGTCGTAGATCGGGTCGCCGTCCGGTTGGGTCGGCGCGTTCATCAGCACCGCTTTGGGTGACGGTGAACCGGTGCCCACTTCACCCGGAAACGCTTTGAGATCGACGCGCTCGTAAGTGCGGCTGGAGGCGTCGCCCTGCAGATAGCGACGGCGGGCGGCCGGGTAGCCGGCCCTGTCGAGGAAGGCGCGGACTTCGAGACTTCGTGCCAGCCGGCCTGCGAGCCCTGGCGCTGCCGTGAAGGTCACGGTGCGGGCCTCGGCGGCCTCGCCGGGGGCGATGTCGATTGCGAGATCGGCGGGTGGCAGAACGCCTGCGCCCTGCTCGGGCCATTCCACCAGTACCGCGCCGTCGGAAAGCAGATCTTCCAGGCCGAGTTCGATCGCCTCCTCCGGATCCGCGAGCCGGTAGAGATCGATATGGGCAAGCGTCAGGCGTCCGAGCGTGTAGGGCTGCAGCAGCGTGTAGGTCGGGCTCGGGACTTCCAGCGCCTCGTCGTCGGCGATAGAGCGCAGAAGCGCTCGGGCGAATGTGGTCTTGCCGGCGCCGAGCGGGCCGGAGAGGGTGACCAGATCGCCACGGGCGAGAAGCGTGGCGATGTCCTCCGCCAGCCGGCGCATTGCGGCTTCGTCGGCAACGGCGATCGTCAGGGAAGCGGCGGTCATGCGCGGGGCGGCAACGAGAGGATCTGGGCGTCGCCGGCGGGCGTGGCGGCGACATCGGGGCGGTTCGGGAAACGGACGGTCACGGTGGTGCCCGCCCCCGGCTCGGAATGGATCTCCACCGAGCCGCCGTGAAGTTCGACGAAGCTCTTCACGATGGCAAGCCCCAAACCGGCGCCGCGCCGGCGTCCGCCAGAGGGATCCGACACGAAGCGGTCGAACACCGCCTCGATCTGGTCCGGCGCGATGCCGCGACCCTGGTCGGCGACGGTCAGCACCACATCGTCGCCGTCGCGCCGGCCGGTGATCTCGATGGTGCTGTCGTCGGGCGAGAAGGTCACCGCGTTGGCGAGCAGGTTGTAGACCACCTGCCGCACGCGCTTCTCGTCGGCGGCGAAGGTCCCAACCTCCGGCGCGATCCCGGTGCGGACGGTGAGCCGCGCCTCCTTGATGCGGTCCTGCAGTCCTTCGGTGGCCGATGCCACGATGCTTGCGACATCGACCTCTCCCAACTCCAGCTCCATGATACCGGCGTCGATGGTGGTTAGGTCCAGAATGTCGTTGACGATCGCCAGCAGGGCTTCCGTGGAGGAGTGAATGTAGCTGGTATATTCGCGCTGCTTTTCGTTGAGCGGGCCCACACCCGGCCCGGTCAGAAGCTGGGTAAAGCCGATGATGGAGGTGAGCGGCGAGCGCAGCTCGTAGGAGACGTGGCCGATGAAGGCGCTCTTCAGCCGGTCGGCCTCTTCCAGTGCCTGGTTGCGCTCCTTCAGCGCGCGCTCGACCTTCACGGTGTCGGTGACGTCGACGAAGGTGGCGAGCGTCGCGCCGTCGGGCAGGGGCACGGTGGCGAAGTCGATCACGCTGCCGTCGTCGCGCTCCAGACGGTCGGCGATCGGGACCCTTCGATCGTCGAGGCTGGTGACGGCGGCGGCAATCTTGACCCAGGCGGCGCGGTCGGCCGGGCTGGTGGCAGAGGCGTGGCTGACCCGGGTGATGTGGGTGCGGTCGGCGAGCGCGCCTTCCGGCAGGCGCCAGAGCTGGGAGAACACCGGGTTGCACAGCCGTAGCCGGCCGTCCGGGCCGAACACCGCCACGCCTTCGGCCAGATGATCGAGGGTCTCGCTCTGCACCCGGATCAGCGCGTTGTAGCGGCTTTCCAGATCGAGCCGCTCCGTCACGTTCTCGTAGACGTAGGTCACGCCGCCATGGGGATGCGGATTGGTGATGACGCGCAGCGTCTGCCCGTCGGGCAGGTGCCACCACTCCTCGAAGCTCTCCACCGCCTGGTAGCCACGGGTGACATGGGCGACCCAGGCGTCGAAATCGGCCTGTTCGGGCAGCTTGCGTTCGGCGCGCAGAGCCTTCAGTAGCGCTTCGTCCTGGGGGTGGCTGTCGAGATAGCCGGCATCGAGGCCCCAAAGTGCGCGGTAGGCGGGGTTGTAGAATTGCAGCCGCCGGTCGGGACCGAACACGGCCACGGGAGTCGCCAACTCGTCCAGGGTGCGGGCGTGAAAGTCGACCGTGCGGCGCAGCACCGCATGGGTCTGCTCCAGTTCGGTGACGTCGATGGAGACGCCGACGCTGCCGTTCGGGCCGGTGATCTCAACCACGTCGAGGGTGCGGTTCTCGCCGTGAATGACGGTGGAGACCCGGACCTCCGCCCGGCCCGACCCGCCGCGCGCGGCCGCCACAGCCTGTCGGCCGGCGGTGTCCAGAAGTTCGTCGCCCGCCGCCACGGCCGCGGCCGCATCCGGATGATCGACGGCGGCGGCATAGGCGGCGTTGACCCAGCTCAGCCGGCCCTCCGGCGTGCGCATCCAGACCGGATAGGGCAGGCGCTCCAGGAAGGCCGCCAGCGCATCCTCCGACGGAGTGGGAAGCGTCGGCGCGAGGGCGCCCGCTCTCGAAGGCGCAAAGGCGATCGCGACCGCAGCCCCCGCCACCCGGCCGGTGCAAGCGACCGGATCGCCGGCTGTGGTCTGGACGATACGCTCGAAGCCGCGCCCGCTCTCGGTAAGGGCGGCGACATCGTCGGCAAGGGCTTTAGCGTCCGAGTCGGAGAGCCAGGCTGAAAAGTCCCTAAGCTGCGCGGGGTCGCGCGGCACACCCGCGAGTTCGCCGCTCCCCACCACCGTGGGTACGGCGTCGCCAAGCGGCAGCACCAGGATCCGGAGATCGCCGGTTTCCAGCAACAGCTCCGCCTGCTCGGCGCGCACTGCGGCCTGGTCTGCACGCGCGGCGTGAAGATGCGCCTGGCGCCGGAACCGCCAGGCCAGCGCGCCACATGCCAGCGCCGCGATTGCGGCCGCGGCTGTTGCGGCCCAGGCGAGCGGGGCCGTCTCCACCTTGCCCGTCGCCGCGGCGGCAGGCGCGATGCCGGCTGACAGCCATGCGGCAGAGACGAGCAGGCCGGCGATCGGCCGGGGTGAAGGAACGGTCATGGTCGGCGCGGTGGCTCTCGAGCAAATCCAGGAAAATGGGAATCGGTTTTCCGTAAGGATTTGCGACAATACAGATAGTCAGAGCAGGTTCGTCGGCATTGGTGTCAAAGAACCGGCTCCGGGTCCGGAACGGGATCGCGCTCTACGCGAATCGCGTGGTGGCGATGGTAGTCGATCGGCGGTGCGGATGGGACCCGCCGCGTTGGCTCCATGCCGTCTGGAGACGACATAAAAAAGGCACCGGCCCGGATGGGTCGATGCCTGAGAGTTGCCGCCGGGAGGTCCCGGCGGCGATGCGGAAGGACCGCTTATAGATCATTTGGAGTTCAAGCGGGATCCGGGCGGAAAACCGGTTCCCACTTTTCCTGATCCCGCTTTAATACCGATACAGATCGGACTTGAACGGGCCGCTGACCGGCACGCCGATATAATCGGCCTGCTCGTCGGAGAGTTTGGTGAGCTCGGCCGACAGCTTGCGCAGGTGCAGCTCGGCGACCTTTTCGTCCAGATGCTTCGGCAGCACGTAGACCTTCTTGTCGTACTGGTCGCCCTTGGTCCAAAGCTCGATCTGGGCCAGCGTCTGGTTGGAGAACGACGCCGACATCACGAAGCTCGGGTGGCCGGTGGCGTTGCCGAGGTTCACGAGGCGACCTTCCGACAGGAGGATCATCCGCTTGCCGTCCGGATACTCGATCAGGTCGACCTGCGGCTTCACGTTCTTCCACTTGAAGTTCTTCAGGCCGTCGACCTGAATCTCGTTGTCGAAGTGGCCGATGTTGCAGACGATCGCCATGTCCTTCAGCGAACGCATGTGATCGACGGTCAGCACGTCCTTGTTGCCGGTGGCGGTGACCACGATGTCGGCACGCGGCGCGCCTTCCTCCATGGTGACGACCTCGAAGCCGTCCATGGCGGCCTGCAGCGCGCAGATCGGGTCGATCTCGGTGACCAGCACCCGGGCGCCGGCGCCCGACAGCGACTGGGCCGAACCCTTGCCGACATCGCCGTAGCCGGCGACGATCGCCACCTTGCCGGCCATCATCACGTCGGTGCCGCGACGGATCGCGTCCACCAGGGACTCACGGCAGCCGTACTTGTTGTCGAACTTCGACTTGGTGACGGAGTCGTTGACGTTGATCGCCGGGAACGGCAGCTCGCCGCGCTTCTCCATCTGGTAGAGGCGCATCACACCGGTGGTGGTCTCTTCCGAGACGCCCTTAATGTTGGCCTTGCAGCGCGAATAGAAGGTCGGGTCCTTCTCCAGACGACGCTTGATGGTGGCGACGAGCGCCTTTTCCTCGTCGTTCTTCGGATTGTTCAGCACCGACGGATCGCTCTCCGCCTTGGAGCCGAGCATGACGAGCATGGTGGCGTCGCCACCGTCGTCGAGGATCATGTTGCAGGTCTCGCCGTCGCCCCAGTCGAGGATCTTGTCGGCGTAGTCCCAGTATTCCTCAAGCGTCTCGCCTTTGACGGCGAACACCGGCGTGCCGGTGGCGGCAATCGCCGCGGCGGCCTGGTCCTGGGTGGAGAAGATGTTGCACGACGCCCAGCGGACGTCGGCGCCAAGCGCGACCAGCGTCTCGATCAGGACAGCGGTCTGAATGGTCATGTGGAGCGAGCCGGCGATGCGCGCACCCTTCAGCGGCTTGGTGGCCGCATACTCTTCGCGCACGGCCATCAGGCCCGGCATCTCGGTCTCGGCGATGTCGATCTCGGTGCGGCCCCAGTCTGCCAGGCCGATATCCTTCACGACGTAGTCGGTGGCGGGCTTGTCGAGCATGTGTGGCGCTCCTTGTTCGTATTTGCGGGTCGAAGGCGCGCGCGAAAGGGCCGCGGCGCGCCACGTGGGGCCGGATATAACGGGACTGGCCGCTAGGTGCAATAACGATATAAAGATTTCTTTATATTGACTAGAGGCTCGCTCCGGTCCGAATCCCGGCATGGCGGGACCAAGCGGGGCCGCTCGCCGGCGGGGTGGAGCCGTCGCGTTCCTCGCCTATGATCATGAAATAATTGGAGGCTTCAGCCGCCCGGCAGGCTGTCTTCGCCGAACCCGTCTTCGATCAGCTTGGTCAGGGCGGCGATGGCCTCATCGGCTTCGGCGCCCGAGGCGCTGACCACGATCTGGGTGCCCTTGCCGGCGGCGAGCATCAAAAGGCCCATGATGGACGTGCCGCCCACGCTTTGGCCATCGCGTTCCACCGTAACCGCCGCATCGTAGGCCTCGACGCACTTCACGAACTTCGCCGACGCACGGGCGTGCAGTCCGCGCTGGTTCACGATCGTCAAGGTGGCGGTGCGTTCTGCGGTGGATGGTTCGCTCATCGACCGGTGAGGACTTGGCTCGCGACGCTGATATATTTTTGACCGGCGGTCTTGGCGTCATCAACCGCCTTTACGAGATCCGTCTCGCTTCGGATGCTGGCGAGCTTGACCAGCATCGGCAGGTTCACCCCGGCGATGACCTCGATCGCACCGGCGCGCATCACCGAGATCGCGAGATTGGAGGGCGTGCCGCCGAACATGTCGGTGAGCACGACCACGCCCGACCCGTCGTCGACGGCGCTGATCGCGTCCACGATGTCGGTGCGGCGCTGCTCCATGTCGTCGTCCGGGCCGATGGAGATCGTCGCGACGCGCTCCTGGGGCCCAACCACATGTTCGAGGGCTGCCTTGAGCTCCTCGGCGAGCCGGCCGTGCGTAACAAGAACGAGCCCGATCATGAAACCTCGCGATCCATCGACCCTGGACGGCGGCGGCCGGAGCCGGGCGAGCGTTTGGAAGAGTGAGGCGACAGGGTGATAATCGAACAACCTCGCAAAATGGAGGCCGGACAAAAAGCCGGCGTGCCGGCCAAAATCGGCCAGGGCGCTATCCGATTCAAGTTAAATCGACGGCAACCTTGCGTTCTCTCCCGCCGAAAGCGCGCGTATGCACGCCCGGATTGCGGGAAGTGCCTGGACGCGATCTTGCGGTACCGCAATTCGGGCCAGACGCACGCCCGCCACATGCGTCCACAACGCCTCGGGTTCCGGTATCCGCTCCACTGTTGTGGGGTCGACCAGATCCACCACGAGGCGAACGACGGCCGCTGGCTCATGATCGACGCGCTCGATCCCGAAGCCGCGCACCTCTATTCGGCCGGCGATCGCTGCCGGCGCGCGGGCGATGAGCCGGCCGTGGCTCTTGGCGATCGCGACCCGGTCGTCGGCGACGAGCGCGGCGAACCCGCCATTTCGCCGGGTCTCCTCGATCAGGTCGGCGGCGAGTTGGCTCTTGCCCGAACCCGACGGTCCACGGATCAGCACGCCGATACGACCGACCAGAAGACCGGTGGCGTGGATCGTGTCGGTCACGATTTTTCGCCGTAGAGCGCGGGCAGCCGAACCACGAAGCGCGCGCCTTGAACGTGCTCGTCTTCGATCCGGTTCTCCGCGGAGATTGTACCGCGATGGGCCTCGATGATCTGACGCGAGATCGACAGACCGAGACCGGAATTATCTCCGAAGCCCTGGGCCTCCGGTCGGTCCGTGTAGAAGCGCTCGAAGATCCGCTCGATCTGCTCGGCCGTGATGCCGTGCCCGCAGTCGTCGATCACCACCTCGATCCAGTCGTCGACGCGCCGGGCGGTAACGCTGATCGTGCTGTCGGGGGGCGAGAAGGAACGGGCATTGTCCAACAGGTTGGTGAAAACTTGGCTGATCCGGCTGTCGTGGCCGTTCACCAGATAGGCGTCCCGGCCGCCACGGCCGCTCGCTGTGTCGATGGCGAGCGAAATCGCGATCCGGTTCGGCCGGGCGAGTTCGCGCTGGAGTTCGACCACCGCCTCCAGAAGGGCGGCGAGATTGAGCGGTTCGGCATCGCGCCGGGCCAGTTCGGCATCCAGGCGCGAGGCATCGGAAATATCCGAAATCAGCCGGTCGAGCCGGCGCACGTCATGCTGGATGATGCCGAGAAGGCGCTCGCGGGATTCGTCCGTCTTGGCCCGTGGCAGCGTCTCCACCGCGCTTCTGAGCGATGTGAGCGGGTTCTTCAGCTCGTGCGCCACGTCGGCTGCGAAGGCTTCGATCGCATCGATTCGATTGTAGAGGGCGTCGGTCATCTCCTTCAGCGCCCGGCCGAGATGGCCGATCTCGTCGGTGCGCTCGGAAAAGGAG
The DNA here is from genome assembly GCF_040750475.1 of Amorphus sp. 3PC139-8. Classification (NCBI taxonomy): domain Bacteria; kingdom Pseudomonadati; phylum Pseudomonadota; class Alphaproteobacteria; order Hyphomicrobiales; family Amorphaceae; genus Amorphus; species Amorphus sp. 3PC139-8. The sequence continues at coordinate 196,269 of NZ_JABJVY010000001.1, read as the reverse complement.
GGGATCGCATGCCGGCCGCGCACGCCCCGGCGCACGCGCTCGGCCGCCGCCGCCAGCCGGCGGATCGGCCCTGCGATGGTGCCCGCCATCAGGATCGACAGCACGGCCATGACGCCGGCGGAGACCAGGAACACCCGCACGATCGCCAGCCGCTCGGCGCGCAGGATGGAATCGATGTCGCCACCCTGGGTGGACAGCAGCAGCACGCCCAGGATCGCCCGGAAGCGCTGGACCGGAACCGCGACGGAGACGATCAGCTCGCCCTTGTCGTTGACCCGGACCTTGCTGGAGGGGGCGCCGGAAAGGGCGCCTTCGACTTCCGGATATTCCTTGCCGTTGGCGCCGCCGATCTCCTTGTAGGCGGGCAGGTCGCCATGCAGGGTCCAGGCCTTCAGCCGCTCCCAGATCCGCTCCAGCATGCCCGGCTCCGCCTCCTGGGGTGGCGGTAGGTCGAAGCGCAGGATCTGTCCGCGGGAATAAAGATGGCGAGAGTCGAGCAGCAACAGCCCGTCGCGATCGTAGATTCGGGCGCGGGTGCGGGTCGGCGAGATCAGCCGGCGCAGGATCGGCGCGACCCGCTCCGGGTTGATGGGAAAGTCGAGGGCGTGAGCGCCCTGGTCGATCGGCGCGACGCTCTCGCCGGCCTGCAACTCCAGGAGACGTTCCGGATCGACGGAGATGGTGTCGGTGTCGACGGTCGCGGAGGCGGCGATCGCGGCAGCGATGATCTCGCCCTGGATCAGCAGGCTTTCCACCCGGGCGTCGATCAGCCCGGCGCGGAACTGGTTGAGATAGAGCGTGCCGGAGACCAGGGCGACGAGGCCGACCAGGTTAAGGACGAGGATGCGTCGGGTGACGCTGGAAAAGACGTAGGTCGACAGCACTCCTCCGAGCGCGCGGCCGAGCCGGGCGACCACGCGGCCGGCAAGCCGGATCGGTCGACGCCGACGCCGGCCAGGCTTGGTCGTGCTTGCGCTTTCGGTCTCGACCGTCATCTCGGCCGGTGCAGCCTCCTCCACGTGAACGGCGTCCAATTCCGAATGTGCGCCGATTTCGGCCCGCCGAAATCAGACGCGCGACCGCGGCAAATCTCTAAATTTCTTTGAACCGGTAGCCGACGCCATAAAGCGTCTCGATCATGTCGAAGTCGTTGTCCACCGATTTGAACTTCTTGCGCAGCCGCTTGATATGGCTGTCGATGGTGCGGTCGTCGACATAGACCTGATCGTCGTAGGCGGCGTCCATCAATGCGTTGCGGCTTTTCACCACGCCCGGGCGCTGGGCGAGCGCGAACAGAATCAGAAATTCCGTCACCGTCAGCGTGACCGGCTCGCCCTGCCAGGTACAGGTGTGGCGCTCCTGGTCCATCTTGAGCTGGCCGCGCTCCAGGATCTTGCTGGCATCAGTCGCCTTCGGCGCCGAGCCGTCGCGCGGCTGGGCTCGGCGCATCACCGCTTTCACACGCTCCACCAGCAGGCGCTGGGAAAACGGCTTCCGGATGAAATCGTCGGCGCCCATCTTGAGGCCGAACAGCTCGTCGATCTCCTCGTCCTTGGAGGTGAGGAAGATCACCGGCATGTCGGTCTGCTGGCGCACGCGGCGCAGAAGCTCCATGCCGTCCATGCGCGGCATCTTGATATCGAAGATCGCGAGGTCGGGCGGATCCTGGGACAGACCCTGCAGGGCCGAAGCCCCGTCGGTGTAGGTCTGCACCCGATAGCCTTCCGATTCGAGCGCGATCGAGACGGAGGCCAGAATGTTCCGATCGTCGTCGACGAGGGCAACCGTCGCCATGAAGCGTCCTTTCGTCGCGGAGCTGTGCGCATAAGGTCCAGGCGCATCTCCTGCGCATTTGCCTGGAATCGTGCCTGTTGGTGTCGTAAGAGGCAGCAATTACGAGGAAAATATGGCCTTCGGGCCAGCATATAGAAGCCCCGATAGGGTTGCAGCGGTTGCGGTGGGTCGCAATTCGGGCCCTAAAGGGGGCCTTCCCTTCCTTCAGATCGCTTTCCGGCGCCAGGTCGATACCGCGCCTTTGCGATCTCTTCACTCAGAGACGGGTGGCCGATGTCGAGCGAATTCGATGCGATTGCGACGACCAAGGATCTCATTCGCCGGGCGTTTCATGGCGCGCTCGGAACCCTCGAGCCCGAAGGAGGGGCGCCGCACGTCTCGCTGGTGACGGTTGCGACCATGCCCGACGGCGCGCCGATCCTGCTTCTGTCGGATCTGGCGGTGCACACCCGCAATCTGCGCGCCGATCCGCGGGTGTCGCTGATGGTGAGCCAGCCGATGCTGCCGGGCGATCCGCTCGCGTTGGCCCGCGTGTCGGTCGCAGGCCGTCTGACGCGCTTGGAAGACCCGAGCGAGGCGCGCCGGCGTTTTCTCGCGCGCCAACCCGAGGCAGCGGAATATGCCGACTTTCCCGATTTCGGCTTCTATCGGCTGGAGCCGGACGAGGCGCGCCTGGTTGCGGGCTTCGGCCGCATCGTGACGCTTTCTGCCGCCGACTTCATGACTGATGTGAGCGATTGCGCCGATCTGCTCGCCTCCGAAGAAGGTGCGGTGCAGCATATGAACGATGATCATGCTGACGCCGTTACCCTCTACGCCACCCGCCTGGATGGCCAGCGGGAGGGGCACTGGCGGGTGAGCGGTCTCGATCCGGACGGGGTCGATCTGGTTGCCGGCCATCGCGCGGCACGGGTCGGTTTTCCGGATCGGGTGACCTCGCCGGGCGCGCTGCGGAGCGCGCTCAAACAGCTCGCGGAGCGGGCGCGAACAATTTGAGCACGCCGCCTAAGCGTGCAAGTCGCGACGAATTGGCGCGTATGCCCCCCGAGTCGCACTTGTTTCGCTTGTCACCATCATGGCGGTTTACTAGGGTCTCGCGAGTTTTCGCGCGGGGGGTGCGAGTGGAGCGACAGTCGCTGGCGACTGAGAATCCGTCTTATGCTGCAATGCAAAATAAAACACGGATCGATCCTCCGACGCGCCGGCTGATCAACGAGAGGTAAAACTGTGAAAGAAATCGGCTTGCGAAATCCTGTCGCTGGGGTCGAGACGATCGGGCTGGCCGGTCTCGCGTCGATCCGGTGGAACCTTACCGCTCCGAACCTCTATGAGGAGGCCCTCCGTCGCGAGGAAGGTGTTCTGACCGCAGCGGGGACGCTCGCGGCCGATACCGGCGTGCACACGGGCCGCTCGCCCAAGGACAAATATGTTGTCCGCAACGCCGACACCGCGGATCAGGTCTGGTGGGACAACAACGCCGCCATGGAGCCGGCGTCGTTCGACGTCCTGATGCAGGACATGCTGGACCATGCCAAGGGCATGCACCTGTTCGCCCAGGATCTCTATGGCGGCGCCGATCCGGAGCACCGCATCAGCGTGCGCGTCTACACCGAGTATGCTTGGCACTCGCTGTTCATCCGCAATTTGTTGATCCGGCCGGACCACGACGCGATTGCCAGCTTCGAGCCCGAGCTTACGATCATCGACCTGCCGAGCTTCTCAGCCGATCCCGCGCGCCATGGCTGCCGCTCCGAGACGGTCATCGCCTGCGACTTCACCCGCAAGATCATTCTTATCGGCGGTACGTCCTATGCCGGCGAGATGAAAAAGTCGGTGTTCACGCTGCTGAACTACCTGTTGCCGCCGAAAAAGGTGATGCCGATGCATTGCTCGGCGAACCTGGGATCGGGCAACGACACGGCGATTTTCTTCGGCCTGTCCGGCACCGGCAAGACGACGCTGTCGGCCGATCCGAAGCGCAAACTCATCGGCGACGACGAGCACGGCTGGAGCGAGAACGGCGTCTTCAACTTCGAAGGCGGCTCCTACGCCAAGATGATCAAACTCTCCGCCGAGGCGGAGCCGCAGATCTGGGCGGCGACCCATCGCTTCGGCGTGATCTACGAGAACGTTACCCTGGATCCGGAAACCCGCGAGCCCGACTTCGACGACGATTCGAAGACGGAAAACACCCGCGGCGCCTATCCGATCGAGTTCATGCCGAACATCGCGCCCGGCTCGGTCGGTCCGCATCCCAAGAACATCATCATGCTGACGGCGGATGCCTTCGGTGTGATGCCGCCGATCGCCAAGCTGACCCCGGCCCAGGCGATGTACCACTTCCTCTCCGGTTACACCGCCAAGATCGCCGGTACGGAGAAGGGCGTGACGGAGCCGCAGGCGACGTTCTCCACCTGCTTCGGTGCGCCGTTTCTGCCGCGCCACCCGGTCGAATACGGCAACCTCCTGCGCGCGCTGATCGCCGAGCACGAGGTCGATTGCTGGCTGCTCAACACCGGCTGGACCGGCGGCGCCCACGGCGTTGGCCACCGCATGCCAATCGCGGCAACCCGCACGCTGCTCGACGCCGCGCTCGATGGCTCGCTGCATGAGGCGACCTTCCGCACCGACGCGAACTTCGGCTTCGCGGTGCCGGTGGCGGTTCCGGGCGTCGATGCCACGATCCTCGATCCGCGCGCGACCTGGTCCGACAAGGCCGGTTACGACCGCCAGGCCGCCAAGCTGGTCTCCATGTTCGTCGATAATTTCGGCCGCTTTGCCGACCACGTCGACGCGAGCGTGCTGAAGGCCGCACCGGAGCTGAAGACCGCCGCGGAATAACGTTCGCCTCGATCCCGAGGATCGAGCGATCGGTTCAGGAGAGAGGTCCGCGTCGTGGTGACGCGGGCCTCTTTCTCTGTCTACGAAGCCACTTCCAGGATCGTCACGGCGGTGTCGCCATAGTCCCGGCGTTCCAGCACGGTGAAGCCGTCGAGCGCGTCGATCTCCTCGCGGGCGGTTTCCTCCAGAAGACACAGCGCGCCGGGCTTCAGCCACCCGCCGGCACGCGCCGAGGCAAGGGCCGCCGTGCCGAGGTCTTGGCCATAGGGCGGGTCGGCGAAGCAAAGATCGAACGGGGCGAGCGTGCCGACCGGCCCGAGCTTGGTCGCGTCGCGCCGCCAGATCCGGACCAGGCCGGTCAGCCCCAGCCCGTCGGCATTTTCCCGGATGACGGCGCGGGCGCCGGCCGCTTGCTCCACGAACAGGCAGAAGGCAGCGCCGCGCGACAGAGCCTCGAACCCGAGCGCGCCGGTGCCGGAGAAGAGGTCGAGCACTCGGGCACCTTCCACCGGGTCGTCGTAGCCGTGCTGCAGCACGTTGAAGAGCGCCTCGCGCAGCCGGTCGGTGGTGGGACGCGTGGCCTGGCCCGAAGGAGCGGTAAGGGGACGCCCTCGGAACCGGCCGCCGACGATCCTCAAGAGCGCGGTCCCTTGCTCGGTCCCTTACCGGGGCCGCTGCGCGGGCCGGAGCCGGGTCCCGGCCGACGTGGCTTGCCGCTGGGCGTACGAGGCCCCTGACCGGGCTTGGCCGGACGCCCGCCGGGCTTGGCCGGACCGGAGCGGCGCTCACCCTGGGGCCGGTCGCTGCGAGGCCTTGTGTCGCGCGGACTGTCCTGCGCGGGCCGCTCGTTGCGCGAGCGGTTCGTGCCGCCGCGCTCGTCGCGATCGCGGGGAGGCCGCGAGGGGCCACCCCGGTCCGGACGATCTCCGCGCTTGCCCCAAGGGGCCTCGCCCGAGCGGTCCGGTCCGAAATTCTCGCGCGGTTTGCTGCGCTCGCCACGGCCTCCGCCGGGCCGGTCCTGCCTCGGCCGTTCGCCGGATGCTGCCCGGGCCGGCCGATCGCCGCGCGGCGCGCGATCGGGACGCTCGCCCTGCGGACGATCGCGGTTGCCGTCGCGGGAATAGGGGCGCGGCCTCTGCTCTGTGTCATCGCGGCGCGGGCGCGGACCCGGCGGGCCGGAGCGGCGGGCATCGCTCTGGTCCGTGCGCTCCTCGAACCGGCGTCCGCCGCCACCTGGGCGATAGCCGCCGGGACGAGGCGCGCTGCTGCGCGCGCCCGGTCGCCGGGCGGGGCCGCCGGTCTCGTCATGTCGGGGCCGCTGCACCAGCGGGGCGTCGAAATCGGCGCCGGCCTCGGTCGCGAGCTTCTGGCCGAGCTGGTCGCGCAACGTCCGCCCGGCCACCTCCACGGCCTCGCCGACCGGGATCTCGCCGAGCTGGAACGGACCGAACGAGATCCGGATCAGGCGCGAGACCTGCAGCCCGAGCGCGCCGAGCACATTCTTGATCTCGCGATTCTTGCCTTCGCGCAGGCCCATGGTGATCCAGGCATTGGTGCCCTGAACCTGGTCCAGCGTGGCGGTGATGGACCCGTAGAGCACGCCGTCGACGGCGATGCCGTCCTTCAGCTTGTCGAGATCGGCCTGGGTGACGTGGCCATGGGCGCGCACCCGGTATTTGCGCAGCCAGCCGGTGGCCGGCAGTTCCAGAACGCGTGACAGGCCGCCGTCATTGGTCAGAAGCAGGAGGCCTTCGGTGTTGATGTCCAGCCGGCCGACGGTGACGACGCGCGGCAGGCCGTCCGGCAGCCGGTCGAATACGGTCGGGCGGCCCTCCGGATCGCGAGCGGTGGTCACCAAGCCGCGCGGCTTGTGGTAGAGCCACAGCCGGGTGCGCTCCTTGACCGGCAGCGCGCGGCCGTCGACGGTGATTTCGTCGTCCGGGCCGACGGTGACGGCGGGCGTGGTGAGCGTTTGGCCGTTGACGGTTACGCGGCCGTCGGCGATCCAGGCTTCCGCTTCGCGGCGCGAGCACAGCCCGGCGCGGGCGATCACCTTGGCGATCCGGTCTTGGGACGAGGGGGCGGATGGTTCGGTCATGACGGAATGTCTAAGTAGCGGGCGGCCGGCGGCCTCGTCCTTCATGGCCGAGGCGCTAGTGGCGGCACGGGACGCCGCAGGTCGGGGAGAGGTGCCCGTCGGCGCGGCAATCGTCAAGGACGGAAACGTGATGGCGGTCGCGGGAAACCGCACGCGCGAGCTTTTGGACCCCACCGCGCATGCCGAAATCCTGGCAATTCGGGCCGCCTGCCAGGCGCTGAACGACGAGCGGCTGAGCGGTTGCGATCTCTATGTCACGCTGGAGCCGTGCCCGATGTGCGCCGCGGCGATCTCGTTTGCCCGCATCCGCCGGCTTTATTTCGGCGCGGCCGACCCCAAAGGCGGCGGGGTGGAGCACGGTCCGCGCATCTTTGCCCAACCCACCTGTCACCATGCTCCCGAGGTCTATGGCGGCATCGCCGAAACGGACGCCGCCGACCTGCTCAAGACCTTCTTCCGAGACCGACGCTGACGGCGGGTCCCGCCCCGGCACGTCAGCCGTTCGCCACATCCGAGAGCAGACTTGCCGCCACCGCCAGCCGGGAGACGGTGATGGTTTCGGTTTCGCCGAGCTGGGTGACGGTTTTGAGCGTGCGTTCTACCTCGTGGGCGCGCTCCGCGATCCAGTTCTCCACCGCCAGCGACGCCTCGCTCGTGCCGGCGTCGGCGACCACCTTGCGGGCGATGACCCGGTGGGCCTCCGCGAGCGTGCGCCGCGCCCGATCCAGCGCGAGGCCGTCGAAATAATCCTCCACGACCATGGCCCGGGCGAGTTCCTCGATCCGGCCGATGCGGAAGCGGCCGTCGATGGCGAAATAGATTTCGGCCGCCCGCTCCAGCGAGGCGCCGGTGGCCTCGGAAACCAGCACGATGTCGGGAACGGTGGTGGTGGTCGCAAGCCGGGCCACGCGCTGGGCGAATGCGGCCGGAACGCCGGCTTCCGCCCAGATGCGGGCGGTTTCGTCGGTCGCCTCCTTGACGTGCGCCGGCATCACCCGGTCCAGGTTCGGCTCCAGCGTCTCGATGCCGGAGCGGAAGCGCGCGACTTCGGCCTCGATGCCGTTCTCGTAGCGCACATTGCGGATGAACCAGACGGTTGCATCGATCACCAGATCCTGGACGGCGCGATAAAGCTCGATCTGAACGCCGCCGGGAACCTTGGTGTCGAGGGCGTCGATTTCGCCGTTGAGGGCGGTGAGCTGGAACGCATCGCGGCAGGTGGCGAACGCCTGGGCGATCCGCTCGACTTCCGCCCCGGTTTGGTCGCTCATGCGAACGACGAAGGTCGGCCCGCCGCGGTTGATCATCGAATTGGCAAGCATGGTCGCGATGATTTCCCGGCGAAGCTGATGGGCTTCGATCTGGCCCAGGAAGTCGGCCTGCATGCGTTGGGGGAAGTAGCGCCGCAACTCCCGGCCGAGATAGGGGTCGTCCGGCACAGAACTTCCCAGGATCTGGTCGTAAAGCGTGATCTTGGCATAGGCCAGAAGCACCCCCACCTCCGGCCGCGACAGCCCTTCGCCACGGGCGGCACGGGCGGAAAGTTCGGCATCGGTGGGCAGCGTCTCCAGCTCGCGGTCGAGGATGCCGCGTTCGCCGAGAAGCTGCATCATCCGCATCTGGAAGCCGACATCCTCCACGCCGAGAGCCCGGCTGAGCGAGATCGCCAGCGTCTGCAGATAGTTGTTGCGCAGCACGATGGTGCCGACCTCGTCGGTCATCGCGGCCAGGATCTCGTTGCGCTGTTCCCGGTCGATCACGCCTTGGGTCTCGGCGGCGCCGAGCGCGATCTTGATGTTGACCTCCACGTCGGAGGTGTTCACGCCGGCGGAGTTGTCGATGGCGTCGGAATTGCAGCGCCCGCCGGCGCGGGCAAAGGCGACACGGGCCTTCTGGGTGACGCCGAGATTGGCGCCTTCGCCGATTACCTTGACCCGCAGTTCCTCGGCGGTGACGCGGATGGAATCGTTGGCGCGGTCTCCGACGTCCAGGTTGGTCTCGCCGGCGGCGCGAACATAGGTCCCGATGCCGCCGAACCAGAGCAGGTCGGCGTTGGCCCTCAAAATCGCGCGCATCACCTCGAACGGCGTGGCATGTGCCTTGTTGAGGCCAAGCAGCGCCTGGATCTCCGGCGACAGCGGGATCGACTTCGCCGCACGCGAGAACACGCCGCCGCCCTTGGAAATCAGCTCGGTGTTGTAGTCCTGCCAGCTCGTGCGCGGCGCATCGAACAGGCGCTTGCGCTCCTCCCAGGAGGTCGCCGGATCCGGATCGGGATCGATGAAGATGTCGCGATGGTCGAAGGCGGCGACCAGCCGGATCGCCTTCGACAACAGCATGCCGTTGCCGAACACGTCGCCGGACATGTCGCCGACGCCGACGACGGTGAAGGGTGTCGACTGGATGTCTACGTCCATTTCGCGGAAATGGCGTTTCACGGCCTCCCAGGCGCCCCGGGCGGTGATGCCCATGGCCTTGTGGTCGTAGCCCTGGGAGCCGCCGGACGCGAACGCGTCGCCGAGCCAGAAGCCGCGGCGCTCCGCAATCGCGTTGGCGGTGTCGGAGAAGGTCGCCGTGCCCTTGTCGGCCGCCACCACGAGATAGGGGTCGGCGTCGTCGTGGCGCACCACGCCCTGAGGCGGCACCACCCGGCCTTCCACCAGATTGTCGGTCACGCCCAGAAGCGCGTTGATGAAGATCTTATAGGATTCGGTGCCTTCGGCGAACACCGCCTCGCGGCCGCCCGCCGTCGGCAGCTTCTTCGGCACGAAGCCGCCTTTCGCGCCGACCGGAACGATGACGGCGTTCTTTACCTGCTGTGCCTTGACGAGGCCCAGGATCTCGGTGCGGAAGTCTTGGGCGCGGTCGGACCAGCGCAACCCGCCGCGGGCGACCTCTCCGAAGCGCAAGTGCACGCCTTCCACGCGCGGGCTGTAGACCCAGATCTCCCGGAACGGGCGAGGGGCCGGCAGAATGTCGATCGCGCCCGGATAGAGCTTGAAGGCGAAGGTGTCCGGCGCATTGCCGCTCTCGTCGACCAGGAAGAAGTTGGTCCGGAGCATGGCGTAGAGCAGGTTCGTGAACCGGCGAATGATGGTGTCGTCGTCGAGGTTGGAGACGGTCTCCAGCTCGGCATCGATCTGCTGCTGCAGGCGAGCGGCGGCGAGCGAGCGGTCGGTCGAAGCCTCGCGCGGGTCGAAGCGGATATAGAACAGGTCGACCAGAAGCTTGGCGACCACCGGATAGCGGATCAGCGCCCCCCAGATATAGTCCTGGGAGTAGGGCACGCTCGCCTGGCGAAGATAGCGCGCCAGCGCCCGCAGCATGGCCACGTCGCGCCAGCCGATCCCGGCCGCCACCAGCAGCGCGTTGAAGCCGTCGCTTTCCGCCCGCCCGGTCCACACCGCCATGAACATGGCTTCCAGCGGCGTCGCCAGAGCGTCCAGATCGATGGAGCCTGTCCCGGTGCGCGCCAGCGTCATGTCGTGGACGTAGATGCCGTGGTCGGCCTCGATTTCGATGCGGAAGGTGCGCTCGTTGATGACCCGGAACCCCATCGCTTCGATGATGGGGACGCGGTCGGAAAGCGGAATCGGCTTCAAGTGGGAAAACAGCTTCAGCGAGGCCCGGCTTTCCGCATCGCCGGCGCGGCGGAAAAAGGAGATCGCGGTTGGCCGTTCCTGGGAAACCCGCTCGATGATGGCGATATCGCCGACGGCGATGTCGGCGCCATAGGTGGCGCGATAACTGCCGCCGAAAGCCTGGGCGTAGCGGTCGAACAGCCGCGCGGCGGTGTCGTGGTCGTGATAGCCGGCGAGCGCCTCTTCCAGGTCGTCCGCCCAGGTCCGCACAATCCGGGCGACGCCGGCCTCCAACGTTTCGCGGCTGGGATGGGGCGTTTCCCCCTCGTAGCGGCCGATGATGTAGTGGATGCGGGCGAGCGGGCCTTCCGGCAGCGCGAAATAGGTCGCCGAGACCCGGCCGGCGTAGAGCTGCGCCAGATAGGCGCCGATCTCATCCGATTGTTCGGTGGTGTAGCGTTCGTTGGGTACGAACACGAGCACGGAGACGAAGCGTTCATAGGCGTCGGTGCGCGGAAGCACCCGGATGCGGGGGCGCTCGCCGAGCTCCAGGATCGCGATCGCGAATTGGTAGAGCAGTTCGACATCGACCTGGAACAGGTCGTCGCGCGGATAGGATTCCAGCACGTTCAGCAGCGCCTTGCCGGAATGGCTTTCCGTGTCGTAGCCGGCACGGTCCAGCACGGCCTGAACCTTTTCGCGGATATAGGGGATCTGGCGCACCGAGCCGGTATAGGCGCGCGAGGAGAACAGGCCGACCAGCCGGACTTCGCCCACCAGGCGTCCGTCCGGCCCGTAATTCTTGATGCCGACGAAGTCGAGATGAACGTGGCGGTGCACCCGCGAGCGGGCGTTCGCCTTGGTGATGATCAGCGGTAGGTCGGAACGCAGGAACTCTCGGATCTCCGGGGTCATCACCACGAACTCGCTGCCGCGTCGCAAAACCCGCACCGACGGGTCGCGCAGAAGGCCGAGACCCGATTCCAGAAGGGGCGTGAGCTCTCCGACCTCCACGTCGCCGTCGAGCCGATATTCGCGCAGACCGAGGAAAATGAAGTCGTCCGCGGCCAGCCACTCCAGGAAAGAAACCGCCTTGGCGAGTTCGGACGGCTCGATCGGCAGCCCGCCCTCCTTGTAGCGGCCGATCACCTCCTGCACGCGGGCGCGCATCGGCTTCCAGTCGTCGACGGCGACCCGCACGTCGTCGAGGGTTTGGCCGAGGCGTTCAGCAAGCGCGCTGCGGCGTTCGGGGCTTTCGATGCGGCCGATGTGGATGTGGATCAAGCTGTCGCGCTCGGCACCTTCGGCGCTCGAGGCATCGCCGCCGAACGCGATCAGATGGCCTTCCGGATCGCGGCGGCAATCGAGGATCGGGTGCAGCACCAGTCGGACATCGGCGCTGAATTCGATCAGCTCGTTCATCACCGAATCGAACAGGAACGGCATGTTGTCGTTCACGATGTTGATGACGGTGACGCCACGATGGGCGCGGTCGGCGGTGGCGAATTCCGGGTTGGTAACGGTTATCAGCGCTTCGCGCGGCGGGCGCTCCTGAAACAGGGTCCAGGCGGCATCGGCAAGGGCGACAAGTTCGTCTGCGCCGTACTGGATGACGTCTTCCGCCGAGCCTCTGGCGTAGAAGGCTTCCGTGAAGCGTCGGCGGTCCGCGCCGTCTCCATCGGCTGGAATGGTTTCGACGGCGGCGGCGATCTTTTCGGTCTTTTCCGCGTCGTAGCGATCGAGCATTGCGCCCTCCGAACGGTTCCTCACCAGAAAGTCGTACCCGGCTCGTCGGCCCTGCGGCAACAGCGCGCAGTTCATCGGTTGGCGATGCCGGCTGAATGGGCTCCTATCGCACGCGGATTTCGTTCTTTTCATGAAGCTTTTGGGGGGAGGGCCGTTGATCCCAACCTGCGGTCGCGGGAAGCTCGTTCGACAAAATCGCGAAACCGCCGGCTGCCGGCGGAAAGGGAGGACGACCATGAGCGATCAACAGCCCGCAAGCCCCGACTTCGACGATCCGGTGACCGCGCTTGATGTCTCGCGCGGCGAACCGTTGAGCGCGGCGACCGAGGCTTATTTCGCCAAGTGCGAGGAAAAGCTCGGCCTGGTGCCGAACGTGCTCAAGGCCTACGCCTTCGACGAGACGAAGCTGCGCGCGTTCACGGACATGTACAACGATCTCATGCTGGGCGAGTCCGGGCTGTCGAAGCTGGAACGCGAGATGATCGCCGTTGTCGTGTCCAGCGCGAACCGCTGCTACTACTGCCAGGTCGCGCACGGGTCGGCGGTCCGCGAGCTCTCCGGCGATCCGGCGCTTGGCGAGCTGATGGTGATGAACTACCGCGCCGCCCGGCTGAGCGAGCGCCAGCGCGCCATGCTCGACTTCGCCTGGAAGCTGACGGAAACCCCGTTCGATGTTGGCGAGGGCGATCGCGAGGTGCTCAGGGCCGCCGGCTTCACCGAGCGGGAGATCTGGGACATCGCCTCGGTGATCGGATTCTTCAACATGTCGAATCGGGTCGCGACCGCGACCGACATGCGCCCCAACGCCGACTACCACGCACGCGGACGGTGAGCGCGATTCGCGTGAACTCGGCTTGGAGCGGGATGAGGAAAAGTGGGGACCGGTTTTCCGCCCGCATCCCGCTCCATGAATGAAGAGCGATCAACTCGTCCCATCGGACGGTGTCCGAAGGGGTTGATCTTGAGCGGGATGAGGAAAAGTGGGGGACCGGTTTTCCGCCCGCATCCCGCTCCATGAATGAAGAGCGATCAACTCGTCCCATCGGACAAGAGCCCGAAGGGGTTGATCTTGAGCGGGATGAGGAAAAGGGGGCACTGTTTTCCGCCGGCATCCCGCTCCATTAGCAGGGTCGATCAGCTTGTCTCTTCAGACAAGCCGCAGGGCTTGCGGCGGCGATCGGCTTGCGCAACACTGGGTGTCGTTCCGAGGGGTGTTCGCACACGCGAGCTGAGATGGTGCCGGCCGGTACCGAACCCTTTGAACCTGATCCGGGTCATACCGGCGAAGGGACGGACACGACCGCCGCTCGTCATCCCCGGATCTCCCGATTCCGCTTGTTTTGGACGGTAGATCCCATGCTGCATCCTCTTCTTTTCTCCCTCGACGTCTCGCGGCCCCGTGCGCAATGGGCCGTTGCCGGTCAACGCCGGCACGTGACCGCGCGCGTCTGACGCGTTCGCTCCACGCGTCCCGCGTCTTCGCTGCGATGTCCGTTCTCCGCGCCATTCTGGTGGCAGCCGGTCTCGTCCTCCTTTGGGAGGCGGTGATCCGGGTGTTCGCCTTGCCGCCGTTCATCCTGCCACCCCCGTTGGAGGTGGCGAGCGCGTTCAACACGCGCGGCGCCTACCTCTTGTCCAATGCGTTGGTGACGGCGAGTGAAATCCTGCTCGGGCTCGCCATCGGCGTCCTGTCGGGCATGGTGACGGCGCTGACCATGAGCGCGTTCCCGCCGGCGCGCCGCGTGATCCTGCCGGTGGTGATCGCCACCCAGGCCCTGCCGGTGTTCGCGATCGCGCCGCTGTTGGTGCTTTGGTTCGGCTATGGCATGGCCTCCAAGATCGTGATGGCGACGCTGATCATCTATTTCCCCGTGGCCTCCGCCTTCTATGACGGGCTTGTACGGACCGAGGCCGGCCTGTTGGAGCTCGCCCGGCTCAATCGGGCGAGCCGGCTGCAGACGCTGGCGCTGATCCGCGTGCCGGCCGCGCTGCCGAGCCTGTTGTCCGGGCTCAAGGTGGCCGCCGCCGTCGCCCCGATTGGGGCCGTCGTTGGCGAATGGGTGGGCTCCTCCGCCGGGCTTGGCTTCGTGATGCTGCACGCCAATGCCCGGCTGCAATCCGACGTTTTGTTCGCCGCGTTGGCGCTTCTCGCCGTGATGGCGGTCGCGCTCAGACTCGCGGTCGACGCGCTTGCCCGACGGCTGACGCCGTGGGCGCCTGAAACGCAATAGGGCCTGAGCCTCCGACGGTTCCCGGCGCCGGAGGCTCTGATCTCTCCTTCCCGTCACTTAGCCGCGAAATAAAATCGCAAGGAGACTTTCGTCATGTTCCGATTGGCCGCTGCGGCCCTGCTATCCGCCTTGATTTCCGTCGTGCCCGCCAGGGCTGCGGAGCCCCTGACCGTGCTGCTCGACTGGTACGTCAATCCCGATCACGCCCCGCTCGTGATCGCCAAGGAGAAGGGATATTTCGCCGACGAAGGATTGGACGTGGAGCTCGTCGCTCCCTCCGATCCGAGCGCGCCGCCGCGGCTGATCGCGGCCGGCGATGGCGATGTTGCGGTGACCTATCAGCCGAGCCTTTATCAGCAGGTGGCGGAGGGGCTCCCGCTGGTGCGGATCGGGACTTTGGTCGCGACCCCGCTCAACACGCTGCTCGTCCTGGCCGACGGACCGGTGAAGGAGCTGTCCGATCTCAAGGGCAAGACCGTCGGCTATGCGGTTGCCGGCGTCGAGGACGCGCTGCTCGGCACCATGCTCGCCTCGGCCGGAGTGTCGATCGACGATGTGGAGCTGATCAACGTGAACTTCGCATTGTCGCCGGCGCTCTTGTCCAAGAAGGTCGATGCCGTGATCGGCGCCTACCGCAACATCGAGCTTCCGCAGCTTCGGTTGCAGGGCGTCGACGCCCGCGCCTTCTATCCGGAGGAGCACGGGGTTCCGACCTATGACGAGCTAATCTTCGTCGCCAAAAACGACCGACTCGACGACCCGCGCTTGGCCGCTTTTCTGAGGGCGGTCGAGCGGGCGGTGATGTGGCAGACCAATCATCCCGAGGAGGCGTTCGAGGTGTACGCGAGCGCACATCCCGATCTGAACGACGAATTCAACCGCGAGGCCTTTGCCGCCACGCTGCGCCGCTTCGCGCTGCGTCCCGCCGCACTCGATCACGGCCGCTACCAGCAGTTCGGCGCCTTCATGAAAGAGCGCGGGCTGATTGAGGAGACGGTCCCGGTCAATCAATTCGCCGTCGAGCTGGACCCGCATTGAGCGGGTGTGCCGGGCGAACCGGTTTTCGACTTACCGGGAATCGCTGAGACCGGCGACGATCGGCCGCCTGTCGGCGTATTTCGTTTGGGGCTAATGTGCGTATGCGGCGGGGAACGGGAAAATCTGTTTCGCACCCCGCCGCAAGAACGAGACGCCATTTCTAGATCTCAGGGGCTGCGAGGCCCACATAAACGAACACCCAACGAAGGAGGTACGTGCCATGGCTCTGCTCATCGGCGATACGGCGCCCGACTTTGAGGTCGAGTCGACCAGCGGCCCGATCAAGTTCCATGACTACATCGACGGCTCTTGGGCCGTCCTGTTTTCGCATCCGGCCGACTTCACGCCGGTGTGCACCACGGAGCTCGGCTATACCGCCAAGCTGAAATCGGAATTCGACAAGCGCAACGTCAAGGTGATCGGCGTGTCGGTCGATCCGCTCGACGACCACGAGCGCTGGTCGAAGGACATCGAGGAGACTCAGGGCACGGCTCTGAACTTCCCGCTGATCGCCGATCCCGGCCGGGTGGTCGCTTCGCTCTACGACATGATCCACCCAAATGCGGACACCACCTTCACGGTCCGCTCGGTGTTCATCATCGGCCCGGACAAGAAGATCAAGGCGACCTTCGCCTATCCGGCCTCGTCGGGCCGCAACTTCGACGAGATCCTGCGGCTGATCGATTCGCTCCAGCTTACCGCGAAGCACCAGGTCGCCACGCCGGTGAATTGGAAGTCGGGCGAGGACGTAATCATCGTGCCGTCGGTGTCCGACGAGGACGCGAAGAAGAAGTATCCCGACGGCTGGAAGGCGCTGAAGCCCTACCTGCGGCTCGTTCCGCAGCCGCAGGACTAGAGCGCGTTTCCAGGCCAAGTGGAAACCGGTTGTCCGTTCGGACGCGCGTCGAAACAAGAACTTCGACCCGCTCCGTGACTCCGGGAAAGCGGGCCGGGTCTCGTTTTTGCGCAGACCGCCGACCAAAGCGAGTTCCGTTTTTCGCAAAGGCCGGCGCGATAGAAAAAGATCGAGAGCATCAGGCGATGCTGATCGTTTGCTGATGCTCTCGGTCGAAAGTGGCGCTCCCTCGTTCCGCTCGCCCCGGCGAAGGCCGGGTGAGGGCTGAGTGGGTAAAGCGCGCGAATTCAAACGATTGTCCCGCTCTTGAAGAGCGGTCGATAGAGCCTGTGCCGTTCGAATTGACTCAATTTGAACCGGACATGCTCAACCTATTGAATCTGCAGTCATTTCTTATTGCTCGGATGTTTCCATCTGAGCGGAAAAGTCTTCAGGGCCCGTGCTTGGGAAAGGCGCGGGCTCTTTTTGTGCGTGGGGGAAAAGACGAAGTCTCGGGGCCCGTGGGGCTCACCAGGTCCGCGAGAAACTCGCGAGCACGGTGCGGCTGATATCTTCCGACATGACATTGCTCACGGAGGCCGAAACGCTCAGGCCGAAGCCGAGCGCCTGTTCGGCGCGCAAGTTGGTGTGCCAATCGTCGTCGTCGATGGAACGGAGATTTTCCGCCACGAAAGCGGTTCCACTCGGCTTGTAGTCGACGCGGAAGGCGTTGATTGCACCCCAATCCGCCTCGGCGCTGGTTTCATTGCGGACCAGCGAATAGGTGTCGGTGAAGCTGGCCGAGACCCGTGCGCCGATCGCCCACGTCCGCGTGGTCGAGACGTTGATCGTGCTGGAGCGGGCGGATGGGTCGACCCGAAACTCAAGCTTCGCGCTATCCCAGGCAAGCCCTGCGCCACTGCCGGGCAGGGTGAGCGACGACCACACCGCTCCGGTGGGTTCGGACGGCGGCAATCCCGGACGCACGCTCGGGATCGGCGGCGCGGCCACCTGGAAATTGAGATCGGTGCCCACCTTCGGGATCCACCAGCGCGGAGTGCGGGTGCTCACCGTCACGGCATAGTTGCGGTTGGTGTCGCCTGACAGGGCCAGATCCAATGGCCGCACATCGTCGGCATATGCCGAAGCGGCGGACGCCGTCAGAAGGGCGGCTAAGGTCAGACGGGTCAAAAAGGCCTTGGTGCTCATCACACAAGAATCCGATACGCGGCGGTGCGGCGCCTCCTTCCGCACCGAAGATGAATGACTTGTTTTCGGATTTTGTTGCGTTGCACACTATCACGGAATTGGACCTGTCCGAAGCCGAACTTTTCGGCAATCTGGACTTCCCCCCTCAAGTCTCTGCGAGGGCGGAACAATTCCGCGAACAAACGAAATTGGCCGATGCTTTTGCCCAATTCCGCGTCACTCGGCTCGAACGGGGCGGAGATGGACGATCAGGGCCGACCCTTTCCGCATCCCGCTCTCTTGAGACGCAGATCGACGCGTCCCGCCGGATGTCGGGGTCAGATCCAGCCGGGCATCGCCGGCACGATTTCGATGTGATCCTCCACCGATTTGACGCCGGCGGTGTTCTCCGCCGCGATGCGCAGCGCGTCGCGGATGCGTCCATCGACGACGGCACCTTTCAGCTCGACGACGCCGTTAGTCACGAGCACTTCGATGCTGGAGGTCGGAACCCAACCGCGCTCATGAATCTCGTCCACGATCTTGGAGCGGATCTCCAGGTCGTCCGCCGTCGCCGGGGGCGTGCCTTCGGCCCGGCGCACCAGCGCACGCAAAAAGTTGGCGCGCGCGACGATGCCCGTCACCTTTCCGTCCTTGACCACGGGCAGGCGGCGGTAGCCGTGCTTCTCCATCATCGCAACCACGTCGGAGAGCGAGGTGTCGGGCGACACCGTCACGACGTCGCGGGTCATCACGTCGGCCACCGTGCGGGCATGGGCGCGAACATATTCGTCGGCGAGCTTGGTCGCGCTCATGACCAGCTCCATCCAATGGGCATGGTCCTGCTCGGTGCCGATTTCGGAGCGGCGCAGAAGGTCCTTCTCCGTCACCATGCCCAGGAGCGCGCCATTGGCGTCCACCACCGGAAGTCCGCTGATGTGGTGCTCCAGCATCAAGCGGGCGGCTTCCGCGATCGTGGTCTCGGGCGAAACGGTCGCCGCGCCCACCGTCATGATGTCTCCGACCTGCATCTCACTACTCCCTGATGTTCGCTGCGCGTGGTGCACAAGGCACGTGCGACCGGTTGAATTGGCTACGCCCGAACAATTTATCGGGCGAACGGAAAAGCAATCCCTTGCGCGACGTCAATGCGGCCGCACATGAGATCCGTCAACGTCCTCCTGAGGGCCTGCCGTCGAGGCGGGCCGAGCAGGTTCGCGGAGTAAGCGGGTGCCGGTTATCCGCCCGCATCCTGCTCTGCTTTTTTTGAAGTGGCTGCAATGGCTTTCACGATCGCGGCCCGGAGAGAAGGGAGTTCACCATGTCTGACCAGAAGCAGCAGGAAACCGGCGCGCGCGCCTTTGCCGACGTGTTCGATTTCCGTCCCATGTTCGCGGAGAACGTGGTCTATCCGGGGCCGTTCTTCACGCTGTGGAAACGGATGGCGGTCGATGTTCCGCTCACCGTCGCGTCCGAAGCGCTGCGGTTCGCGGGCCATCGACTTGAGGCCCAGGCCGAACTCTATAGCGAACTCGCCAAGTGCGGCACCCTTTCGGAAGTGATCGACGCCCAGTCCACCTACATGCAGGACACCGCCGGCGACGTGAGCGCCGCGACCTCCAAGATGATGGAAGAGGCGCAGGCGGTCATCAGCCGGGAAGCGGTTTGATTTCGCAGAACGCTGCCAGGCGAAGCGGAAAACCGCTTCGCCTTACTTTGCTTTCGGGCTCTGTTCTTATTTCTGCATGACGTAGGTGCCCGGCGCGTCGCAAAGCGGGGGGTAGCCGGCGTCGGAATTGCCCATAGTCGGCGGCGCGACCCGATCCGGGGAGGAATGGTTGGCGAGCCAGTCGGTCCATGCGCTCCACCATGAGCCATCGCGTTGCGGCGCGGTGGCAAGCCAGGTGTCGGGGTCGACGTAGGGCCCATCCTCCAGCTTTTCCAGAATACGGTGGTGCGCCTTCGGATTGGAGGGCGGCGCGACGATGCCGACATTGTGGCCGCCGCTTGCGAGCGCGAACGTCACGTCGGCATCGGTGTAGAGGTGCAGCTTGAACACCGAGCGCCACGGCGCAACGTGGTCATGTTCGGTGCCGACCGCGAAGATCGGCGCACGGATGTCCGACAGCGCGATCGGCCGACCCTCGACCTCGAAGCGGCCCTCCGACAAATCGTTTTCTAGAAACAGCCGGCGCAGATATTCCGAATGCATGCGCGCCGGCATCCGCGTGGCGTCCGCGTTCCAGGCCATCAGGTCGGACATCGGCGCCCGATCGCCCATCAGATAGCTGTGCACCAGCCGCGACCAGATCAGATCGTTGGAGCGCAGAAGCTCGAACGCGCCGGCCATCTGCTTGGAATCGAGCGTGCCCTGGGACCACATCAGGTCCTCCAGGAAGCGCACCTGGCTTTCGGAGATGAACAGGGTGAGCTCGCCGGCTTCCTCGAAGTCGACCTGGCCGGCGAACAGGGTGGCGCTCGCCAGTCGGTCGTCGCCGTCGCGGGCCATGGTGGCGGCTGCGATGGAAAGCAGCGTGCCGCCGAGGCAGTAGCCGGTCGCATGGATCTTGCGGTCCGGCACGATCGCGTTGATCGCGTCGAGTGCCGCCATCACGCCGAGCTCGCGATAATCGTCGATCGAAAGCTCGCTGTCTTCGGCGCTCGGGTTCAACCAGGAGACCATGAAGACGGTGAAACCACGTTCGGTCAGGAAGCGCACCAGCGAGTTTTCCGGCGACAGGTCCAGAATATAATATTTCATGATCCAGGCCGGCACGATCAGGACCGGCTCGGCATTCACGTCCTGGGTCGCCGGCTCGTACTGGATTAGTTCGATCAACCGGTTGCGGTAGACCACCTTTCCGGGAGTGACCGCGACGGTCTCCCCGGGCCGGAAATCTTCCGCACCCACCGGCTGATCGCCGGTCGCGCGGCGCTGCCAATCCTCCAGGAAGTTCTGCGCGCCTTCCAGGAAGTTGCGCCCGCCGGTCTCGAAGCCGCGCTTCAACACCACCGGATTGGTCGCGACGAAGTTCGACGGGGAGACCATGTCGAGAAGCTGCCGGGTGGCAAACTCCACGATCTGCTCGTGATGTTTCGACACGCCGGGAACGCCCGTGGTCGCGTTGTGCCACCATTGCTGCTGCAGCAGAAAACCTTGCTGGATCAGATTGAACGGCCACTTCTGCCATTCCGGATCGGCGAAGCGCTTGTCCTGATGCAGCGGCTCGATGCAGGGCGTCGGGGTGTCGGTGGAGGTGGCGCAGCGCCCGGCATACTCCGCCAGGCGCGTCAATTTCCGGGCCGCCTTCACCGAAAGCTGGACATTCTTGCCTGGCGCCCAGGCTAAATGCGTGCCCCAGTCGAAAAAGGCGGAGGCCATCGCCATTGGCGCGAGCCCGCCAGTCACGCGGGCGACGGAGGCGTGGGCGGCGCGATCGATCGTCTCGGCAAGCTCGTCGAGCGCGTCCGTCTTTTCGCCGTCGCTCAGCGGCGCCGGTGGGGCCGACCCATCGCTTCGGTGTTCGGGCTTGGGGGCAGGCCAAAAAGGAGTGGCGAAAGCGAGGGGGGAGGGCGCGGATTGCGTCTGCGTCGGATGGGAGGTCACGGTTCCGACTCCGGATCATCTAGGGGAGAACACGCGGCGCGACCGGCAGGGAGGAACTGCCTCGTCAGCCGCTTTCATATTTCAGATGGGAGTGTCGGCGGCCATCCTCAACGCCGCGGGCGCATTATGCCGCAAGTTGGCGGCGGCGCACCGTGATCTTGCGTGACCCCTCCAGCGAGATCACGCCGAGGTCCTGGAGCTGCGTGATCGTGCGCGACACCGTCTCGATCGTCAGCCCGAGATGATCGGCAATGTCCTGGCGCGACATGGGAAGCTCCACGACGCCGGCATTGGCGTGATGACGGGTCAGCGCTTTCAGGAAGGCGGTCACGCGCTGTTGCGCGCTCTTGTGGCCGAGCAGGACCACATGGGCCTGGAGCTGCGCAAACGAGGTTGCGACCGTTCGACACATGGCAGCGCAAAGGGTTGGTTCGCGCGAGGCCGCATCCTTGAACGCCGACTTGCGTGCCATGGCGAGCTTGCACGGCGTGACCGCTTCCGCGGAGAAAGCGTGGACCTCGTCGAGCTCGAAACCGAACACGTCGCCGGGGAAATGGAAGGCGCAAATCTGCCTGCGGCCGTCTTCCAGATAGCTGCAGATCCGCACCACTCCGGACATGACTTCGTAGACGTGCTCGGCCGGCTCGCCATCGGCGTAAATTTCGCCGTTGCGTTCGACCAGAATGGTTCCGCCGAGGCGCAGAAAGACATCGCGGAGGCTGGCGTCCGGCATGGCTTCGTCCGGTGCGCTCAGCGCGGAATAGGTGCTCTCGGAGCGATCGAGAAGGTGAGACTGCAGCATCACTGGCCCTCCACAAACGTGGGGAACGTTATCGGCCCGAGCGGCCCCCGACTATTCAGACATTGCCCCTAAGGGATTCTCCTTACGTAGCCGCACCAGCTCGCGCATGTCGGAAAATACCCTCACATCGGTGCGGGATATTGCCGCTTCGGCACTCCAGGGTTTATCGAAACTGTCCGGATCGAAAGGTATCCGTCCTTTGGCTCCCCGTTTGCATCGCCGCATATCCGGCGGTCGCGTTGATTCACGTCAAGGGGTCCGCGGCGGGTGCTTTCTACCATCGTCACCTGGGCGTTCGGAACGAAGCGGTCAGGTTCGCTACCGAAGCTCAAGGACCAGACGATGGGCCGGTTTGGGGACTACCGATGGTCAGAAGCGACACATTGGCAATGGATGACACACTTTTCAGTGCTAGCGACGTCGACGGCGAAAGCGCCGCAGACCGAGCCGAGGCGGCGACTTTCGACCCGGAGTCGCCCCCGCGCGCGCAAACCGAAGTGCTGCTCGTGGAAGATGACGACGCGGTTCGGGAATCCCTGCGCACGGTTTTGGAACTCGACGGCTATGCCGTGTCGGAATTTCACAGCGCCGAGGACTTTCTGAAGGCCGCCCGCTTCTCGGCGCTGAGTTGCGCCATCATCGATGTGAACCTGCCGGGCATCAGCGGATTGAAGGCGCTGGAGAAGCTGCGCGCGGCGGGGAACTGGGTGCCGGCGATCGTGGTCAGCGCGCGTGCAAGCGAGGAAACCCGCGCCGAAGCACGCCGTCTGAATGCGCTCAGAGTGCTCGACAAGCCGATCGATCTGTCGTTGCTGCTGACCGCGTTGGCGGGCATCGGGCTTTGAGAGGGGTCAATCGGCCGTAGTGGGCGCGTCGGTGTGCAAGAGCCCCTCCGCCACGAAGGTCAGCCGGACCAGCTCCGACAGGCTCGACACCTTCAGCTTGTGCATCACGTTGGCGCGGTAGATCTCAACCGTGCGTGGGCTGATGCCGAGATTGTGGGCGATGACCTTGTTGGCGTGGCCTGCGATCAGCCCTTCAAGCACGTCGTGTTCGCGGTGCGTCAGTGCGGCAATGCGCGAGGCGGCATCGGCGCGGGTCTGTTCGCTGCGCCGGGCCTTTTCCCGCATATCCAGGGCGGCAAGGACACGCTCGACGATCTGGTCGCCGTCGAACGGCTTTTCGATAAAATCGAAAGCACCGGATTTGAGGGCTTCGACCGCGAGCGGCACGTCGGAATGGCCGGTGATGATGATGACCGGCAGCACGCGGTCGATCTCGGCCATGCGGTGAAGCAAGTCGATGCCGGTCGTGCCCGGCATTCGCACGTCGGTAATCACGCAGCCGCAATCGCCGTTGCCCACGTCCTCCAGAAAGGACGCGGCGGATGCATGCGCGATCGGAATCAGCCCCGCCTGCTCAAGCAGGGTCGATAAGGCATCCCGAATCGCTTCGTCGTCGTCGATGATGTGGACGGATCCCGTCCCGTCCATGGTGCCGCGCCCCCTTCGTCCCGATCTCGACTACCGGATTGGTCCATGACCTGAACACTCTGATATTAGCATGTGTTCATGGAATGGCAGTCGCAAATCATTTTCGTTTTCATGGAAACTGCGACAAATGGCCGTCGTTTGGGCCGACGGTTCCAGAGAGTGCTCCGTTCGGGCTCACTCAATCCGAACAAATCGGATCTTATCAAGCTATTGAATCATTTATCTTTTATCGATTCGGCGATTCCGTGGGAGCGGAAAAGGCTCTAGGTGCGCTGCTGCCGGAAGGTTTCGCAGGCCCCGTCGTCGAGCGCGGCAAGGCAGGCATCCACGATGCTGGCGTCGTAGCGGCTGCCCCGGCCCTCTTTGATTTCCGCGATCGCGGCTTCCAGCCCGAGGGACGGCCGATAGGGGCGGTGATCGGTGATGGCGTCGACGACGTCGGCGACCGCCACGATCCGGCCTGCAAGCGAGATCGCATCGCCGGAAAGCCCTTGCGGATAACCGCTGCCGTCCAGCCGTTCGTGATGCTGTAGGACGGCGAAGCCGATGTCCTCGGGCAATCCGGCATCGCGGACGATTTCGTAGCCGACCTGGGTGTGGGTCTTCACCAGCGCGAACTCTTCCTCGCTCAAGCGCCCGGGCTTGGTCAGGATCTCGACCGGAACGCCGATCTTGCCGATGTCATGGATCAGGGCGCCGAGGCGGAGCGTGTCTACCCGCTCTTGCGGCAGCCCGAGCCGTTTGGCGATGAGCGTGACCAGTGTCGCGACCCGGCTCTGGTGGCCGGCGGTGTGCGGGTCGCGCTTTTCGATGGTGCGAGCGAGGGCTTCGATCGCGGTCGTGAGCAGGTGCCGCTCGCGCTCCAGCGCTCTCAGCCGAGCCGATTCGGCAACCTGGTACCGGTCTTCGCTTTCCAGGGCGACCAGAGCATGGCCGATATCCTGGCCGATATTTTGAAGGATGGCGCGGTCGTTTTCCTCAAAAGCGCCGGCATCCGCACCGAAGACCGCAAGCGCTCCCCGCGCGCGTCCGGTTGCGGCTTCCTGGATTGGAATGGTGATCGCCGACCTCAGCCCGTGGCTGTCGGCTTCGCTGCGCCAGGAGGCGTGGGCAGGCTCGGTGCGTAGATCGTAGGCGAACTGAACCTCGCCGGTGCGGATCGCCCGGCCGATCGGGCCGGGGTCGGTGGTCGTCGTTTCGTGCCAGCCGGCGGGCGACGTTTCCGACGCGTTGGTCCATTGGCCGGCCGAGGCGACGAGACGAACGGTTTGGCTTGCGTCGTCGGAGATGAGGCCTGCCCAAACCAACGCAAAGCCTCCGACGTCGGCCAGCGATCGACAGACGGCCTCGAACATCGATTGAGGGTCACGGGCGGAGACGATCGCCCGATTGGCATGAAGGAAGGCGCGCAAACCGCGGTTGGCGTGTTGGAGGCGCGCGCGCAGCGCTTCGCGGGTTGCGGTATCGACGAACACGCCGACGAGGGTATGAAGCCGACCGGACTCGTCGAACATGGCGCGACCGCGGGCCAGTACCCAGTCGGTCCTGCCGTCGCGGCGTTGCAGGCGGAACGAGGCCTCGTAATGCTGAGGATCCGCGCCATCGGAGCGGGTGTGCGGCAGCGTCACACCCTCCCGGTCCTCCGGCAGGATCCGCTCGGTCCATTCGCGCAGCGAGAGCGATTTGGTCGGTTCGCCGAGAATCGCCTCGAAGCTCGGATAGGCGGACACCTGGTTGCTGGCCCGGTCGTAGCGAAACGCTGTGGTGCCGGTGGCCGCCATGCCGAGCCGAAGCAGGTCGTGGGTGCTGGTGGCGTCGCGTTCGGCGGTTTCGCGCCGGCGTATCTCCAGGCGGACAAGGGCGAAGATCAGGATCGCCGAGAGGGTAACGAAGGCCAGGCCTTTTCCGGTCTGCATTGCCTGGCTGGTGGGGCCGTCACCGAAGAGGGCAAGCACGATCCGGTCGCTTGCCAGAACCCAGAACACCGCGAGCGCGAGATAAAGACCGGCAATGCGAAGGGCCGCTTGGCCATTGTGCTTCGCCTGGCCTTTCCAGTTCGATTGCATGTCGCGCGCCGAGGTTTTGAGAATGGGTCGGTGTCCAAATCCCTGTGGCCGGACCTGCCGCCCCCCATGCAGCGCGTTCCGTTGAAAATTTCAGGTCAGATCTTGGCTGCGATTGTAGCAGGGCTGGATGGAGCCTTTGACTTAGGAAGACTGCGTATTTAAGTGCGGGCCCGATTGGAGTGGCGAGCAGGCGAATGCGCTGCTCTTCATCCTCCAGATACTCCAGCACGGAAGCTTACGCCGCCCATGACCTCCAGTGCCCCGCTACCCGATACCGTCCGCGGCCACTGGGTCGAACGCTATTCGCCGGCCTGGTTCCTGCCCTACGCGCGAATGGCCCGGCTGGAACGGCCGATCGGCTGGCAACTTCTGTTGTGGCCGTGCTGGTGGTCGCTGGCGCTGGCGAGCGATGCAGCCGGCTATGCGATCCCGAACCCCTGGTACTGGGTGTTGTTTCTGATCGGGGCCGTCGCCATGCGCGGCGCCGGCTGCGTTTTCAACGACATCGTCGATCGCGACCTGGACGCCCAGGTCTACCGCACGCGCGGCCGGCCGATCCCGTCCGGTCAGGTCACGACACGGCAGGCGGCGGTGTTCCTGGCCATCCTTGCGCTGATCGGGCTTGTCGTCCTCCTCCAGTTCAACCGCTTCACCATCGGCATGGGGATCGCCTCCCTGTTCGTGGTCGCGATCTACCCGTTCATGAAGCGGATCACCTATTGGCCGCAGTTCGTGCTCGGCCTGGCCTTTTCCTGGGGGGCGTTTTTGGGCTGGACGTCAGTGTTCGGATCGCTGGATTGGCCGGCGGTGTTCATCTATGTCGGCGCGATCCTATGGACCATTTTCTACGACACGATCTACGCCCACCAGGACAAAGAGGACGACGTCCTGGTCGGCATCAAGTCCACCGCGCTCTTGTTCGGGCCGCGCACCAAGCCGATCCTGGCGGCGTTCGGCACCGGGGCGGTTCTGGTGCTCGCGCTCGCCTGCGGTCTGATCCAGGCCGGCCCGCTCGCCTATCTGGGCCTTGCCGGCTTTGCCGGTCATCTCGCCTGGCAGGTGAAGACGCTCGACATCTCCGATTCGACCGTGTGTCTGCGGCTGTTCCGGTCCAACTGGCATGCCGGCTGGTTCTTCTTCGCGGGTCTGGTCGCCGATTCGCTGGTGAGGAATGGCGGCTTTTTCTGACCCGCGACGGACGCGGACGCGCTCCCGGATTGAGCGTCTTTTCCCTCGAAAGAGGTTAGTTCCGGGCAATGATCTCGCGTTCGCCGCGATGAACTTGGCCGCTCGGACGGCCGGTGCTGCGGCGCCGCGCGGTGCGGCTGCGGCGACCCACCAGCGCCGATCCCTTGCGGCGCGAGAGCGGCTTTTCCGCGAAGATCGCGCCGAGCTGGTCGAGCCGGGCCGCGACCGTGCCGTCGGGATCGAGCACCAGAAGCGGACGATCCAGGGTGGTCGCCCAGGAGCGCCACGCGCGGCCGATCTCGGAGGTGCAGCTACCACTGGCCAGCGGCACCGAGAGGCTCGGATCCGGGTGGCAGAGCGTGAGCTGGAACACCGCGCCGCTGGCGGCGTCGTAGGATGCGCTCACCGCCACGCCCCGATAGGCCGACATCGGAACCACGGCGGTGTCCGTTCCCTCGGCGCCGACCCGGCGGATCAGCGCACGGTCCTGGTCGAGATGGACATGCAGCGTCGCGTCGTCGACGGCGACGGTGAACTTGGCGGGAACTTTGTAGGGCTCCGCCGGGTGGTCGACCGCTGCATCGAACGCAACCGCCTGCGTCTCGTGAAGGGCCTGCATCATTTCGCCTCTCCTGCTGATGCGGCCGGCGTTTTTTTGTGAGCCGGTCCGCGTCGTCATGAGGCCACTATAGGGACGCCGCTTTTCGGCCCCATTAAACAGGGCACCACAATTCGGGAGATCGTGGGAACCTTTCTTAAACCACTTGCGCACGGATCGGCCCGTTGCGGCGTAAGCTTCGGAACCTTTCTTAAACCACTTGCGCACGGATCGGCCCGTTGCGGCGTAAGCTTCGGGACGGCGGGCTCTGCGCTTGCGGCCAGGGCGCGGGCTCCGTACATGACGACCAGCCTGTTTTAATCGGCGGACGTCAGTGGCGGGGAGATCGTCTCGCGCTGTCCGCCGCAACGCTCAATGACCCTCTGGGAGGTTCGATGACCGACACCGCCGATCTTACCGCGCTCACCGATGCTGCCGAGCGGCTGGTGTCGGCCGCAAAAAATGCCGGTGCCGATGCCGCCGATGCCGTTGTGGCGCTTGGCACCGCGCTGTCGGTGAGCGTGCGCGAGGGCAAGGTGGAAGAGACCGAACGCTCCGAAGCCGCGGATGTGGGGCTCAGGGTGTTTTCCGGACGGCGCTCGGCGGTGGTCTCGGCCAATCTGAGCGAAGATCCGGTCGCGCTCGCCGAGCGCGCGGTCGCGATGGCGAAAGTGGCGCCGGAAGATCCCTTCGCCGGGCTCGCCGATCCCGATCGACTGGGTCGCACGGATCGGGATCTCGACCTGGATGGTGGCCGGCTTCCCGATGCGGCAAGCCTCACCGAAGCCGCCCACCGGCTGGAACATGCGATGATGGCGGTGGCCGGCGTGAGCCGATCGGGTGGCGCGTCCGCCTCCTCGGGCTCCGGCGGGGTCGTGCTGGTCACCTCGGACGGGTTTTCCGATGGCTACCGTACCACCCGGCACGGACGTGCGGCCTCGGCGATCGCCGGCGGCGGCAACCGGATGGAGCGCGATTATTGGGCGGAAAGCCGGGTCCATCTGGAGGATCTGCCCGGCGAAGCGCAGATCGGCACGCGGGCGGGAGAGCGCGTGGTGCGTCGGCTGGAGCCGGAGAAGATCACAACGCGGCGCGGTACGGTGGTGTTCGAGCCGCGGATCGCCGCGAGCCTGGTCGGCCATCTTCTCGGTGCCGTCAACGGGGCGGCCATCGCCCGCAAGACCAGCTTTCTGCGCGAGCGCATGGGCGAGAAGATCTTACCCGACGGCGTGAACGTCCTCGACGATCCGTATAAGCCGCGCGGGCTCAGCTCGCGCCCCTTCGACGGGGAGGGGATTGCAGGCGAGCCATTGGCCTTGGTGGAGGACGGGGTGCTCCGCCATTGGCTGTTGGACAGTGCGACCGCCCGCGAACTCGCAACGGTGAGCAACGCGCGCGCCCGGCGCGGTGTCGGCGCTCCCGGCCCCGGTCCGACGAACGTTACCCTGTCGTCCGGTGCGATCTCGCGCGACACGCTCCTACGCGATGTGGGAACCGGTCTCCTGGTCACCGAACTGATCGGGCAGGGCGTCAATCTGGTGACCGGCGACTATTCGCGCGGGGCGGCGGGGTTCTGGATCGAAAACGGCGAAGTCGCCTACCCGGTCAGCGAAATCACCATCGCAGGCAAGCTCGACGACATGTTCCGCGCTATGGTGATGGCGGATGATCTGGAAGAGACCCGCGCCGTCAACGCCCCGACGGTCGCGATCGAAGGAATGACGATTGCTGGACGATGACGCTCCCGCCGGCGCGCTGGACCTGGGCACTGACGCCGGCCTCCTGGAGGAGGCTGCGCGCGAGGCCGGACGAATCGCGCTCGGCTATTTCGATACCGATGTTCGCCGTTGGACGAAGGGAGATGATTCGCCCGTCACCGAAGCCGACATCGCCGTCGACCGGTTTTTGAGGGAGCGGCTGGGCGCGGCGCGACCGGAGTTCGGCTGGCTGTCGGAGGAAACCGCCGACACCGCGGAGCGGCTGTCGCGGCAAAACGTGTTCGTCGTGGACCCGATCGACGGCACGCGCGCCTTCATTCGCGGGGCAGACGAATGGACGATCAGCCTTGCGATCGTCACCGACGGGCGACCGGTCGCCGCCGCCGTCTATTGTCCGCGCCGCGACGAGATGTTCCTGGCCGCCAAGGGGAGGGGCAGTTTTCTTGGTGGAACCCGGCTTGCCACCGCCAAGACGGATCAGCTCTCGGGCGCACGCATCGCGGGTCCGCGCAAGGTCACGGCACATGCCGCGGCCAAGGCGGCGGGTGTCCGTGAGGTGGCGTTCGTTCCTTCGCTCGCCTATCGGTTGGCCCTCGTCTCGGCCGGGCGGGTGGATGCTGCCGCTTCGACCCGCGGCCCCTGTGATTGGGATCTTGCGGGCGCCGACCTTTTGGTGCACGAAGCCGGTGGCCGCCTGTCGCAGCTATCGGGGGATCCGCTTCTCTACAATCGGGAGCGACCGGTTCATCCGCCGATCGCGGCATCGGGCGCGCCGCTTCACGCTGCGCTTTTGTCGTTGCTTGAGACCACGCTATCGGAATCCTAAAGCCGCCAGGATGGATGGGACCGGTGTTCCGGCTGTCCCGATTCTGGGCTTGAGGATCGCTCACGTTTCATGATCAGCAGCGGCCCGAACGGCCGTGCCAGGTTCGCGAAGAGGTGACCGGATGCCCGAAGGCAATGAGCCGAAACAGCTGCTTCATCTCGTCTTCGGCGGCGAGCTGACCCATCTCGGGTCGATCGAGTTCCGAGATTTGAACAAGCTCGACATCGTCGGCGTCTACCCCAACTACAAGTCCGCCTACGACGCCTGGCGCGCTAAGGCCCAGGAATCCGTCGACAACGCGCACATGCGCTATTTCATCGTGCACATGCATCGCCTGCTCGATCCGGAGGCCGGCGACGATCCGCACGCCTGAGCCGCGCCGAGGACGGCTCGTGCGGCGGGATACGATTTGAATGTGGAAACGCTTAATGCGGTCCGAGCGCGCCCGCCGTGCGCTCGGCCTTACCATGGCCAACTATCTGGGCTTCGTTCATCGCACCAACAAGCTCCGCCTGGAGCCGGAACAGATGGCCGAGGAAGCTGCCCCGCACCTGCCCGCGATCGTGGCCATGTGGCACGGCCAGCATTTCATGATGCCGTTTGCCCGGCCGAAGGAGTGGCCCGACTGCCGGGTCATGATCTCGCGCTCCGCCGATGGTGACGTCAACGCGATCGCCGCGTCCCATCTCGGGCTCGGACTGATTCGCGCCTCCGGCGGGCGCAATCCGCACCAGATTCGCAAGAGGCGCGGCGTGCGCGGCTTCCTGGAAGCGATGTCGGCGCTGGAAGAGGGGGCCGTGGTCGCGATGACGGCCGACGTCCCCAAGGGGCCCGCACGGGTCGCCGGCGACGGTATCGTGCTGCTTGCCTCCAAATCCGGGCGGCCGGTGATCCCGGTCGCGTTCGCCACCAGCCGCCGGATCGACCTGAACTCCTGGGACAAGGCGACCGTGAACCTGCCGTTCGGTCGGTCGGCCTGTGTCGCGGGCGAGGCGATCTATGTGGATCGTGAGCTGTCCGACGAAGGCTTCGAGGAGGCACGCAGCCGGATTGAGGCGGGGCTCAATCAGGCGACCGAGCGGGCCTACGCCATCGTGGACGGCCATGACGGCTGATGCGGTCCTCTACGCCGGGTGGCGCGGCCTCAGCCGGGTGCTGGCGCCGGCCATGCGGTTCTTGCTCGCCCGGCGCCTCAGCCGCGGCAAAGAGGATCCCGACCGGATCAGCGAGCGGCGCGGATACGCTTCGCTGCCGCGTCCGGAGGGTCCGCTGGTTTGGATCCATTGTGCCAGCGTGGGAGAGACCAACGCCGTCTTGCCGTTGATTGGCCGGCTGGTCGCGCGAAATGTCTCCGTGCTTCTGACAACGACGACTGTGACCGGCTCTCGGGTTGCGGCGAAAAGGCTTCCCGATGGAGCGATCCATCAGTTTGCGCCGATCGATGTCGTACCTTTCGTGACGCGGTTTCTGGGCCATTGGCAGCCGACGCTCGCCCTGTTCGTCGAATCGGAGCTGTGGCCGATCGCCCTCGACGAGCTCTCCCGTACCGGAGTGCCGCGCGTGGTGGTCAACGGCCGGATGTCGAAGCGTTCGGCACGCGGCTGGTCGCGCTTTCCGCTGGTCCATCGCGCGATCTTCGGC
This sequence comes from Amorphus sp. 3PC139-8, assembly GCF_040750475.1. NCBI lineage: Bacteria > Pseudomonadati > Pseudomonadota > Alphaproteobacteria > Hyphomicrobiales > Amorphaceae > Amorphus > Amorphus sp. 3PC139-8. The sequence goes on along the minus strand of NZ_JABJVY010000001.1, from coordinate 164,978 downwards.
CGGATCACCCAAGTTTTGGCCCAGTCCGCCGACGACCGCGATCGTTTCGCCGCGCTGGGCGTGACCGCGGTTCAGGACGTGGGCAACATGAAATATGACGGTGGCCCGCTGCCTGCCGATCCGGCCGCGCTGGAGGCCGTGCGCGCCGCACTCGGCGAACATCCGCGCTGGCTTGCGGCTTCGACCCATCCGGGCGAGGAGGCGCAGATTGCCGAAGCCCACCGCATCCTGGCGGCGCGCTATCCGGGGCTCGTGACGCTGATTGCGCCGCGCCATCCGGAGCGTGGGCCGGCGATCAAGGCGGAATTGGCGAATGCCGGCATTGCCGTTGCGCTCCGCTCGGAGAGCGAGCCGATTCCGAGCGAAGGCGGGCTTTATCTTGCCGACACGATGGGAGAGCTCGGGGTGTTCTACCGGGTCGCCACGATCGTGCTGATGGGCGGATCGCTGGTGGAAAAGGGCGGCCAGAATCCGATCGAGCCGGGACGGCTCGGCTGTGCGGTCGTCACGGGGCCTCATACCGACAATTTCGCCGCCGTCTATCCCAGCCTGATTGCGGCCGGTGGTGCCGTGGTGGCGGATGGGCCTGCCGCGTTGGCGGAAAAGGTGGCGAGCCTGATCGACGATCCCGAGGCCGTGGAGGCGATGGCCGAGGCGGGTGCCCAGGTTGCGCATGCCCAATCGGGCGCTGTGGAACGGAGCATGGCAGCACTCGCCCGCTATCTGCCCCCACCGCCGGAGCCCGCGGCCCAAGCGAACGGGGGCCGCCGCGTCGCCGGGGCGGTCCGGTGACGCTGACGGCGCCGCGCTTCTGGTGGGAAGGCGGCCCGGCCGGTTGGCTGTTGTCTCCGATCGGCACGCTGGTTGGCGCCATTGCGGCGCGCCGGATGGCCCGGGCGCCGGACGGACGGTTGTCCATCCCCGTGATTTGCGTCGGCAACCCGACCGTGGGCGGTGCGGGAAAAACGCCGACGGCGATCGCGCTGGCGGCCATGCTGAAGGGCGAGGGTTTGAACCCGGCCTTCCTGCTGCGAGGCTATGGCGGGCGCCTGTCCGGGCCGACCGCCGTCGATCCCGCCTTGCACCGGGCGGCGGATGTGGGCGACGAAGCGTTGCTTCTGGCAACCCACGGCCCGACCGTGATCTCCGGAGACCGGTTGGTGGGAGGGCGGCTTGCGGAAGCCGCCGGCGCTGACATCATCGTGATGGACGACGGCTTCCAGAATCCGGGCTTGTTCAAAGACGTATCGGTCCTGGTGGTCGATGCCGCGGTCGGCATCGGCAATGGCCGAGTGACGCCGGCGGGCCCTATGCGCGCCCCGCTTGCTCCCCAGCTTCAAAAGGCCGATGCGGTCATCCTGGTTGGAGAGGGGGCGCCCGGCGAGCGCGTCGCGGAGGCGGCGAAGGTTGCAAGCCTTCCGGTGCTCTTCGCCCGTCTGGTGCCGACGGGGGCTGGGGTGCTTCGCGGCCGGCGGGTTCTGGTGTTCGCCGGGATCGGACGACCAGCCAAGGTGGCCGACACCGCCAGAGAAGCGGGGGCGGAGGTGGTGCGGCTTCTGGCCTTTCCCGATCACCACCCCTATACGGAGGCCGATGCCCGCGGCCTTCTCGATCAGGCCGATCGCGAGGGGCTGATGCTGGTGACCACGGAGAAGGACCGCGCCCGGCTTGCCGGCGGCACCGGCGCCTCGGCCGCGCTGGCGGAGCGTGCGGTCGCCCTCGCCGTCACCTTGGCGTTTGAGGATCCTGCAGCCGTGCGCCGGGTACTGGCCGGCGTTCTCGAAATTTAGGCCTGGTCTTTGATCTGTTTGTGCCGCGTCAGCGCGGCGTCGGGATCGGCGTAGGCCTCCTGAAGATCGACGTTCCAGTAGCGCAGCTCGTCGAGCGGGATCGCCTTGCCCGTCACCGCACAGCGCACGTAGCTGCCCGGCGTGATCACCTGAAAGTCGCCGTCGAGATAGCGGATCTTGGCCTCGCCGTCGTGCCGGCCCGGAGTGTGTCGGTTCATGGATTTATCTCCGATTGGATGATCGCGCGGCTTTGACGAGAGAGCGGGCGCCCACCGCCTACTTCGCAAAGAGCTGCGAGAGATCGGCAAACGCCTTGAATTCCAGCGCGTTGCCGGACGGATCGCGCAGGAACATCGTGGCCTGCTCGCCCGGCTGGCCCTCGAAGCGCGTGCGCGGACGGATCACCCAGTCGATGTCGTCGATGGCCTCCAGCCGATCGCGCAGCGACCGCCAGGCTTCCAGCGAAAGCACAACGCCGAAATGCGGCACCGGCACCGCGTCGCCATCGACCGGGTTGCTGATCGCCTTGCCGGAAAGACCGCGATCGAGATGCGCCACGATCTGATGACCGTAGAGGTCGAAATCGATCCAGGTGGTGTCCTCGCGACCTGTGCCGCAGCCGAGCACGCCCGTATAGAATGTGCGTGCGGCCTCCAGATCGTGCACCGGGAAGGCGATGTGGAACGGGGTCAGCTCAACCATTGCGGATGCTTTTCCAGATAAGATGGCCCATGCGCCTTAGAACCTTTTCCGGTCCCGTGCAAATGCTGGGCGACCGTGCCGTTCGGTCTTAATCCCAGGCTGAGGCGCTGGCTCACGTACGCCGGGGCGCGGGCTCACGCCTGCGTGCCGCCGACCGTCAGCGCGTCGAGGCGGATCGTCGGTTGGCCGACCCCCACCGGCACGCCCTGGCCCTGCTTGCCGCAGGTTCCGATCCCCGGATCGAGCGCCATGTCGGAGCCGACCATCCGCACGCGGGTCAACGCGTCCGGGCCGTTGCCGATCAGCATCGCGCCCTTGACCGGCTCGCCGATCTTGCCGTCGCGCAGCCGGTAGGCCTCGGTGCAGGAAAACACGAACTTGCCGGACGTGATGTCGACCTGGCCGCCGCCGAAGGAGGCCATGTAGAGACCGTCCTTGACCGAGCCGATGATCTCGGCGGGGTCGTGGTCGCCGCCGCGCATGTAGGTGTTGGTCATACGCGGCATCGGCACATGGGCGTAGGATTCGCGCCGGCCGTTGCCGGTGGCGACCATCCCCATCAGCCGGGCATTCTGCCGGTCCTGCATGTAGCCGACGAGCCGGCCGTCCTCGATCAGCACGGTCTCGTGGCTGGGCGTACCTTCGTCGTCGACGGTGAGCGAACCGCGCCGGGCATGCAGCGTACCGTCGTCGACCACGGTGACGGTGTCGGAGGCGACCTTCTCGCCCATCATGTCGGCGAAGGCCGAGCTTTTGCGCCGGTTGAAGTCGCCCTCCAGGCCGTGACCGACGGCTTCGTGCAAAAGAATGCCGGGCCAGCCGGAGCCGAGCACCACGTCGAAGGTGCCGGCAGGGGCGGGCACCGCCTCCAGATTGACCAGCGCCTGGCGCAACGCCTCGTCCACCGCCTTGCCCCAGGCGGCTTCGGTGATGAACCGGTCGAATCCTTCGCGTCCGCCGATGCCGTAGGAGCCGCTTTCCTGGCGATCGCCATCGCCGGCGACGACCGACACATTCAGGCGCACCAGCGGGCGGATGTCGCGCACGCGGTGACCGTCGCCCCGCAGGATTTCCACGACCTGCCAAGTGCCGGCAAGCGAGACGGTGACCTGACGCACGCGCGGATCGCGCGCCCGCGCCGCCGCGTCGATGGTCTCGATCAGCCGGACCTTGTCCTCGAAGGACGGCGCGCCGAGCGGATTGGTGGGCTCGTAGAGATGGGCGTTGGTGCCGGCCGGCGGCGCGGCATAGCTGGCTCCACGATAGCCGGTCTTGACCTGGCTGACGGCATCGGCCGCCCGCTTCAGAGCGGCCTCCGACAGGTCGTCGGAATGGGCGTATCCCACGGCTTCGCCCGCCACCGCCCTGAGTCCGAAGCCCTGGGCGGTGTTGAAGCTCGCCGATTTCAGTCGTCCGTTGTCGAACAGCAGGCTTTCCGACTGCCGGTATTCCAGGAAAAGTTCGCCGTCGTCGGTGCCGGAAACGGCGTCTCCGACGAGGTTGGCCACCCGTTCGCTGTCGAGGCCGGCATTGGCGAGAAGGTCGGGGGCTTGGTCGCTCATAAAGGTCTCCGGAACGGCTTGGGTCGAGGGGCGCGGGCACGCCGCGTGCCGATTGCGGGCCGCCTCGTTGCGGAACCATGTGCGACCAGGTGGATCGCAATCGGCAAAAAATTGGCTCCGGCTGCAAATGTTCTCAGTCGGGACGCACCGCGGGCAAAGGCCGTACTGCTCGATCCTTCAGGATATGTGGCAGCGGGCGTCCCGTTCCAAGATGTGCCGCGTTAGGGAAGCGCGTTGAAGCCGTCGGAGAAGCCGGTGAGCGAGATCGGAATGCCGATGCCCTCTTCCGGCGTCTGGAAGATGATGAAGGTGGCCGTCTGGCCGGCCTCGAATTTCGACAGCAGCTCGTCGTCGAGCACGACTTCCGCGACGCAGCCATTGGGCAGGCAGCGCACGAAGCCCGCGCGGCCCACGTCCTCGTCGTCGATGGTGAGGCCCAGGCCCGAAGGCAGCAGCACGCCAAGGGGTGCCAGCACGCGCAGGATGCGGCTTTCGCTGTCCGCCGTGCGCAAGACGATCACCGTCAGGCCGACATTTTCCCGGTCCTCCGCGGTGACGTTCTGAATCAGCGCACACTGCTCACCTTGGGCGCCGGCGGGCGTGTCGCAGCGAATCTGCCAGTCTCCATGGCTCGATTTCACCTGCCCCTGGGCGAGGGCGGCCGCGGGCACCATCAACGCGGCCAGGGTAGTGACCGCTGCAGTCTTGGCGAATCGGCGGAAGGAGAAGAAGGGCATCTGGCGTTTCATTCCGTTGTCGTTCCGTAACCTGACGAATAGCGAGGTTGTAGCAGATTGTCGTGCCGGCGCCTCAGCGACGTTTGACGGGTGTCGGTTCCCGGTGGCAGCATCGTGACTCCGGCGGTCTCGCTCCGCGCCTGGCCGGGACCTGGCGGGCAAGCGCGATCGGCGGTCTGCCGGAGGCAAAGCGGATGCCCGCGCCGCCGCCGATTTTCGACGGCGGAAAATAGCACGCGACCGGGCATGCCGAAACCGCAGGCCGATTTGGCCCTCTACCGGCCGGTTCGCTGCAGGACGCCTGAACGCCGCGTGCGTGATTCGCCGACGCCACCGACGCAGGTGAGACCTGAAAATCGCGTCCGAACCAAGGCAATGGCAATCCGCCGCCTGTGCTGATAGTCCGATGTGTGCACCTTGATCCAGCGCAATGCTCGGGCGTGGCGTTTCGTCTCGGGGCCTTGCAAATTCCGGGTGTATAAAGTTGGAGTCGTTTTAAGGCCGAGCGGCCAAACCGCATTGGCGCCGCTTTTCATCGCGCGGCGGCTGAGACATAACAAGAGCGCGGCAGATGGCCGCGACGACCAAGGATCAGACCCTGCGCCGGACCGGACGGCCGGGGCCGGGATGGAGACGGGTGCGGATGCGTGACGAGGGATCGAGCGCAATGACGAGTTGGGCAAAGGGCGGAAAGCTGGCGTCGTTGGCCTTCGGTTCGGCGCTTGCGATCGCCGCCTCAGTCGGCGCGGCGAGCGCGGCCCAGCCGAAGCCTTGGGAGATGACCTTCCAGCCGGCGGCGACCGACGTCATGGCGAGCGTGACGTGGTTCGGCAACTACACGCTGGTGATCATGATCTTGATCGTGGCGTTGGTGCTGGCGCTGTTGCTCTACTGCGCGGTGCGCTTCTCCTCGCGGTCGAATCCCCAGCCCTCCAAGACCTCCCACAACACGCTAATCGAGGTGGTCTGGACCGTCTTGCCGGTCCTGATCCTGGTGGCGATCGCGGTGCCGTCGTTCCGGCTGTTGTTCTTCCAGCTCGACATTCCCGAGGCCGACCTGACGGTGAAGGCGACAGGCTATCAGTGGTACTGGGGCTACACCTATCCGGACGAGCAATATGACGGGATCGACTTTAGCTCCTACATCCTGCAGGGCGACGATCTCTCCGACTTCCGCCAGAAGCATAATCTGTCTCCGGAACAGGCGCCGCGTCTTCTGACGGTCGATGCGGACATGGTGGTGCCGGTGAACAAGGTGATCCGGATGCAGGTCACCTCGGCGGACGTCATTCATTCCTTCGCGATGCCATCGTTCGGCATCAAGATCGACGCCATTCCGGGCCGTCTGAACGAGACCTGGTTCAAGGCGGAGAAAACCGGCACCTATTACGGCCAGTGCTCGGAGCTGTGTGGCCAGAACCATGCCTTCATGCCGATCGCGATCCGCGTGGTCGAGGAAGACCAGTTCGAGCAGTGGGCGAGTGCCGCCAAGGACGACATTCAAAAGGCCAACGACATGCTCTTCGCCTGGCAGGCCGAGGAGCGCGAGCGTCAGATTGCTGCCGTCGAGGGCGACGGCGCATCGCCGAAGGACGTGAAGGCCGAATAAGCGTTCGACCGCAGCCCGGCGCCCGCAACGGCGGCGCATGGGCGGGATCGACAGGGAGAGTGAGACGATGACCACGACAGTCGCGGAAGCCGCGCATCATCCGACCGGGTGGCGCCGTTGGGTCTATTCGACGAACCACAAAGACATCGGCACGATGTACCTGATCTTCGCCATCACGGCGGGGGTGATCGGTGGCCTTCTGTCGATTGCGATGCGGGCGGAGCTGCAGGAGCCTGGCCTGCAGATCTTCTCCAACCCGGAGGTCTATAACGTCTTCACGACCTCGCACGGTCTGATCATGATCTTCTTCATGGTCATGCCGGCGTTGATCGGCGGCTTCGGCAACTGGTTCGTGCCGATCATGATCGGGGCGCCGGACATGGCGTTCCCGCGCATGAACAACATCTCGTTCTGGCTGCTGCCGACGGCGTTCGCGATGCTCCTGATTTCGCTGTTCGTGCCAGGTTCGCCGGGCACCAACGGCTTCGGTGGCGGCTGGACCGCCTATCCGCCGCTCTCCAACACCGGCAGCCCCGGACCGGCCATGGACTTCGCGATCTTCGCGCTCCACATCGCCGGTATCTCCTCGATCCTGGGCGCCATCAACTTCATCACCACCATCTTGAACATGCGCGCCCCCGGCATGACGCTGCACAAGATGCCGCTGTTCGCCTGGTCGGTGCTGGTGACCGCGTTCCTGCTGCTTCTGTCGCTGCCGGTGCTCGCCGGTGCCATCACGATGCTGTTGACGGACCGCAACTTCGACACCGCCTTTTTCGATCCGGCCGGCGGCGGCGACCCGATCCTGTTCCAGCACCTGTTCTGGTTCTTCGGTCACCCGGAGGTGTATATCCTGATCCTGCCGGCGTTCGGCATCGTCAGCCATGTGGTGTCGACCTTCGCCAGGAAGCCGGTGTTCGGCTATATCGGCATGGCTTACGCCATGGTTGCCATCGGCGTGATCGGCTTCGTCGTCTGGGCGCACCACATGTACACCGTCGGCCTGTCCGCCGACACGCAGGCCTACTTCGTGTTCGCCACCATGGTGATCGCGGTGCCGACGGGCGTGAAGGTATTCTCCTGGATCGCCACCATGTGGGGCGGTTCGATCGAGTTCCGCACCCCGATGCTGTGGGCGATCGGCTTCATCTTCTTGTTCACCGTCGGTGGCGTGACCGGCGTGCAGCTCGCCAACGCCGGTCTCGACCGGGCCATGCACGACACCTACTTCGTCGTGGCGCACTTCCACTACGTGCTGTCGATGGGCGCGGTGTTCGGTATCTTCGCCGGCTGGTACTACTGGTTCCCGAAGATGTTCGGCTACATGTACAATGAGACCGTCGGCAAGATTCACTTCTGGCTGACGTTCATCGGCGTGAACCTGATCTTCTTCCCGCAGCATTTCCTGGGCGTTTCCGGCATGCCGCGCCGCTACGCGGACTATCCGGATGCCTTCGCCGGCTGGAACTTCGTCTCCTCGATGGGCTCCTATCTCTCCGGCATCGCGCTGCTGGTGTTCTTCTTCGGTGTGATCGAAGCCTTTTCCAAAAAGCGGGTTGCGGGCAACAATCCGTGGGGCGCCGGCGCGACCACGTTGGAGTGGACGCTGACGTCGCCGCCGCCGTTCCACCAGTTCGAGACCTTGCCGCGGATCAAATAGCGGTCGCGGCATAGCGGGCGGCGGAAGCGCCGCCCGTTTGCATCCGACTGGCTCGGCTGGACGCGGTCCGGCTTGGCCTCAAACACGTCGAACCGATTGCGGGGCCCCTTAACGGACCGCTGCCGCGATTGGCTCGGAAGTAGATCTGGCGCCACTTCGGATCGATCCGGCCGGTTGGTCCGGTCGACGACGGCGCCAAAGGGACGGAACGATTTCGTGACGACGGCGCACGCCAGCAGCTCCATCTCCGTCGAGCCCGACCTGTTCGTCGGCGAAGCCTCGGTCGGTGACTTTATCGCGCTCCTCAAGCCGCGGGTGATGTCGCTCGTCATCTTCACCGCGCTGGTTGGAATGGCGATTGCGCCGACCGGCATTCATCCGGTTCTGGCGGCCATTTCGCTGATGGCGATCGCTGTGGGGGCCGGGGCCTCCGGCGCCTTGAACATGTGGTGGGATGCCGACATCGACGCCGTGATGACGCGGACGCGGACCCGGCCGTTGCCCGCCGGCCGTGTCGCGCCCGAAGCCGCCTTGGCCTTCGGCCTAACTTTATCGGTCGGATCGGTCCTCATCCTGGGGCTTGTCGCCAACTGGTTCGCGGCCGGGCTGCTCGCCTTCACCATCTGGTTCTACGCCCATTTCTACACGATCATTTTGAAGCGCCGCACGGCGCAGAACATCGTGATCGGTGGCGCGGCGGGAGCGCTGCCGCCGGTGATCGGCTGGGCCGCGATGACGGGCGGCGTGTCGATCGAGCCGCTGGTGCTGTTTGCCATCGTGTTCCTTTGGACGCCTCCGCATTTCTGGGCGCTCGCGCTTTTGAAGCATGAGGACTATGCCCGTGCCGGGGTGCCGATGCTGCCGGTGGTGGCGGGCAGCGCGGCGACCCGCTGGCAGATCCTGCTCTATGCCGTCGTGCTTGTGCCCACGGCGATGGTGCCTTTCTTCCTCGGCTTCGCCGGAACGACCTATCTTGCGGTCTCGGTCGGGCTTGGTGCGGTTTTCCTCGCAGCTTCGGTGGACGTTCTGGTCCACCGCGAGGGCGCGCGGGCGCGGCGCGCTTGCGGCCGGATGTTCGGCTTTTCGATCGCCTACCTGTTCCTTCTGTACGCCACGCTCCTTGCCGAGCGGGTCGCCGGGCTGATGTGATCGGGGCGGTATGGGTGACGAACCGGACGATGGGATCCGCCTCACCGAGGCGCAGAAAAAGCGACGCCGGTCCCGCTCCATCGCGATCGCCGTGGTGCTCGTCTTCTTGGTGGTGCTGTTTTACGTGATCACGATTTTCAAAATGGGGTCGGGCGTGGTCGACCGCCCGATGTAGCGATCGCAAACGGAGAGTAGAGACCGGAATGGGCGAGACGACGGACAGCGCGGGCAAGAAGGGACGGAACAATCTTCCGCTCGCTTTGGCGTGCGTGGCGTTTGTCGGCGCGATGGTCGGGGCGGCCTATGCCGCGGTGCCGCTCTATCAGTTGTTCTGCCAGGTCACCGGATATGGGGGCACCACGACGGTCGCGACCGCCGCGCCGATCGAGCCGATCGACCGGGAGATCACGGTCCGGTTCGACGCCAACGTGTCGGCAAAGGTGCCGTGGACGTTCAAGCCTGTCGACCGGTCGATCAAGTCGCGGCTCGGCGAGGTCGTCGAGGCGGAATATGTGATCGAGAATACGTCGGACCGGCCAACGGCGGCCCAGGCGGTTTTCAACGTGACCCCGTTCGCGGCAGGTGCCTACTTCTCCAAGCTCGATTGCTTCTGCTTCACGGAGCAGACGCTCGGGCCGGGCGAAAAGCGGCGGGTGACGGTCACCTACTATGTCGACCCGGAAATGGTCGAAGACCACGAAGCGAATAAGGTCGGGACGATCACCTTGTCCTACACCTTCTTCCCCGCTGCGGTGGCGGCAGACGCCAACGGCGCGGAGACCGAAGCGCTGGCGAAGCCAACGCGGCGGCTGTAAAACACGAAAACGGCGACCCGGAGCGGGACACGAAGGACGAGGATCGGGGACGAAGCGATGGCCCACGCGCAGCAGAAAAACCACGACTACCATCTCGTCGAGCCGAGCCCATGGCCGTTCCTCGGGTCGATCGGGGCGTTCGTCACGGCGTTCGGCGCGGTCTGTCTGTTCCGCTGGCATCAGGGCGAAGAGCTTTCCGTCTTTGGCCTGCGCACGGAAGGCTGGGGCCTGTTCGCGCTCGGCGTCCTCATCGTGCTGTACACGATGTACGGCTGGTGGTCGGCGACGATCCGCGAGTCCCTGGGCGGCGACCATACCCGGGTGGTCAAGCTGCACCTGCGCTACGGCATGATCCTGTTCATCGCCTCCGAGGTGATGTTCTTCGTGGCCTGGTTCTGGGCCTATTTCGACGCGGCGCTCTTCATCAACGCCCCGAACGAATATCTGAAGCTGGAGCACACCGGGGGCGTTTGGCCGCCGGAGGGGATTGAGACCTTCAATCCGCTGCATTTGCCGCTTCTGAACACGCTGATCCTGCTGACCTCCGGCACGACGGTTACCTGGGCGCACCATGCGCTGCTGCATGACGATCGCGAAGGCCTCAAGTGGGGGCTCCTGATCACCATCCTGCTCGGCCTCAGCTTCAGCTATGTGCAGTTCGTCGAGTACACCCATGCCGATTTCGCCTTCGCCGGCGCGATCTACGGCTCCACCTTCTTCATGGCGACGGGCTTCCACGGCTTCCACGTCATCGTCGGCTCGATCTTCCTGATCGTCTGCCTGATCCGGGCCTTGTCGGGACACTTTAACAAGGAACACCATTTCGGCTTCGAAGCCGCTGCCTGGTACTGGCACTTCGTCGACGTGGTCTGGCTGTTCCTGTTCGCCTGCATCTACATCTGGGGCGCGTCGCCGCACGTGTTCGACGCCTGACCCTCTTGTGTTGCGTGCCGGGCCGCGCAGGCCGATAACGACTTCAGAGAACGCGGCGATCTCGCCGCGTTCTTCGTTTTAAGCGACGACGACCGGCAGGAGGCGGACCAAGGATGAGCGACGACGCCAGCCCGGAACCCCAGGCGCCTCGAACCGCGATGCGTCAGCGTTCCTATCCGCCGCTGCCGGCGACCCAGACAGGCCTCGCCGGCCGCTGTCCGCGTTGCGGCGAAGGCAAGCTGTTCGATGGCTTTCTGTCCATCCGGGAACGCTGTCCGGTGTGCGGGCTGGATTTCCGCTTTATCGATTCCGGCGACGGTCCCGCCGTGTTCGTGATCTTGATCGTCGGCTTCCTGGTGGTCGGTCTGGCGCTGGTCATGGAAGTGCTCTGGCAGCCGCCGATCTGGGTCCACCTGATCGTGCTGGGGCCGCTGACACTCGGGCTCTCGCTCGGCATGATTCGGCCGTTGAAGGGCGTGATGATCGCCCAGCAATATCAGACCAAGGCCGCCGAAGGGCAGCTTGAGGAGTAGGCTTTGAGCGATTTCAGGAAAAGTGGGAACCGGTTTTCCGTCCGAAATCGCTTTGCCCTAATAGAATCGATCACGTTTTACGTTTTCGGGCGGAGCGGGCCCCAAAACGTCGTGATCTGGAGCGATTTCAGGAAAAGTGGGAACCGGTTTTCCGTCCGAAATCGCGTCAAAAAGTAGAATGAACCTTGCGCGATTCGACGATGAATAAGTCGATCAAAGCCGCCCATGGGCCCTGGCGCAGCCTGCTCTGGCCCACGCTCTTGACTGTGATCGCCCTCGCGATCCTGATCGCGCTCGGCAATTGGCAGGTCCGCCGGCTCGCCTGGAAAGAGGGGCTGATCGCCGCCGCGGAAAGCCGCAGCGTCGCCGCGCCGGTCGCCGCCCCGGGGCCATCTACCTGGCCCTCGTTCGATATGGACGAGTGGATCTATCAGCGCGTCGCCGCAACCGGACATTTCGAGGACGGCGAGATCCACGTCTATATGGCGCTTACCGAGCCCAACGGGCCGCTTGGGGGGCCGGGCTATCTGGTGTTCGCCCCGTTCACCACCAGGGATGGTTGGACGTTGCTCGTCGACCGGGGTTTCGTACCGCTCGAGCGGAAGGATCCCGCCACCCGTCCCGGTCCGCCAGCCGGCGACGTCACGATCCATGGCCTGATCCGCAAGGGAGAGACGCCGGCTTTCTTCTCGCCGGACCCGAACCTTGAGAAAAATGAGTGGCTGGTGCGTGACATTCCGGCCATGAGCCGGACGCTCGGACAAGCTCCGGACGAGGTCGCGCCCTATTATGTCTCGCTCACGGCGGATATGACGCCGGCCGGCGGTGTGCCCCAGGCAGGAGAGACGCCGCTGACCTTCGCCAACAGTCACCTGCAATATGCGGTGACCTGGTACGGGCTGGCGGCCGTGCTCGTGTGCATCTATGCCGTTTTCGCGGTTCGGCGGTTCCGAAATAAGTTCGGTGCTTCGAGCGAAGACTGAACACGCCGTACGGCGCGTCAGCTTGGAAATGTCGCGTCCGCAGCGGCTTGCTCGAACGAGAGCCTGGTGTCGAGGTCCGATAGCGGCGTAGCGGTGGCGAGCAGCGCTTTGGCTTGGGCGCTGTCGGCATCCATTTGCGCGACGAGCGCGTCCACACTGTCGAATTTGAGTTCCGGTCGCAGGAAGGCGAATACGGAAATCCGCGTCTCCTTGTCGTAGAGATCGCCGGAAAAGTCGAACAGGTGGGTTTCGAACAGTGGAGCGCCATCGTCGAACATCGGGCGCCGCCCGAAGCTCGCCACGCCGTCATAGAGGCGGCCATCGACGCGGGCACGGACGGCGTACACTCCATGGCGCAGCCCGCAGGCCGGATCGAGACGCAAGTTCGCGGTCGGATATCCCAGCACACGGCCGCGCTTGTCGCCGTGCACCACGGTGCCAACGACCAGCCAGCGATAGCCGAGAAGCTCGGCGGCAATGTCCGGCGACCCCGCCTCCAGCGCGGTGCGCACACGGGTGGAAGAGATCGGCTCGCCGTGGGCGTCCACGCCGGGCGAGACCACTTCCACTTCAAAACCGTCCGCCGCGCCGCGCTCTCGCAAGAAGTCCGGCGTGCCGGCGCGTCGTTTGCCGAAGTGGAAATTGTAACCCACCACGGCCCCCGCCACGTTCAGCCGATCGCGGAGGATCTGGTCCACGAAGACATCGGCCTCGGTGGCCGCGAGCTCCGCGTTGAACGGCACCACCACCATGCCGTCCAGGCCGAGGGCCTTCAGAACCACGGAGCGCTCCGGTGGCGGGGTCAGGCGGAACACCGGTTGGTCGGGGCGAAAATAGCTGCGCGGATGGGGCTCGAAGGTCAGCACCAGCGCCGGTCGTCCGGCCTCGCGGGCCATCCGGCTTGCGACCCCGAGCACCTCCTGGTGCCCCCGATGAACCCCATCGAAATTGCCGATCGCGGCGATCCCGCCACGCAGCCGCTCGGGCACGGCATCAATGGCGGCCGCAAAGGGCGCGTCTGGGCGATCGGGACGAGGGCTGGTCATGGGCGTGAAGGAGATCCTCTCGGCAGGCCGCGACGCTGCCGCGTCTCGGAGATGGGGTCAAGCCTGAGCTTCGCTCGCCAGTTCGGCGCGGCTCGGCACCTTCACCAGGGCCTCGCCGTCCAGCACGATGGTGTCGTCGACCCGGCATTCGCAGGAAAGCCGCGCTCGGTTCTTCTCGCCGATCAGTTCGACCACCTCGACGGAAACGGTGACGGTGTCGCCGATCTTCACCGGCGCGCGAAAGTTCAGGCTTTGGGACAAGTAGATGGCGCCGGGGCCGGGCAGACGGGTGCCGAGCAGCGCGGAAATCAGGCTCGCGGTATAGAGCCCGTGGGCGATGCGCGTCTTGAAGGGAGTCTTTGCGGCGAAGTGCTCTGAGAGGTGAATCGGGTTGCGGTCGCCGGACACCTCGGCAAAGCCCACCACGTCCGACGCCATTACGATCTTGTCGAAGGCATCGCGCATGCCCACCGACAGATCTTCGAAATAGAGCGTCTGCAGCGTCAAGGTCATGGTGTCCTCCCTGGTTTTGTCTTTTGCTGTTCGTTGTGAGCGGGTGCGGGCGGAAGACCGGTTCCCACTTTTCCCATCGCGCCCTTGGCCCGCACTACCACATGAGACGCGGCAGTACGGCACGCACCGCCAAGCCTTCCCGGGCGAGATGATCGGCCACCCGTTCCGGATCCGGCGCGTCGGCGGGGCCGAAGGCCGTGCCGTGGATGCCGCCGGTGATGAACACGCAAGAAAGCCCCTGGCCGACCGCACCGCGAATGTCGGTGTGCAGTCCGTCGCCGATCGCAAGCACACGTTCCCGGTCGAGTTCGCGGCCAAGATGGGCGCCGAGGCGGGCAAGAGCGGCCTGATAGATCGGTGGGTAGGGCTTGCCGGCCTGGTGCACCGTGCCGCCAAGTTCCTCGTAGAGGTTGGCCAGGCTGCCGGCGCAGTAGATGATGTGGTCGCCGCGCTGAACCACCACATCCGGATTGGCGCAGACGAACGGCAGCCTCCGATTGGCCAGGGCGGTGAGCTGCTCGCGGTAGTCGTCCGGCCCTTCGGTGTAGTCGTCGAACAGGCCGGTGCAGGAGATCGCCTCCGCCTCGTCCGCACCGACCAATGTGACGTTGAGCGACTCGTAGAGCGACAGATCGCGATCGGGCCCGAGATGGTAGAGCTTGCCGGCCCCCAGAGAAGCAAGCGTATCGCGGGTGACGTCGCCGGATGTCACCACCGCGTCGAAGGCTTCGCGCGGCACGCCGAGCTCGGAAAGCTGGTCGACCACCGGTGGTGCCGGCCGCGGTGCGTTGGTGATCAGCACCACCGCGCCGCCGGTTTCGCGCCGGAAGCGCACCAGCGCTTCGCTCGCGGCCTCGAAGGCCGCGACGCCGTTGTGGATCACGCCCCAGACGTCCACGAGCAAACCGTCGTAGTCGCCGGCGAGGGCTGCAAGACCGTAGGGGAAGTCCGGGATGGCGTTTTTCATGCCATCGGCATCGCCTTCCACGCGCGCCGGGTCAAGATGCTGCGGCGCGAAAACGTCGGCTGCCTCGGTATTGCGATCGGTGGACATAACGGCGCAGGGGCCTGACGGCGGGCCGCGAATCCGGCATTCTCTACCAATTCAGAAATTTCAACGGGACCGCAATGGCCGTCCGCCAACTCACCAGTGACGTTATCAATCGGATCGCCGCCGGCGAGGTGGTCGAGCGTCCGGCGAGCGTGGTGAAGGAGCTCGTGGAGAACGCGATCGACGCCGGCGCGCGCTCGGTGGAGGTTGTGACGGCGTCCGGTGGTAAGGGGCTGATCCGCGTTATCGACGATGGCTCCGGCATGAGCCGCGAGGACCTGGTGCTCGCCGTGGAGCGCCATTGCACCTCCAAGCTGAGCGAGGAGAACCTGTTTTCGATCGCCACGCTCGGCTTTCGCGGCGAGGCGCTTCCCTCGATCGGCGCGGTGGCGCGGCTCGCCATCACCACCCGCACCCGCGACGCCGACACCGCCTGGACGCTCTCCGTCGAGGGCGGGACGGTCGACGAAGCCAAGCCGGCGGCGCTCAATGGCGGGACCATCGTCGATGTCCGCGATCTCTTTTTTGCCACTCCCGCGCGGCTGAAATTCTTAAAGTCCGATCGCGCCGAGGCGAATGCGATCACCGATGTGGTGCGCCGGCTGGCGCTCGCTCATCCGGAGGTGCGGTTCGTGCTGACCGGTTCCGACCGCAGCCGCACGGACTATCCCGCCCGCACCGGCGAAGATGCCGTTTCGGCACGGATTGCCGACGTGCTCGGCCGCGACTTCGTGGAAAACGCGTTGGAAATCGACGCCGGCCGCGAAGGCGTCGGGCTTGCCGGCCTGATCGGGCGGCCGACCTTCCACCGGGCCAACAGCCTGTCCCAGTTCCTGTTCGTGAATGGCCGTCCGGTGCGCGACAAGCTTTTGCTTGGGGCGTTGCGCGGGGCGGTCTCCGACGTCATGGCCCGCGACCGACATCCCGTGGCAGCCCTGTTCCTGACGCTCGACCCGGCCGAGGTCGATGTGAACGTGCATCCGGCCAAGGCGGACGTGCGCTTCCGAGATCCGGGGCTGGTGCGCGGCCTCTTGGTCGGGGCGATCAAGGCGGAACTCTCCCGCGTGGGGCTTTCGGCCAACACCACGACGGCGCATGCGGCCCTGGCGGCCTTCCGCCCCGAACCCGCCGGTGCGGGATGGGAGGCCGGTCCCGAAGTGGCGACAGCGCCGCGCTCTGCCCCCCTGGGAGGGTGGTCGCCGGCCCCATCGCCTGCGTCGGGTCGTGCCTATGCGCCGGCCAGCGAGAGTCGTCCGATCGGCTTCGGGGAGGACACCCAGGCCGCCTTCGCCGCGATTGCAACCCCTTCGGCGGAGACGAGGGCCTGGACACGACCGGAAAGCGATGCTGGCCTGGACAGGCCACTCGGTGCCGCGCGCGCCCAACTTCACGAGAACTACATCCTGGCCCAGACCCGCGACGGTGTCGTTATCGTCGACGCCCATGCAGCCCACGAGCGCCTGGTCTACGAACGTCTGAAGGCCGAACGCGACCGTTCCGGAATCGCCCGGCAGATGCTGCTGGTGCCGGAAATCGTCGATCTTCCCGAGGAGGATGTGGCGCGACTTGCTGCCGCAGCCGAGACTCTCGCGGAGAGCGGCCTGGTGGTGGAGCCGTTCGGGCCCGGTGCCATCGCCGTGCGCGAGGTGCCGTCGGCGCTTGC
The DNA here is from genome assembly GCF_040750475.1 of Amorphus sp. 3PC139-8. NCBI lineage: Bacteria > Pseudomonadati > Pseudomonadota > Alphaproteobacteria > Hyphomicrobiales > Amorphaceae > Amorphus > Amorphus sp. 3PC139-8. The sequence continues at coordinate 148,232 of NZ_JABJVY010000001.1, read as the reverse complement.
CGGGCGGCTGGACATTCCGGGCCTGGTGCGCGATCTGGTCGACGACCTTGCCGAATGGGAGTCTTCGACCCGTCTTGCCGACCGGCTCGACCATCTCGCCGCCACGATCGCCTGCCACGGGTCGGTCAGAACCGGGCGGCGGCTGAAGCCGGAGGAGATGGACGCGCTGTTGCGCGACATGGAAGCCACGCCGAAAGCCGGCCAGTGCAACCATGGCCGCCCCACCTTCGTCGAACTCAAACTCGCCGACATCGAGCGCCTGTTTTCGAGGAGGTGACGGCGTGGGCTGCTCTCTCGGGCTGCCACCAGGCAGACCCATTCGGATAGATCGCACTTCATGACCGACTGGCCAGATCTCGCAGGCAGGCTCGACGGCCGGCACCACCGGCTGCCGATCCGGGTCTATTTCGAGGACACCGATTTTTCCGGCATCGTCTACCACGCCACCTATCTGCGCTTCATGGAGCGCGGACGGTCGGACTTTCTGCGCCTGTTCGAGGTCCATCATCGCGACCTTGCAGACGGCAGCTACGGCACGCCGGTCGCCTTCGCGGTCAAGAAAATGACGCTCGATTTCCGCGCGCCTGCCCGCATCGACGACATTTTGGAAGTCGACACCCAGCTTGCCCAGATCACCGCGGCGCGCCTGACGTTGGATCAGGAAGTTCGCCGCGGCGAGCAGGTTTTGGTGGCCGCCCAGGTGGAGGCGGTGGTCATCTCGGCGGACGGGCGGCCGCGGCGTCTGCCGAAGCCGGTTCTGGAGCGCCTGAAGCCGCTGCTTCCCGACGCTGTCGACGGTTCAAACGAATTGTCCGGGCGGGGTTAATCCTCTGTTCACCCTAATTCGCGAGAGCTTGTCGGACTCCGCTTCCTTCCGCTGAGTCGAAGTTTTGACAAACTCTGTGCCGACAGAAGCGCCGTCTGGCGGGCGTCCGCCACGCCGTTCACATGTCTTCTCGACGCACCCGGGGCAGTATCGATCCGAATGCCCCGTCCGGGGCGAGAAGCAAAGTCGGGACGAAAGATGGATTCCAACGTCGCAGTTGCCGGCGCCGAGCTTGCCGCAAAGGCCGGTGACTTCTCGCTGTTCGCCCTGTTTTGGCAGGCCCACATCGTCGTCAAGATCGTCATGCTCGGGCTGTTGTCAGCCTCGGTGTGGTGCTGGGCGATCATCGTCGACAAGACCCTGCTTTATCGCCGCCTGCGCGGGCAGATGAACCGGTTTGAGGATGCGTTCTGGTCGGGCCAGTCGCTGGAAGATCTCTACCGCACCTATTCGACACGGACGAATAGCGGGCTTTCGGCGGTGTTCGTGGCGGCCATGACGGAATGGAAGCAAAGCCATGAGGGCTCCCATCCGGCGGTGGCGAGCCTTGCCCAACGGCTCGACCGGGTCATGACCATGACGATCACCCGCGAGGGCGAACGGCTGGAAAGCCGGCTCGCCGTGCTCGCCTCGGTCGGTTCCGCTGGTCCGTTCATCGGCCTGTTCGGCACCGTCTGGGGAATCATGACCTCGTTCCAGGCGATCGCGGTGTCGGAAAGCACGAACCTGGCGGTGGTTGCGCCGGGCATCGCAGAGGCGCTGTTCGCCACCGCGCTTGGCCTGCTCGCCGCGATTCCGGCGGTGATTTTCTACAACAAGCTATCCGGTGACGTTGCCAAGCTGATCACCCGCATGGACGGGTTCGCCGACGAGTTCCTGGCGATCCTGTCGCGCGAGATCGACGAACGGCTGGAAGGGGAGCGCTACTGATATGGGCGTCCAACTTGCCAGATCCGGCGGCAGCGGCCGCAGCCGGCGTCGCGCGGCGCGCTATCAGCCGATGAGCGAGATCAACGTCACGCCGTTCGTGGACGTGATGCTGGTGCTCCTGATCGTGTTCATGGTGTCGGCACCGCTGTTGACGGTGGGGGTTCCCATCGATCTGCCGCAATCGCGTGCGAAGCCGCTGGAAGGTGACACCGAGCCGTTGACGGTGTCGATCCGCGCCGACGGCGAGATCTTCCTGCAGGACAGCGAGATCTCCCTCGACGACCTAGTGCCACGGCTGACCGCGATCGCCGAGAACGGCTACGACGAGCGGATCTATGTGCGCGGCGACCAGGAGGCGGGCTACGGGGCGATCATGCGGGTGATGGGGCGGCTGAATGCGGCCGGCTTCCGGCGCATCGGCCTCGTCACCGAGCAGGAACCCCAGGGCGCGGCGAACTGATGACGGACCGGCCCGGCCGCCTGCCGGCTTTGGCGGTCAAGTCCCGGTCGTTGTCGGACCACGAAGCGTAGCGAAGGCGAAGATCTCTCCATCATGCGGGTCGGCCTCATCGTCTCCCTGATCGGACATGCCGCCATTCTCATCTGGAGCGTGGTGGCCTGGCCCGATGCCGACTCCTATGCCGCGCGGCCGATCGAGGCGCTGCCGGTGGAGCTTGTGACCATTGGTGAGGTGACCGACATCGCCAAAGGCGCGCCGGAAGCGGAGCTGCAGCCGGAGCCCGAACCCGACCAGGATACCGTGGAACGCGACAGCGAAGCGGAGACGGCGGGCGAGACTGACACGCCGAACGACCGGGCCGCGGATCAGGAAAACCCCTCCCAGGCGGAATCCGCTGCGCCGCAGCCGAGCGAGGAGGCCCAGGCCCCTGCCGAGGAAGCCGCCGCGCCGGAGGCCGAGGCGGAGCCGGAACCGGCTCCCGCGCCGGAACCGCAGCCGGAAGCCGAGCCGGAGCCGACACCCGCGCCGGAACAGCAAGCGGAAGCGGAGCCCACCCCCACCACCAACGTGGTGCCCCGGGCGCGCCCCAATCCGCCGCCGCGCCGACCGGAGCCGACCCGCTCCACGACGGCGCAATCGAACGAGAGTTTCAACGCCGACCGGATCTCCTCGCTGCTCAACAAGGTGGAGCCATCCGGTGGCGGCAGCGGTTCGTCCCAGGCGTCCGCCGGCATTCGATCCGGCGGCAACAACGCCGCCATGACGATGACGGAGCTCGACGCCTTGCGTGCGCAGATTCAGCGCTGCTGGAACCCACCGATCGGAGCTCAGGGCGCCGACGATTTGTTGGTCACGGTGGCCATGTCGCTCAATCCCGACGGCAGCGTCTCCGGGACGCCGCAGGTGCTGAATTCCAGCTCCAACCCCTTCTTCCAGGCGGCCGCCGACAGCGCCAAGCGCGCCGTCCTGAGGTGCCAGCCCTACAATTTGCCCTACGCCAAGTATGAAACTTGGCGCGAGGTGCGCGTTACCTTCGATCCGAGAGACCTGTTCTGAGTCCCGTTGCCCTGCCTGAACGAGACGATGAGAGGATGAGACAGCCCATGGCCTTCGACACCGTGCTTCCGGCTCCGACCGCCGCCCCCTCCATTCTGAAGGGATGGCGGCAGCGCTTGGCGGCGCTCGCCGTCGCCTTTCTCGGGGCCGTCGCGCCGGCCCAGGCGTTGGTGCAGATCGATATCACCCAGGGGCAAATCGAGCCCCTTCCGATCGCGCTGCCGACCTTCGGTGCTGCCGGCGGCGAGTCCGATCTCGCCCGGCAGATGACCGAGGTGATCACCAATGATCTCCAGCGCTCCGGGCTGTTCCGGCCGATCGATCGGCAAGCCTATGTCGACCAGTCGATCAATGCCGCCTCGGTGCCGAATTTCGCCAACTGGCGCGCCATCGACGCCCAGGCCCTGGTCGCCGGCACTTTGTCGCGCGAAGGCGATGGCCGCCTGAAGGCGGAGTTTCGCCTGTGGGACGTCTATGCCGGCGAGCAGATGATCGGGCAGCAATTCTACACCCAGCCTGACAATTGGCGTCGGCTGGCGCACATCATCGCGGATTCGATCTACGAGCGGCTGACCGGCGAGAAGGGCTATTTCGACACTCGCGTGGTGTTCGTCTCGGAGACCGGACCGAAGAACGATCGCACCAAGCGTCTCGCCATCATGGATCAGGACGGCGCCAACGTGCGCTATCTGACCAGGGGCGACGATCTGGTGCTGACGCCGCGCTTCTCGCCGTCCAGCCAGGACATCACCTACATGTCCTTCGGCGACCAGACGCCTCGTGTCTATCTCCTGAACATCGAGACCGGCGAGCGCGAAGTGCTCGGCAACTTCCCCGGCATGACGTTCGCGCCGCGCTTTTCGCCCGATGGCCGCGACGTGATCATGAGCCTGCAGCAGGACGGCAACGCCAACATCTACGCCATGGATCTCGGTTCGCGCCGGACCACGCGGCTCACCAACTCGCCCTCGATCGACACCTCGCCATCCTATTCGCCCGACGGCAGCCAGGTTGTGTTCGAATCCGATCGCGGCGGATCCCAGCAGCTCTACATCATGAACGCCGACGGCTCGAACCCGCACCGGATCTCGTTCGGCAACGGCAGCTATTCCACGCCGGTCTGGTCGCCGCGCGGCGATCTGATCGCGTTTACCAAACAGGCAGGCGGCCGGTTCGCCATCGGCGTCATGAAACCCGACGGATCGGGCGAGCGCATCCTGACGGAAGGCTTCCACAACGAAGGCCCCACCTGGGCGCCAAACGGTCGGGTGGTGATGTTCTTCCGGGAGTCCGGAGGGGCGCAGGGCGGCCCATCGCTATGGAGCGTGGACATCACCGGCCACAACGAGCAGCGGGTGAAGACGGAGACGTTTGCCTCCGATCCGGCCTGGTCGCCGCTGTTGGATTAGGAGCGTTTCCAGGAAAAGTGGGCACCGGTTTTCCGCGCGGAAACGCGTTGGAATAGACTTTGCGCTCACGCGAGTTCGCTTCGCTCACCGCTGCGCGGGCGCGGCCTCCGGCCGGCGCGCGGTCGCGCGTTGGCTTCGCTTTCCGGTTGGCAATGCCGCCCAAGAAAAGCCGATCGGAAATGGCCGCGGCCGGCTTTTTGCCACACCGTGGCCATGCTGCTATGCCCCTACAGCGGTAGGGCACGCATCGAACAGGTTCGGATCTGGTTACCGGATTCGATCGAATCGTCGATGTTAACCCTCTTTCGGAACCGACTCTTTACCACCCCGGCCTAGCGTCCCGCGCTGCATCGCCCCATGGGTTCTGGGGGCAAAAGGAGCACTTGGAGATGGTCACCAATTTCGGTCTGGCGCGGCTCAGCCGTGCGGCGCTCGTCATTCTCGTCGCCGCGTTCGTTGCCGCATGCGCTCAGAAACAAGAGCAGCTCGACGGGCAGGTGACGCCCGGCTCGGCGCAGGACTTCGTGGTCAATGTCGGCGATCGAGTCTATTTCGCCGTCGACAGTTCCGATATTTCGTCCACCGCCCAGGCCACGCTTGCCAAGCAGGCTCAGTGGCTGCAGCGCTACAACCGCTACACCGTGACGATCGAAGGTCACGCCGACGAGCGCGGCACCCGGGAATACAACCTCGCCCTGGGGGCCCGCCGGGCGAGTGCGGCGCGCGCCTATCTCGTCAGCCAGGGGATCTCGCCGAACCGGATTCGGACGATCTCCTACGGCAAGGAACGGCCGGTGGCGGTCTGCGACAATGAATCCTGCTGGTCGCAGAACCGGCGTGCGGTCACGGTTCTGAACAACGCGGGAAGCTGATTGCCCGCGGCCATCGGGAAAGGCGCGTTGCGCGCAATCCACTTGGGACGGGCCGGTCATCCGGCCCGTTTTGGCTGTCGGACCGAGATGGGCGCGGCGATTTCGACCAAAACCATCGTGAAGGCGCCGAAGTTGGCGTATGGTCCGGCCGAGTTCCGCCGTCGTGATGGCGAGATGTCGAGGCGGTATCGGTCGACTGTCATCGAGGGATCGAATTCATGAGGATCAACGCGACACGTCTTGCAGCCGCCAGCTTTGCGATCGCCGTCGCGCTGCCGGCGACCGCTGACGCGGCGCCCGATCGGCCCCTCGTGCCGGTCCAGTTCGGCCTGGGCTCGCGCCAGCAAGGCGAGCTTCAGCTCAAAATCAGCCAGCTCGAAGAGCAGATCCGGCGTATGAACGGCCAGATCGAGCAGCTTTCCCATCAGATTCGGCAGATGCAGGATCAGATGCAGCGCATGCAGGAAGATACCGAATATCGCCTGCAGGAGTTGGAAGGCTCGCGCCCGCGTCGCCAGAATTTCGAGCAGCCGAGCGCGACGCCCGAGCCTCAGCGCGACGCCGCGACGAACGACCCGCAAACCACCGGCTCGATCGGTGGCCCACTCGATCTCTCAGCGCTCGCCCGTGGCGATGTGATCGGCAGCGCCATCGAGCAGACCTCGCCGTCGGCCTCCGTTACCAACACGCGGCCGAGCTCGGATGCGACCGAAGCCTATGAGGCGGCCTATCAGAAGGTGATGTCGGGGGACTATTCCGGTGCGCAGCAGGGCTTTCGCAACTTCCTTGCCGCCTATCCGGACGATCCGCGCGCTGGCGACGCGGAATTCTGGATCGGGGAGTCGCTGTTGCAGTCCGGCCAGCACCGGGCGGCGGCCGAGGCGTTCCTGAAGGCCTACACCGACCATCCCGACAGCGACAAGGCGGCTGACAGCCTGCTGAAACTCGGGGTCGCGCTTTCCGGCATGGGCGAGACCGATGCGGCTTGCTCGTCCTTTTCAGAGCTTTTGACGAGCTTCCCCTCCGCCGACCCCTCGCTGTTGGATCGGGCGCGCCGGGAGCGCCAGCGTGCCGGCTGCGCCTGACGCGCTGCCGGTCGGTCCCGACGCGCGCGATCGCCTGTTCGCCGCGCTTTCCCGCTACGATCGGATAGTGCTCGCCGTCTCCGGCGGCGCCGATTCCATAGCGCTCATGACGTTGTTTGGTGAGCATCGCGCCGCTTGTCCGAGCGCGCCGGCTGCCATGGTCGCCACCATCGATCACGACCTGCGCGCGGGCTCTGCCGAAGACGCGGCCTTCGTCGTAGAGGCCGGCAGGGAGCTGGGGTTTGAGGTGGTGGCGCGGTGCTGGAGCGGCGAGAAGCCCACCTCAGACCTGCAGGCGGCTGCGCGAGCCGCCCGCTACCGTCTTCTGGAAGAGATCGCCCTGGAAAAGGGCGCGGGCGCCGTCGTCACCGCCCACACCCGCGACGACCAAGCCGAGACATTTTTGTTGCGGCTTGCGCGCGGCTCGGGGCTGAAAGGGCTGTCGGCTATGGCGCCGGTGCGTCGGCTCGGTGCGATCGATCTCGTGCGCCCGCTGCTGGGCGTCGGCCGGGATCAACTCCGCGCGACCCTTGCGGTCAGCGGCACGCCGTTTCGCGAGGATCCGTCCAACGCCAACCGCCGCTTCGCCCGGGTGCGGATCCGCGATCTGATGCCGGCACTTGCGAACGAGGGCATGGATGCGACCCGGCTGGCCAAGACCGCCGAGCGTCTGGCACGCGCCGATCGCGCGATCGAACACGGGATGGATCGGCTCGCCGCCGAGGCGCTCGCGGTCGATCCAGGCGGCTTTGCACGGCTCCAGATGGCGCCGTTTCGCATGGCGCCGGAGGAAATTCGCCTGCGCCTTCTCGTCGCGGCGCTCGGCTTTGTCGGCGGCGCGGCTTATGGCCCGCGGCTTGAGCGGTTAGAGCGGGTGGCGGTGCGCCTCCTGGAAGCGGACCAGGTCCGCCTGACGCTGAGCGGTGCGCGGCTGGTGCGCGCCGGCGAGCATATCCATATTTTTCGAGAAGCCGGTCGGGGCGGCCTGCCGGACACGCCGATCGCTCCCGGCGAGCGCATCGTCTGGGATGGTCGGTTTCGTCTTGTGCTGGCCGAGACCGCACCGCAAATGGCGGCTGTGCGTCCGCTCGGCCCAGCTTGGCGCAAGCTGGTCACACCACAAGATCGGGGCGGGGCGCCTGCCGCCGCGCTGGCGGGGGTTCCCGCGTTTTTCGTCGGCGAGGCGCTGGTTGCCGTGCCCGCCTTTGGCCATTTTGCGAACCGAGAGTGGGCGCAATCGATTGAGGCCGGTTTCGTCGTCGCGCCGCCTGGGGAGCCGGACTCGACACATGATTGAGGCGTGATAGGTCAGGTGGGGGCGGTTTTCGTTTAACCGTAGCCGATTGGCGCGTGCGCCGCGACTTGGCACCGGCCCACCGGGACCCTATGTTTTCGGCTAACGATCGGCCTGCCGGCGTCCGCGCCTCTGCACGACGGCGACCGGAACAGAATTCAAGTTAACGCGGGCTGCGAAAGGGCCGTGATGAACAACACGTTTCGCAATTTTGCGCTTTGGGTGATCATCGGTTTGTTGCTGATCGCCCTGTTCCAGCTTTTCCAGAGCCCCGGCCAGCGCACCAGCAGCTCAGAAATCTCGTTCTCGCAGTTCCTCGATGAGGTCGGGCAGGGCAACGTTCGCGCGGTCACGATCACGGACCAGCAGATCGCCGGCAAATACAATCACGGCGGCTCGTTCCAGACCTACGCCCCGTCCGAGGCGAACTATATCGACAAGCTTGAGACCGCAGGCGTTTCGATCACGGCGAAGCCGGCGAACGAGGGCTTCTCTCTGCTCGGCATCCTGGCGACCTGGTTCCCGATGCTGCTTATCCTCGGCATCTGGCTGTTCCTGATGCGCCAGATGCAGGGCTCCGGCGGCAAGGCGATGGGCTTCGGCAAGTCGAAGGCCAAGCTTTTGACGGAGGCGCACGGCCGCGTGCTCTTCGAGGATGTCGCCGGCGTCGACGAGGCCAAGGAAGACTTGCAGGAGATCGTCGACTTCCTGCGCGATCCTCAGCGCTTCCAGCGTCTGGGCGGCCGCATCCCGCGCGGCGTGCTGCTGGTCGGTCCTCCCGGCACCGGTAAGACGCTGCTGGCCCGCGCGATTGCCGGCGAGGCCAATGTGCCCTTCTTCACCATCTCCGGCTCCGACTTCGTGGAGATGTTCGTTGGCGTTGGCGCGTCGCGTGTGCGCGACATGTTCGAGCAGGCCAAGAAGAACGCGCCGTGCATCATCTTCATCGACGAAATCGACGCTGTCGGCCGCCACCGCGGTGCCGGCCTGGGCGGCGGCAACGATGAACGCGAGCAGACGCTGAACCAGCTCCTGGTGGAGATGGACGGCTTCGAGCCGAACGAGGGCATCATCCTGATCGCCGCCACCAACCGGCCGGACGTGCTGGACCCGGCGCTTCTGCGCCCGGGCCGCTTCGACCGCCAGATCGTGGTCCCGAACCCGGATATCGTCGGCCGCGAGAAGATCCTGAAGGTGCACGTGCGCAAGGTGCCGTTGGCGCCGGACGTGGACCTGAAGACGGTGGCGCGCGGCACGCCGGGCTTTGCCGGTGCCGACCTAATGAACCTGGTCAACGAGGCGGCCCTGATGGCGGCGCGGCGCAACAAGCGCCTGGTCACCATGCAGGAGTTCGAGGACGCCAAGGACAAGGTCATGATGGGCGCCGAGCGGCGCACCCTGGTGATGACCGAAGAGGAAAAGAAGCTCACGGCCTATCACGAGGGCGGCCACGCTCTGGTGGCGCTCCACATGCCGGCTTCCGATCCGATCCACAAGGCGACCATCATTCCGCGCGGCCGTGCGCTCGGCATGGTCATGCGGCTTCCCGAGCGCGACCAGCTCTCGCTGACGCGCGAGAAGTGCAAGGCGGATCTGGCGGTTGCCATGGGCGGTCGCGTCGCCGAGGAGCTGATCTTCGGCCACGAGAAGGTGACCTCGGGCGCGTCGGCCGATATTCGCATGGCGACGAAGCTGTCGCGGGCGATGGCGACCCAGTACGGCATGTCCGACAAGCTCGGGCCGCTGATGTATGGTGAGAACGAGGAGGAAGTCTTCCTTGGCCACTCCGTGGCACGCTCCCAGAATGTCTCCGACGAGACCCAGCAGACTGTAGACGCCGAGGTGAAGCGCTTCGTCAACGACGGCTACGAGACCGCTCAGGCGATCTTGAAGTCGCACCTGGACGAGCTGCACACCATCGCCAAGGGGCTGTTGGAGTACGAGACGCTGACCGGCGACGAGATTCGCGATCTCCTCAACGGCAAGCCGCCTGTGCGCGAGAGCATGGACGACACGCCGAAGGGTCCGCGGGTCGCCACGGTTCCTTCCACGGGCGGCTCGCGCGAGCAGGGCGACCGGGGCGGCGAGCCCGGCGGACTGGAGCCGCAGCCGCAGGGTTAAGCAAATCCCAGGAAAAGTGGGAACCGGTTTTCCGTCCGGGATTTGCGGTTAAAAATAGAGCTCGCGGCTGCGCGGGCGCGGCCACGAGCGTTTCCAGGCGAAGTGGACACCGGTTCGCCGTTCGGAAACGCGGGGTAAGAGAGGCCGGCGCGCGGTCGCGCGCTGGCTTCGCGAAATCCCAGGAAAAGTGGGAACCGGTTTTCCGTCCGGGATTTGCGTTGAAATGAGTGCGAGAGGCCGGGTGGCAAGCCCGGCCTTTTTCGTGCGGAGCGCGTCGTGCGCAACCTTCTGTAACATTCTCCCATCATTTTTGAGCAGGCGGATGACGACATCCGCCCCATTCTCGGTCTATCCCTTTTCCCACCTGGGGCGGAGCGCGTTCGGATAACCGGCGGTGGATGGAGGAATATCGAGCGATGCGCAGCTTTTTCGGCACCGACGGAATTCGCGGACAGGCCAATCGCTGGCCGATGACGCCGGACATTGCGCTCAAGGTCGGCATGGCCACCGGGCTCGCGCTCCTCAACGGTGACGACCAGCACCGGGTCGTGATCGGCAAGGATACCCGGCTCTCCGGCTACATGATCGAGAACGCGCTGGTGGCCGGCTTCACGGCGGTGGGAACCGAGGTGTTCCTGCTCGGGCCAATGCCGACGCCGGCGGTCGCGATGCTGACGCGCTCGCTCAGGGCCGATCTGGGCGTCATGATCTCCGCTTCGCACAACCCGTTCGAGGACAATGGCATCAAGATTTTCGGCTCCGATGGCTACAAGCTGTCCGACGCCGTGGAGCTGGAAATCGAGCGGTTGATGCAGGAGGATCTTTCCCGGCGGCTTGCGACCGGCGCCTCGATCGGCCGCGCGCAGCGCCTGGAGGGCGTGCGCGATCGCTATATCGAGTACATCAAGGGCACGTTTCCGCGCTCGCTCAGCCTCGATGGCCTGCGGGTGGTGGTGGACTGCGCCAACGGGGCGGCCTACCGGGTGGCGCCGGAGGCGTTGTGGGAGCTCGGCGCCGAGGTGGTGGCGATCGGCAACCAGCCGAACGGCACCAACATCAACGCCGAGTGCGGCTCCACGTCGCTCGCCCAAGTGCGCAGCAAGGTGGCTGAGGTCCGGGCCGATATCGGGATCGCGCTCGACGGCGATGCCGACCGTCTGATCGTGATCGACGAGACCGGTCGTCCGGTGGATGGCGACCAGCTTCTGGCGGTGATCGGCGAATCCTGGCGCACGGCCGGCCGGCTTTCGTCCCCCGGCATCGTGGCGACCGTGATGTCCAACCTGGGGCTGGAACGCTATCTCGACAGTCTCGGCCTTGCGCTGGCGCGCACCAAGGTCGGCGACCGCTACGTGGTCGAGCATATGCGGGCGAACGGTTACAATCTCGGCGGCGAGCAGTCCGGCCACATCGTGCTTGCCGACTATTCGACCACCGGCGACGGCTTGTTGGCCGCGCTGGAAGTTCTCTCCGTGGTGGTCGCCACGGGCAAGCCTGTTTCGGAGGTCTGCCATCGGTTCGAGCCGGTTCCGCAGATCCTCAAGAATGTGCGCTACAGTGGCGGCAAGCCGTTGGAGAACGAGATCGTGATCAAGGCGATCGACGACGGACGCGGACGGCTTGGCAACGCCGGCCGCCTGGTTGTGCGCCCGTCGGGCACCGAGCCGTTGATCCGCGTGATGGGCGAGGGCGACGACGCCATTCTGGTGCAGTCTGTGGTTGACGATATCGCAACTGCAGTCGTTCAGGCGGCCTGACCCTCCACCCGTTCCAGTTCGCCTTGAAATGGCTCAAGCGATTGAAGCTGGAGCCATTTCTTGTGGCTCAGATGTCTCTCTCCGAGCGGAAACGGCTCCAACCGGCCTGTCCGTCAGCGATAGAAGCCGAGGCTGCGTGAGATCGCCTCGGCTTCGGCGCGGGCCGCTCGCGCGGCCGGACCATAGGGCGACACGTCGAAGGATGGGCTTGAGCCCAGCACGGTGAGAACCTGAATGACCCGGCCATCGTGATCGAAGACGGGGGCGGCAACGGCCGAAATACCCTCCAGCAGCTCATCGCGGGTCCAGGCGATACCGGCTGCGCGGATGTCGCCGATCAACGATGCGAGATCGTCGCGGCCGATTTCCTTTTCGGCCGCCAAGCGCACCGCCGGATCGTCGTGAAAGGCCAGAAAGGCCCGGCCGGTGGCCGAGCGCGTCGCCGAGAGCACCGAACCAACGCGCACCGCCATGAACACCGAATGGGTCGCGGCCTCCACCGCCACCACCGTGGCGCCGCGATTGGCAAAGACGGCAAGCAACGCGGTCTCGTCGAGCCTTTGAGCAAGCGTACGGATCGCGTCGCGGCCGAGGCTTTCGGGATCCAGACGCCCAAGCGCCGACAGGCCGATCGAGACCGCCATCGGGCCTAGATCGTAGCCGCCGCTGGCGGGATCGCGCGCTACGAGGCCGCTGCGCACTAGGCTCGCCATGTAGCGATGCACCTTGGGGGGCGCCATCCCGCTCGCCTGGGCAAGCGCCGTCAGAGACATCGGAGCCTCGGCTGCGAGCATCAATGGCAGCAGCGACAGCCCGACCTCGACCGAGCGGACGCCGGGCGATCCGCTCGCCGCTGCGTCGTCGGTCTCGGGGTCGACGTCCGTGCTCTCCAAGATTGACATCATCGGGCCTCAAATTTACTCAGGACGTAATTCGGTTACGAAATACAGAAAACCTGCCGCTGGCAGCCCGCCGGACGGCGCGCGAAGGGAGGTTCCTCATGACGCTTCGATCCTCGATCTTTTCCGTGCAGGATCACTATCCTGGCCGAGGCCGGAGCATCCCCGAGCTTTACGAGCAAGTGCTCGCCCAAGCCAAGTTCGCAGAGGATGAGGGCTACGACACCTTCTTTGTCGCCGAACATCATTTTCATGAGTATGGGGTCGTCCCCAATCCGCTGATCATGCTGTCCTCGATGGCCCAGCGCACCAGCCGGATTCGGCTTGGAACGGCGATTTCGATCCTGACGTTCCATGATCCGCTGACCGTGGCGGAAGGTTACGCGATGCTGGACGTGCTCTCCGGCGGCCGGCTCGTTCTGGGCGTCGGCTCCGGCTATCTGAAGCACGAATTCGAGGGCTATGGCGTCCACCCTTCCGAAAAACGGGAGCGATTCGACGAGAATCTCGCGATCGTGGAGCGGATGCTGTCCGGCGAGCGGGTGCGTTTCGACGGCAAATGGCGCAGCGTGCAGGACGTGGCGCTGAACGTGCTGCCCCTCCAGCGTCCCACGCCTCCGATCTATGTGGCGATCCTGGCGGCGGAAGCGGCCTACCATATCGGTAAGAAGGGGCAGCGCATCTTCACCGTGCCCTATGCCTCCGTCGGAACCTTCAGCGACATTCGCAATCTGGTCGAAGCCTATCGCAACGGCCAGGCGGACGCCGGCATTGATGGCGGTCCCGACGACATCCTTGTGACGCTTCACGCTCATGTGGCCGAGACCGACGGGGCGGCGCGGAAGATCGCGGCCGAACCGTTCGACCTCTACGTCGATACCCGGCTCTATGCGCGCAAGCAGACCTACGACGACATCATGGCGTCCGAGCTGTCGCTGATGGGCGGGGTGGCGACGGTGGGCGAGAAGCTCGCTGAGCTGATCGAGATGGGCGTGCATCACGTCGTAACGCTGCACAATTTCGGGCTGATTCCGTCCGTCGAGGTGGAGAATTCCATGCGTCGCCTTATGCGCGAGGCTGTCCCGGCGGCCGTCGACCGGTCGATTCTCGCCTGAGTTTCGCCGGCCGTCCCCTGGTTCATGGGGCGGCTTGGTTAACGGGTACGGTTAACGCGGAATTAACGGGCCATTCGCCACAGTGCCGGCGGTCGATGCGGCGCGTCCTTCGGGGCGGCGCTGCAAGCGTTGGGTGATGGAGGCGTCATGGTCCGCCGAACTGTTCAGTTGGTCGCGACAAGCGCGCTCGCGCTCGCGTCGATTTCGGGTGTCAGGGCGGCGGAGCCCGAGCCGGCGGGCGAGGAGCCGGTTCTGGTCCACACCGACGATATTTTGCCCGACGAGGTCGAACGGCGCGGCGCGTATGTTCGCTTCGATGTCGGCGGTATGTTTTCGCCGTCACCCGGCGTGTCGATCGTCGACGCGCCGCCGGGTGTAGCGAGTGTCGGCTCCGGCTCCCTGGACGGTCAGGCGAGCTTCGGCGCTGGCGTCGGCTACCGTTTTTCCAACTGGTTCCGCAGCGATGTGAGCGTGGTGCATGCGCCCGGCCGCGATTTCGACGCGCCGACCACCGGCGTGGCAGGAGGAACGGGGACCGTATCCGGTTCCCTGAGCTCGACGGCGATTCTGGCCTCCGCCTATGCCGAATTCGCACCTGAATCCTGGGTCCGGCCCTATGTCGGCGCTGGCCTCGGCACCGGCAACCTCTCCATTAATTCGGCTGTGGAGACGCTTCCCTCCGGCGGGCAGCGCTCCTATGGCGATCATTCGGACTGGACGCTCGCCTGGTCGCTTGCTGCCGGCGTGACCATGGACATCTCCGAGCGCATCGAGCTCGATGCCGGCTATCGCTACGTCAATTTCGGCGAGGCGGAAAGCGGTGTGGCTTCCGATGGCAGTCGGCTCTCTCTCGATACGGTCGAGACCCACGAGATCCGCTTCGGCATGCACTTCTTATTTCGTTAGAAAATCCAAAATCACTAGCAAGCTATTGGCCCTATTGGATCTTCTGAATTTGACATTTGAGATGCGGACTCGCGGTAAGCGGGAGGTAAATGTCAAATTCGATCCCCTAGAGACGTTCTCACTTGACTGCCTTCGCGTTGCCTTGGCCGCGATGGAATGCTCTACTCGCGACTCGGCCCTTGGTGGTTCTGCATGGCTCTGATCACCAGTATCGGTGTGTCGTTTTATAGATTGAGCGGGGGAAAATGTCGGCGGTCATAGATTTTCTGAACACGATCTTCTGGGGCTACGTGCTGATCTACGGGCTCCTGGCCGTCGGCGTGTTCTTTACGATTCGCCTCGGATTCCCACAGTTTCGGCACTTCCCGGAAATGTTCCGGGCGGTGATCGGAAGCGGCGAGAACGACAAGTCCGGCATCACCCCGTTTCAGGCGCTTTGCACCAGTCTTGCCTCGCGCGTGGGCACGGGCAATCTCGCCGGCGTTGCCGTGGCGCTCTATCTCGGGGGCCCCGGCGCCATTTTCTGGATGTGGATCGTCGCGCTCGTCGGTATGGCGACGGCCTACGCCGAATCGTCGCTGGCGCAGCTCTACAAGGTTCGCAACGAGCAGGGCGACTATCGCGGTGGCCCAGCCTTCTATCTCGCGCGTGGCCTGCGGGCGCCATGGGCTGGCGGCATCTTCTCCGTCTGTCTGATCCTGTCGTTCGGACTGATCTTCAACGCGGTTCAGGCCAACTCCATCGCCGACGCGGTGCAAGGCGCGTTCGGCGTGCCGAAGTTGTGGGTCGGCCTCGTCGTGGCCGCCATCTCCGGCATCGTGATCTTCGGAGGCATTCGGCAGATCGCGCGGGTCGCGGAGATCGTCGTCCCCTTCATGGCGGCCGCCTATCTCCTGATGGCGATCCTCATCCTGGTTGCGAATTTCTCCGAAGTGCCGGCGGTGATCGGCTCGATCGTGGGCAATGCCTTCGGCTTCCAGGAGGCCGCGGGCGGTGTCACCGGTGGCGTCATGGCGGCCATGATGAACGGCGTGAAGCGGGGCCTGTTCTCCAACGAGGCGGGCATGGGTTCGGCACCGAACATCGCCGCCGTCGCCACCCCTGATCCGCATCATCCCTCGTCCCAGGGCTTCGTCCAGGCGCTCGGCGTGTTCATCGACACGATCCTGATCTGTACGGCGACCGCGATCATGATCCTGCTGTCGGGCGTGCTGGAGCCGGGCAACGGCGTGACCGGCACCCAGCTCACCCAGGCCGCGATGTCCTCGCAGATCGGCGCGATCGGTGATTATTTCATCGCGGTGGCGATCTTCTTCTTCGCTTTTACTTCTATCATCGGCAATTATTCGTATGCCGAGAATGCGATGACCTTCCTAGGGGCCGGAAGCAAAGCGCCGCTCTCGGTGCTGCGGGTCGGCGTGCTGGCAATGGTGGTGTGGGGCGCGGTCCAGAGCGTTTCCACCGTCTTCAATGCCGCGGATGCTTCCATGGGGCTGATGGCGACGATCAATCTGATCGCGATCGTGCTTTTGTCGGGAACCGTTACGAAGCTCACCCGCGATTATTTCGACCAGAAGAAGCAGGGGCTCGTGCCGCATTTCCATGCTGCGGCCTATCCTGAGCTGGCTGGCCATATCGATGGCGAGATCTGGGCGGAGCGGCCGGAGAAGTAGAGCGGTTTCGGGCGAAGCGGGAACCGGTTCGCCGTTCGCAAATGCGGACAAATGAGACTGGTCGCTCACGTTAGCTCGGCTCACGCTCGCGGCTGCGCAGAGTGGCGCGTTCAAATCGGGCGGCGCTCGGGAGGCTCGGCTGCGGCCTCCGAGACCGGCCTTCCTGTGGCAGCTTGTCGCAGGCTGGGCGCGCCGGGTCGAAACCGCAAAAAGCGTCCTTTTGCCAAGTTTGTAGGTGTGGTTGGCGGGCTCCGATCGGGCTGCGGCCACGCCCCCATCCGCAATCTTCCGGATCCGATCGGCGCTTGATTGCAAGCTGCCATAGGAGTATCGCCGTCCGTGGGACACGCCTCCCCAACGAGGCGCGACTATCTGGAAGGGTAGCTCCAACATGAGCACGACTAAGCAGCCGGACGTGCGTCCGGCCAATCCGAATTTCTCGTCCGGTCCTTGTGCCAAGCGGCCCGGTTGGTCGCTCGAAGCGCTGAAAGACGCGGCCCTCGGCCGCTCGCACCGCGCCAAGATCGGAAAAGCCAAACTCCTTCAGGCGATCGAAGACACGCGCGAAATTCTCGGCGTGCCGGCTGACTACAAGATCGGCATCGTTCCTGCGTCCGACACCGGCGCGGTCGAGATGGCCATGTGGTCCATGCTCGGCGAGCGCGGCGTGGATATGGTGGCTTGGGAGTCCTTCGGCGAAGGCTGGGTCACCGACGCCCAGAAGCAGCTTAAGCTGGAAGACTGCCGCATCCTGAAGGCGCCCTACGGCGAGATCGTCGACTTCGCGGAAATCAATTTCAACCGCGACGTGGTGTTCACCTGGAACGGCACCACTTCCGGCGTGCGCGTGCCGACCGGCGACGCCATTCCGGCCGACCGGGCCGGGCTCACCATCTGCGACGCGACCTCTGCGGCGTTCGCCCAGGACCTCCCCTTCGATAAGCTCGATGTCGTCACCTTCTCCTGGCAGAAGGTGCTTGGTGGCGAGGCGGCCCACGGCATCCTGATCCTGTCGCCGCGCGCGGTGGACCGGCTGGAGACCTACACCCCGCTGCGGCCGCTGCCGAAGATCTTCCGTATGACCAAGGGCGGCAAGCTGAACGAGGGCATCTTCAAGGGCGAGACCATCAACACGCCCTCGATGCTGTGCGTGGAAGACTATCTCGACGCGCTCGCCTGGGCTCGCTCGCTGGGGGGCAAGGAAGCCCTGTTCGCCCGCGCCGACAAAAACGCTGCGGTGCTTGCCGACTGGGTCGCCAAGACGCCTTGGGTCGATTTTCTGGCGGCGAAGCCGGAGATCCGCTCCAACACCTCGGTTTGTCTGAAGATCGTCGATCCGGCGATCGCGAACCGCTCGGAAGACGAGCAGGGCGCGTTCGCCAAGGCGATCGTCTCGCGGCTCGACAAGGAAGGCGTCGCGTACGATATCGGCGCCTATCGCGACGCCCCGGCGGGCCTTCGCATCTGGGCGGGCAGCACGATCGAGGCGTCCGATCTCGAAGCGCTGACGCCGTGGCTCGACTGGGCGTTCGAGGTCGAAAAGGCCGAGCTCTCCAAAGCCGCCTAAATAGGGCGAAAGCGGTGGCCGGCCGACGCCGGCCGACCGCCTCTCGATCCTTCATCCCTTCATTTTCTCGCGCGACCGCCCGGCTGGGCCGGGACGTCGCTGCGCATCCGATCGAAAGGACCGGACCATGGCTCCTCGCGTTCTCATTTCCGACAAGCTGTCCCCCACCGCCGTCGACATCTTCAAGAATCGCGGCATCGAGGTCACCTATCAACCGGATCTCGGCAAGGACAAAGACAAGCTCGCCGAGGTGATCGGCGACTATGATGGCCTCGCGATCCGCTCGGCGACCAAGGTCACCGAAAAGATCCTGGAGAAGGCGACCAACCTGAAGGTGATCGGCCGCGCCGGCATCGGCGTCGACAATGTCGACGTGCCAGAGGCGACCAAGAAGGGCGTGATCGTGATGAACACGCCGTTCGGCAACTCCATCACCACCGCCGAGCATGCGATCGCGATGATGTTCGCGGTTGCCCGTCAGATCCCTGCGGCCGACGCCTCCACCCAGGCCGGCAAGTGGGAAAAGAACAAGTTCATGGGCGCGGAGATCACCGGCAAAACGCTGGGCGTGATCGGCTGCGGCAACATCGGTTCGATTGTGGCTTCGCGCGGTATCGGGCTCTCCATGCGCGTCGTCGCCTTCGATCCGTTCCTTTCGGTCGACCGGGCTCTCGAGCTCGGCGTGGAGAAGGTCGAGCTTGAGGATCTCTTCAAGCGCGCCGACATCATCACGCTGCACACGCCGCTGACCGACAAGACCCGCAACATCGTCGATGCGGCCGCGATCGCGAAGATGAAAGACGGGGTCATCATCATCAACTGCGCCCGCGGCGGCCTGGTGGTCGAGGAGGACCTGCGCGCTGCCCTGGATTCCGGCAAGGTGGCCGGGGCCGGCGTCGATGTCTTCGCGGAGGAGCCGGCGAAGGAGAACGTGCTGTTCGGAGCGCCGAACCTGGTCTGCACGCCGCATCTGGGCGCTGCCACCACGGAAGCGCAGGAAAATGTCGCGCTGCAGGTTGCCGAGCAGATGGCGGACTATCTGCTCACCGGAGCCGTCACCAACGCCCTCAACATGCCGTCGATTTCGGCGGAAGAGGCGCCCCGGCTGACGCCGTTCGCCAAGCTCGCCGAGCAGCTCGGCTCGTTCGCCGGTCAGCTCACCGAATCCGGTCTGCGCGGCGTTCGTCTGGAGTATGAAGGCGACGTGGCGGAGATGAACACCCGTGCGCTCACTTCGGCCGCGCTCACCGGCCTGATGCGGCCGCTGCTTCAGGACGTGAACGCGGTGTCGGCGCCGGCGATCGCCCGCGAGCGGGGCATCAATGTGGAAGAAGTCCGTCGCGAGCAGCGCGGCGCCTACGAGAACTACATCCGCCTGACCGTGATCACCGAGCGTCAGGAGCGGTCCGTGGCCGGCACGGTGTTCACTGACGGCAAGCCGCGCGTGATCCAGGTGAAGGGCATCAATATGGAAGCCGAGCTCGGCGCCCATATGCTCTACGTCACCAACGAGGACAAGCCGGGCTTTATCGGCCGCCTCGGCACCACGCTGGGCGATGCCGGCGTCAACATCGCGACCTTCAATCTCGGCCGCGACACGCGAGGCGGCGAAGCGATCTGTCTGGTGGAGATCGACGAGCCGGCGAACCAGGACGTGCTCAAGGCAGTGAACGCGCTGCCGCTCGTCACCCAGGTGAAGGCGCTGGCGTTCTAAACTTTTTCGTCTCCCAAGGCCTGATCAGGTCGACCTTGCGGCGGGCCCTCGGGCCCGCCGTTTTTCGTTTGGCGCCGGATTGTTTGCTCAGCTCGACTTCACGCGCGCCAGGTTCGACTTCACCGCAACGTTGGTCGCGTCGAGGTTCGGCTTGTCCGTGACCGGCACCAAAAACTCCAGCTCCACGCCGGGGCGGAAAATCAGGCAGTGGGTCGACCCGCCGAAGTGGAACATGCCGATCTGATCGCCCTTTTTGACCGTGTCGCCTTTTTTCACGGTGATCTCGCAGCTCGAGACCTCCGCCATGCCGACCGGTACAATCGCCATCAGCCCGATCGCCGGGTCGTCGGCCCGGATAAAAATGATGCCGCGGGTGGCGACGGAGGTGATGAAGGGCTGGGAGGCGTTCGGTGCGGACGGATCTGCGTCGTCGCTGTAGATCCCTTCCCAGGGGCTCTCCAGATAGTAGGATCCGTCGACCACGGCCGTCTTTTCGATCACGCCGTCGACCGGGCTGTTCCAACGGTGGTAGCTAAGCGCGCTCAGGAATGCTTGGTAGACCGTGCCGCCCTCGAATTGGGAGGCGAGGGGATCGCCGTTCAGCATGTCGTGGAGGGAATAAGGCTGTCCCTTCGCCCAGATGTTCTCCTCCAGCGCCACGCCGGTCTTCACCTGTAGCGGGGCCGATTCGCAGGCGTTCACGATCGGCGCGTCGCCGATCGGCCGCTGGCCGTCTTTGAAGATGCGAGTGAAGAAATCGTCCCAGGACCGATAGCCGAGATAGCTTGCGTCGGAGGGATCGGGGACGGCGAAGATGTCCTCGAAGGTCTGCCCGGATGGGGGATCTGAAAAGGGTTGCTGCGCCACGGCCACCATCTGCGCCTTCGCCGGATCGCTCAGCCAGGCAATCGTCTCGGGGTCGCTGGTCGCGTCCCCTTCGGCCAGCACGTAGCGCGACGGCTCGGTGGTGAGGAACCGTCCCCAATAGGCGAGCACGTCCTTCATCGCCGCATTGAACGTGGCGTCCTGAAACACCGTCACGCCCGATGCGGTACCCATCGGCCAGTCGAGCAGCGCATTGATCGGAAAGCCGACCAGGCCCTGGGCCTCGTCGTTGCCCGTGTCCACCATAAACTCCGGCGAAGTGGTCATGACCGCGTTCAGAAGCTTCAGGAACTCGTCCCAGCTCTGCACGGCCGGAGCGCCCGTCGGCTCGTCCTTGGCGTAGGCCAGCGCTTCCACGAACATTGCTTCTGTCGCAGCCTTCAGAAGCGCGTTCGCCTCCACCGTCGCCTGCAGGGCTTTGATCGGGGGAATATAGTCGGCTTCTGCCGTGTCGGCGGCCTTGGCCTTGAGCTTCAAAACCCACTTGCGGATCGCTTCGTGGTCGGTGCTCAGCCAGTCGCCCGGGCGATTCCTGTTCGGTCGCGACATGAAGTTTTCTGCCCTTGGAACGTGAAATGACGGGAGACCCGTTCTGAAGCGGTCCGGATGCAGACAGTCGATGTGTGGGCGAACGAGCGCGCCCACACCTATTTCGCAGGGTCCAACCCGATATTAGGCCCGGCCTGCTTTTCACAGAACCACAGAACGAGCCTAATTCTATTTTCTAAGGCGATTCCGGACGGCTGACCGGTGTCCGCTTGGCCTGGAAACGCTCTCTAGTCGTGGCTGTCCTGATCCTGCTGACGGACGGATTGCACGGTTTCCTTGCACCCGGCGGACACCTCGTCGATGTGCTCTTCCAGGCACATCGGAACCTCGATCGGCTCCACATCGCTGCACAGACGCTCCACGTCGCTCTTACAGGCGGCGCGAATGTCTTCCGATTGCGGACCCGACTGGGCGAGCGCAGCACCGGTTGCAAATGTGAACACGAGGCCGGCGGCGACCAAAGACTTCATCATGCGCATTCCTCCTTCGACGATGCGGCCTGCCCGATCGCGAACCGCCAGCTGACCCTGACCTGGGAGGTCGAAGGGCGCAATAGGAGAGGCGCGTTTTGTGTGGGGGATGCGAAGGGCCGACGTGGCCGGCCTCCTCGGCCTCGGCGCGGCCGTACATCTAAGGCCGATGCTATACCATTTTAACGTCTCAGGCGCCGGGTCTCGTCGCCCGAGATCTTGTCCACGAGCGCGCGCGGGCGTTCGGCAGGAGCTGCGAACACAAGCGCTGAACGGCGTTCTCAGGCGAGGAAGCGGACCGACATGATTTCGTAGGAGCGCGCACCGCCGGGAGCCGCTACCTCGACCGTGTCGCCGACGCTCTTGCCGATCAGGGCGCGCGCGATCGGCGAGGAGATCGAGACCCGGCCTTTCTTGGCGTCGGCCTCGACATCGCCCACGATCTTGTAGGTCTTCTCTTCCTCGGTATCCTCGTCGGTGAGGGTGACCGTGGCGCCGAACTTGACGGTTTCGCCGGAGAGCTTGCTCACGTCGATGACCTCGGCGCGGGAGATTTGATCCTCCAGCTCGACGATGCGTCCCTCGTTGTGGCTCTGCGCCTCTTTTGCCGCGTGATATTCCGCGTTTTCCGAAAGGTCGCCATGGGCGCGCGCTTCGGCAATCGCCTGGATGATCCGCGGGCGTTCCTCCGACGTCCGCCGCTTAAGCTCGGCTTCGAGCGCGGCGTAGCCTTCAGCGGTCATCGGAACCTTTTCCATAGACACTTGAACCTTCTTTGCTGCCGGACACCCGTCCGGACTTCAAACGCACACGGCTCCACAGGGAACCCAAACGCGGGACGCGGCGACGGATCCTCCGCCGATCGCGTTCCCGCGATCGTCACTCAGCCGACGCGAAATAGGATTGCAGCGGCCGCACCTCAAGAACGCCGGTGCTATAGGCCTCGATCCCTTTGGCCGCAGCGATGGCGCCTGCGACGGTGGTGTAGTAGGGCACCTTCTGAATCAGCGCGGCGCGGCGCAACGACCGACTGTCGGTGAGAGCCTGGGCCCCTTCGGTCGTGTTGAAGACAAGCTGGACCTCACCGTTCTTGATAGCATCAACGATGTGCGGGCGACCTTCAAGCACCTTGTTGATCTTGCGCGCGGGAATCCCGTTATCCGCAAGGAAGCGCTGGGTGCCCGAGGTTGCCATCACCTCAAACCCGAGGCGCGTCAACGTGCGTACGGGCTCCAGGATCTTCGGCTTGTCGGCATCGCGCACGGCCACGAAGACGGTGCCTGAGGTGGGCACCCGCGTTCCGCCGCCGAGCTGGGACTTGGCGAAGGCGATGGGGAAGGCCCGGTCGAGGCCCATGACCTCGCCGGTGGAGCGCATCTCCGGGCCGAGCACCGTGTCCACGCCTGGGAAACGGGCGAACGGGAACACGGCCTCTTTCACCGCCACATGGTCCAGGGTGTGTCGCTTCAGCCCGAACGTCGACAGCTTCTCGCCGGCCATCACCCGAGCGGCGACCTTGGCGATCTGGACGCCGATGGTCTTGGCCACGAACGGCACCGTGCGCGAGGCGCGGGGATTGACCTCCAGCACGTAGATCTCGCCGTCGCGGATCGCGAACTGCACGTTCATCAGGCCGACCACGCCGAGGCCAAGGGCGAGCTTGCGGGTCTGCTCCTCCAGCGCGGCGATCGCGGCATCGGAAAGCGAATGCGCCGGCAGCGAGCAGGCTGAATCGCCGGAGTGGATGCCGGCTTCCTCGATGTGTTCCATGATCCCGCAGACGAACACGTCCTCTCCGTCGGAGATCGCGTCGACATCGACCTCGATCGCGTCGGCGAGATAGCCGTCGATCAGAACCGGGCTTGTGCCGGAGACGACCACGGCCTGGGTCACGTAGCGCTCGAACTGGCTTTCGTCGCGCACGATCTCCATCGCGCGTCCGCCCAGCACGTAGGACGGCCGCACCACCACCGGATAGCCGATAGTGGCGACGATCGCGCGGGCGGCGTCGAGGGAGCGGGCGATGCCGTTCTTCGGCTGCTTCAGGTCGAGGTCGATCAGAAGCCGCTGAAAGCGGTCGCGGTCTTCCGCAAGGTCGATCTTGTCGGGATCGGTGCCGAGGATCGGGATGCCGGCGGCCTTGAGGCCCTGGGCGAGCTTCAGCGGAGTCTGGCCGCCATACTGCACGATCACGCCGTGCAGGCGTCCCGCGTCCCGCTCGACTTCCAGGATCGCGAGCACGTCCTCCACCGTCAGCGGTTCGAAATAGAGCCGGTCGGAGGTGTCGTAGTCGGTCGACACGGTCTCCGGGTTGCAGTTGACCATGATCGCTTCATAGTCCGCGTCGCGCAGGGCGAACGCGGCATGGCAGCAGCAATAGTCGAACTCGATGCCCTGGCCGATCCGGTTCGGGCCGCCGCCGAGGATCACCACCTTGTTGCGCGTCGACGGGCCCGCCTCGTCCTGGAGCGCGCCGGCGAGGGCGGGCTCGTAGGTGGAGTACATGTAGGCCGTCGGCGCGGCGAACTCCGCTGCGCAGGTGTCGATGCGCTTGAATACCGGCCGCACGCCCAGGCGCTGGCGCAGCGCTCGAACAGCTTTCTCTTCGGTGCCTGCGAGCTTCGCCAGACGAACATCGGAAAAGCCCATCGACTTCAGGTGCCGCAGAACGGCGGCATCCTTCGGCAGGCCATGGCGGCGGACCTTCTCCTCCATGGCGATGATGTCGGCGATCTGCTCGATGAACCAGGGATCGATCTTGCAGGATTCGTGCACTTGCTCGGCGTCGAAGCCGAGCCGGAGCGCCTGGGCGACCTTCAGGAGCCGGTCCGGTGTCGGCGTGCCCAGGGCGGCGCGGATGGCATTCTTGTCGTCGCCGACGCCAAGTCCCTCGATCTCGACCTCGTCGAGGCCGGCAAGATCCGTCTCCAGGCCGCGCAGCGCCTTTTGCAGAGATTCCGCGAAGGTCCGGCCGATCGCCATGACCTCGCCGACGGATTTCATCGAGGTGGTCAGGATCGGATCGGCGCCGGGGAACTTTTCGAACGCGAAGCGCGGGATCTTGGTGACGACATAGTCGATGGTCGGCTCGAACGAGGCCGGCGTCGCGCCGCCGGTGATGTCGTTCTCCAACTCGTCGAGGGTGTAGCCGACGGCGAGCTTGGCGGCGATCTTGGCAATCGGGAAGCCGGTCGCCTTGGAGGCAAGCGCGGAGGAGCGCGAGACGCGTGGATTCATTTCGATCACGACCATGCGCCCGTCTTCTGGGTTGATCGCGAACTGCACGTTAGAGCCGCCGGTCTCCACGCCGATCTCGCGCAGGACCGCAATCGAGGCGTCGCGCATGCGCTGATATTCCTTGTCGGTCAAGGTCAGCGCCGGGGCGACGGTGATGGAATCGCCCGTGTGAACGCCCATCGGATCGATGTTCTCGATGGAGCAGATAATGATGCAGTTGTCGTCCTTGTCGCGGACGACCTCCATCTCGAACTCTTTCCAGCCGAGAACCGATTCCTCGATCAGGACCTCGTTCGTGGGAGACGCGTCGACGCCGCGCTCGACGATGTCGAGGAATTCCTCGCGGTTGTAGGCAATGCCGCCGCCGGTGCCGCCGAGCGTGAAGGAGGGGCGGATGATCGCCGGCAGGCCGATCTCCTCCAGCGCCACGAACGCCTCGGTGAGGGAGTGGGCGAGCTTGGAGCGGGGGCTTTCCAGCCCGATCTTGTCCATCGCCGTGCGGAAGAGCTCGCGGTCCTCCGCCTTGTCGATCGCTTCGGCCGTGGCGCCGATCATCTCGACACCGAATTTCTCCAAGACGCCCATCTTGCGCAGCGACAGCGCGCAGTTGAGGGCGGTCTGTCCGCCCATGGTGGGCAGGAGCGCATCCGGACGCTCTTTTTCGATCACCTTGGCCACCAGCTCGGGCGTGATCGGCTCGATGTAGGTGGCGTCGGCAAGCTCCGGGTCGGTCATGATCGTCGCCGGATTGGAGTTCACCAGGACGATCCGATAGCCCTCCTCCTTGAGGGCTTTGACGGCTTGCGCCCCGGAATAGTCGAATTCACAGGCCTGGCCGATGATGATAGGGCCGGCTCCGATGATCAGGATGGTTTTGAGGTCGGTTCTTTTCGGCATCCGGGCTCGCAGGGCGGCTCCCGGCGCCACACCAATAGGTGGGCCGGGCGGCCGGTCGGTCGCGGGAAACGTGGACGGGTCATCCGGGACAGCCGCAAGGGCTTCGCGCTGTCCGCGCCATTCTCCCCGCGCGGGGGGACGCCGTTACGGTTTGCCGAACGTCCCGCGGGCCCCAGGATGTAACCCAAAACTCGCGGGCTTATAGAAGACTTCGACAAAGCAGGAAAGGCCTAGGGTCAGGACCCATAAATCCGGAGGTCATGGGTGGAGGCGATTTGGTCGATTGCACCGATCGGCCCGCGTTCGGCAGGTGCCGAATGTGGACGAGTCGATCCGAGCTTTCAGCGTCGAGCATCTTATCGGCGCGCAGGATGCTCGATGAGCGAGAGCGCAGGAAACCCGGGCGGTTTTGCTGTTGCGGCTTCTTCGAGGGGCCAGCTCTTGCGACGCCGCAGTCGGGCAAATCGATCCATTCCTTCGGACGCCAAAACGGCTGCGATCTGCGTCGTCGAGCCGCTCGGGCGGGCGAAAGGCCCCGTCCGTTGCGGCTCTCCTGGCATCTCTTTGCCGTTTCAGGCGCCATGGCCTGCAGATTTATGAGTCCTGACCCGAGAGGCACGGCTTTGAGCCGGCTCACTCCGCAGGCGCGGATTCCGGCTGCATCCCGCCTTCGATGGCTTTCAGGACAACCGGCCCCTCGCCCGGCACCACCGGCCCCGTCGAGACCTGTTCGCCATCGAAATCCAAAATATTATGCGACAGGGCATAGCAGGCCAACCGCACTGTCTTGGGGATTTTCACGGCTTTGCCGTCGCGGTTGCCCTTCTCATAATACTGGATCATCCGCTTCTTGAGGCCAAGTCGGTCGGCGGCCTCTTTCTGCTTCAGTCCCAAGGCCTTACGCCAAGCCCGAAACTGCTCCGGGCTCATTTCGAAGGCCTCGTCAATTTCCTTCGTCTTCAGATCAGTCACCTACAGACTCCCGGTAAAGCGCACGATGTGCGTTTCCCTGTTGACTTTAGCGCACATGGTGCACATATTCCTTCCACAAGCGCACTGCGTGCTCCCTCTCGGTCGGGTTACCGGTGACCACCCGCCGACCGAGGTCCGGAATGCGTTTAGCGCCATCCTCGCTTTGAAAGGAGTTGGTGCCATGCTTAGCTATCTTGTTCTCGCCAGGTCCGCGCTTCGCGGTGGACAGGTTGGATCGGACGCAAACGCGCCGGACCAGGTCCGTGCGGACCATCGCCGGTGGCAGCTCATCCACCGCCTCTATGGCATGATTGGCTAATCGGACGATGAAGTTGCGGGCGGGTCGCAAGGCCTGTCCGCGGCCCCGACTTTTCGAGGTCCGCGTGCCCAGATCATCCGGCCGGCGACACGGCCGACATTCCGCCCAGGACCGATGACTCCGCCCACGGTTCACGCGACAGCTCATTCAAACCGAGCCTTTTTTCGATCAGGTTTAGGCGCCCGATCGATCAAAATGGCTCTCGTTCCAAGACCTTGAGCACTTCGTCCTCAGGCGGGTCGAGGCGACCCGTATGAGAAGGCTCTAGCGCAACTATTGCACCCATACCCGATCTGCTTGGCTTTCGGTAGTCCCTCGCGCGGCTCGAGGGAGCCTGTACACATTCTCAATCCAACGCCCTTCGTCCCGTTTCTCGCGTCATGAAGACCCGAGGGGCGCTGTTTGCGGATGATGGGTCGGGGAAAGGGAAAGCCGCACTGCGAAAGAGTGTCGCCGTCACGTTTCCTGAGTTGTTCCGGTTTTCGAAGCGCGACGCCGGATGGCGAACTGGTTCCCGCTTTCGCGAAGCCAGCGTGCGAGCAAAAAGTTTTTTCTTCTCGCAACGCCGGACGGAAAACCGGTCCCCACTTTTCCTGACGTTGCTTGTCAGCGCTTCTTGGAGATCATCAGAAGGAACGGGATCTCGCCGCCATTTTCGCGGATGAGAGATCCGATGCCGGTCACGACACCAACGTCCTTGTTCCGCATCGCCGCGTTGAGCTCGTAGTCGATGTGCTCGGACGGCAGGATCTCCTTGTCGACGATCTCCATAAAGTGACGGATCACGCGCACCGGCGTCTTGTGCAGAAGATCGTCCGGTCCCTCGAATTCGTACTTGTTGTCGCTGCCGGTTTCGGCATCCATCAGACTCGCAACGAACTGAGCCATCGCCCTCTCCGCCCTCTTCGTTCAGTGTTGACGGCGTCCGGTTCCGCGATCTGATCGGATGCGCCGTGGTTCGCCACCCCGCCTACAGGCGGCGGCCGGCCATCCTCGGGTTGAGCCCGCGCTGCCAAGCGCGGCCCCTATCAACTTCCTATAACGAAACGATGACGCGGCGGACGGCCCGCTGGCCCCTTCGGTTTTTCCTGGAAGCGCCAAACGGGTCTAACCGCTTGTTTTGGCGCATTTCCGGACGGCCAACCGGTCTCCACTTGGCCTGGAAATGCTTGTCGCCCGTCAAGCGCGCTCTGGTTCGGTCGGTTCGCCCTTGCGCTCGCGAATGAGGTTCACGAACCGCTTGAACAGGTAGTGGCTGTCCTGCGGACCGGGCGAGGCTTCCGGGTGGTACTGCACCGAAAACACCGGGCGGTCCTTCAGCCGGATGCCGCAATTGGAGCCATCGAACAGGGACACGTGCGTCTGCTCGACCTCCGCCGGCAGGCTGGTGGGATCGACGGCGAAACCATGGTTCATTGAGGTGATTTCCACCTTGCCGGTGGTGTGGTCCTTCACGGGGTGGTTCGCGCCGTGATGGCCTTGGTGCATCTTCGCGGTACGGCCGCCAAGCGCCAGCCCGAGGAGCTGATGGCCGAGGCAGATGCCGAACACCGGCACGTCCTGCTCCACCAGCGTCTTGATGGCCGGCAGCGCGAATTCGCCGGTGGCCGCCGGATCGCCCGGTCCGTTCGACAGGAAAACCCCGTCCGGCTCATGGGCAAGGATTTCCTCCGCCGTGGCCGTCGCCGGCACCACGGTGACGCGGCAGCCCTCGTTGGCAAGCAGCCGAAGGATCGTGCGCTTGATGCCGAAATCGACGGCGACCACGTGGTAACGCGGCTCGGCCTGGCGCCCGTAGCTCTGGGTCGGCCAGTCCCAAATCGTCTCGTCCCAGACGAAGGTCTGGCCCCCGGTGACCTCGCGGGTGAGGTCCATGCCCTCCAGGCCCGGCCAGGCGGACAGCTCCGATTTCAGCTTGCCGTAGTCGAACTGGCCGCTGCGGTCATGGACGATCACCGCGTTCGGCATGCCGTGCTCGCGGATGCGGCCGGTCAGCGCCCGTGTGTCGATCCCGGTGATGCCGATGATGCCGCGCGCGGCGAGCCAACGGTCGAGATGGCGGGTCGCGCGGTAGTTCGACGGCTCGGTGATCGGGGCCCGGAGAACGCAGCCGAGCACGCCGGAGCGCGCGGCCATGTTCACCGTCTCGATGTCGTCGTCGTTGGTGCCGACATTCCCGATATGGGGAAAGGTGAACGTGACGATCTGTCCGGCATAGGAGGGATCGGTCAGGATCTCCTGGTAGCCGGTCATCGCGGTGTTGAAGCAGACTTCGCCCACAGCATAGCCGGTCGCGCCGACGCCGTAGCCGGCGATCTCCGTTCCGTCCGCCAGGATGAGCCGGGCCGTCGTCATGGGTGCCGCCCAGGCTTCTGCGCCGGGGGTATCTTGTGTATCCAGCATGGACCAATTACCTCTTGCATCGATGGAACGCGCGCGATACACGCGCCGCGTCCGGCGACAGACGGCCTTGGGCCGCCGTCGGATCGCGAACACCGACGATGTCGAGGCGATCGAGGTCAGGACGCTAGGCCATGACAGGGCGCGCGTCAACTTGCGATCTGAGTTCCAAACGCGAGTGTTTTCAACAGTTTAAGCTAGGCGTGGTGGATTGTCACCGGCGCCGGGTATGGGTATTTTGCTGCACGCGTCAGACACATTGACGAGAGCGACGATGCGCGACGAGATCAACAAGGCGTTGAAAGCGGCCGTATCGGCTGAAGACAAACGCCGGGCCTGTACGCTTCGGCTGATCCAGACCGCCATCAAGGATCGCGACCAAGCGGCGCGCGAACGCGGCGAGGAAGGCATCGGCGACCGCGAGGTCTACGATCTGCTCCTGAAAATGATTGAGCAGCGCCGCGAGTCGGTGGCGAATTTCGAAGCGAGCGGCCAAATCGCCCTCGCCGACCAGGAACGCCAGGAAATCGGCGTTATCCGTGAGCTTCTGCCGGCGCAGCTCGACGACACCGCCATGCGGTCGGCCTGCGTGGAGGTCGTCGAAGACATCGGCGCGGCCGGGCTGCGCGATGTCGGCCGCACCATGGCCGCTTTGAAGCGTCGCTATCCGGGCCAGATGGATTTCGGCCGCGCGAGCTGCGTCGTGAAGGACCTCTTGCGGTAAGCACACCTTCGCCCTGTTGAATGGGCAGGCCCTTATCCACAACATTCTCGCTATTATCCACAGCCGGCGAATCGTCGTTGGACGACGCGGACCGTTTTCTCCGAGGTGTCTTCCCGGAGGGGGACGCGCTGGCGCACTGTGGCGCGTCTGCGGCTGCGAAGCCGTTTCGAGTCGGCGCGACCGCGCGCCGGATGAACACCATTTCAGGATGGGTCGGCCGAACGATCCCGAGAGCCATGCGATTTCCGCCCGAGTTTCTGGATGAGTTACGCAATCGGCTGCCTTTGTCGGAGGTGGTCGGCCGGCGCGTGACCTGGGACCGGCGCAAGTCGCAGTTCGGCAAGGGCGACTATTGGGCCTGCTGCCCGTTCCACGAGGAAAAGACGCCCTCCTTCCATGTCGACGATCGCAAGGGCTTCTATCACTGCTTCGGCTGTGGCGCGTCCGGCGACCACGTCCGCTTCCTTACCGACGCGGAAGGGCTCTCCTTCCCCGAGGCGGTGGAGCGGTTGGCCGAACAGGCGGGGGTGTCGATGCCCGCCGCCGATCCCCAGGAGGCTCGCCGCGCCAAGGTCCGCGCGAGCCTTGCCGACGTGATGACGCTTGCCGCTCGCTTCTTTCAGGAGCGTTTCGCCTCGGATGCCGGTCGCGACGCCCGGTCCTACGCAAGCCGCCGCGGCCTCGATCGGGAGACGCTTGCGACCTTCGAGATCGGTTATGCACCGGGCGAGCGCACGGCCTTGAAACAGTATCTGGCTGGCCACGGCGTCGAGGAAACGCAGATGGTCGACGCCGGGTTGGTGATCCGGCCGGACGACGGCCGCGCCAGCTACGATCGCTTCCGCAACCGGCTGATGATCCCGATCCACGACCATCGCGGCCGTGTGGTCGCCTTCGGCGGGCGCGCCCTTGGCGCCGACCAGGAGCCGAAATATCTGAACTCTCCGGAAACGCCGCTTTTCAACAAGAGTGCGGTCCTGTTCAACCTGCACCGTGCCCGTGCCGGCGCGCACAAGACCGGCGCCGCGATCGTGGTGGAAGGCTATCTCGACGCGATCGCCGTCTACAAGGCCGGCATTCCCCATGTGGTGGCGAGCCTTGGCACGGCCTTCACCGAGGACCAGATCCGCGCCATGTGGCGGCTCGCCCAGGAGCCGGTGATCTGCTTCGATGGCGACAAGGCCGGTGTGGCTGCCGCTCGGCGAGCCGTCGATCGCATTCTGCCGCTTCTGGAAAGCGGCCGCTCCTTCAATTTCTGCTTCCTGCCCGATGGACAGGACCCCGACGATCTGATCGCGAACGGAGGCCGCGACGGCTTCCTGGCCGAAGTCGCCAGCGCCCGGCCGCTGGTCGACGTGGTCTGGGAGCGCGAGCTTGTCGCCGGCCGGATCGACACCCCGGAGCGCAAGGCGGCGCTGGAAGCCCGGATCGAAGGCCTGATCGAGCAGATCCGCGACACCCGGGTCCGCCGGCGCTATCATTTCGATATGCGCGGTCGGCTCTCCGAGCTGTTCCGTGGTCGGCCCAAGGGGCCGGCGGGTGCCGGCGCCGGCGCGGCCGATCCGCAGGTGCTGGCGGCGCTCACGGCCGCCGGCAGCGACCTGGCCGAGTTGGAGCGGATCGTGCTTGGCGTGTCTGTCGCCTTTCCGCGCTTCGTGGACAGCCACTGGGAGCGGATCGAGAGAGTGCGGTTTTCTTTCGATCCTCACGAACGGCTGAAGCGCGCGATCCTGTCCTTTGCGATCGACGCCGGCGAAATGAACGCGGAGGCGCTGCGCGCGAGCCTGTCGGATGACCTGAAGGCGCTCTTGGCCGAGGTCTACGGCGATCCGTCCGGATCCGCGGCCCGCCTGGCCATGCGCTTTCCCGTGCTTTCGGCGGAGCCGCCGGACGGGTTTGTGGAGCGCTGCCTGCTGCATTTTCTCGACCGGCTGGACCTGAAGGTGCTGGAGGCGGACCTGGAGGCGGATATCGCCCAAGCCGACGAAACCCTGACGGCGGAGGGCGAAGCGCGGATCCTCGGCCTGTCGCGCGAGCTGGTGCGCCGCAAGCAGGCCTTTCAGGACGAGGACCGCGATCTGGCCGATCAGGCGAAGGAGATTCGCGGCGCCTATGTCGAGGCGGCACGCGGGCCGACGGCGCCGACGCCGGTGGCGTAAGGGGCCGTCGGTGCGTGGCACGGAATCCACGGTTGCGAAAAGTGATTCGCATCAAGTGATTCCCGCTGCTTGCGAAATTCAGGGGCGACGCTATGTAAACGGTTCCGGCGCAGTCGGACCCGATGTGGTAGGGTTGTGGCCCGCCTTGGATGTGCGGCATGTCCGCCGGCCAGGCTCCGAGCCCGAAACCACGCGAGAGACGTTGGATTTGAGGAGTGCCCGATCGAAGCCGAAGGCGTGTCCAGCCGGTGGCACAAGGCCGGTGAACGTTCGCTTCGAGGCACGAGTGGATCGGCGATTGTTGGGAGTCCGGAAACCGAATCGCGGCATGCTTCTACGCAAAGTGTCGAACCGGGATCCGTTGACTGTCGGAGACGACGGTGCGCTGCAAAGGGCGCTGTGGCACGGATCGCCGGAATGCGCGCTGGACATGAACCGTTGGGAACGGCTTCCTCGACTGATGCAACACGAATAACCCGCGCGGTGCGGCGAGATTACTCGTCCGATCGGGTGCGGGTTGAAGGAGAACGCGGCATGGCGACCAAGACGACGGAATCCGAAGCGACGCAGGACGCTCAGCCCGAGACGAGCGACGGCCCGCTGCTGGATCTGTCCGATGCCGCCGTCAAGAAGATGATCAAGACCGCCAAGAAGCGCGGTTATGTCACTTATGACGAGCTCAACGAAGTTCTGCCGTCCGAGGAGGTGACCTCGGAGCAGATTGAGGACACCATGGCGATGCTCTCCGACATGGGCATCAATGTGGTGGAACAGGAAGAAGCCGACTCCGAGGACGGTGGCGAGGAGGAAGAGGGCGGCGATCTCGTCGAGGTCGGGTCCCAGGCCGTCACCAAGCAGACCACGACCCGCGAGCCCGCGGAGCGGACCGACGATCCCGTCCGCATGTATCTGCGCGAGATGGGCTCCGTCGAGCTTCTGTCACGCGAAGGCGAAATCGCGATCGCCAAGCGCATCGAAGCCGGCCGCGAGGCGATGATCGAGGGGCTGTGCGAGAGCCCGCTGACCTTCCAGGCGATCATCATCTGGCGCGACCAGCTCAACGAGGGAAAGATCCTCCTGCGCGATATCATCGATCTGGAGGCGACCTACGCCGATCCGGAAGGCAAGGGCGCGCCGGACACGTCCGCCGCGACCGGCAGCGATGACAGCGACACGTCCTCGGAAAGCGAGAGTGAAGGCGAGGGCGAAAGCGAAGACGACAGCGACGACGATTTCGAGTCCAACGTCTCGCTCTCGGCGATGGAAGCGGAACTGAAGCCGAAGGTGCTGGAGACCTTCGACAACATCGCGGAGAACTACAAGAAGCTCCGCCGCCTGCAGGACCAGAAGGTCGAAGCCCGGCTGCAGCAGAACAGGTCGCTCTCGCCCAGCCAGGAAAAGCGCTTCAAGAAGTTCCGCGACGACATCATCGTCGACGTGAAGAGCCTGTCGCTCAACCAGAACCGCATCGATACGCTGGTGGAGCACCTCTACGAGATCAACAAGCGGCTGATCAGCCAGGAAGGCCGGCTGATGCGGCTGGCCGATTCCTATGGCGTCGGCCGCGAGGATTTCCTGCGCCAGTACCAGGGGTCCGAGCTCGATCCCAACTGGATCCGCCGGGTGGCGAGCCTCGCCAGCCCCGGCTGGCGCCCCTTCGTCCAGAAGGAGAAGGAGACGATCCGCGATTTGCGCCAGGAGATCCACACGCTCGCCACCGAGACCGGGCTAGAGATTACCGAGTTCCGTAAGATCGTCGCCAAGGTGCAGAAGGGCGAGCGCGAAGCCCGGATCGCCAAGAAGGAGATGGTCGAGGCCAACCTCCGCCTGGTGATCTCGATCGCCAAGAAGTACACCAACCGCGGCCTGCAGTTCCTGGACCTGATCCAGGAGGGCAACATCGGCCTGATGAAGGCGGTGGACAAGTTCGAGTATCGGCGCGGCTACAAGTTCTCCACCTACGCCACCTGGTGGATTCGGCAGGCGATCACCCGCTCGATCGCCGATCAGGCGCGCACCATCCGTATTCCGGTCCACATGATCGAGACGATCAACAAGATCGTGCGGACCTCGCGCCAGATGCTGCACGAGATCGGCCGTGAGCCGACCCCGGAGGAGCTGGCGGAAAAGCTGCAGATGCCGCTGGAGAAGGTCCGCAAGGTCCTGAAGATCGCCAAGGAGCCGATCTCGCTCGAAACCCCGATCGGCGACGAGGAGGATTCCCACCTCGGCGATTTCATCGAGGACAAGAACGCGGTGCTGCCGATCGACGCGGCGATCCAGTCGAACCTGCGCGAGACCACCACGCGCGTGCTCGCCTCGCTCACCCCGCGCGAGGAGCGCGTGTTGCGCATGCGCTTCGGCATCGGCATGAACACCGACCACACCCTGGAAGAGGTGGGACAGCAGTTCTCCGTGACCCGCGAGCGTATCCGCCAGATCGAGGCCAAGGCGCTGCGCAAGCTGAAGCACCCGAGCCGGAGCCGGAAACTGCGCTCGTTCCTCGACAGTTAAGCCGCCCTCACGCCGAGTTCGCTACGCTCACCGGCTCCGGGTGGGCAGCCGGTTTTTTGATCCCGGTCGCTTCGCTCCGCGCCTCTTGATCGGCCGGCGCGCAGTCGCGCGCTGGTGGATGAGATACGGCCGGTCTGGGGATTGGCCGTAGGTTCGGCCTTGCCCCAATCTCCGCTCATTCCCGCGTAAGCGGGAGGCCGTAGGGCGGTCGTACAATGGCTGGTGCGTAACCTTCGTCCGCGTGCCTGCAGAACAGAATCTGATTTCTGTGCGGCCGGAGCCCGCCTTCGCGCTGGACACGGCGAAAACAGCCGGTTTGGACGAGCGTTGGGGGGCGGCCGGTTTCCTCGTTTTCCGGTTTCACGGCTGGACAGGGCAGCCACACTCGCAGTGTCTGGAAGTCTCGTCCTGCCCGGCGTGCCCAAGATATTTTAGGCGAAGAAGGAGGTCCTCACTGAAACCGGGCCGGAAGGCGTCTTTTTGCGCGAGGTCGATGGGTATCTTATGGGGTGTCGACGCCAAGCCGGGATTCACCGCCGCACGATCCATTGTCGGCGAAAGCATCAGGCGCATCGTCAGCGTCACCTGATGCTCTCGTTTCTTGTCGCTCAGATGATTTTATCTGCGTGAAAAAGGCTCTATTGCCAGTCGCAGTTCGCCTCCGCAGCTGTGCCGTAGGTGAGCCCGTCATGCGTCATGCATCCAAACTGGGTCTCGGTAGCACTGATTGACGTCGCCCAATCCGTACAGTCCTGTTTTGTCCAAGTATGCGGAACGGGAATGTCGTTTCTCCAAGAATTGGTGGCGATTACGGAACACACTTTCTGCGGGGGAAGGCCCGTGTTGGTCTGAGCCATGGCGGTGGTGGTGAGGGCACTGGCGACGGCGAGCGGGGCAATCAGGAGTCCGAAGCGCAAAGTCATAAGTGTCTCCATTTGGAAAATGATCTTATGAGTAGCAATTATATTAAGAGCACATGTTTAGGTTGAGTCAACGCCCGCGTCGTTGCCCTCGAGATTTTTCGGTAGGCACGCGCGCCGGCGCAAATGTCAAATTTGAATCACAGGAATCGCGACGCGCAATTGTTGTTCGCCTAGTGATCCCGAAAGCGGCCTAAGGACGACGCATGACCCGCATCTATCTCGCCGGCCCAGAAGTCTTCCTGCCCGATGCGTTGGAGGTGCTGGAAGCCAAGAAGCGGATCTGCGCCGAAGCCGGGCTCGAAGGCGTTTCGCCGCTCGATGCTGCGCTCGGCCCAGTGATGGACGGAACGGAAGAGGCCGCGCAGGCGATCTTCGCCGCCAATCGCGATGCCATGACAAGCTGCCCCTTCGCGATCGCCAACATCACGCCGTTTCGGGGTGTCTCCGTCGATCCCGGCACCGCGTTCGAGATCGGCTTCCTGGCGGCAAGCGGGGCGGTCGTGTTCGGCTACACAACCGATCCCGCCTCCTACCGAGTCAGGGTGGAGGACCATGCGCCCAATAACGCTGCGGTCCGCGCCCACGCTCATCCCCATTTCACCGTCGAGGACTTTGGGCTGGTGGAGAATTTGATGGTGCCGCTCGGCATCGCCGAAAGCGGCGGCACGGTGATCGAGCACCAGGTCGCAGAGCCGGAGCGGCGCTTCCGCGACCTCGTCGCCTTTTCCAACTGCGTCGCCGAAATCGCCCGGCGCGTGGACCTGGGAGATCGGGTGGGGTAAAGCAAAGCCTGAGAAAAGGGGATACCGGTTCGCCGCCCGACAACGCATCTCAGGGAGACCGATAGGCGATCGCGCAGGCTTCGGAACGGCGCCGACAAGGCCGGATGCCGGGAATGTGAGCTTCGGCGCTTACCCCGTTTTCGCTCGCACCATGGCAATTTTGTTGCCGAATGGCAGCAATGCGACAAAGCGACGACACGCCTCTCTGGATCAAAACGGCCAAAGACCCATATCTGGCGGGAATGCGTCGTCCGGGCATGCCGAGGATGACGAGCGAGGGGCCTATCGCCCGGACCCGTTTTGCCGATTGCGGAGCGCCACGTCGAAGAACCGGAATGGCGCCGTTATATAGGGGGATTGCCGCAGATCCGAGGTCCGCGCGGGCCTCAAGCTGCGGTCTATTTGTTGGACATGCGTATTATGTGGGATTCTCGAGGGCCGTCCCGTCCGGGCGAAGACATGGCGCCGGTGACCCCGGAGGCGATCGTCGACTGGCTGGTGGCCGAGGCGCCGCGGCTGGAGGTCGGAGCGTTCGTCGATGGTCTCGGCTGGCGCCTGCGCCGCGCTGGCATGCCGCTCGATCGGATGATGATCTCGCTCAGGATGCTGAGCCCCAACCTGCTTGCGGCGGGCATCGTCTGGCGTCCGTTTCAGCCGATCGGTTACTTCACTTACGATTATGCCGACCGCGACAAGGGCTTCTACGAGCGCAGCCCCTTCAAGGTGGTGCACGACTCCGGCGAGTGGCTAGAGCTGGATGTGGACAAGACGCCGGACGACCGGTTCGGCGTGATTCCGGATCTCAAGGAAGAAGGCGTTCGCCATTATCTGGTGGTGCCGCTTTGGTTCACGGTCGGCGCCCCCAACTCGCTCTCCTTCGCCACCAAGTCGCCGGATGGTTTTTCCGATGCCGACCGCGCGCTGGTCGCCCGCATCCTGCCGGCCCTGGCGAACGTGTTGGAGATCAAGCGGTTGCGGCGCACGCTGGACGAGCTGGTCGCCACCTATGTCGGCGCGGGCCCGGCCTCCCAGATCTTCAACGGCGTCGTGCACCGTGGAGAGGTGACGCGCATCGAGGCGGCCATGATGATGGCGGATCTGCGCGGCTTCACGGCGCTGTCCACCCGCCTGCCGGTGCAGGAGACGGCGGAGCTGTTGAATCGCTACTACGACGCCGTCGTGCCGGGCATCGTGGCGGAAGGCGGCGAAGTTCTGAAATTTATCGGCGACGCAGTGCTGGCGATTTTTCCGGCCGCGCCGGTCGGCAGTCAGGACGCCTGCGCCCGGGCGCTCAGGGCCGCGGAATCCGCCCTGGCGAGCGAGCTGGAGCCGGTCGTGGTCGACGGCGTGCCGCTGCCGGTGCGTTTCGGTATCGGCCTGCACTACGGCGAGGCGGTCTATGGCAATGTGGGGTCCGGCAATCGGCTGGACTTCACCGCCGTCGGGCGCGACGTGAACGTGCTCGCCCGGATCTCGGAGATGTGTAGTGCGCTCAAGCAGCCGCTTCTGGTGACGGAAAGCTTCGTGACCGCGCTCGGCGATACCGAGCGCGCCTTCAAGGCGCTCGGCAGCCATCCGGTGCGGGGCCTCTCAGAGCCGTTGGCCGTGTTTGAGCCGGCAACGTTCGGCGAGTTGAAACCGCCGCAAGCGCAACCGCCGACGGATCATGTCGGGTCGGGCGAAGGCGTTTCCACCAGCGCCCTGCCGAGCCGGGCGATCGCGATCTAGACTGTTTCCCCGGCCAAGAAGAAACCGGTTGGTCGTGCGGGTGCGCGTCAAACCGATCGGTTAGAGCCGGTCCGCGAAGGGCGGAGCGGCTCCAGAGCATGCCCCGTTCAAAGTGAATCCATTTGGACGACAAGGGTTTGCGCAAGCTATTGAATCTGGAGCCTCTTCCTATTGCACGGATGGTTCCATCTGAGCGGAAAAGGCTCCAGGTAGGTCGAGGCTGCTTACTCGGCCAGAATCTCGTAGACGATTCGAACCTGGGCCGACAGCGACTGCTCCCCCGCTTCGACCGGCACCGACATTGCGCTCGCCTCCATTCGCATCATCGGCATGGGCCGCGGCTCCTGGTTGCCGCCCTCGGTGATGGCGAGGACCCGGCCGAGCCGGACACCGGCGGCTTCGGCATAAAGCGCCGCCTTGTGCTTGGCGTCGGCCACGGCCGCGGTCCTGGCGGTGTCCTCCAGCTTGTCGGTGTTGGAGATGGCAAACTGGATCCCGGAAACGTCGTTGGCGCCGGCCTTGACCAGGGTGTCGAGCAGGCCGCCGAGCGTATCGAGCTGGCGTACGCGCACCGTCACGCCGTTGGTGACGCGGTAGCCGTCGATCTTCGGCGCCTCGTTGGAGTCGTTGCCGGGGTTGGTGTAGCGCGGCGAGACCGAGAAGCCGCTGGTCTGGATATCGCGGGCTTCGATGCCGGCGCCTTTGACGGCGTCGATCACGGCTTGGACCTGGCTCGAATTCTCGCTCAACGCGTCGCCCGCCGAGGCGGCCTCGGTCACGGTTCCGACGGAGACGGTCGCCATGTCGGGCGTGCCGGCGGCGGTACCCGTGCCGGTGACGGTCAGGTTCGCGGTATCGCGCGCGAAAGCGGGTACGGCGGAGACCGCAAGAACGGCTGCAAGGGTGACGGCAGCCAGAGGGGCAAGGCGCATGGTCAGTTTCCTCCCTGTGATGGATCGGAACGGTGTCGGCAAATGCGGGGCCGCCTTTTCCCGATGAAAGTGCGGCAAAACAAAGGCTTGGCGTAAACGCTCCAGCGCTCGACAACGCTCCAGCGCTCGACGGCCTGGATCCGTCATGTCTCGCGCTTGAGGTCGGAACTCGCCATCATCGCCTTCCGCGACCATCGGGAGCGTTTCCTCCTCGGCCCGGATGTCATGGGATTGCGACGCGAATGCGACGGTGCGGAGCGAGGGAAGTGGGTACGGCAAGGTGCTTGGGCGGCGTCCAACGCACATCCGCTGCACGCATCGGCTGGACAGCCTCCGCCGAGTCTCGATATAGACCAGACGAGGTGCCGCCTTCGCCGCGGAAACAGGAACGGACTTTGCCTCGTGTGACCGCAGTTGCTTTCAGGCGGGCCGGCACGGGCCTGTAGCTCAATGGTTAGAGCCGACCGCTCATAACGGTCTGGTTGCAGGTTCGAGTCCTGCCGGGCCCACCAATTTTCTATCTCACGGCAGATTGCTTCGCTCGCGCCTCCGACAGGGGGCGCTGACCGCGCGGCCCGGTTGGGCTTTGCGAACCTTCGGTTCGGTCTGATTCCATCACATTGCAGGCTCGTTCGCCGACGATGGCTTTGCCGTTCCGACGGAAGTTGTGCCGCTATAACGGTTGACCTCACAAAGGTCTGACGCCAGTTTATTATCAAAATCGATTGGTCGGCATCATTGTTTCATTATGGCAAATAACGTCAATCTGCGGCAGCTCCGCGCCTTTGTGATGGTTGCCGACAAGGGGAGCTTTGTGAAGGCGGCGGCCGCCCTCAATCTTTCGCAGCCGGCCCTGTCGCAGTGTATCCGCCAGCTCGAAGATCATATTGGCAGTCCGCTGTTCAATCGGACGACGCGGTCGGTCTACATCACCCCGCTGGGTCTCGGTTTCATCCCACACGCCCGCGACATTCTGCGCCAGTTCGACAACCTGATGGCTAATGTCCAGGACACGGTTCAGCGCCGACAGGGCCACGTCACCGTCGCCTGCCTGCCATCGGTCGCTTCGCGCCTGATGCCCCGGGTGCTTGCCGTCAACGAGAAGCAGTTCCCGAACATCCACGTCACCATCCGCGACAGCAACATGAAGGGCGTGGCCGCGATGATCCTGTCGGGCGACGCGGATTTCGGGATCGGCAGTACGGTGGTGGCCCACAGCGACCTGGATGCCTGCGCGTTCGCCAAAGATATGATGTGCGTCGTGGCTCCGGTCACTTCGCCTTTGGCGCGCAAGCGTACGATCCGATGGGCGGATCTGAACGAGCAGCCGTTCGTCGCCATGTCCCACGAAACAGGCATTCGCGATCTGGTCGACGAGACGGTCGAAAAGCTCGGAATTTCCCTTAAGATCGTCAGCGAGATTTCCAATCTTGCTACCTTGAGTGGCATGATTGAGGAGGGCATTGGCATCTCGGCCGCACCGGACCTCGCCTTGCCGCGCGAGAATCAGTCGCTGATCCGCCGCCGGCCGCTCTCCAACCCGACGATCCGGCGCCCAATCTCCCTATTCTGGAAAAAGGGGCAGGGCCTGTCACCGGCCGCCTCCGCGATCCTGAGCTCCTTGCACCGGTGTATCGTCGACGGCGAGATGGAGACCCACTTCCCCAACGTCGAGTGGGACCACAAGGCGCTGGAGAAGACCGGGCTGTTCTGAATTGGTTTCGAATTGGTGGCTCGACCTGATGGGCGCCACGCGTCCCGCTTGGTCGGCCATTGCCTCCGCTCGAACCACTGCGATCCACGCCCCCTCGCATCTCGATCGGATATCGCTGAAAACGATTATCGATGCGGGTGATTATGAAGTTAGGTTGAATAATCGTTCGGGTCATTGGATTTGTTCGGGCATTGGCCGGCCTTCTATAAATGCTTGGAAATTCGAACCAAGCAGGAGGTGACGCGTGGCCTTCGGACCCGACGACAACCGCGTCTACATAGTGCCGCTGATCGACGTGAATTGGCTCGTTTACGCCCCGTTCGATCCGGGCCGCAATTTCCGCGTCGATCCGCCGAATGTCCCCCAGTCGATTCTCGATACCCGTCAACTTATCGGCGAAATGCAGTCGATGACCGACGGCAAGTTCATCCTCACGCCCCATTCCGGCACCTATTGCCGGACCGGCTACTACGAGGGTGAAATGCTCGAGGTCTACCGCGAGGCGGTCAAGATGGGTGGCGAGCTCTCGGTTCATCTCCACGAGGAGATCAAGGGCGAGGGCACCCGCTACGATGAGCCCGAGCACATGGCGGAAGTCTTCAGGGACTGTCAGCGCCGACTGGAAGATGCCGGGATCATTCCGGTCGCCTATCGCGGCGGGCACAACGCCTACCATCCGCTGATGAACGCGTTGATGGAAGAGCAGGAAGTGTTGGTCGACTATTCCTGCTGCCCCGGCATGAACAAGCCGGATCGTGAGGCGATCTGGACCTATGCCTCGCTCAGCGCGGACTATATTCCTGAAAAGCTGCGCGAGCCCTGGGGGGGGCAGGCGCGCACTCGGATCCTGGAAATCCCGATCGGTTCGGACGGCGAAGGCGCAGCCTATAAGAATATTCTGCACGTGGAAATGAGCGAGCTCGACAATCTGGAGCGCGTGTGGGCGGCGCTCGTCGCGCGGGCAGAACGGGAGGAGCGCTCGCAGATCGTCCACTGCCTGTTCCACACCGCCTCCGTCGGTGTGCCGGAATGGCTGGAGCGCTACCGCCGGTTCCTGGATATGGTGCCGAAGCGGCACGGGCAGTTCGTCACCACGGCCGAGGCACGCGCCCTGCACGACCGCTTCGTCCTTGAGGCGACGGCATGAAGTGTCTCCTGATTCAGCCGATCCATCCCAGCGGCATCCAGCTTCTGGAAGACGCAGGGCTTGAGGTCATTCAGGCGAGCGCCGCCGATATGGCCACAGTCGCGGACGAGATCGTCGATGCCGACGCGGCGATCACGCGCAACGCCGGCTTGAACCGGGCGGCGATGCAGGCAGCCTCGAAGCTCCAGGTGCTCGGCAACCATGGCATCGGCGTCGACCCGGTCGATGTCGAGTACGCGACCGAAATCGGGCTTCCGATCGCCTTTACCCCCTACGCCAACGTTCAGTCGGTCGCCGAGCTCGTGATCGCTCACATGCTGGCGATCGCCAAGCGTGTGCGCGAGTGCGATGCCGCCGTCCGCGAGGATCGGTTCGACTATCGCTATACGCGCGATTTCCGGGAGGTCAGCGGCAAGACCCTGCTGATCGTTGGCTTCGGCCGGATCGGACGGCGCACGGCGGAAGTGGCGAAGGCCGCCTTCGACATGCGGGTGCTGGTGCATAGCCCCTCGGTCGCCGCCGACGAGATCGAAGCGGTCGGCTTCGTGCCCGCCCCCGATCTGGACGCGGCCCTAGGCGAGGCCGACTATGTCTCACTGCATCAGACGTTGACGCCGCGTACCCGGGGGCTCTTCTCCCGCGAGCGGCTGTTCTCGATGAAGAAGACCGCCGCCCTGATCAACACCGCTCGCGGCGCCCTGGTCGACCGGGAGGCTCTGGTGGAGGCGGTTGAGACGGGACACTTGCGCGGCGCGGCTTTCGACGTCTTCGAGACCGAACCGCCCACCGCCGACCACCCCTATCTCGCCTCCGACCGCGTTTTGCTCTCCCCCCACATTGGCGGCTCGAGCGAGGAGGCGGCCGAGCGCACAGCGGTTCAGGCGGCCGAGGCCGTGCTTGCCGTCCTTGCCGGCCGGCGGCCGGACCACATGGTCAATCCGGACGTCTGGGATCGGCGGCGCAAAGTCGCCTGATCCAGGCTGCGATTTTCAGCGACATAAGGAAATGAGATGATCAGATCCAATCCCGTCAAGGCGCTCTGGGCGGCGGGCAAGCCCGCGTTCGGAACCTGGATCACGCTGTGCCCGCATCCCCGCGTGGTAAAGATCCTGGCGGTCTCCGGATTCGACTTCGTACTGATCGAAATGGAGCACACCGATTTCTCCATGCAGACGGTGGGCACGCTTGCCATGTACGCTCGCGAATGCGGCTTGACCCCGATCGTCCGTCCTCCCGGAACGCTGAAGCCCCATGACCTTACCCGGCCGCTCGATGCCGGCGCCCAGGGCCTGCTGCTGCCGTCGATCGACGATGCCAGCCAGCTTGAGACGATTATCAGCCAGATCAAGTATCACCCGATCGGCAACCGGCCCATGAACCTGAAGGGGCCGCACACCGACTACTTCGTGGCGCCGCCGGCCGAAGTCATTGAGCATCTCAACCGCGAGACGCTGACGGTGGCGATGGTCGAGACGCGCAAGAGCATCGACAATCTGGAGGAGATCCTGAAGGTCGAGGGGCTGGACGCGATCATGATCGGTCCCGACGACCTGAGCCAGGATCTGGGCGTGCCCGGCGATCTCCAGGCCAAGATCCTGCACGAAGCCTACGATGAGGTGTTCGGCCTCTGCCGGAAGCACGGCGTGACCTACGGCCTCTCCGCCCAATCTCCGGAGATGGCCGGCGACTGGGTTGCCAAAGGCTGCAAGTGGATCCCGTATCAGAACGACGCCGCGATGGTGTTCAACACCGCCCGGGCGGCCGTGCCGAAGCTGCACGAGGTTGGGGGCCGCTGAGTCATATGGGTACGCCGGATACCGACGGTGCCGCCAAGCTCGCGGCGTCCCTGTTCGACCGGCTGTTCGAGGCCACGCGGGACGATCCGGGCGTGACCCGGATCGCCTATGGCGAGGGCGAGCAGACCGCCTTTGCGCTGGTCGCGGAAGCCGCGGCGACATCCAGGGTCGAGCGGACCTTCGATGCTGCCGGCAATCAGTTCCTGACGCTGCCGGGCCTGGATCGGTCAAAGCGGATCGTCATCGGTAGCCATCTCGACAGCGTCCCTCACGGCGGGAATTTCGATGGGGCGGCCGGCGTGATCATGGGGATCGCTGCTCAGAAGGCGCTTGCGGATGCCGGCATCCAGCCGGCCTTCGACCTGACCGTCGCCTGCCTCAGGGCAGAGGAAAGCTGCTGGTTCCCGCATTCCTATATCGGCTCCAAGACAGCGCTCGGCGTGCTCGAAAACGGCATTGCCGACCAGGTTCGGCGATCGGACACCGGACAGACCCTGGCGGAGCATATCGATGCTCTCGGTTTCGACGCCGACGGCGTGCGGCGCGGAGACGCTTGGCTCGATCCGGCGACGATCGCCGCCTATATAGAGCCGCACATCGAACAGGCGCCGGCGTTGATCGATGCCGATCTGCCGCTCGCCGCCGTCTCGGGCATTCGCGGCAGCTTCCGCTATCGCGAGATGGTCTGCCACGGCGAATACTCCCATTCCGGGGCTATGCCGCGTCACTTGCGGCACGACGCAGCCGTCGCGTCGGCGCGGTTGGTGGTCGCTATGCAGGCGCTTTGGGAGCGGCTGGAAGCCGAAGGCGAGGACCTGACGGTAACCTTCGGCCAACTCGGTACCGATCCGGCCAACCACTCTTTTTCCAAGGTAGCCGGCGAAGTCCGTCTCTGTCTGGACGTGCGCAGCCAGAGCAAGGAGACACTCGGTCGGGTCGAGAACGAACTGAAGGCGTTCGTCGACA
Organism: Amorphus sp. 3PC139-8; assembly: GCF_040750475.1. Lineage (NCBI taxonomy): Bacteria > Pseudomonadati > Pseudomonadota > Alphaproteobacteria > Hyphomicrobiales > Amorphaceae > Amorphus > Amorphus sp. 3PC139-8. Next base: position 103,434 of record NZ_JABJVY010000001.1, on the reverse strand, counting down.
CGATCGGTGCGGAGACCGGGACACGGTTTGATCTAGGGCCGCGGAGCGGCAGCGAGCCGGCGATGATGGCGCCGCATCTGGTGGCGATGGTCAACGAAGCCTGCCGGGCCAAGAACTTGCCTGTCCATACCATGGCGAGCGGTGCGGGACACGATGCCGCGACTTTCGCAAACACCGGCGTGCCCAGCGTGATGATTTTCATCCGCAATGCCAACGGCAGCCATAACCCCGATGAGGCAATGGCGCTTGAAGATTTCAATGCCGCGCTTGCCGCTCTCACGCAAATGCTCATGGCTCGGGCCGCAGCCTGGACACTGAAATGATCGATGCCTCCGATGCGCCCGTCCTGCTTCCCGCCGAAACCCTGAAGCGGCACTGCGTCGGCCTTTTGACCCATGCCGGCGTATCCGAACCCGATGCGGAGCAGACCGTCGCGGTCTTCCTGCAGGCCGAGCTGATGGGGGAGGAAAGCCATGGGCTCCGGCTACTCTGCCAGGTGATCGAGCGGGTCCGTGCCGGCGGTGATCGCGCCCGGACGGAGATCACCGTGCTCTCCGAACGTGCCTCGGTCGCCCACTGGGACGCCAACCGGAGCCTTGGGCAGGTGACCGCCGCGCGGGCCATGGAGCGCGCCATCGCCATGGCGCGAGAGACCGGCGTCGGGCTCGTCGCGGTCAGGAATGGCAACTCGCTTACCTCCGCCAAGTTCTATCCGCTGATGGCGGCGGACGCCGGAATGGTCGGCGTGGCGTTCACCAACACCTCGCGCAAGCTGATGGCGCCGCCCGGCGGCACCGTTCCGGTCCTCGGCAACAATCCCGTCGCCTATGCCGCGCCGGCGGGGCGTTACGGCGCGTTCGTCCTGGACATGGCCTGCACGGCGGCGGCCGTTGAGCGGATCGTCAAGGCCAAGGAGCGTGGCGAGGAGATACCGTCCGGCTGGGCGCTGGACGCTGACGGCCGCGAAACGCGCGATCCCGCCGTTGCGCTCGAGACCCTCTCCCTGCAGCCGTTCGGGGGCTACAAGGCGTTCCACCTTGCCGCCGTCCACGAGATCTTTTCCAGCGTACTTGCTGCGGGCCAACTCTTCGCCGGCAACTCGACGGGCTTCCGCCCTTATGACGGGGCGATGAATACGAGCTTCAGCCTGCTGGCCGTTGATGTCTCTGCCTTCCAACCGCGCGCCGAGTTCGAGGCGACGATGGAACGAATGATCGACACCATGAAGGCGGGCCCGCTTGCGCCGGAGGCGACAGGCGTCAGCTTCGCGGGAGAGCGCAGTCAACGCGAGCTCGCCAAGCGGAGCATGGAGGGCATTCCGCTCGCGCGCTGGACCTATGACCGGCTGAACGAGTTGGCTGCCGAAGTCGGCCGAGAAGCGCTCGCTTAAATCTGCCCCAGCGAGGCGAGAATCCGCGGTGGCGTCAACGGCAGTGCGTAGACGGCCGATCCGCCGGCCGCCAGCAGCGCGTGGTTGACCGCATTGAGAAGTGCGGCCCCGGCCCCGACCGTTCCTGCTTCGCCGACGCCGACGATCCCGAGCCCGTCATCGGTGAAGGCCGGGTTCTCGGCATGGACCAACTCGATATCGGGCAGGTCGATGGCCATGGGCATCGGATAGCGGCCGAGCGAGGTCGCCGTCGCCCGGCCAGCCTCGTCGTAGCCGCAATGCTCGAAGAGCGCGCCGCCGAGGCCTTGAGCCACGCCGCCCCGGATTTGCTCATTCACCAAAAGCGGATTGACCACCCGGCCCGCCTCGTGAACCACGAGATGGCGCAGTGGTACGACCTTGCCGGTGCCCGGATCGATGTCGACGACGGAAAGCTGGATGCCGGTTCCGGCCCGGAATGGCTGATCCAGTGGACCGTACTCCGCCGCCGCGGAGAGTTGCGGCTGATGATCTTCCCCGAAGCGGTAGGGCTGGAAATGCGCCATCGCGGCGAGTTCGGCGAGCGAAACAAGAGCGATCCCGCTCGTTGCATCCACGACGGACCCGTCCGCCAGCTTCAGCGCGTCCGGCTCGCGCTGGGTCAGAAATCCGGCCAGCCGCAGGATCTCAGCGCGCAGAATCTGGGCGGCATCCCACGCGGCCTGTCCGCCGATTGCCATCGCGCGCGAACCCCAGGTGCCGCCACCATGCGGCGTGACGGCCGTATCGCCGGTGATCATCTCCACATCGGCGAGTTTGAGCCCGAGCGCGCGGGCGACGAGCTGGCGCACGCCAGTTTCCGTGCCTTGGCCCTGCTCGGTGACGCTGGAAAGGCAGCGAACCGTGCCGGATGGCTCCAGACGGACAACCGCGCCGTCGCGGCTGGAGACCGGGGCACCTCCCTTGCCGTAGAAGCCCGGTCCGCGGGCAGTCTGCTCTACGAAGGCAGCGATCCCCCATCCCGCAATCCGTCCGTCTGTGCGGGCTTGCGCGATCTCCGCTTCGAGTTCGGCAAGATCGACCTTGGCCTCAAGCGCGGCGAAGCACTCGGCAAAGGCGAGGCGCTGAAACACGGTGCCGGTGGGCGAACGGTGCGGAAAATCGCGGATAAGCTGTGCTTTGCGAACCGCAATTCGGTCGCGTCCGGTTGCCCATGCGACGGCGTCGACCAGCGCTTCGGTCACGGTGCAGGCGAGGGGATGACCGACCCCGCGATAGTGGCCGGACATGGCTTTGGTCTGGAAGACGATGTCCACGCGGCCGGCAAAGGCATCGAAGACATAGGGCGCGCCGGTCAGGCTCAGCAGCGCCCGGCTCTCTCCCAGGTTGGAGCGGGGGTATTGGGGATAGGGTCCGATGGCGTGAATGTCGTCGACAGCGAAGCCGGTGATCGCCCCGCTTACGTCAAGCGCGACGCGGGCTGTTACCTTGTGCTCGCGGGCCTGGATGTCGGAGAGCAGCGCTTCATGCCGGTCGGCCACGAACCGGACCGGACGACCCAGCGCGACCGCGGCCGCGGCGACCGCAAGCTCGTCCCCGTAAAGCTGCTGCTTCACGCCGAATGCGCCACCGACATCCGGCGTGGTGATGCGGACGCGGTGCTGGGCCAGGTCGAGCAGCCGCGCGAACTCCACCTGCATCTGATGCGGGCATTGATGACTCATCACCACCGAAAGTCGGCCCTCGCTCGCATCGAACTCGGCCCAGATGGCCCGAGGCTCCATCGGCACGCCGGTTTGGCGATTGAAAGAGAAGGTGCGTTCAACGATCTGGTCGGCCTCGGCGAAGACGCGATCCGCTTCCGCGCTCGCCTGTTCCAAATGGAGGGCGAGATTGGTGCCGAGCTCGGGATGGATCGGCGGCGCACCGGCTGCCGTCGCGGGATCGGTCACCGGAGGAAGCGGATCCCAGTCGACTGCGATCGCGGCGACTGCGTCCTCCGCCTCTGCGCGGCTGGCAGCCACGACCAGGGCGACGGGTTCGCCGTGCCAGCGGGCGACGTCGAGGGCGAGGGCATGTTGAACCGGCACCCGCATATCCGGATGCATTGCCGCCGATACCGCATATCCGCGAACGATTGTCGCCATATCGCGCGCCGTCATCACCGCCACGACACCTGGCATGGCCTTGGCGGCACCGATTTCGATGGCGGCGATCCGCGCATGGGCATGGGGCGAGCGCAGGAACGCGGTCTCCAGGGTCGTGCGGTCGGCGACATCGGCAGTGTATCGGCCGCGGCCGGCCAGTAGCCGCTTCGTGCGCGGCACCGGTACGGCGCCGCCAAGCACGCCGGGCAGGTCGAGGTTGCTCATTGCCCGCTCCGCTTGGCCGCGGTTTCGGCGATGGCGTCCACGATGGCGTGATAGCCGGTGCAGCGGCAGATGTGGCCGGTCAGACCGGCTCGGATCGCGCGTCGATCGACCGGACGCGTCTCGCTGAGCATCGCGTCCGCCGTCAGCAGGATACCGGAGGTGCAGAACCCGCACTGGAGCGCACCGCGAGCGTGAAAGGCCTCCTGTAGATCGGCAAGCCGGCCGCTGTCGCTCGCCCCTTCGATCGTTTCGATCGCCATGCCGTCGGCCTGCACCGCGAGCATCAGGCAGGCGCGCACGGTGTCGCCATCGGAGACGACCGTGCAGGCGCCGCATTGCCCCTCTTCGCAGCCGAGATGGGTGCCGGTGAGGCCCAAAACATCGCGCAGGAAGTCAGCGAGGCTCATGCGAACCGAAACCGCCTCGGTGCGTGCGACGCCATTCACCCGGCAGGTTATGGTGCGGGTGGTCTCAGAGCCTGTCACGATCGGATGCCTTCGCGTAGGCTCGGGCCGCCCGCCCGAGCAGAGTCATGACGAGATGAAGTCGGTAGCTGCGCTCGTCGGCGGGAAGTCGGTCGCCGAGCTCCTGCCCGGCAATGGCGCGCACCTCCCCCCAGTCCGGATTGGTGCCAAGGGCGGCCACGGCGGTCGCCTCGATCGTTATTGGCCTGTCCGCGACGGCGCCGAGGGCGACTCGCAGCGTTCCGTCCCGGTCTTGCGCCAGGGCCAGGCTGGCGAAGGCCGGCGCCGTGGGACGGAGCGAAATTTCATCGAAGTAGGCAAAGCGCGGAACGGGAAACCGTGCGGCGACGACCAGTTCGTCGGAACGCCTAACGCTTCGATGGGAACCGCGGAAGAACTCCGCCGCCGGCACGGTTCGCTCCCCCTTCTTGGACGCCAGGCGCACGGATCCGCCCAGGGCGACGAAGCAGAGAGGCCACTCCGCGGCCGGATCCGCGAAGGCGATGGAGCCGCCCACCGTCCCGCGATTGCGGATCGCGACGTTGCCGATCAGTCGTCCGGCCTCGGCGAGCATCGGAATGTTCCGGACGACATTCGCATCAACGATCACGTCGCGATGGCGCACCAGTGCGCCCATCGTCAGCGCGTCGCCGTCGGTCTCGATCGCTCCATGGGCCGCTCCGATCCGGTTGATGTCGACCAGAACGCGCGGACGGTGCGCCCGTGTGGCCAGGAGCGGCATCAGGCTCTGGCCACCGGCGAGCACCGTCGCATCGGCGCCGTGAGCTGCCAGCACCTCCAACGACTCTTCCAGCCCCTCTGGCCGGACATAGTCGAACGGCGCCGGCTTCATAGGGTCAGTGTCCGGTGAACAAACGGTTGCCGCCGACGTCCGCGGCCCAGATTCGGCGGTGGGCCTCGTCGAGATAGGGCTGCAGCTTCTCCACCCGTTTCTCGATCGCCGCATAGTCCTCGCGGAATTGCGGAACCACCGCCTTGATGTCGTCGAGAAGGCGCGCCTGGTCCATGGTCTTCAGCGCGCCGTCCTCGATGACGACGCGGCCGTCGACGATCACCGTGTGAACGCCGCGCCCTCCCTCCGTGTAGACGATCTGGCGAACCGCGCTGTTGAGCGGCACGAAGGACGGATCGGTGAGATCGAACAGCACGAGATCGCCGCGCGCGCCCACCTTGATCCGGCCGAGATCCGCGTCGCGATTGACGGCGTGGGCGCCGCCGGTCGTGGCGGCGCCGAAGGCGGCTTCGGCCTGCGGCGTCAGATCCTGATCATGACTGATATGGACCATCAGGCCGAACAGCTTCATGGCCTGGAAGATGTTCTGGGCGTCGCTGCACGAGCAGTTGTCGCAGCCGAGCGCCAGCGACACGCCCGCCTTTTGCAGCTCCAGGATCGGCGGAATCCCGCTCTTGAGCTTCATGTTGCTTAGAGGGTTGATCACCACGTTGGTGCCGGTCTCGCCTAGAAGCGCGATCTCTTCGTCCTGCAGCCAGACCGAATGGGCCAGGTTCAGGCGCGGCCCGAGCAGGCCCTCCTCATTCAGTCGTCGGATCAGCGAGCCGCCGTGTTCCGGGTATTCCATGCGCGCTTGCAGCGCCATGCCCTTGGATTCGTAGATGTGAGTGAAGATCGGCAGGTCGTAGGTCGCCGACAAGTCCACGGTTCGTCCGATCAGCGCGCTGGTGCAGCGCTCAGGCGCGGAGGGACCGAGCGCCCAGGTGATGCGCTCGAACTTATCGGGATGCTTCAGGAAGGTGTCTTCGAAATAGCCGAGTTGATCGATCCGGGCGTCGGGTTCGGCTGCGGTCGAGAGCTGGCCATGCAACTCCTCCGGAAACACCTCCTTCCAGAAGGGGATCGTGTTGATGCCCTTGATGTCGGCGTATTGGAGGGCGACGACGGCGCGCAGCCCGATTTCGTCATAGGCCTCTAAAACGGCGTCGAGATGCTCTTCGTCGAAGGGATAGAGGGTCACCATGTCCTGCACGGTGGTCATGCCTGAACGCAAGCACTCCAGCGCGCCCAGGAGCGTGCGCGCCTTAATCTCTTCGCGGCTGCGCTTGGGGTATTGTGGCGGCAGCGCCAGGAGCCGCCAGGTCTCCAGCGGCTTCTGCTCCATCAGCCCTTTCGCGAGCGTGTCGTGGGAGTGGTAGTGGGCGTTGATGAAGCCCGGCGAGACAAGCTTGCCGGCGGCGTTCAGCTCCGTGACGTCGGGCTCGGTCTCGGCATCGGCGATCGCCTGGTCGCCGATCGCGGCAATGACGCCGTCCCTTACGAGAATATCGGTTCGGACCGGCTGATGCGGGTCGCCGCCATCCAACAGGACGAGCCCGTCTCGGATCAGAAGGGAAAAGCCGGCCATGTCGCCAGGGTCTCCAGTTTGGGGTGTGAGATAGCGAGGACGCGGATCAACGTGACTTCGCGTGGCGCGTCAGTCGCTTTTCGAAAAGCCCGACGAGCTCCACGAGGACGAAGCCGAGCGTGAAGACGACGAGGACCAGGGCCCAAAAGCGGGTCATCTGGAACGTCTGAAGATAGGTTTCGAACAGAGCGCCGAAGCCGACCAGCGCAATCACGATCTGGCCGATGATCACGCCCTTGACGCCGCGGACGACGCCCAGACGGATTCCGGTCATTACTTCGGGCATCGCGGAGGGCAGCAGGATTTTCCAGAACATCTGCCAGCGCGTGGCGCCATTCGATCGCGCCATCTCGACCAGGGACGGACTGACGCCGCAAATGCCTTCGCGCGTGTCGATGATGATGACCCAAACCGCGAATAGGAACACCGTCGCGACCACGGTGGCCTCGCCGATCCCGAGAAGCGGCATCAGTGCCGGCACCACCGCCGTCAGTGGCGCGGAAATGAAGATGTTCACCCACACGTTCAGGATCTTGTCGGCGGCTTCGAAGCGTCCCATAAGGGCGCCCACGGGGATGCCGACGGCAAGTGCCAGCGCCATGCCCAGGGCGAAGGAACGGGCGGTTACGACGAGCGCGTTCTGGAACGACGTGAGCTGTACGACCTCGCCAATGGTCACGAGGATGGCGCTCAGCGGCGGGAACATCGTGCTGTCGGCGATCTGCGTCGCCACTTCCCAGAAAAGGGCCCAGGCGACGAGGGACAAGAGGATCGGAAGACGGCCAGCCATCGGTCAGCTCAGATATTGCTTGAGCTGGGACCAGATGTCGTCGACCGCATCGAGATAGCGTTGATCCCGGCGCACGGCATCGGGCCCGGCATTGCGGTCGAAACCGGGACGGATCGACTTGACCACCCGGCCGGGATTGCGGGTCAGAAGCACCACCTGATCGGAGAGGTAGACGGCCTCCTCGATGGAGTGGGTCACGAAGATCACCGACTTCTTCTCTTCGCGCAGCAGCTCCAGCAGGTCCTCCTGCAGCTTGCGGCGCATCTGTTCGTCGATGGCGGAAAAGGGCTCGTCCATGAGAAGCACGTCGGCATTGACCGTGAGCGCGCGGGCAAGACCGGCCCGCTGGCGCATGCCGCCGGACAGTTCGCTGGGAAATTTGTGCTCCGAACCGGCCAGGCCGACGCTTTTGATGTAGCGCCGGGCGACATCTTCGCGTTCCGCCTTCGGCGTCCCGCGCAGTTCCAGCCCGAACGCGACGTTGCGCAGGACCGTCGCCCACGGCATGAGCGCGAAATCCTGAAAGACGAATGCCCGTTCCGGGCCGGGACCGTAGACGGTCTTGTTGTTGACCCGGACTTCTCCGCCCGAGGCCGATAGCAGGCCTGCGATGATCTTGAGCAGCGTGGTCTTACCGCAGCCCGACGGTCCGAGAAGTGTCGTGAGCTCGCCGCGGCGGAATTCGATCGTCACGTCGGAGAGGGCTTCCGTCCCGTCGCCGTAGCGCTTGGAAATGCCCACCGCCTTGACGATGACCTCATTGGCGGAGACAGCGTCCGTCTCTCGGATGGCGCTCATGGAATTCATCAGCGGCTCCCCTGTCCCAGAACTTTGAAGATGCGGCGTTCGATGAGCTGAAGCCCGGTCAGGACCAGGGTGGCGAATGCGATCACGGAAAAGATGGCGGCGAACATTTCCGCGTAGCGGGCGATCGAACGGTAGTAGCTGATGATGTCGCCGATGCCCGTCGGCGTGATCAGAAGTTCGGCGAGAACGATGCCGATGAAGCCGCCGGAAATGCCGAGGCGGAGCCCCGCGAAGATCATGCCGCTGGCGTGTGGAAGCATGATCTTGGTGACTTGCTGTCGCCGGGTTCCCATGAAGGACCGCGTCATCTCCAGAAGCGAGTCGCTGGTGTGGCGGATGCCGTTGTAGGAATTGAGCGTGACCATCGGCAGGCTGAGAATGACGACCGCGATCACCTTGGCCGTGATCCCGATTCCGTAGGCGTAGGTGATCAGCGGGATGATGGCGGCCATCGGCGCGGTCTGCATGATGATCATCGGAGGAAAGAGCGCCAACTCCGACATCCTGGAAAGGCCCATGGCCACGCCGAACACGACACCGAAGATGGAGGTGATGGCCAGGCCGATGAGGAGTGGAGGCAGCGTCCGTCCGTAGGCTGAGAACAGTTCGCCGCTCGCCATCAACTTGACCAGTGCGACCATAACCGCGCTGAACGGCGGAAACGCCAAGCTGATCGGGATCTGTCCCGCGATTTCCCAAGCGCCGAAAAACAGGACGAAGGAGAGGATCTTCCAAGCGATCGGCGGCAATTCACCGACCCGGTAGTACAGCTTCCCGGTGGAAGGGGCGGGAGCCGGGCTGTCGTTGGAAAGCGTGTCGGCGGACATCGGGTCCTTCATGCCTTGCGACCGGCAGGTCGAATGCGCCCGACAGGTCCGGGCGCATTCTCAATCCGGGAACGGCCTACTTGCTGCTGTCGACGGTCTTCAGCGCAGCATTGAGCGGGCCGAAATCCCAGACCGTCTCGAGGTTGTTCGCGATCGCGGGCTCCAGCTTACCAGCCTGAGCGAGGAACTGAATGTCGGCTTTGGCTGCCGCCTCGCCGCCACCGTTCGTCGGGAAGATGCCGGCCTCGACCGCATCCTGGAAATAGGGCGTGATCTCGGCGACCTCTTCGGCCGTAAGATCCGGCAGCAGGCCCAGCTCTTCGCGTTGTGCGGCGGGCCAGGACGGGTCGGCGACTGTTGCCTTGGCTGCCTTCAACAACTCCTCCAGCAGGATTTCAACGGCTTCGCCGTTCTTTGCCAGGAAGTCGGTGTTGGCGTAGAGCGTGGAATCGGAGGCGTCGACGCCGTCCATCGGCAGTCGGCCGAACCGGTCCGGATCGCTATCCAGAAGGACCTTCGAGCTGACCATGTCGAGGAAGGTGGCCTTGATGTTGCCCTGCTGCATGGCGACGACGCGGACTTCGGAGCCCGGCACGTAGCTGATCTGGCTGAACTCGATCCCTTTGTTGGCTTCGATGATCTGAGCCAGCGTTTCGGTGCCCGATCCTCGCGAATGGACGACGAACTGCTCGCCGTCGAGCGCGTCCCAGTCGGGATAGATCGTCTTGTCGGCCACTGGGATATAGGCGAGCTTGCGGATCTGGTAGATGTTGCGGACCGGTGCGTCGAGATTGACGATCGGCTCGTAGGAATCGCCGACGCCCATATCGATCTGACCGTTCAAAACGGCCTGAAACACGATGTCGTCCGCGCGCAGCGAAGACAGCTGGATATCAACGCCCCGTTCCCGAGCCCGCTCATAGGCAATGAGCTGGATCAGGTCCTCGCCCGAAAAGGTATCGGCCTCGGCGACGCGAATGGTGCCGACATCCTGGGCTTGGGCGCCGTAGGCGGTCATCACGAAGAAAGCTGCCGTAGTGATCGGTTTAAGCATGTTCATGGGGATCTCCTGCGAACGTCCAACCGCGACCGAGGTCATGAACGGAAGCCTCGCATGGGCTCGATTAATCAGACCAATGGAAAGATCGAATAAACTATTCCCTTTCTTTTATTATTCCCGCGTCGCGGCGGATGGGGGACGATCGTCCGCCGCAGCTTGCAGAAAGCGGATGAACGCGGAGAGGAGGGGCGCGCCCGCAGCGGCCGGTCGGGACACGCACCAATAGCTCGCCCCGGTTCGCCAATCCGCGCCAGGAACGGCCACGAGCCGGCCGGATGCCATATCGTCTCGGACCAGGATTTCCGGAAGCAGGGCGGCGCCGAGCCCGGAACGGGCAGCCTCGAGCACCATGAAGAAATGCTCGAATGCGAGCGCGTTGGCCGTGTCGGTCTCCAGGCCGATGCCGTGGCGCGCGGCCCAGCGGGCCCATGCATGGGAGCGGGTGGTGTGGCTGAGCCTACGAACCCGCGCCACATCGGATGGCGCTTGAAGCCCATGGTGTGCGCTGAAGTCCGGGCTCGCCACAGCCAGCATCGTCTCCGGCATGAGGCGTTGAGAGGTGAGAGGAGTCCAGCCGCCGTGTCCCCAGCTTATGGCGGCGTCGATGGCGCCAGGGTCCCAGGTCACCGGATCCTTACGGTCGGTCCGGAAATCCGCGTCGATGGTGACGAGTTCGATCGCCGCGTGGGCGTGCGTGTCCAGAAAGCGGCCCAGCCGCGGCGTCAGCCACATGGCGCCAATGGAGGGCAAGGTTCCGATCCGCAGAATGCCGGGAAGGCTTTCGGCGAAGCCCTCCGTCGTCGCTTCGAGCCGGCGCATGGTCTCGGTGGCATAGTCCCAGAATCGCTCCCCGTCACGCGTCAGGGCGAGACTTCGGCCGTCCCGAGAAAACAGTGCCGTGCCGATTTCCGCCTCCAGCGCCTGCATGCGCCGGCTTACCGCGCTTTGCGTCAGGTCCAGATGGTGGGCGGCTTTCGTGAAGCTTTTGAACCGGGCGCAGGCCACGAAAAGGGGCAGGGCGGCGAGGACGCGGGAAGAGCGCGTATGCAACATGATCTATCGTGCATTTTCGGAATGGAGCCATGAGTATAGCGCAATTGAACGGGCGCGGAGAGCCGTTATCTCTCCCGGTGAAGCCGAGACTTGAGGAGAAAGCATGACTGTTCAGGACAAAGCCCGCCCGTTCCATCTTGCCTTCCCGGTGACCGATCTGGAGGAGACGCGCACCTTCTACCGCGATGTGCTCGGCTGCGGGATCGGGCGCGAAGACCCTGGCCATTGGATTGATTTTGATCTCTACGGCCATCAGATGTCCGCGCATTTGAGGCCTACGTCGCTTGCGGGCGACGAAACGGGCGTGGTTGGCGGCGATGCCGTTCCGATCCCCCATTTCGGGGTCGTGCTGACCATGGAGCAGTGGACCGCTCTCGCCGATCGACTGAAGGCCAACCCCGACACGCGCTGGGTGCTCGAGCCGAAGGTGCGCTTCAAGGGCGAAACGGGAGAACAGGCAACCCTGTTCGTTCTCGATCCCTCGGGCAATCCGCTCGAGTTCAAGGGCTTCGCCTCCGACGACGCGCTCTTTCAGTCGTAGCGAGCCGAGAGAATACAGAAAGAGAGCATCCTGGAAATGAAATAGGGTGCGGTTTCACGGCAGATTGCTTCGCCCGGCGCGTCCGGTCGCGGAGCTGTTGCCCATCATAGAAGCGACATGAGGTGTTGGGCGACCGGGAACAGCGCCGCGTCTTCATGCTCGAAACCCATGAGCTGAACCCCGAGCGGCAAGCCGTCCACGGACAGGACGGGAAGGTTCACGGTCGGTGCGCCGACGGCGGACGAGGCGTCGTTGTACCAGGGCGTGCCGACCTCCGGGTCGCCGTGCTGTCCCGGGCCGATATGGGCCAGCGTCACGAAGCCGTCCACCTTTCCCGACAGCGCGCGATGCAGGGCGCGCAGGGCATCGCGTCGGTCCAGCGCCGCGCGATAGTCATCCAGCGTGAGGGCGGCGGCGCTGTCGAGATGGCGATGCATCACGTGGCTGAACTGCGCCGGATGCGCTTGGCGCACTGCCAGCCAGGGCCAGCGGATCTCCCAGAACAAATCGAAGAAGAACTCCTGGGCGCGGGCGGTCGCCGCCTCATAGGCGGCAAACTCGGGGGATGCCTCCGGTTCCACGATTTCGACGCCGGCGTCTTGCAAGTGCGACAGCCAATCCTCGAAGGCGGCCTTGGAGCGCGCGTCGGTCTTTTCCCAGCCAATGGTGTATTGCCGCGCCAGCCGGGTCGGTTGTTTCGGTTCGGGGAACGGACCCGGCCGAAACGGGCGGTAGCCCGGATCTCCGCCGACGCCGCGGGCGATGATGGAGGCGCTCTCCCAGATATCGCGGAATGTCGCGCCGAGAAGGCCGAGATGGTTCAGTCCCGGCGAGGGGTCAACGCCGCCTTGGACGTTGAGAGCGCCGAAGGTCGGCTTGTAGCCGGGAACGCCGCAGATCGAGGCGGGCCGGATCACAGAGCCGCGCACCTGGCTTCCGGTCGCAAGCGGGAGCATCCCGGCGGCCACGGCCGCGGCGGAGCCTGAAGAGGAACCACCGGGCGTGTGATCGGTGTTCCAAGGATTTCGCGTCGGGCCGGGAAGCGCCATCGTGAATTCGGTGGTGACGGTCTTGCCGAGGACGTAGGCGCCGGCTGCACGCAGGGCGGCGACATGGGCGGCGTCGAACGCGGCGGGTGAGGCGTTATCGAAAACCGGGCTGTTGACGCGGGTCGGAAGGCCGGCGACGTCGAAGCAATCCTTTACCGCGAATGGCAGGCCGTCGAGCTCGGAAAGCGGCCGGCCTTGGCGCCAGCGGTCCGCTGCGGCATCGGCCGCCGCGCGCGCAGCAATGAGATCGAAGGAGACGAACGCTTTGACTGCGCCTTCCTGGCCTTCAAGGGCGGCAAGACATTCCTCCAGGAAATCTCGGGGGCCGTAGTCCGGAGAAAACCGGGCGCGAGCTGCGGCGAAGCTTCGGAACGCGGCCGTCTCGGGACGGTAGCTCATGCCGGGGTGTCCGGATTGCTGACGAGAATGCCGGCATCGGCACCGGGACGAAGCATCTGGCTGCAGGCGACCGGCGCCCCACCCATGTTGTTGACCCACCACAGCGAGAGCAGGGGCGCGCCCGGCGGGGTCTTGAGCATCATTGCAAAGCGGGGTTCGGCCAGGATCGCCTCCGCCCACACGGGTCCGAGCGCGACGGGCTGTCCCATGACCTCTGCGAGACGGGCCTCGAAATCCTCCGCTTCCGCCACGCCCTTGAGGTGTTCGGCAAGGCGGGGATGCAGATAGCGCTTGAGAGCGACCGGCCGCTGTCCGCCGGCCGAGGTCCGAATGAAGAAGGGACAATCGCGCCCGTGCGAAAGGTCCAGCATCTCGCGCACGACCGGTGGCGTGGGGCCGGCCCCGGTTCTGAGCAGTCGGCGCGCGCGTGACGCCGCGCCCAGCGCCTCCGGCATTGGAAGGCGCGGCCGCCCTTGCTTACCGGACGGTCGGGTGCGGACGAACGTTCCCCGGCCCGGTTGGCGCACGATCAGGTGGTCGCGTTCCAGGGCATCGAGTGCTTGGCGGATCGTGCCGCGGCTCACCTTGTGGGCGGCCTGAAGGGCGGCTTCCGATGGCATTCGCATGCCGGGCGCGAACGCGCCGTCTGCGATCTGATCCCTCAGAACGGCTTCCACCCGTCGGTAGAGATTCAACGCCTCGCGTGCCGACGCCTTTGCCATCGATCTGCCTCTTCAGAAGATATAATTGTATCTAACAATAGACATTTAAGCTACAGTTCTAAAAGAGATTATTTCCATAAGGCTTCCAACTTGACCGCTTCCGATTCCCCCGCCTACGGCAGCGATGTGATCGCCGATCTGCTGCAGGTCCTCGGCGTGCCGCATCTGGCAATCAATCCCGGTGCGAGCTTCCGCGGACTGCACGACAGCCTGGTCAATCGGACGGCTCCTGAGGCGCCGGATCTGATCCTCACCTTGCATGAAGCCCAGGCGGTGGCGATCGCTCACGGCTACGCCAAGGTTACAGGCGAGCCGATGGGCGTCGTGCTTCACGCCAATGTGGGGCTGATGAATGCGGTGATGGCGATCTACGACGCCTGGGCCGATCGCGTGCCGATGCTCATTCTTGGGGCGACAGGGGCGGTCGATGCGGCCCGGCGCCGGCCGTGGATCGAGTGGATCCACACCAGCCGCGACCAGGCCGCGATGGTTCGGTCCTTCGTGAAATGGGACGATCAGCCGGTCTCTGTCGCCGCGGCGCAGGAGGCACTGCTTCGCGGCTGGACGATAACGCGGACCGTGCCGTCCGCGCCGGTCTATATCTGCCTCGATACCGGCCTGCAGGAAGATCCGATCGAGACGGCGCCGGCACCGCCCGAGCTCGCCCGCTATGCGCCGCCCGCCGAAGCAGGCCTCGACATGGCGGCACTGCAACGGGTGAGAGATATGCTTTCCCGGTCCGAGCGGCCATTGCTGCTTGTCGGACGGCATGAGCGCAGTGAGGCAGCCTGGGCTGATCGGATCGCGCTTGCGCAAGCGATCGGTGCCGCAGTGCTCTGCGATCAGAAGTGCGGCGTGGGCTTTCCGAGCGATCATCCGGCCTTCATTGCCGCTCCGGCCCAGTATCCCGATGCGCGCACGGCCAAGCTTCTGGCCGAGGCCGATCTGGTGATCTCGCTCGACTGGCCGGATCTGAAAGGCCTCCTCGGCCTTAGACCCGATCGCGGGGAGGGTCTGGCGACCATCGTGGTTTCTCCCGACGAGCGCCTGCACAATGGCTGGTCGTTCGACCATTTTCCCTATCCGGAGGCAGACCTCCGTCTACCGATTCGGCCGGAGGTCTTTACCCGCACGTTGCTGCCCCTTTTGGAGAGTGCGGCGCAGTCGGCCTGGACCATTCCGCCCTCACCGAAACCGAACTGGCCGACCGCCGGTGCCATCACGCTTCCCGCCCTTGCCGATGCCTTCGATCGCGCGCGGGGAGACCAGCCGGTCTGCCTGACGCGGCTTACCTTCGGTCTCCCCGATGCGCAGGTGCGCTTCACCCATCCGCTCGATTGTATCGGCTACGATGGTGGCGGCGGCATCGGCTCCACCCCCGGGATCACGGTCGGTGCGGCACTCGCTCTGAAAGGCACGGGACGGCTGCCGGTCGCCATTCTCGGCGATGGCGATCTTGCGATGGGAAGCCAGGCGCTCTGGACAGCGGCTGCCCAGAAACTGCCGGCGCTCTTCGTCGTTAACAACAACCGCGCCTTCTACAACGACGTGGAGCATCAGGAAGCCGTCGCGCGCCGGCGCAATCGGCCGGTGGAGAACAAGACGATCGGGATGGCGCTGGAGGATCCGCCGCTGGACCTCCTCGCCATCGCCAGAGGCCATGGCTGTCAGGCGTTCGGCCCGGTGCGGCGCGTCGAGGAACTGGATGCCGCGCTCGCGCAAGCGTTTGCCGCCGCCCAAACCGGACCGGTCGTCCTTGATGTGGAGGTGCTGCCGCCTGCGCCGCGAGCTTGACCGGAGTCAGGCTGCCCGCGTCGCTGTCGGGCGACGGATCAAGGTCGCGACTTCCGAGCGGATGTGCACGAAATCCTCCCGCTCCTTGGTTTCGATCTGATCGCGCGGCAGCGGCAGCGGAACGGGAATGTTCGCGATCACCCGGCTCGGCGAGGTGGACAGCACGATCACTCGATCGGCCAGATAGACCGCCTCGTCGATGTCGTGGGTGACGATGAGGGTCGTGATCCCGAATTTCTGGTGCACGTCGAGCACCAGGTCCTCCAGATCGGCGCGGGTCTGGGCGTCGACGGAGGCGAACGGCTCGTCCATAAGCATCAGCTTTGGCCGGTAGGCGATGGCGCGGGCGATCGCGACCCGCTGCTGCATACCGCCGGAGAGCTGCCAGGGATAGCGGTCGGCAGCCCCAGTCAGACCTACGGCATCCAAGCTCTCGTCCACACGGTCCTTGCGGGCGGCGGCGTCGATCGATTGATATTTGAGCGGCAGCTCGATGTTCTCGCGCACTTTCAGCCAGGGCTGCAGCGAACGGCTGTATTCCTGGAACACCATCGCCAGGCCTTCCGGCACATCGGTAACCGTCCGTCCTTCCAGGGCGACCTCTCCGGATGTGGCTTTGAGCAGGCCGGCGAGGATCTTCAACAAGGTGGTCTTGCCGCAACCCGACGGACCGACGATCGAAACGAACTCACCCGCGTTCACCTCGAAGCTTTGCTCCGCAATCGCGACGCTGCTCGGCGTGTAGGCATGGTGGAGCTTGTCCACCTTGAGGACGGACGTCTGGTCGGATGAGGTCATTTCGCAAGTCTCCTGGCTGCCCGGTGCCAATAGAGCACATGGTTCTCGACCAGCGAGAACAGGCCGTTCAGAGATATGCCCAGAAGCGCGAGCAGCAGCACGTTTGCCCACATCGCGGCGAGTTGGAACGTGTTCTGGGCGTCGATGATGGCGTGGCCGATGCCGCTCGAGCTGGCGACGAGCTCGCTGACGACCATCAAAATGATGGCGATCGCAAGCGAGACCCGCATGCCGGCGAAGATATGCGGCATGGCCGCCGGCAACACGATGCGGAAGAGACGGGCGTGCGGTGGCAGGCGGAACACCCGGGCCATGTCGGTCTGGCCCTGATCCAGCGTGCGGATCCCCTCGATGCTATTCAAGAGCACCGGCCAGAGCGAGCCCATCACGATCAGGGTGATGCGCATGGTGGAATCGGTGCCCAGAAGGATCAAGAAAACCGGGATCAGTGCCGGGCTCGGCAGGGCGCGCAGGAACTCAAGCACCGGTTGGGCGGCCTCGGCCAATCGCCGGAAACCGCCGATAGCAAGGCCCAGTGCGACGCCCAACACGACCGCGATCGCCCAGCCGGCGAGCAACCGGCCGAGGCTCGGCAGCACGTCCCGGAACACGGCGTCGGTCAGGAAGAAGTGGGATGGGTCGCCGCTGAACCACAGCTCGCCGGCGGTCTGGAGAATGGTCAGCGGGGTGGGGAAGAAGAAGGAGCCGGCCCACATGGTGGCAAGCTGCCAAAGGATCACCAGCGTCACGATCCCGCTGTAGCGCCGCAGGCTCAGAAGGCGGCCGGCCAGAGCACCCGATGCGCCGGGACCTGGGGTGTCGATGGCGCTCATGTGTCGGCCTCCCGGCGGCTCCAACCGAACCAGCGCCGATCCAGCGCGGCGAGGCCTGCGTTCACGATCACGCCCAGCACTCCGGCATAGGCGGCGCCGGCGAGCACGGAGTCCATATGACCGCCGCTCGACGAGACACGGAAGATGAAAGCGCCGATCCCGGAACTGGTTGCCGCAAGCAGTTCCGCGCTGACCAGGACGACGAGACCGATGGAGGCGGAGATCTTCAGCCCGGTGAAGATCATCGGTGCCGCTTGGGGAAGCACGATACGTCGCAGGATCGCGCCTCGCGGCAGGCCGAAGCAACGGGCCGTGTCGGTCGCGACCGGATCGGCCCCGTGCACGCCATAGACGGTGTTGATCAGGATCGGCCACAGCGCGGCGTAGCTCACGAGAAGGAGCTTCATCGCCAGCCCTTGCCCGATCACCAGGATCGCGAGCGGGATGATGCAAACAGAGGGGATTGGTCGCAGCAGGTTGACGATCGGAAGCCCGATCTCGTGAGCGGTGGGCGAGAGGCCGAGCCAAAGCCCGAAGGCGACGCCCAGACCAAGGGCGATCGCGATTCCGAGGGCCCAGGCCCACAACGTGGCGGCCACATCGCTCAGAAACACGGGATCAAAGGCCAATTCGACGAACCGCACGACCACGCCGGTCGCGTGCGGGAGATACTGCTCGGGCACACCGGCGAAACGCGTCAGGATCTCGAATAACGAGATCAGAACCGCCCCGCCGAGGAGGCCAAGCAGGATCTTCCGAACCTGCGGGGGCATCCGCAGGCTCGGCAAGGATCGGCCGGCGCCAGAGGCACGCCTGGCGGCCGCCGCGGTGCCGGTCAGATCGGTCATTGCTCGGGAACCTTCACCGGGCCGTCGATCACGTCGAGCTGATCCATCAAATCGGCCACCACCGACAAGTCGCCTATGCCGCCTCCCGTGGGATAGGTGGGCAGGACGGCGGTCTTGGCCGTTTCCGGGCCGACACGCGTGTAGACCGAAAGCACCTCGCGGGAGCGGTCGGGATCGGTGTGGGCAACCTCCAAAGCCTTGGTCATCGCGCGCTGGACAGCGGCGAAGGTGTTGGGATTCTGGTCGCGGAACCGCGTGGTCGTCGAATAGCCGACGATCGGCATGTCCTCGTAGGGGCCGGTGAACAGGTCCAGGACATCGCGCAGGTCGTTATCGGCCATGGCCGGAGTGCGCAGCGGCTCGGGCAGGCAAGCCGCATCGATCCCGCCGGTCATCAAGGTCGAAACGAGTTCCGGTACGCCCAGCGCGACATATTCGATCGACTGATAGTCCTTGCCGTCTTTGAGCAGGACATCGTTCAGCGTGAGATCGCAGGCGCCGTTGGTCGACAGCACCCCGACCTTTTTGCCGATGAGATCTTCCGGCGTCTTCACCGGAGAGTCGCCTTTGACCGCGATGGTGGCGTAGCCCGGAGTGCCGCGGTCGAGCTCGCTCGCCGCCACCAGGGGAAGTCCGCGATTGTAGGCGGTCAGAAACGCGAACCAGGTGACGCCCGCGAAATCATAGGTGCCGCCGAGCACCCCGTTGAGAGAGGCCGGTGCGGTGGTGACCTGATAGGTCACGTCCAGGCCTTCGTCCTTGAACAGGCCGTCCTCGATCGCGATGACCACCGGCACATAGTCCATGGTCGGTAGGATCGCGACATTGAGCTCGGTCTTCTCCAGCTCCTGGGCGGTGGCCGGAGCCGCGGCGGTCAGCGTTAGCGCGGCGGCGACCATGGGAAACAGGCGCTGAAGGCTTCGACGTCGTTCGGATGGATGGATGGTTGTCACGGAAGGTCCCCGGTTGGTTTCTCTGGTGGATTTATTGTTGTGAAAGCACCGCCTCGGCCCAGCGGGCGACGGCGAGCAAGCGGGCGTCGTCCCAGTAGCGGCCGACGATTTGCACACCCAGCGGCAGCCGGTTCGGTCCGGTGCCGGCCGGAAGCGTGATGGCCGGCAGCCGCAGGACAGACCAAAGCCGATTGAAGATCGTGTCGCCGGTGTTCTGGAGGCCGTGCGGCGCTTCGCCCGGAGCGCTGTAGGTGAGGATCGCATCGGCCTGACCGAACAGATCCGCCACCCTGGCCCGGGCGGCCGCGACCTGACCGGATGCCGACTTGTAGGTGTCCGGCGTGATGCTCCAGCCGGTCTCGATATAGCTCTGCAGCAGCGGGCTGATCTGCTCGCGATGGGTTTGCCATTCCCAGACCATCGAGCGCGCCATCTCGTAGCATAGAAGTTTGATCTGGGCGTCGCAGGCCGCCTGTAGCAGTGCGTCGTCTGGGACGTCTCCTATTGCGGCGCCGGCTTCGGCGAACCGTTGCGCCACTCGGTCGAGCGCGACCACCGCCGGAGGCTCAGCCATTTCCGGCGCGGGGCCGCGAAACAGCGCCAAACGCGGAGGCGCGCTCAACCGGCCTTGCCAGGCGGATGCATCGACGGTCGCAATCAGCGCCGCCACGCGGGCCGCGTCGTCCACGCGCCGGGCCATGACGCCGATATGGTCGAAATCGGCCACCTGGGATTTCATTCCGGCCGGCGAGATCCGGCCCCAGCTCGGCTTGAAGCCGACGATTCCGCAATAGGCCGCCGGCCGGATCAGCGAGCCCATGGTTTGGCTCCCCAAGGCGACGGGGACCATATCGGCGGCGACGGCGGCCGCCGATCCGCTGGAGGAGCCGCCGGGCGTGCGCTCCAGATCGTGCGGATTGCAGGTCGGTCCGGGATAGGGGGCTGCGAACTCGGTCAGCGCTGTCTTGCCGACGATCTGCGCACCGGCTGCGCGCAGAAGCGCAACGCAGGCGGCGTCCGCCCGTGGCCGATAGCCGGAGTAGATCGGCGAGCCATAAGTTGTCAGCATGTCGCAGGTGTCGATGGAATCCTTGATCCCGATCGGCACGCCGGCCAGCGGGCCGGGCGGATGTGTTCTCTGAAGCCGCTCCGCGCTGGCGCGCACCTGTGGTGGGTCGAGATGCGTCCAGGCTTTGATCTGACCGTCCTGTGCGGCAATCCGTGCAAGCACGGCTTCCGCGAGCGCCGAACACGACGTCCGCTCGTCCGCCACCGCGTCGACCAGATCGGCGATTGGCTGATCGAGCAGAGCCGTGGAGTCGTTTGAGGAGATCGTGCTGGCTATGTCCTGCATGGGGCGGTGCCGTCACAAGGCCGCGTCAGGGAGCGGGCAGGGTGTCTCTCTGTCCGCTCTGCTATTCAGTTGTTTTCATAACTATATGATTTTGCTGTATTTTCATGATCAAATGTTATGAATTATGCATATATTTTGAGCGCGGAATTTTGCTCCTGTTCGGTTGGCCATATCAGCGAGCCCATCCCGTTCAAATCGACCCAATTTGGACGAAACGGACTTGCTCAACCTATTGAAGCTGGAGCCATTTTTTATCGCTCGGATGGTTCCATCCGAGCGGAAAAGGCTCTAGGAGGCCGCCCGATTGAGTTGCTCCGGCGAGTAGCCGGCAAGCCGTGAGTAGCCGTGGACGATCTCGGCACGCTCTTCGCGCGGGATGTCGGCGGGGGCGATCCCTTCCGCAGCAATCCGCGCTTCCACCATGTCGATAACTCGCTCCGGGCCGCCCTGGCGGTTGGTCATGACCACTTGGTAGACCCGCTCCCGGCGCTCGTCTTCATAGTTGGCGAGGGCGGCGACTGGATCGCTCTCCGCCGCCAAAGCACCTGCCAGCGCTTTGGCGTCCAGAATGGCTTGGGCGGCGCCGTTGCCGCCGAACGGATACATCGGGTGCGCGGCATCGCCGAGCAGGGTGACCCGTCCGACGCTCCATCGGGGCAGCGGATCGCGATCCGACATCGGAAACTCGAAGATGTCGGTCGTCGCCTCGGCCAGCGCTCGGATGTCGAGGTCGGGCAGGTCGAACGGCTCCAGCGCCTCCAGGCATTTGGCGCGGTCGGCCTTGCCCTGCCAATCCTGTGCGGGCGGCAAGGCCGTGCCATCGTCGGCCGCGCGGTGGACCAGCACCCAGTTCGTGCGCAACGTGCCGGGCGTGTCGCCCTTGGCGATTGGAAACAGCACCAGCCGCGTATCGATCGAACCGGCGATGACGAAGGTCTTGCCCTCTCCGAAGGCCGGCCAGTCGGCCGTGCCGCGCCACATGACGCGGCCACTCCAGCGCGGCGAGCCTTCCTCGGGATACAGGATGCGGCGCAGCTCGGAATGAATGCCATCCGCTCCGATCAGGATGTCTCCCGTCGCGGTATGGGTGGTCCCGTCCGCGGACCGGAAGGTCGCGGTAACGCCGCTGTCCGTCTCCTCGTATCCGACGAACCCGCGATCCGTATGGACGGCGCCGGGCACGCGCGCCTGAAATGCGCGGTAGAGCACGGCCTGCAGCCGTCCCCGGTGGACCGAGATCTGCGGAACCGGTAGGCCGGCTGCTCGTCCGCGGGGTTCGTCCCAGGCGGTCAGTCCGGAAAAGGTGCGATAGTAGAGGTGTTCCGGGGTGATGCCTTCGGCCTCGATATCGCCCAGAAGGCCGATCTCTTCGAAGGTGGAAATGGCCTGCGGCATCAGATTGATGCCGACGCCGAGTTCCTGGATCTCCGGCGCCCGTTCGTAAATTTCGCAGTCGAGCCCGTATTTGTGCAGGAAGAGCGCGGTGGTCAGTCCACCGATGCCTGCGCCGACGATGATGGCTTTCATGGCCGATCTCCCGGTCGTTCCGAAATCACTCGTGGTCTTCCGGCATCGTGCGGCTGTCCGTACCGAGCCAGCCGTGATGGGAAATGTCGAACACGATCCCATCGGGATCCTTGAACTTGCGCTCGAAATTGCCCTTCCGGGCGTCGCCGAGATCGAAATAGAATCTGCCGCCCAGCTCTTCGATGCGGTTGCGCATGGCATCGATATCGTCGACCTGGACGCCGAAATGATCGGTCCCCACGCTGCCGACCGCGTCTTCCGTGGCGGCACCCTCCTGGCCGAAATATTTGATCAGCGCCAGGTTGATCACTCCGTCACTGAGGTAGACGGCCGCGCCGATCGGGATTTCTTCCTGACCGACGCGCTCGAAGCCGAAGATCTCCTGGTAGAATGCGGCCGACTTTTCCAGGTCCTGAACCCTGAGGGCGATGTGGCGAAGGCGGGGGCGCATGGCGTGTCTCCTGTCGGTCAGCTTCCGTTGGCGCCGAGCGTGGCATCGGCGCCGCGCGCGGCGCGGAACGAAACATCGGTTGAAATTTGGGACGTGGCCAGGATGGCGTGGACGTGTCGACCGATCTCGGAGCTGGGATCGGCGAGGACGTCGAGAATCTCGAAATGATTGACGTTGGCGATCTCGGTGCAGCCGGCGAGTTTGCCGGCCGGTTCGAGTGCCGTCGCGAAGGCGCAGGCCTGCCGGCGGAATTCCGGCGATTCGTCCGCGCCATAGAAAAGATGCGCGGCCAGGCGCATGTCGGCGATGCGATGGATCGGGCTCAGCGCGGTGATCTCGTCCGGGCTGAGATCGATATAGCTGCGCCGAAGGCTCAGCATGACCGGCTCGAGGTCGTAGGAGCCGGAGATGCAGACGAGGGCCCGGAGCGCTTCGGCCGGAACCAGCTCTTCCGCGCCGTTTTCGGCGACCAGCAGCGCGGCCAGATGCGCACCCGACGAGTGTCCGGAAATCACGATCCCGGTAGCATCGCCCTCCGCGACGAACCGCTGGTGTGTCCACGCGAGCGCGCGCTTCAATTGCTCCAGGAGGATGGGCATGCGCACGCCAGGCAGCTTGGAGAATTCCGGCAGGACCAACGTCACGCCCGCGGCTGCCATGGAGGGGGCGAGGAAGGCGCTGTCCTCCTTGGCCTGACCGCGCCAAGCGCCGCCATGGACGTGGAAGTGGATCAGCGACCCGTCGGCGGGAAAGACGTCGATCCGCTCATCGGGGTGGGGCCCGTAGGAAAACGCGGCATAGCCGCTGTGGCCGGCCTTTGCTTCAGGGGCGGACGCTGACCAGCGCTTAAGGATGGCGTCCATGTTCGCCGCCCATTCTTTCTGGGTATAGGCGCGATCCAGTTCCGCCTGCGTGTAGCCGGGATAGATTTCGTCCGACAAGGGAGCCTTTCCTCGGTTTGCGCACGTGCCATGGAGCAACGGAGGAAAGTAAACACTAGGCCATCCCGGCGAGGCTATTGCATAATGAAGCGCATATTATAACATTTTGTAATGCTGCTAAATCATCGCGAACTCTCGGCCTTCCTGGCCATCGCGCGTCTGGGGACGATCAACCGCGCCGCCCAGGCGGCGGGCATGACCCAGCCGGCGCTTAGCCGGTCGCTGAAGCGCTTGGAAGAAACGCTCGGCGCCCAGCTGTTTCGTCGCCTTCCCGGCGGAATGGTGCTGACCGAGTTCGGGCGTGCGCTCCAGCGTCATGCGGAGATGATGGAGTTCGAGACCACGCGGGTGGTGGAAGAGATCCATATGCTCAGCGGCGCTGCAACCGGCGTCGTTCGGGTGGGCCTCGTGCCCAGCGTCGTGGCAAGCCTATTTCGCAGTGCGCTCCTGGACGTCAATCGCACCGCGCCGAACATTCAGATCCGGGTGATCGAGGGCGCGGGTGATCAGATGCTCGAGGCAGTGGTGCGCGGAACGGTGGATTTCGCCGTCATCGGGCGGCTTCAGGTGGATGCAGAGCCCGGTGTCGTGATGGTGCCGCTCGGCGTAGAGGAGGTTTGCGTCGCGGCGCGGTCGGAGCACCCGATTTTTTCCAAGGCGGATCTGACGCTGGCCGATCTCGGCGACTATCGCTGGGCGCTGCCGGAAAAGGGCAACGCCATCTGGCACGGATTTAACGACCTGTTTCGACGTCGTGGGCTGGAACCGCCGACCCCGACCGTCGCCACGAATTCGGTCCACACGTTGAAGTCCATCGTGTCTGAAGACGACTACCTCACCATGATGACGCGCATCGTCTTCGAGGTGGAGGAGCGATACGGCCTGATGCGGCCGGTGCCTCTCCCCGAAGCGCTCTGGCAAAGGGAAATCATGGTGGTCCGCCGTCCGCGCAGCGAGCTGCTCCCGGCGGCCCGGCTGCTCCTCGGCGAACTGGAACGCCAGGCCGGAGCCCTGGATGGCCGAGACGCAGGGGGCGAGGGCGTTTGAGTGCGGTGTGCCGTCCCCAGGGCCGACATTTTCCACCTTTGCAGGTCCCCTTCACCAACGCGCTGCTCTACTGGCTGCCGGTTCGTGATGGCGTCCAATCGACAATAGAGCCGGGCTTGCGCTGATCCGACCGTCGCGCGCTCCCCGCACGCGATGTCCAGCGCTTTGTCCGCACGCAATTGTTGACAGGTCTGGCGAATGTCATAGGCTATGTGACTGGGTGGTCACATTCTCGGTGAAGGTTGCGTGGTTCGGTCATGACGATAGGGATCGCGGCATACGGTCCGGGCGCAGGACGCGCCGTCCTCGACGGCGTGTTGGCGACCGAGATTCTCGGTCGCGGTGCGATCGGTGGCTTTGCCGTGTTTTCAGTCCTCGACGAGCGTGGCGAGCACCATCAGGTCGCCTGCCAAGAGGGCGGCGTTGCGGGGTTGCCCGGAGCGGACACCTATCGCGGTGCGCAATGCGCAGCGGTGATCTCCAGCGGACCGAACCGGCCGGAGCCGCTGTCGCAGTTCCTCGTCGGCCGTGCGGGGCTGGGATTGGTCACCGGCCATCGCCTGCCAAACCGGATGGGTGCGGCGGGTCGGCCGGTCAATGTGTCGGCGCTGGATCGTCTGTCTCGGGGCATCGCGCCGGCGGCGGCCGTGCGGGCCGAACTTGAGGACAATCCCGAGCTGGATTTCGGACTGATTGCGGTCACGCAGGATGGGCGCATTGGGTTCGGCAATTCGGCAAGGGTCGCGCGCCGCGGCGATCTGATCGAGGCGTCTCGGTTGGAGGAAGGGCGCGGTTACGCGCTGTTGTGCAATTCGATCTTCTTTGCCGCCGGCCTTCAGCCCGAGGTGGTTATCGGCGATATCGTCTGGTCCCGCCTCTCCGACGCACCCTCCCGTTCGTTCCTGGCCGAGCTGGCGGGGCCGGTTCCGGTCTCGTCGGCGCCAGAGGACAGGGTCGAGCTCGATGGCAGTGGCCGTGTGACGCGAGTTTATCGCGCCGAGCCTTGGCTGCCGGACGAGCCGGCTTTGACCACCGTGATCTATTCTCAGGCTCCTGTTTGGCAGGACGGAAAGCCAATAGGCCTCTGTCTCTCGGAAGTGTTCGCTCGTTTGGAGAAAGGTTGCGTTACGCCAGATCCCGCCTGTCAGGCCCGCTTTGCGGTGGAGAGGATCTAGGCGATGTCGCGGCGCAAGAACACGGAACAAGCCATCCTCAATGCGCTCGAGGCGCAGTTGACCGAGGGTGGGATGCAGAGCGTCGGAGTCAATGTGGTCGCCAAGCGGGCGGAAGTCAGCAAGGAGCTGATCTATCGCTATTTCGACGGGCTTCCAGGCCTGATGCTCGCGTGGATGCAAGGCCGCGACTACTGGAGCAGCAAGGCCGGGATGCTGGGCTCGGAAGATACCAGCAACCTAACCCCGGCCGCGCTTATCCGCGCCATGCTGCGCGAGCAAGAAGCGGTGCTGGCAAACGATCAGGCGCTTGCGGCAGTCCGCCGGTGGGAGCTCATCGAGCGCACGGAAGTCGGCGACCGGCTGCGGGAACGACGCGAGCGCGAGGCCCGGACCTTTATCAATCGACTCGATGGGCTGACGGACGATGTCGACATGCCCGCATTCGTCAGCGTCCTGTTGGCCGGCATCCTCTACCTGTCCCTGCGCGCCAAAACGGAAGACGTTTTTCTGGGGGTGCCTCTGCGCACGGAAGAAGGGTGGGAGCGCATTTGGAGCGCCGTGGATCTGATGCTCACCGCACTGCCGGAAGACCTGCGTGCGGAATCTCTGCGCGCCCTGGAGCGCGCGGATGCGGAAGCGACGGACAAGAGGGGGGCGACTGAATGACCAGGGCCGCAGACCTGCTTGTCAGGTCGCTGATCCGGCATGGGGTGGATCGTGTGTTTTGCGTTCCGGGCGAGAGCTATTTGAGCGTGCTTGACGCGATGGTGGACGCGCGGGAGATCCAGGTGGTGACAACCCGCCACGAGGGCGGCGCTGGTTTCATGGCCGTGGCGGACGCCAAACTGTGCGGGCGGCCGGGGGTTGCGTTCGTTAGCCGGGGTCCGGGTGCGATGAACGCCGCGATCGCGGTGCATACCGCTCAGCAGGACGCGGTGCCGTTCATCCTTTTCGTGGGTCAGGTCGAGCGGTCGCATCTCGGCATGAACGCCTTTCAGGAGGTCGATCACGCGGACGTTTTCGGCTCGATGTGCAAATGGACCGCCGAGGTGCATGACCCGGGGCGTTTGGCCGATACCGTCGCCACCGCATTCCATCGTGCCCGCAGCGGGACGCCTGGTCCGGTCGTCGTGTCACTTCCTGAGGACATGCTGGAGGAGGGGCCGTGCAGCGTGAACGTGCCTTTGCGGGGAGCGGTCCGGGCGGCAGCCGCCCAAGACGACATTGAGGAATTGTGTCGGCGGATCGCCGCGGCCGCTCGTCCGCTCATTGTCGCCGGTGGGCTTCTGCAGACACCCAGCGGAAGGGAAGCGCTGGCACGGGCGGCTGAATGTTTTGGGATCCCGGTCGCCGCGGCGGTGCGTCAGGTTGACGTCATCGACAACGATCATCCGCAATATGCCGGACATCTGGCCTATGGCGCGCCGGCCGAGCTGATCGACGCTCTTTTGCAGAGCGATCTCGTCCTCGGCTTTGGCACTCGGCTGGGAGACGTGACCAGCCAGGGCTTTCGTTTTCCCGCAGCACCCGATCCGGTCCAGCCGGTGATCCAGGTTTGGCCCGACGCCACCGAGACCGGCAGCTTTCGCGATCTGGCGCTGGGGATCGCCGCAGACCCGGTCGAAGTGCTGCTCCAGCTCGCTGCGGCCGCGCCTGAACGGCCCGATGAACGCCATGCCGAATGGAGCCGCCGACTTCGGAAGACGGCGGCCGGACTGCGTCGTTGGGAGGGATTGGACGACGCCGAGGATGGTGTCGTTTTCGGTGCGCTCGTGCGCGAAGTCGATGCGCTACTCGCCGACGATGCGATCATCGCCAGCGATGCCGGCAATTTCGGTGCCTGGGTGCAGAAGTTGATCCGTTTTGGGGGGCAGCGGCGAATGGTCGGCCCTTGCTCTGGTGCGATGGGTTTCGGCGTGCCCGGCGCCGTTGCGGCAAGCCTGCGGTTCCCCGGCCGGCAAGTCGTCGGCTTTGCCGGTGACGGCGGCGTTCTGATGACGGGAAACGAGCTTGCGACCGCCGTTCAATATGGCGCGAGCCCCGTGTTGATCGTGTCCGACAACGGCTCGTACGGCACGATCCGCATGCACCAGGAGCGGAGCTTTCCACGGCGGCTCGCCATGACCGATCTTCGCAATCCCGACTTCCGGGCCTGGGCGGAGAGCTTCGGCGCGAAGGCCTTCCAGATCGATCGCGCTGTGGAGATTCGCCCGGTTCTCCAAGACGCTCTTGCCGCCACGGAGCGTCCGGTCGTCGTCACCGTGCGCACGAGCCTCGAATATATTTCGCCCGCCACGACCATCACACGGCTGACGGCGGGCGACTGACCACAAAAAAACGACTCCCAACCAGAGGAACCGACGATGAAACTCAACAGGATGACAGGAGCCCGCCTGTTGGCGGGTGTCGCGGCGGCCGCGCTCACGCTCGGGGCGACAGCAGCGGGAGCTGAAACGCTCCGCGTGGTGATGCAGTCCGGTCTGCGGATCACCGATCCAATCATGACGACCGCGTTTATCACGCGCGATCATGGATACATGATCTACGACACCCTTCTCGGCGTGGACTCAGACTTCAACATTCGACCTCAAATGGCGGATTGGGAGGTCTCTGAGGACGGGAAGACCTATACCTTCACGCTGCGCGACGGTCTGAAATGGCATGACGGGGCTCCCGTGACCGCCGAAGACTGCGTCGCCTCGATCAAACGCTGGGCCGAGATCGACGGCACGGCCAAACCCCTCATGACCATGGTCGATGCCATCGAGGTGGTGGACAACAGCACTTTCAAGGTGGAGCTCAATACGCCGACGACGTTGCTGTTGGCCGGCCTTTCGAAGATGAGCTCGCGCGCGCCCTTCATGATGCCGAAACGCGTGGCCGAAACGCCAGCCAGCGAGCCGATCGACGAATATATCGGTTCGGGACCGTTCGTTTTCGTCGAGGATGAGTTCCAGCCAGGCATCAAGGTCGCCTATGAAAAGTTCGAGGACTACGTGCCGCGCGACGAACCTCCGAGCTGGACGGCCGGCGGCAAGGACGTGAAGGTCGATCGCGTCGAATGGCTGACGATGCCCGACCAGATGACTGCGGTCAGTGCCCTTCAGAGCGGCGAGGTCGATTTCATCCAGCAGGTGCCGTTCGACCTCCTGCCGCTGGTCGAGAACGCGTCAGATATTAAGGTCGATGTGCTCGATCCGCTGGGCGCCTGGACCTATTTCCGGATGAATTGGCTCTACCCACCCTTCGACAACAAGCTGGTGCGGCAGGCCGCCATTGCGGCGGTGGATCAGAACGACGTGATGCAGGCGTTGGTGGGCAATCCCAAATACTACCAGACCTGCGCAGCGATCATGGGATGCGGTAACGTCAACGGGGACGAATACGGCAAAGAGTGGGTTGTGAATGGCCAGATTGACAAGGCAAAGGCGCTGCTTGAGGAGGCGGGATATGATGGCACTCCGGTCGTCATCATGGCGCCCACCGACCTCGCAATGGTCGTACCCCAGCCAATCGTGATCGGCGACGCGCTCCGCAAGGCCGGTTTCAACGTCCAGATGAAGATGATGGACTGGCAGACGCTGGCTGCTCAGCAAAGCAATCAGAATGCCCCCTCCGAAGGCGGCTGGAATATCTTCTCGACGTACAGCATCCTGGCCACAAGCGGCGATCCGTTCGGGAACACGCCTCTTTCGACGGACGGACGCGAGTCTTGGGCGGGCTGGCCCGACGTGCCTGAGATTTCGGCGCTCCGGCTAGACTATGCCAAGGCCTCCTCCGTGGAGGAGCAGAAGGCGATCGCGAAGGAGATCCAGAAGATCGCCATAGAGGAAGGCGTGGTCGGCCCACTCGGCCAGTTCCGTATCCCCGCAGCTTGGAACAGCGACTGGAGCGGCTTCCTCAAAAGCCCGATCACCGTGTTCTGGAACGTGTCCAAGAACGGGTGAGGCCGGACCATGCTCCCCTACGTGCTCAAGCGTGTGTTGTCCTCTGTGCCAGTCATGATCGTTGTCGCCGTGGTGGTCTTTGCCATCCTGCGGTTAACGCCGGGCGATCCGGCGGCAGTGCTGGCGGGAAATGACGCGACAGGGGAGCAGCTGGCCCAAATCCGCGAAAACTTGGGGCTGGACGAGCCGATACTCGTTCAGCTCATGACATGGTTCCGCAACATCCTGGCCGGCGATCTGGGCGTGTCGCTGCTATCGGGCGTGCCGGTGGTGCGCATGATCGGCGAGCGGGTGGGGCCCACCCTCTCGCTCGCGGCCGGTACGATCATTGTGACCATCCTGATCGCGATCCCGATGGGGATCATCGCCGCACGTCGGCCCGGTGGGGTGCTGGACCGATTGGTCATGGCCCTTTCTGTGCTCGGCTTTTCGGTGCCGATCTTCGTGACGGGCTACCTTCTGATCTACCTATTCGCCCTCAAGCTCGGCTGGTTGCCGGTGCAGGGCTATCGTCCTTTAGGCGACGGGTTCTGGCCGTTCGCGCAGCGGCTTATCATGCCGGTGACGGCGCTCAGCGGCGTCTACATTGCCCTCGTCGCCCGCATTACCCGCAGCAGCATCATCGAAGTTCTGGGCGAGGACTACATTCGCACCGCCCGTGCAAAAGGTGCGCCCGAGCGCCGCGTCCTGCTGCGTCATGCGCTGCGCAACGCTGCGGTGCCCATTGTGACCATTATCGGCATCGGCGTCGCCTCCTTGATCACCGGCGTCGTCGTGACGGAGTCGGTATTCAACCTGCCGGGTCTCGGCCGGTTGGTGGTCGAGGCAGTATTGGCTCGAGACTACCCAGTCATCCAGGGCCTCATCCTGTTGTTCTCGTTTACGTACATCCTCATCAATTTGGTGGTGGACATCCTTTACACGGTGTTCGACCCGCGCATCCGATATTGAGAGGCGCACAGATGAAACTCTCCGCTCAGACCGATGCCTCCGGCGCTTCCACGCGTGAGGATGCACCGGCGAGCCGGCGCGCGCTGCTCCTGCAACGGCTGTGGTCCGCCTTCGGCAGGGGTCCGGCGCTGGTGGCTGTGATCATCCTCGCGCTGGTGACGCTGATGGCGCTCCTCGCGCCGTTGCTCGCCACAGCCGACCCGATTGCCATTGCGCCGGCCGAGCGGCTCTCCGGCGCTTCGGCGATTCATCCGCTTGGTACCGATGCCTACGGGCGGGACATTTACTCTCGTGTGCTCTACGGCGCCCGTGTCTCACTGCTCGTGGGGGCGGGGGCCGCGCTGGTGAGTGTCGCGATCGGCCTCGTGATTGGTGTCGTCGCGGGATATTTTCGCGCGATCGACACGGTAATCATGCGCACCATGGACGGGATCATGGCGATCCCCTCGATCCTGCTGGCCATCGCTTTGATCTCTCTGACCGGGGCATCGTTGTTGACGGTGCTGGTCGCCATCACCGTCCCCGAAATCCCCCGCGTGGTGCGCCTGGTCCGCAGCGTGATCCTCAACGTGCGTTCGGAAGCCTATGTTGAGGCAGCCGTCACGCTCGGCAGTCCCGTGCGCCGAATTCTGATGCGGCACATGGTGCCGAACACTGTGGCGCCGCTGATCGTCCAGGGAACGTTCGTTTTCGCGTCGGCGATCCTGACCGAAGCCACGCTCAGTTTTCTCGGCGCGGGCCTGCCGACCGAGATCCCGTCCTGGGGCAACATCATGTCCGAAGGGCGGGCATATTTTCAGCTCTATCCCGGCCTGGTCCTTTGGCCCGGCATCGCGCTCGCGCTCACGCTGCTTAGCGTCAACGTCCTGGGCGATGTGTTGCGCGACATGCTCGATCCGAAGATGGCGAAGCGGACATGACGGAAACAACAGTGCCCTTTCGCAATCCTGTGATCCGTGTCCGCGACCTGACGGTCAGCCTCACCCAAGGTGGTTCTCGGCCGGTGGTCCAGAATGTTGGTTTCGACATCGGTCCGGGCGAAACGCTCTGCGTGGTCGGCGAATCCGGCTCCGGCAAGTCGGTTACCGCGTTCTCCATCATGGGGCTCTTGCAGGCGAACGCTCTGCAACCAACCGGTGGTGAGATCCTGCTGGAACGCGAAGACTTGCTGCGGGCCCAGCCGGAGAGGCTACGCCAACTGCGTTCGACCCGAATGTCGATGATTTTCCAGGAACCTATGACTGCGCTCAATCCGGTGGAGAAGGTCGGGCGCCAAATCGAGGAGGTGCTTCTCCTGCATTCACGGGCAAATGCCGCGGAGCGCCGCCGGCTTACGCTCGAGATGCTTGAGACAGTTCATCTGCCGGACCCGGAGCGGATCTATGAATCGTATCCGCATCAGCTCTCTGGAGGCCAGCGGCAACGGGTCGTGATCTGCATGGCGCTCATTCTGGAGCCCGAACTGCTGATCGCGGATGAGCCCACCACGGCGCTCGACGTTACCACTCAGCAGCAGATCCTGACGCTGATCCGCGAAATGCAGGAGCGGCAGAATACGGCCGTTCTTTTCATCACGCATGATATGGGGGTCGTGGCCGACATCGCCGACCGGGTCGTGGTGATGAAAGACGGGCGTATCGTTGAGATCGCCGATAAGGAGACGATCCTGCGGTCTCCGGCGCAGGACTATACGCGGATGCTGATTTCGTCGGTGCCGAGTCTCGTGCCCGAGCCGCGCGCGCCGCTTCGCACCGAGACGGTTCTTAGCGTTGAAGGCCTCTGTAAAACCTTCCGCAAGAAAAGGTTCCTGCGGCCGGTCGCCGAAGTCCAAGCCGTGACGGACGTCCACCTGACCCTCCGCCGCAATGAGATCCTTGGCGTGGTCGGACAATCGGGGTCGGGCAAGTCCACTGTTGCACGCTGCATCGTCGGGCTGGAAGAGCCGAGCGCCGGGACAATTTCCATCTGCGGCGAGCGGCTCGACAGGGCTGGAACGGCTGCCCGGCGGCAGATGCGGCGCCGCATTCAGATGGTTTTTCAAGATCCGTATCGCTCGCTCAATCCACGGGTGAAGATCGGTCGCTCATTGATTGAAGGTCCCACGAACTTTGGGATTCCGGCCGAGACCGCGTTGAAGCGGGCCGGGGAGCTGATGGAATTGGTCGGCTTGCCCAAGGGCGTACTGGATCGCTATCCGCATCAATTCTCCGGCGGTCAGCGGCAGCGGATCTGCATCGCCCGGGCACTGATGCTGGAACCCGCGGTGCTGGTCGCAGACGAGGCCGTTTCGGCGCTCGACGTTTCGGTGCAGGAGCAGGTTCTGGAGCTGTTGAACGAGATCCGGACGGAGACGAGCGTTGGGATCGTGTTCATCACGCATGACCTTCGGGTCGCGGCCCGCATCTGCGACTCTATTTTCGTGATGAATGACGGCCGCATCGTTGAGTACGGCCCGGCAGAGCGCGTGCTGGCAAGACCCGAGGAGGCCTATACGCAAAAACTCTTCGAAGCGGCGCCTGGCCGACATTGGGATTTCCGCAACTTCTGCCCTGTCTGAGGAGCCTCATCATGGCGGAACACTTCGACCTGCTCATTCGCAACGGTACCATCGTGGACGGGACCGGCTCGGCACGCTACGAGGGCGACGTTGGTGTGACTGGCGCGCGCATTTCGCGGATCGGTGCGTTGGGCGATTGCGCCGCCGACTACGCGATCGATGCGGCGGGGCTGATCGTGGCGCCCGGCTTCATCGACTCCCATACGCATGACGATCGGATGCTGCTGGCCGATGGCGGAATGGTGCCCAAGGTCAGCCAGGGCGTAACCACCGTCGTCGCGGGAAACTGTGGCATATCGCTGGCGCCCATGCCTGTCCCCGTCTCCCGCCCTGTCCTGCCGCCGCTCGATCTGCTGGACGATAGCGGTGAGTGGTACCGTTACCGCAGCTTCGCCGACTATATCGAAGCGCTGACCGACACTCCCGCTGCGGTGAACGCGGCCGCCTACGTCGGACACACCACGCTCCGCGCCATCGTCATGGACGATCTGAACCGGCCTGCTACCGCGTCCGAAATTGCTCAGATGCAGGATTTGGTGGCCGAGGCGATGGAAGCCGGCGCCATCGGCGTATCCACCGGACTCGCCTATCCGCCGGCCAAGGCCGCGACGACCGAAGAAGTGATAGAGGTCTGCCGTCCCATAGCGGGGTATGATGGAATTCATGCCACGCATATGCGCGACGAGGGCGAGGCGACGATGGCGTCGCTCGACGAAACCTTCGCCATCGGGCGAGCGCTCAAAGTGCAGTCGCTGATATCGCATCATAAGCTTGCCGGTGCCGCTGCGCATGGTCAATCGGTCGCCACGCTGCGTGTCATCGCAGAGGAGATGGCGCGGCAGAAGGTCAGCCTCGACTGCTATCCCTATACCGCTTCGTCGACCATCCTGACCCTGGAACATGCCGAGAATTCCGGCCGCACCTTGGTGTCATGGTCGCGCAGTCGGCCCGATTGTGCCGGGCGGGATCTGGCGGAGATCATGGTCGAACTGAATTGTTCGCTGGAGGATGCCGTCGCGCAAATACAGCCGGCCGGAGCGGTCTATTTCCGAATGGACGAGGATGACGTGAGCCGCATTCTGGCCTTTGATCCTACGATGATCGGTTCAGACGGGCTGCCGCATGACAAATTCCCGCATCCGCGTCTTTGGGGCACCTTTCCGCGGGTCCTTGGCCACTACAGCCGCGATCGGGGCCTATTCAGCCTCGAGACGGCCGTGCACAAGATGACCGGCCTGACCGCTGCGGAATTCGGGTTTATCGACCGCGGTGTCCTTCGCGAAGGCGCTTTCGCCGACATTACGGTGTTCGATGCCGACCTGATCCGCGACCGAGCGACATTCGAGCAGCCGACACAACGCGCGGAAGGTATCAGCGCGGTTCTCGTGAACGGTGTTCCGGTCTGGGAAAATAACGAGCCGACAGGGGCGCGTCCCGGCCGTGTTTTGCGGCGCCAGGCGTCCAGGGCGGATTAGGTGCTGCCGGATACCGGTCCTCGGAGTGCGCCGTCGGGCGTTGCAGTCGAACCGTCCGAAACCGTGCAGCCGGACTCGCCAAGTCACTTTGCAACTCGTCGAACGCTGATCCGATCTGCATAATTCCGGTTCGCGGCTTCCATTCTCTTCACCACGAGCCGTCCCCGGGAGGATTTCAGATGCTGAAAATCATCGTCTTGGCTACGGCCCTTGTCTCTGCAAGTGCCGGCGCCGCATTGGCCCAGTCGGCCGCGCTGTCGGAAGACATCCGCGCTGCCTGCAAGAGCGATGCGGAGCGGTTGTGCAGCGACGTCGAGCCTATAGCCGTACCGGCGTGTCTGCAGGAGCACGGCGACGAGGTATCGAAGGGCTGCCGCGATATGATGAATGCCGGCGAGCTCGATCAGGAATATGGCAACGACTAGGGCGTTTCCAGGCCAAGTGGAAATCGGTTGGCCGTCCGGAAACGCGTCGAAACAATGACTTAGACCTGCTCCGTGATTCCGTGAAAACGGAATTGGCTAAACGCTGGACGATAGCCGAATCCGTTTTCTCGCAGTACGCGGTGCGACAGCGACAAAGGCTGTGAGCATCGGGCGAAGCCGACTATTGGCGTGATGCTCCAATGGTGCTGTGGCCCCCCTATTTGATCAGCTCATAGGCGGAGATCGTCAGAAAGGGCTCCAGGTCCGCAGCCGTCGATAGCTCCCGGAATAGGCCGATCGCTTCCTCGAAGCGGCCGCTGTCATAAGCCTCATCGCCAATTTCGGCCCGCACGGCATCCATCTCTTCGTTCAGAAGCTGAAGGAACAGCGGCTGGGTCACGGCGCGGCCATCCTCAAGCTGCGCCTCGAAGGTCAGCCACTGCCAGATCTGGGAGCGCGAAATCTCCGCCGTGGCCGCATCCTCCATCAGATTGTAGAGCGGCACCGCGCCCCGGCCGCGCAGCCATGCCTCGATATATTGCACGCCCACGCGGATGTTGTCGCGCAGGCCGGCGACCGTGCGCGAGCCGGGATGCACTTCCAGCAGATCGTGTTGGCTGACTTGCACATCGTCACGCTGCCGATCGACCTGGTTCGGCCCCGGCATCAGCCGGTCGAACACTTCCATGGCGACTGGCACCAGATCGGGATGGGCGACCCAGGTGCCGTCATGGCCGTCGCCGGCCTCTCGCTCCTTGTCCGCCCGCACCTTGTCCAGCGCGGCGGCGTTTGCCTCCGGATCGCGCCGGTTGGGGATCTGCGCCGCCATGCCGCCCATGGCGAACGCACCGCGGCGATGGCAGATCTTGATCAGAAGCAGCGAATAGGCCCTGAGAAAGGCCTTGCCCATCACCACTTGGCTGCGGTCGGGCAGCACGTAGCTGCGGTTTCGCCTGAGCGTTTTGATGAAGGAGAAAATGTAGTCCCAGCGGCCGGCATTGCAGCCGACGATGTGATCCTT
Organism: Amorphus sp. 3PC139-8; assembly: GCF_040750475.1. Lineage (NCBI taxonomy): Bacteria > Pseudomonadati > Pseudomonadota > Alphaproteobacteria > Hyphomicrobiales > Amorphaceae > Amorphus > Amorphus sp. 3PC139-8. The sequence goes on along the minus strand of NZ_JABJVY010000001.1, from coordinate 67,503 downwards.
CAGCTCGTACAGGATCTCGTCGATCTCGAAGGCGGCAGGCAGCGTCTCGATCAGCACGGTCGCCTTGATGGTGCCCACCGGCAGGCCGAGCGCCTCCTGAGCGTAGACGAACACGTCGTTCCACAGCCGCGCCTCGCGGTGGCTCTCCAGCTTGGGCAGATAGAAGTAGGGGCCCGTGCCCTTTTCGAGGAGCAGCTTGGCGTTGTGGAAAAAATACAGCCCGAAATCGACCAGGGCGCCGGCAATCGGCGTGCCGTCGACCTCGATGTGGGCCTCAGGAAGATGCCAGCCGCGCGGTCGAACCTTTAGGACGGCGGGCGTCTCGCCGAGGGCGTAGCGCTTGCCGCTGGCCTCGTCGGTGAAATCGAGCCGATCGCGCCAGCGGTCCATGAGGTTGAGCTGGCCTTCGACCACATTGGCCCAGGTCGGCGCGGTCGCGTCCTCGAAGTCCGCCATGAAAACCTTGGCGCCGGAATTGAGCGCGTTGACCACCATCTTGCGATCGACCGGGCCTGTGATTTCCACGCGCCGGTCCTGGAGGTCGTCGGGGATGGGGGCGACCTTCCACGTCCCCTCGCGGATTTCGCGCGTTTCCTCCAGGAAATCGGGAAGCGCTCCGTTGTCGAACTGCTTCTGGCGTTCGGCGCGCAGCGCAAGCAGCTCGCGGCGTGTGACATCGAACCGACGATGCAGCTCGGCCAGGAAGGCCAGTGCCTCCGGCGTCAAAACGTCCTCGTAGCGCGGCCCAAGCTGCCCGCTCACCCCGACGGAGTCCGGTGCGGCGGCTGCGGCGGTGATGTTCTCGGCCATGTGCCTCTCCTGTGTCGGGTCTCTCCCACTTCGCTCCTGCTACCACGACGCGGCGGCGGAAAGCAGGGAAGAATGTTTCCGTATAGGAGAAAGTCCTTATTCGTCAGCGAACGAACCCATGTTCTGGGCCCCGAGGTCCCATATGAGCGAATACGGAGCGGTAAGGCGAAGCGGGGGGATTCCCCGTTGCGCCGGTTCCAACCTATTGTTTGGACACGATCGCCAAACACCGATGCCGGCGGACTGGAGATTTGCATGGCTTGGGAACGACATCTGAGACCGGAACGCGGCGGGCTCTTTTGTGCCGACGGGGGTTTCTTCGTCGACCCGACCCGGCCGGTGGACAAAGCGATCATCACCCATGGCCATTCCGACCACGCTCGCGCCGGCCACGGCACCGTCTACGCCACGCCGGAAACGCTTGCCGTCATGGCCGCGCGCTATGGCGCGAATTTCGCGGAGGTCGCCCATCCGCTCGGCTATGGCGAAACGGTCGATCTCGGCGCCACGCGCGTCAGCCTGCATCCGGCGGGCCACGTTTTGGGGTCGGCCCAGGTGCGGATTGAGATGGCGGCGGGCGTTGCGGTGGTCTCCGGCGACTACAAGCGCCAGGAAGATCCGACATGCGCCCCATTCGAGCTCCTTGCGTGCGATTTGTTCGTAACGGAGGCGACCTTCGCGCTCCCGGTGTTTCGCCATCCCGATGCCGCCGGCGAGATTGCGAAGCTTCGCCAATCGCTCGCGCTGTTTCCCGACCGCCCCCATCTCGTCGGCGCCTACTCGCTCGGCAAGGCCCAGCGCGTGATCGCGCTTCTGCGCGCCGGCGGCCACGACCGGCCGATCTATCTGCACGGCGCGTTGGAGAAACTCTGCACGCTCTACGAGACGCTCGGGGTGGCGCTCGGCCCTCTGGTGCCGGTCAAGGATGCTGCGAAGGAGGAGCTTGGCGGCGAAGTCGTCATGTGCCCGCCGAGCGCGCTGTCCGATCTCTGGTCGCGCCGGTTCGGCGATCCGGTCACGGCGTTCGCGTCGGGCTGGATGCGCGTGCGCGCCCGCGCCCGCCAGCGCGGCGTGGAGCTGCCGCTGATCGTCTCCGACCACGGCGACTGGGAGGATCTCTGCACCACCATCGTGGAAACCGGGGCGCGCGAGGTCTGGGTCACCCATGGCCAGGAAGACGCGCTGGTGCATTGGTGCGAGACGAACGGCATCCGCGCCAAACCGCTTCGCCTGGTTGGCTATGGCGAGGAGGACGAGGCGGCCTGATCCTCCGTTTTAGCCTTCAATTCGACGTCGGCTTCAGCCGGAGCCCCGCCATCGCCAGAGACAGCCAGCCGAGCAGGAAGGCGACCCCGCCCACAGGCGTGATCATGACCAGGGCCCGACTGCCGGTGATGCCAAGAAAGTAAAGGCTGCCGGAAAACAGCACGATGCCGATCAGGAACAGGATGCCGGCGGCCTTGGCGGGCCAGCCTTTTGCGTTCAGACCCACCAGCGCGACTACGACCAACGCCACCGCGTGGACCAGGTGATAGTGTGCGCCGGTGTTGAAGATCGTGAGATCGGCTTCGGGCACGCTGCCCCGCAACCCATGAGCGGCGAACGCACCAAGCGCCACTGCAAGGAAACCGTTCAAGGCGCCGATGATGAGCCAGATGCGCATTTGTGTCTGTCCTTCTCGTCGGGCGCCTTTGTGCGCAGCCAACCGACCGCTTCCATGGCTTGGCCGGGCCAGGTTTGCCAAGGTGGCGCGCGGTCGCGGGGATGTCCGCGCTCTGAGTTTGGTTGCTCAATGCTCGCAACGCACGCTCTGACATCCTACTTTCGCTTAGTCGTCCGTCCCGAGTGTCTATTCTGCCGATATGCAGGCCTTCGCCCATCTTCTCGACCGTCTGTCCTACGAGCCGCGTCGGCTGGGTAAGCTGACGCTGATTGAAGCGCATCTGCGCGACACGCCGGATCCGGAGCGCGGTTTCGCGCTCGCCGCGCTGACGGGCGCGCTGTCCTTCCGTCATGCCAAGGCCGGGCTGATCCGCACGCTTCTGACCGAGCGCACCGATCCGGTCCTGTTCGCGCTTTCCTACGACTATGTCGGCGATCTTTCCGAGACCGCTGCGCTGATGTGGCCGGCCCAACCTACGAAAGTGGAGGACGCTCGGCCGCCGCGCCTGTCGGAGGTGGTGGACACGCTCTCCACCCTTTCCAAGGCGGATCTTCCGGGGCAGATCGCGCGCTGGCTCGACAGCCTCGACGAGATTGGACGCTGGGCGCTCTTGAAGCTGATCACCGGTGGGCTGCGCGTGGGTGTTTCCGCGCGCCTTGCCAAAACCGCAGCCGCGCGGCTCGGCGATGTGGACGTCAACGCCGTCGAAGAGGTCTGGCACGGCCTTTCGCCGCCCTATGAGCCGCTATTTGCCTGGCTGGAGAAGCGCGGTCCGGTTCCGGCCTTTGAAGATCCAGCCCCGTTTCGCCCCGCCATGCTGGCACATCCGATCGAAGAGGAGGCGTTTTCCGGCCTCGACGCCGCCGACTTCCTGGTGGAATGGAAGTGGGACGGTATCCGGGTCCAGGCGGCCGCCGGGCTGGACGCGGACGGACGGCGCGTGGCCCGGCTTTATTCGCGCACGGGCGAGGATATTTCCGCCGCCTTTCCCGATCTTCTCTCCGCCTTCGAGTTCGACGGCGCCGTCGACGGCGAGCTGCTGATCGTGCGGGAGGGGCGTGTCGAGCCGTTCAACGTGTTGCAACAACGGCTCAACCGGAAGACCGTGACCGCGAAGATGCAGGCCGCGTTTCCGCCAGTCATCCGTCTTTACGACGCGCTGGTGCTGGAAGGCGAAGATCTGCGCACCTTGCCCTTCCTCGAGCGCCGCCGGCGCCTGGAAGCCTTCGTCGCGGCGATGGGGGATGACCGGATTGATCTCTCGCCCCTCGTTCCTGCCCCAAGCTGGGAGGCGATTACGGCCGCGCGGGCCGACCCCGCCACTGCCGGGGCGGGAGCAGATGCCGATGCGGTCGAAGGGGTGATGCTGAAGCGGGCCGACAGCGCCTATGTGCCGGGCCGGCCGAAAGGGCTCTGGTTCAAGTGGAAGCGCGATCCCTTCAGCGTCGATGCCGTGCTGATGTATGCCCAGCGCGGCCACGGTAAGCGTTCGTCGTTTTATTCCGACTATACCTTCGGTGTCTGGCGTCAGGCCGAGGAGGGCGGCGAAGAGCTGGTGCCGGTCGGTAAGGCCTACTTCGGCTTCACCGACGAGGAGCTGCGCAAGATCGACGCGTTCGTGCGCCGAAACACAATCAACCGGTTCGGGCCGGTGCGGGAGGTTGTGCACGATGCGGCCGAGGGTCTGGTGCTGGAAATCGCCTTTGAGGGGCTGAACCGCTCCACCCGCCACAAGTCCGGTGTCGCCATGCGCTTTCCGCGTGTGGCTCGGCTCAGATGGGACAAGCCGCCCGGCGAGGCCGATCGGATCGAGACGCTGAAGGCGCTACTTCCGAGGGAGTGAGGGTGGCGGGATTCTTTTCCGCTCTCGCGAGTTCGCTTCGCTCACCGCTGCCCGGGCGCGGCCAAATATGGCAGGCGCGCGGTCGCGCACTGGTGGGATGCGATCATTAAATGTTGATGCTGGTTCTTCCTGAGCAACCCCAACCCTCCGCTCACTTCCACGAAAGCGGGAAGTGCCGGAGTTCGAGGGAGCGCCTCAAGTCATTCGCACCGCCTCTCCGTACTCACCAACCAGCCGACGACCGTCGGCCGGCCGGAGGCCGCCCCCGCGGAGACGTCGCGTGAAACGCGACTGTCGTGAGCGAAAGTAATCACAACGTCGCGGCGGCCTCCAGCGTGCGGCGGTCTTCGATGCAGTAATAGCCGGAGATCCGGCTGATGGTGCCGCCGCGCTTCCAGTCGTTGAGAACCCGGCTCACATTTTCCCGGGCACCGCCCGCCATGGAGGCGATGTCCGACTGGCTGATCTTGTAGTGGATCAGGACCCGCTCATTCTCCAGCGGCCGGCCGAAACTGACGGCCAGGTGCAACAGGGTCTGGGCGACCCGGCCCGGTAGGGGCAGGAAAGAGCGGGCGGCGAGCGCGTCGTTGGATTGGCGCAAGCGCTGGCCGACGATGGTGAGAATGTGCCGGTAGACGCCCGGATTGTCGTCGGCGAAGCGCTCGAAGGTCGATTTCTCAATGAAGGCGAGCCGGGTCGGCTTGACCGCGATGACGCTCGCCGAGCGCGGTCGCCCATCGAAAATCGAGAGCTCGCCCACCACCGATCCCGGCCCCAGCATGGCCAGAAGCTGCTCCGACCCGGCGCAGGAGGTGACGCAGACCTTCAGCGACCCGTCCAGCACGACATAGAAGCCGTTGCCGGGGTCGCCGGCGGTAAACAGCGTCTTGCCCGGCTCTAGCTTGACCGTGCGCGCAAGCTCGGCCAAGCCCGCGGCCAAGTCCGGATCGAGCCCCTCCAGCGAGAAGCTGCGATCGACGATCGTCTGTCCTATCGTCGCCGGCTCGGTGGCCATGTCCGGTCTCCCTAAATCCGCATTTACAATACTACCACAATTAAAAGCCCATTTCTCTTTGATTGAACCGAAGTGAGCGGTGTCCACGTTTCGGCAACGCAGTGTCACCGGTCGTTTGGCGATCGCCTGGTTTTCTTCCCCATCTCGACTGACCATCTTCCGCTCCACGATCCGCCAATACAGGCATGCGCCATTCGTTGGCGGCCATCATCATGGAGCGTTGTCATGTCGCCCGTTCGTGGTCTTCATCACATCACGGCCATTTCCTCGTCCGCCCAAGGCAATGTCGACTTTTTCGGCAAGGTTTTGGGCCTGAGGCTCGTCAAGAAAACCGTCAACTTCGACGATCCCGGCACCTACCATCTCTACTTCGCCGACGGCACCGGCACGCCGGGAACGGTGCTGACGTTCTTTCCCTGGGCGGGGGCGCACAAGGGACGGCCCGGTACCGGAGAAGCGGGCCTGACCCAGTTCGCCGTCGCCCCCGGAGCGCTCGATTTCTGGCGCGATCGGCTGATGGCCGCCTCCGCCCCGCTCGAAGAGAAGACGGTGGCCGACGAGACCCGGCTGATCTCGGCAGATCCCGATGGTTTCGCGTTCGCCCTGGTCGAGGCGCCCGACGATCCCCGCACCGGCTGGATCGTCGACGGTATCGACCCGGCGGCGGCGATCAAAGGGTTCCGCGGGGTCACGCTGACCTTGCGTGATGTCGAGCCGACCCGTGCGCTTCTGACCGGACTGATGGGCTACACCGAGGTCGGTCACGAGGGCGCGTTGACGCGGCTTGCCAACGCTGAGGTCGCGGCTGGCGTGGTCGATCTCGTTGCCGCTCCGCAAACGCCGCCCGCGTCCCAGGGTGCCGGCCGGATCCATCACATCGCCTTTCGGGTGGCCGACCGCGCGACCCAGGCGACCATCCGCTCGACCCTGGTCGCGGAGGGCTTTCAGGTCACGCCTCAGATCGACCGCTCCTATTTCACTGCGATCTATTTTCGCTCACCCGGCGGCGTGCTGTTCGAGGTCGCCACCGACGAGCCGGGCTTCGCCACCGACGAGCGCGTTGAGGAGCTGGGCCAGGGCCTCAAGCTGCCCGTCGAGCACGAGCATCTGAGGCCGATGTTGGAAAAGCGGCTTCCCGAACTGGTCGTGTGAGGCGCAATTCGCTCGCGTCGGGATCACGTCGATTTCAGAGTGCGGAGCGCGCAATGCATCCCCACATAACGCTCGCCTTGACGGCAGTGGTGAAGCGAGAGGAAATCGACGATGACCCCGACGGAGCGTGAGCTTCTGAGCCGATTGTTCGACCGGATCGACCAAGCTTCGAGCGGCCCGCGGGACGGCGAGGCGGAGGCCTTGATCGCGGAGCGCGTCGCCGCCAACCCGCAGGCGGCCTACCGGATGGCCCAGACGATCGCCGTCCAGGACAAGGCGCTCAATCGTGCCGAAGAGAAGATCCGCAATCTGGAAGCCGCCCCGGAGCGACGATCGGATGCTCCGCCGGCGCGCAGCCTTGCCGACGAGGCCGATGCCGCGCTTCCTCCGCGTCGCTCCAGCGTGCCGACGGCAGGAGCCCGGCCGGCGGGCTTCGGCGCCGGTGGTTTTCTTGCCGGGGCCGGCCAGGTCGCGCTCGGCATCGTGGGTGGCTCGCTGTTGATGGAAGGCATTCGCGGGCTAATGGGCAACGACGGCGCCGCCCAGGCCGGCGAGGGGGCGGGCGTGGATGGCGCGCCGGCCGACGCGGCGGGGGCCGATCCGGGCCAGGACTACGCCGACGCGGATGGCGACATGGACGCCGACGGCGGCGGTTTCCTGGACGGCATGTTCGACGACTGGGGGTAGGCCGCTCTGCGGCGAAGTGGGATCGATTTTCCCTGCGGAGACGCGACGAGCCTCCCGCAAAAGACAAACGGGCCGGCAAATCGCCGGCCCGTTCTCACTTTAGTTCGGCTCGAACTCCGGTAGAAACGCGGTTCCGTCCGTGCTCAGCGCGTGACGACGACCCGGGATCCGACCGGCACGCGGTCGTAAAGGTCGATCACGTCTTCGTTGCGCATCCGGATGCAGCCCGACGACACGGCATGGCCGATCGTCCAAGGGGCGTTGGAGCCGTGAATGCGGTAGAGGGTCGAGCCCAGATACATGGCGCGGGCGCCGAGCGGATTGTCCGGCCCGCCTTCCATGTAGGCCGGCAGATCCGGCTGGCGCTTGCGCATCTGCGGCGGCGGGGTCCAGCCCGGCCATTCCGCCTTGCGCGTCACGCGATGGGTCCCGGCCCATTCGAAGCCCGGACGGCCAACGCCGACGCCATAGCGGCGGGCCTTGTTGCCGGCTTCCACGAGATAGAGATAGCGATCCTCGGTATCGATCACGATCGTGCCGGGCCCGTAGGGACCGGAATAGTCGATCACGGTCGGCATGAATTTCGGATCGAGCTTGAAGGAGGCCGCTGCGCCGCCCGCCTGCACGGCGGCCATCTGGTTGCGCCGCTGCTCGCGGATTTCTTCGGCGGTCATGCCGCGCTGGGCATCCGCCTGCTCATTCAGGTAGCGCAGCCAGTCACCGCGATCGGTTCCCTGGAACGAGCTGGACGCAACGGCCGGACCGGCGATAACCAGCCCGAGCGCAAGGCTAAGAAGGAATTTCCGTTTGATCATGGTGACGACGCTCACACGCATCCTGTCGAATGTATCCCAGATCACGAAGATTTCGCGCCACACCGACCCGAAATCGAAAAACGTGACCAATTCAAACCAACTTAAGCAGGGATGACGACGAAAACCGGTTACCGCTTGTCCGCATCCTGCTCTCGGAGCGGGCAGCGACGCTCGAAAGCCCCGAGTCGCCCGCATCAGGCGTCTTTATGGCTGAAAAGTGTCGCAACCAGAAGCCCAATGCTGCGCGACGTAGCGCAAATTCAGTCAACATGCGGTGAACGTGCAACAGATCGCCGCCACAATTTGCGTCGGCTCCACGATTTTTTAGGGGCTGCCTTCCGCCAACCTGTCCGCGACTTGGAAACGGACAAAAACGAACCAATGCGCCGCAAGTCCCGGCGGGACTGAACAGGCGTCGAAAGCAGGCTGCACTTTCTTGCGTAGTTCTTCTGTTCAGGCCCGATTTTGGCTGCCAACGCAGCCTCTATTCCAGGTTCATGACCTAGCGTGCGTTGGGCGAGATCAGCTTGCGGGTGCGCAGCACCCATCTCAACCGCTGGCGGGAATCGCGGATGGCGGCGGGCAGCACGGGCAGCACCTCGTCCAGCGTCATACCGGTCTTTACCCGTCGATCGTACAGCATAGACAGGATGAACCAGTCGTACACGCCGAAGCCTTGAACCTTCGAATTGTCGTTGTAGATCGAATGCGGCAGCGAGGAATCGTCGTTTACCGGGCCGAGGCTCTGGGTGATTTCTTCGATCATGCAGTGGCGGAAATTCCGCCGGCCCTCGTTGGAAACGATGTAGACGAAGGCGCGCTCGAGCCCCTTGCCGGCGCGGCCACCCGTTACGGCCGAGCAGTCGTTGGACCGCAGAAAGCTGGTATCGAACGTATCGGGCAGGGTTTCGCGGATGGTTTTGCGATAGTAGGCCCGGTCGATCAGGAAGACGATCATGTTCGCCTGGTCTTCCTTGGAAACCACCCGGATGGAAAGCCCGGCCACCGTTTGATTCAGGATGCGGACGAACTCGACCACCTGGCGAGAAAAGTCCCGCTCGGCGCGATTGACGATAAAGACCTTCACCGGCCCGGAGAATTTCTTGACGGTGGTGAAGGTGGTCGGATCCTGGTCGCGCCGCATGATCTCGGCGCCGAACACCGTGGCGACGAATCCGTGAATCAGCTCCTCGTCGGAGAAGGCGTTGACCACCCGCTCCACGGTGAGCGGTTCGTCGCGCTCGGGCTCGCTGGACTGGGCCTGAACGCTCACGCCGGGGAACACGAGCAGGAGCCCGAGGAGGAGGAAAAACGAGGCGCGCATCACGCACTCCGAAGCCAATGCCTACACGGGTTTCGAGCACGTTCCGACGAGCGCAGCAAGGGCGATCGACAATCGGAGCAAAAATCACCCTGTCCAGGACCATTGCGGACCTTTCCGGACCGCAGGCCCGATGCTATCTGAAGCTTCATGAGCGAATCCACCCTTGCGACCCAGGCGAGCCAGGCGTCCGTCGGCGCTGAGCCGATTGCGGACATCCGAAACTTTTCGATCGTGGCCCACATCGACCACGGCAAGTCGACGCTGGCCGACCGGCTGATTCAAGCCACCGGCAGCCTGACCGACCGGGAGATGAAGGACCAGATCCTCGACAACATGGACATCGAGCGCGAGCGTGGCATCACGATCAAGGCGCAGACGGTCCGCCTCGTCTACAAGGCGAAGGACGGCAAGACCTACAAGCTGAACCTGATCGACACGCCTGGCCACGTCGACTTCGCCTACGAGGTGAACCGATCGCTCGCCGCCTGCGAGGGCTCGCTCCTGGTGGTGGACGCCAGCCAGGGCGTGGAAGCCCAGACGCTCGCCAACGTCTACCAGGCGATCGACAACGACCACGAGATCGTCCCCGTCCTCAACAAGATCGATCTTCCGGCTGCCGAGCCGGAGCGCATCAAGGCCCAGATCGAGGACGTGATCGGCCTTGACGCTTCCGAGGCGGTCGAGATCTCGGCGAAGACTGGCCTCGGTATCGAGAATGTGCTGGAAGCGATCGTCACGCGGCTGCCGCCGCCCACCGGCGAGGCAAAGGCGCCGTTGAAGGCGATGCTCGTCGATTCCTGGTACGATACCTATCTCGGCGTCGTCGTGCTGGTGCGCGTCATCGACGGCTATTTGAAGAAGGGCCAGCGCATCAAGATGATGCGCACCGGCGCCGTCTACGACGTCGACAAGGTCGGCGTGTTCACGCCGAAGATGCTGGAGGTCGACGCTCTCGGCCCTGGCGAGATCGGCTTCGTGATGGCCGCGATCAAGGAGGTCGCGGACACCCAGGTCGGCGACACCATTACCGACGCGGCCAAGCCCGCCGCCCAGCCGCTGGCCGGTTTCCGCCCGTCGATCCCCGTCGTATTCTGCGGTTTGTTCCCGATCGACGCCGCCGACTTCGAGGATCTGCGCGCCGCCATGGGCAAGCTGCGCCTCAACGATGCCAGCTTCTCCTACGAGATGGAGACATCCGCGGCGCTCGGCTTCGGCTTCCGCTGCGGCTTCCTCGGCCTTCTGCATCTGGAGATCATCCAGGAACGGTTGGCCCGCGAGTTCAATCTCGACTTGATCGCGACCGCACCCTCGGTGGTCTACAAGCTCGAGCTGACCGATGGCACCGAGCTGGAGCTGCACAATCCGGCCGATATGCCCGATCCGGTCAAGATCGCCGAGATCCACGAGCCCTGGATCCGCGCGACGATCCTGACCCCGGACGAGTATCTCGGCAATATCCTGAAGCTCTGCCAGGAACGGCGCGGCATCCAGGTCGATCTCAACTATGTCGGCTCGCGCGCCATGGCGACCTACGACCTGCCGCTCAACGAGGTGGTGTTCGACTTCTATGACCGGCTGAAATCGGTCTCCAAGGGCTATGCCTCGTTCGACTATCATGTCACCGGCTATCAGCCCGGCGATCTGGTGAAAATGCAGATCATGGTCAACGCCGAGCCGGTCGACGCGCTCTCCATGCTGGTCCACCGCTCCCAGGCGGAACGGCGCGGCCGCGCGATGTGCGAGAAGCTGAAAGAGCTGATCCCGCAACATATGTTCCAGATCCCGGTGCAGGCGGCGATCGGCGGGCGGGTGATCGCGCGCGAGACGATCCGCGCGCTCCGCAAAGACGTGACGGCCAAGTGCTATGGCGGCGACGCCACCCGCAAGCGCAAGCTTCTGGAAAAGCAGAAGGAAGGCAAGAAGCGCATGCGCCAGTTCGGCAAGGTGGAGATCCCGCAGGAGGCCTTCATCGCCGCCTTGAAGGTTGACAGCTAAAACGCGTGTTGCCGCGTCGTTTTAGGCCTCTCGCGGTCGTCCACATGGCGCTATGTTGCATTGCACTCGTCGCACGCATAGGCGAGATTGCCGCATGGCCGATGCATCCTTCCGAGTCCTGGTGATCGACGACAATGCCGTTCGCGCCTCGATCATCGAGGACGGGCTGCGCGAGGCCGGCCACGCCGACGTCACCGTCATCACCGAGATGCGCGGGCTCTTGCGCCAGATCGTCGAAGCGGATCCGGACGTCGTCTTCATTGACCTGGAAAATCCCAACCGTGACGTCCTGGAGCAGATGTTCCAGGTTTCCCGGACGGTTCGTCGTCCCGTTGCCATGTTCGTCGACCGCTCCGATGCTGCCTCGATCGAGGCGGCGATCGATGCGGGCGTTTCGGCCTATGTCGTCGACGGTCTGCGCAAGGAGCGGGTCAAACCCATCCTCGACATGGCGATCAGCCGCTTCAACGCCTTCAACCGGCTCCGCGAGGAACTCGACCGGACCAAGCAGGCGCTGGAGGACAGGAAGGTCATCGACAAGGCGAAGGGAATCTTGATGAAGACACGGGGGATCGGGGAAGAAGAGGCCTATGCACTCCTGCGCAAGACCGCGATGAACGAAAGCCGTCGGGTCGCCGATATCGCCCAGGGCCTCGTCACCGCGTCGAAGCTTTTGGGGTGACGATGATGGGCCCAGACGATCACGCGGACCGACAGGGCGGTTCTTCGAACGACGATAGCCGGACCGTTACGATCGGTTTCATCCCGCTCGTCGACTGCGCGCTCGTCGTTGCCGCCGCCGAAAAAGGGTTCGCCGAGGACGAAGGCCTGCGCCTCTCCCTGGTCCGCGAGACCTCTTGGGCCAATATCCGCGACCGGGCGATGCTAGGCCACTTCGATGCGGCCCACATGCTCGCGCCGCTGCCGATCGCTTCGACGCTCGGGGCCGGCGGGCACCTTCAGGTACCGATGGTGGCGCCGTTTTCGCTCGGGCTCGGCGGAAACGCCATAACCTTGTCGGAGCGGATTTGGTCCGCGCTCGAAGCCGAAGGCGCGCGGATCGACGACGATCCCGCAACGATGGTCGGTCATCTCGCCCGCCTGGTCGCACTGCGCAGGACCGAAGGCGCACCGCCGCTGACATTGGCCACCGTCTACCCGTTTTCCGGCCACAACTACGAGCTTCGCTATTGGCTTGCCTCGGCGGGGATCGATCCCGATGCCGATGTCCGGCTGGTCGTTCTGCCACCGCCGTTCATGGTCGATGCGCTCGCCGATGGCCAGGTGGACGGCTTCTGCGTCGGGGAGCCGTGGAACTCGACGGCGGTCGATGAGGGCGTTGGCGTCATTGTGGCCACCAAGTCCGCGCTTTGGCGTCAGGGGCCCGACAAGGTGCTCGGGCTGCGCAGGCAATTCGCCAAGGAGCATCCCGAACGCCTGAAGGCGCTGATCCGCGCGCTGCACCGTGCGGCGACCTGGGCTTCGGAGCCCGACCATCACGGCGAGCTGGCGGAGCTGTTGAGCCGCCCCGCCTATGTCGGCGGCCGGCCTGAGGTCATGCTGGCGGCGTTGAGCGGGCAAATCACCCGGCGCAAGGGCCTCGCCCCGAAAGCGATTGCCGATTTCCTGGTCCTGCACGCCCATGCGGCGAACTTCCCATGGCAGAGCCACGCCCTGTGGTTCTATTCGCAGATGGTGCGGTGGGGCCAGGTTCCCTATCGGGCGGAGGATCTCGCCAGGGTACGGGAGGTCTACCGGCCGGATCTCTATCGTGCCGCGCTGCAGTCGACGGATGCCGACCTGCCCAATGCCAGCGCAAAGGTCGAAGGTGCCTTGAAAGCGGCGACGCCGGTTGCCTCCAAAAGCGGGCGGATGGTGCTCGGCCCCGACGGGTTCTTCGACGGACGGCTGTTCGATCCCGACGATGTGGAAGGTTATCTCAAGTCCCTCGGCGTCGAGTTCTAAATCGTCACCACGGCCTAACCCCCTTTCCCCGCAAATCCCGGATGGAAAGCCGGCTGCCCCTTAATCCTGGGACTTGCTCGATCTCCCGCGCTGCCGCAAGTCTCATCGCACATGCACAATAGTTGGGCTTGCGAAGAGCGGAGGCCCGCCCGTAACCTTAAATTACTCGAACATCAGTTTCCCGGATCAGAAGTCTGAGAGAAATTTGAGATGGTCGAGCCGGCATGGGTTTGTGCCAACGATGGCTGACCGAGCTGGCTAGAGCGTTTTCCGGCGAAGCGGGACCCGGTTCGCCGTTGGGAAACGCGCCGAGACAATGACTTGGAGCTGTTCTGCGCGTCCGTGAAACGCGGAACGGCCCGAGAGACCCCGAACATATTTGGCGCACCCACTGTCGGGGCGCCCCAGGCGACGCCGTCGATCATCGTCCCCCTCGCCGGAGGAGGACGCGCTGATCCGACGGCTTTTTTCGTTTGCGCGGCTTTGCTCGCGACCAAGAACCGGAGTGGGAGATAATGATAGGGACGTTCGACAGGCGCACGGCGCTCAAAAGCCTCGCGTTGGGAGCCATGCTGGCGACGTTCGGGGTCGGGGAGGCCACCACCGCCTCCGCGGAGATGCTGTTTCCGGAAAAGGACGAGCTGACCTTCGGCTTCATCAAGCTCACCGACATGGCGCCGCTCGCCATCGCCTACGAAAAGCACTTCTTCGAGGATGAGGGGCTCTACGTCACGCTGGAACCTCAGGCGAACTGGAAGGTGCTGCTCGACCGGGTGATCACCGGCGAGCTCGACGGCGCCCACATGCTCGCCGGCCAGCCGCTGGCGGCGACCATCGGCTACGGCACCGAGGCCCACATCATCACGCCGTTCTCCATGGATTTGAACGGCAACGGCATCACCGTCTCCAATGAGGTCTGGGAGAAGATGAAGCCGAACATCCCGACCAACGAAGACGGCAAGCCCCAGCATCCGATCTCCGCCTCGGCGCTCAAGCCCGTGGTCGAAGAGTTCAAGCAGCAGGGCAAGCCCTTCAACATGGGCATGGTCTTTCCCGTCTCCACCCATAACTACGAGTTGCGCTACTGGCTGGCGGCCGGAGGGATCCATCCGGGTTACTACGGCGAAAACGATACCACCGGCCAGATTCAAGGCGACGCGCTGCTGTCCGTGACGCCGCCGCCGCAGATGCCGTCCACCCTCGAAGCGGGCACGATCTACGGCTACTGCGTGGGCGAGCCATGGAATCAGCAAGCCGTGTTCATGGAAATCGGCGTGCCGGTGATCACCGACTACGAGATCTGGAAAAACAATCCGGAGAAGGTCTTCGGCATCACCGCCGAGTTCGCGGAGAAATACCCGAACACGACGCTTGCGATCACCAAGGCGCTGATCCGGGCGGCAATCTGGCTTGACGAGAACGACAACGCCAACCGCGAGGAAGCCGTCGAGATCCTGTCGAAGCCGGAATATGTCGGTGCCGACGCCGAAGTCATCGCAAATTCCATGACCGGCACCTTCGAATACGAGAAGGGCGACAAGCGCCAGGTTCCGGACTTCAACGTCTTCTTTCGCTACAACGCGACCTATCCCTTCTATTCCGACGCCATCTGGTACCTGACGCAGATGCGGCGCTGGGGCCAGATCCCCGAAGCAAAGCCCGATAGCTGGTACGACGAGACCGCTAAGAAGGTCTATCGGCCGGACATCTATCTGAAGGCCGCGCGCATGCTGGTCGAAGAAGGGCTTGCCGACGAGGCGGACTTCCCCTGGGAAACCGACGGCTACCGCGAGCCCACCGACGCCTTCTTGGACGGCGTCGTCTACGACGGCCGCAAGCCCAACGCCTACATCGAGTCGCTGTCGATCGGCCTGAAGGGCTCCGAGAAGATCAAGGGCACCGAGGTGGTTGGGGGCTGAACGACCACCGAACCCGCCGCCGCCCGTCTTCGCGCACGTTCCAGCCATCGAGATCCAGACGCCATGACCACCGCCGACGATTTTGTCGATAGCGCCTCGAAAGCGCGGTCGAGCCAACGACGCGACGCCCGCCTGGCCGCCGTCGATCGCCTGTCCAGGCCGATGTCCAATTTCGGGTTCGGATGGCTGGTGCCGCTGGTGAGGATCGGTGCCGGCGACCATTCGCCGAGCCAGTTCAAAGCGGTCGGAAGCCAGATCCTGGTCCCGCTGATCGGTATTCTTGCCTTTCTCGCCGCCTGGGCCGTGCTTGCGCCGCAGGTCAAAACCTCGCTCGGCGCCATCCCCGGACCGGTTCAGGTGTGGCATCAAGCCGAGGCGCTTTACGGCGAACACGTCGCCGAACGCCAGGAAGCCCAAGCCTTCTACGACCGGCAGGAAGCGCGCAATGCCAAGCTGGTCGAGGCCGGCTACGGCGACCGCGTGAAATGGCGGGACTATACCGGCCGGCCGACCTACTTCGATCAGATCCTGACCAGCTTGAAGACCGTCGCGATCGGATTCGTTATCGCAACCCTCATCGCCGTGCCGCTCGGGATCGCCTGCGGCCTCTGGCCGACCGTGAACGGCGCGGTGAACCCGCTGATCCAGGTGTTCAAGCCGGTCTCGCCGCTCGCCTGGCTGCCGATCGTGACGATGGTTGTTTCCGCACTCTACGTGAATGCGGTCGATGCCTTGCCGAAATCGCTCGTCGTCTCGGCGATCACGGTGACGCTGTGCTCGCTGTGGCCGACCTTGATCAACACCGCGCTCGGGGTGTCCTCGATCGACAAGGACCTTCTCAATGTCAGCCGGGTCCTCAACCTCTCGCCGACCAAGAAGCTCACCAAGCTGGTGCTGCCGTCGGCGCTGCCGCTGATCTTTACCGGGCTGCGCCTGTCGCTTGGCGTTGGCTGGATGGTGCTGATCGCAGCCGAGATGCTCGCCCAGAACCCCGGGCTCGGGAAATTCGTCTGGGACGAGTTCCAGAACGGCTCCTCCGACTCGCTGGCGCGCATCATGGTCGCCGTTTTGACGATCGGCATCATCGGCTTCCTGCTCGACCGCCTGATGCAGGCGTTGCAGGTCGCCTTCACCCACTCCGCGACCCGCTGAGGAGGTGAGGCCATGGCCCTTCTAGAGCTCAAATCCGTGACCAAGGCCTACGGCAGCGGACCCGATCGCAATCCGGTCCTGGGCGGGATCGACCTGAGAGTCGAGCAAGGCGAGTTCGTCGCGATCGTCGGCTACTCCGGATCCGGCAAGACCACGCTCGTCTCCACGATCGCCGGTTTGGTGGCGCCGGACGCCGGCGAGGTGATCTTTCGCGGCAAGCCGGTGAGCGGACCGTCTCCCGAGCGCGGCGTGGTGTTCCAGTCCTATTCGCTGATGCCGTGGCTGACGGTCACCGGCAATGTCGAGTTGGCGGTCGACGCGATCTTCGCCAAGAAGGGCGGTGCGGAGCGCAAAGCGCTCGTCGACGCCTATGTCGAGATGGTGGGCTTGTCGCACGCCCGCGACCGGCGTCCGGCCGAGCTCTCAGGCGGCATGCGCCAGCGCGTTGCCGTCGCCCGGGCGCTCGCCATGCAGCCGGAGCTGCTGCTGCTCGACGAGCCGTTGTCGGCGCTGGACGCGCTCACCCGCTCCAAGCTGCAGGACGAGCTTACCGACATCTGCGCGCGGGAAAGGCGGACCTTCGTTCTGATCACCAACGACGTCGACGAGGCGATCCTGCTCGCCGATCGGGTGATCCCGCTCAATCCGGGCCCGAACGCCACGCTCGGTCCCGACTTCGAGGTGGATCTGCCGCGCCCGCGCGACCGGGCGGAGCTCAACCACGATCCGGCGTTCCGGCGGCTGCGCGTCGACATCATTCGCTATCTCGACGAGGCGGGCAGCGGAGCGGAGAGCGCTACGGAGCTGGACGTGCCGAAAGTCGTCTCGCTCGCGGCAGCCGGAGGCCCTCCGAAGGCCTATCGCGCCGCCGCCGCATCGCCGATCGAGGAGCGTTTCGTCGAATTCTCCGGCGTGCGAAAGACCTTCCCGACCAAGGACGGTCCGCTCACGGTCGTGGATGGCTTCGATCTGAAAATGCAAAAGGGCGAGTTCGTCTCGCTGATCGGCCATTCCGGTTGCGGCAAGTCGACCGTGCTCAATATGGCCGCCGGTCTCGCCGATGTGAGCGGTGGGGGGATCGTGCTCGATGGCCGCGAGGTCGATGGCGCGGGGCCCGAGCGGGCCGTGGTCTTCCAATCGCCCTCGCTGTTTCCGTGGCTGACCGCCCGGGAAAACGTGGCGATGGGCGTCGACCGGGTCTATCCCAAGGCCAGCGCGGCGGAGCGGCGCGAGGTGGTCGCGTATTACCTCACGCGGGTCGGCCTCGCCGACGCCATGGATCGCCGGGCCGCCGACCTTTCCAACGGCATGAAGCAGCGCGTCGGCATTGCCCGCGCCTTCGCGCTGTCCCCCAAGCTCCTTCTCCTCGACGAGCCGTTCGGCATGCTCGACAGCCTGACCCGCTGGGAGTTGCAGGACGTGCTGATGGACGTGTGGAAGCGCTCCAGCGTGACGGCGATCTGCGTCACTCATGACGTCGACGAGGCGATCCTGCTCGCCGATCGCGTGGTGATGATGACCAACGGTCCTCACGCCCGGATTGGCAAGGTCATGGAGATCGACCTGCCGCGCCCTCGCGACCGCAAGGCGCTGATCGAACATCCCGATTTCTACGCCTATCGCGAGGAGCTTCTGGAGTTCCTGGAAGCCTACGAAGGTGGCGCCGATCCCACGCCGGAGCATCTCGACCAAATCAGGGCCAAGCGCGCCGCGCGCCGCCCGGCCGTGGCGGCTGCGGAATAGGAGACCCCCAATGATCGAAGCGTGCGCAGCAGCTTGCAGCGACCCTACGGCAGCGGAGTAAGCAAGATGACCGATAAGCTCGTGGTCGTCGGCAATGGGATGGCCGCCGGCCGACTTCTCGAACACCTGACGGAAACCGATCGGGACCGCTACGACGTTACGCTGTTCGGTGCGGAACCACGGGTGAACTACAACCGGATCATGCTGTCGCCGGTGCTCGCCGGGGACAAGCGGTTCGAAGACATCCTCATCCACGATGAGGACTGGTACGACGAAAACGGCGTGACGCTGGTCTCTGGCCGCAAGATCGTCGGGATCGACCGCGCGGCGAAGACCGTCACTGCCGATGATGGGGCCGTCACGCCCTACGACAAGCTGGTGCTCGCCACCGGCTCGGATCCGGTCATGATCCCGCTTCCGGGGCACGACCTCCCGGAAGTGATTTCCTTCCGCGATCTCGATGACGTGGAAAGCATGACGGCGGCGGCGGCGAACGGCGGCAAGGCCGTGGTCATCGGCGGCGGCTTGCTCGGGCTGGAAGCGGCCGCCGGTCTCAACGGTCGCGGCATGGACGTGACCGTGCTTCATCTCGCCCCCACCCTGATGGAACGCCAGCTCGACCCCTCGGCCGGCTATCTCCTGCAGAAGGAGCTGGAGAGCCGCGGCATCCGGGTGATCACGCGGGCCAATACCAAGGCGATCCAGGGCGGCCGCCACGTCGAAAGCGTGCTTCTCGACGACGACACCGAGCTTGACGCCGACCTGGTGGTGATGGCCGTCGGCATCCGCCCGAACGCCACGCTGGCGAAGTCCGCCGAGCTTGAGGTGGGGCGCGGCGTCGTCGTCGACGATCGCCTGCAGACCTCGGACCCCGACATCCTCGCCATCGGCGAATGCGTGGAGCATCGCGGTACCTGCTACGGGCTGGTGGCGCCGCTCTACGAGATGGCGAAGGTCGCCGCGGCGCGTTTGTGCGGCGAGGCGGAGGCCACTTTCGTGGGGGCCGTGACGTCGACCAAGCTCAAGGTCACTGGCATCAACCTGTTCTCCGCCGGCGATTTCGCGGAGGGCGATGATCGCGAGGAGATCGTCCTGCGCGATGCGTCGCGGTCGATCTACAAGCGCCTGGTCATCGAGAACGATCGGATCGTCGGGGCCGTGCTCTACGGCGACACCTCCGACGGCGTCTGGTTCTTCGACCTGTTGAAGGAGAAGGCCGATGTGACCGAGCTGCGCGAGACCTTGATCTTCGGCAGCGCCTATGCCGGAGGGGCGCCGCTGGACCCTACGGCGGCCGTTGCAGCCTTGCCGGATAGCGCGGAGATCTGCGGCTGCAACGGCATTTGCAAGGGCGACATCGTCTCCGCGATCGCCGACAAGGAGCTGTCATCTTTGGAGGACGTTCGCAGCCATACCAAGGCCTCCAACAGTTGCGGCACGTGCACCGGGCTGGTCGAGCAACTGCTCTCGCTCGCGCTGGGCGACGCCTACGATCCGGCGGCCATCAAGCCGATGTGCGGGTGCACAGATCTCGGCCATGGCGAGGTCCGCCGGCTGATCGTGGCCAAGGAGTTGAAATCGATCCCGGCCGTCATGCAGGAGCTGGAGTGGGCGACCGCGAACGGCTGCGCCAAGTGCCGACCGGCGTTGAACTACTATCTGGTTGCCACCTGGCCGGGCGAATATGTCGACGACCAGCAGTCCCGGTTCATCAACGAGCGCGTGCACGCCAACATTCAGCGCGACGGTACCTACTCCGTGGTTCCGCGCATGTGGGGCGGTGTGACCAGTGCGCAGGAGCTGCGCGCGATCGCCGATGTGGTCGACAAGTTCGAGATCCCGACCGTGAAGTGCACGGGCGGGCAGCGCATCGACATGCTCGGTGTGCGCAAGGAAGACCTGCCGGCGGTGTGGGCCGATCTCAACGCCGCCGGGCTCGTGTCGGGCCACGCTTACGGTAAGGCGCTGCGCACCGTGAAGACGTGCGTGGGAACTGATTGGTGTCGCTTCGGCACGCAGGACTCCACCGGGCTCGGCATTCGGGTCGAAAAGTTCATGTGGGGCTCGTGGACCCCGGCCAAGGTGAAGATGGCCGTGTCCGGCTGCCCCCGCAACTGCGCCGAGGCGACCTGCAAGGATGTCGGCGTGGTGTGCGTCGACAGCGGCTACGAAATCCAGATCGGCGGTGCCGCCGGCCTCGACATCAAGGGCACGGAACTCCTCGGCAAGGTTGCCACGGAAGACGATGCCTTCGAGGCGATCGTCGCCGTCGTGCAGCTCTACCGCGAACAGGGCTGGTATCTGGAGCGGATCTACAAGTGGATGGCGCGGGTCGGGCTGGAGACCATCCAGGCCCAGGTGATGGAAGACCTTGAGAACCGGCGGGCTCTGTTCGACCGCTTCGTCTTTTCCCAGCGCTATTCACAGGCCGATCCCTGGCAGGAGCGGACCAAAGGCCGCGACGCCCACGAGTTCGCCCCGCTTGCGGATCTCACCCTCCAGGAGGCTGCCGAATGACAGAGCGCTGGCACAGGATCGGGCACCTCGACGACGTTCCGCGCTTGGGCGCGCGCTGCGTGCTGACCCCGTTCGGCCGCGTGGCCGTGTTCCGCGCGGCGGATGACGAGGTCTACGCCCTGGAAGACCGCTGCCCGCACAAGGACGGGCCGCTCTCCCAGGGGATCGTCCACGACAGATCGGTGACCTGTCCCCTCCACAACGCTGTGATCTCGCTTGCGACGGGCGAGATGGAAGGGCCGGACAACGGCCGCACGCGCGCGTTTTCCGTCCGGATCGATCCGGCGTCGCACGCAATCGAGCTGTCATTGGAACCGAGTTCGGCTGAGTTCAGGCGGCCTGAACCGGAGAGCGAACCCGCCTGAGAGAAGATTGAGGAAACGCCCGAGGGCCCGAGGCCGCCGCACGGAAATGTCGCCGGCCACAACAAGCACCTCCACCATCGGGAGTACCAGCCATGTCTTATCTCGCCCCCACGGAGTTCGTGGCCAAAATGGTCGACGCCGGGGAATCCAAGGTCTTCATGAACGCCAAGGATACGGTGATCCGAGCCTATATGGCCGGTGCCATCCTTGCGCTTGCCGCCGCCTTCGCCGTCACCATCACCGTCCAGACCGGCGAACCGCTGATCGGTGCCGTTCTGTTCCCGGTCGGGTTCTGCCTGCTCTATCTCCTCGGATTTGATCTTCTCACAGGGGTCTTCACCCTGGTTCCCCTCGCGCTGCTAGACCGACGCAACGGCGTGACCGTCAACGGCGTCTTGCGCAATTGGGGTCTCGTCTTCGTCGGCAACTTTGCCGGGGCGCTGACCGTGGCCGTCTTCATGGCGATCATCTTCACCTACGGCTTCTCCGAGGCGCCCAACGCCGTTGGCCAAACCATCGGCCATATCGGGGAGGGGCGCACCGTCGGCTACGCGGACCATGGCGCGGCCGGCATGCTGACGCTTTTCATCCGCGGTGTGCTCTGCAACTGGATGGTCTCCACCGGCGTCGTCGCGGCGATGATGTCCACCTCGGTATCCGGCAAGGTCATCGCCATGTGGATGCCGATCATGGTGTTCTTCTACATGGGCTTCGAGCATTCGGTGGTGAACATGTTCCTGTTTCCCTCCGGACTGATGCTCGGCGGCAATTTTTCTTTCGCCGACTACCTGATCTGGAACGAAATTCCGACCGTAGTCGGCAACCTCATCGGCGGTGTGACCTTCGTCGGCCTGACGCTCTACTCCACCCATTACGTCAAAGCGCCGAAGCACCGCTCCGAAGAGACGATGGATAGCATCGCTGAACCGGCAGAATAGCCACCGCGAAGGCGCGTCGCCGGACCGCGCGGTCGCGGCGGCGCGCTCCTCTTCACCCGCCTTTTAGTCAACCCGAACCGGAGACCGGCAATGGACGCGGCACGCACCGACACCACGGTTCGGACCACCTGCGCCTATTGCGGGGTCGGTTGCGGTGTGTTGGCGACCCCACGCGCCGACGGTGGCGTCGAGATCTCCGGCGATCCCACCCACCCGGCCAATTTTGGCCGGCTGTGCTCCAAGGGGATGGCGCTTGACGAAACAGTGGGGCTTGAGGGGCGGCTGCTCCATCCGCACGTCGACGGCCGGCGGACGGGGTGGGAGGCTGCGCTTGATCGGGTCGCCTCCGGCTTTTCCGAGGCAATCGTCGAAGATGGTCCGGATTCCGTGGCCTTCTATGTGTCCGGCCAGCTTCTGACCGAGGACTACTATGTCGCCAACAAGCTGATGAAAGGCTTCATCGGCTCGGCGAACATCGACACCAACTCCCGCCTGTGCATGGCCTCCGCCGTGGCCGGGCACCGCCGCGCCTTCGGGGCGGATATCGTTCCCGGCACCTATCAGGACGTCGAGACCGCCGATCTCGTCGTCCTTGT
The DNA here is from genome assembly GCF_040750475.1 of Amorphus sp. 3PC139-8. Classification (NCBI taxonomy): domain Bacteria; kingdom Pseudomonadati; phylum Pseudomonadota; class Alphaproteobacteria; order Hyphomicrobiales; family Amorphaceae; genus Amorphus; species Amorphus sp. 3PC139-8. The sequence continues at coordinate 45,004 of NZ_JABJVY010000001.1, read as the reverse complement.
CGGCTCCAACCTCGCCTGGTGCCATCCCGTGCTCTATCAGCGCCTGATGGCGGCGCGCGAGAAGACCGGCGCCCAATTGGTGATCGTCGATCCGCGCCGCACCGCGACTGCCGTCGAGGCCGACCTGCACCTTGCGATCGCGCCGGGCTCTGACGTTGCCCTTTTCAACGGTCTTTTGACCCATCTCTCCGAGGCCGGGGCGATCGATACGGCGTTCGTCGGCGCGCATGCCTCTGGCCTCGGGGACGCCCTTGCCGCCGCATATGGCGATATCGCGAACGTCGCTCGGGCGACCGGCCTCGGTCCCATCGAGCTGAGGACGTTTTACGCGCTGTTTTCGGCGACGAATAAGGTCGTGACCGTCTTTTCTCAGGGCGTGAACCAATCGTCGGCGGGAACCGACAAGGTGAACGCGATCCTCAACTGTCATCTCCTGACCGGTCGTATCGGCAAGCGGGGCATGGGGCCGTTTTCGGTAACCGGCCAACCCAACGCGATGGGTGGGCGCGAAGTCGGTGGCCTGTCGAACCAGCTTGCCGCGCACATGGAACTGGAGAACGTCGCCGATCGCGATCGGGTCTCCCGCTTCTGGGGCAGCGGCCGCATCGCCGACCATGCCGGACCGAAGGCAGTAGAGCTGTTCCGCGCGGTTCGCGATGGCCGAATCAAGGCGCTTTGGATCATGGCGACCAATCCGGTTGTCTCGATGCCGGAGGCCGATCTGGTGCGGGAGGCGCTGGAGGCGTGCCCGTTCGTGGTGGTCTCCGACGTTCTGCCGGACACCGACACCGCGGCCTATGCCGATATTCTGCTGCCTGCGGCGGGATGGGGCGAGAAGGATGGCACCGTTACCAACTCCGAGCGGATGATCTCGCGTCAGCGGGCCTTTCTCGACCTTCCCGGCGAGGTGCGTCCCGACTGGTGGATCGTCACGGAAGTTGCCCGGCGGATGGGCTTTGCCGCAGCGTTCCCCTACGCAACCGCCGGCGAGATCTTCGCCGAGCACGCCGCCCTGTCAGGCTTTGAGAATGAAGGTACGCGCGCCTTCGACATCGGCGGACTGTCCGGGCTCGATGCCGCAGGATATCACGAGTTGGGGCCGGTGAGGTGGCCGGTGCGCCGCGACGCAACCCGCCGGGTGCGGTTTGGGAGTGATGGGCATTTCTTCACGCCCGATGGCCGCGCCCGGTTCGTACCGACGCCGGCTGCGTCGTCTACAGACGATCCGGACTATCCGCTGGTGCTCAACACCGGCCGGGTGCGCGACCAATGGCACACCATGACCCGCACCGGCCGCTCGCCGCGCCTGTCGAGCCACATTGCGGAACCCTATGTCGAGATCCATCCCGATGATGCCGCCACGGCTGCGATTGCGCCGGCGAGCCTCGTTCGGGTCGAAAGCCTTGAAGGGCGGATCGTCGTGCGGGCGCTGGTCACCGAGGCGCAGCGGCCGGGAACGGTCTTCGTGCCGATGCACTGGAACGGTCGGACGGCGAGCGCCGCACGTGTCGACAGCCTGGTTACCGCAACGACCGATCCGGTCTCGGGCCAGCCGGCCCTGAAGTCTGCAAGGGTGCGGGTCGGACCGTTTCCCGTCCGCTGGTACGGCTTCGCCGTCACGCGAGGTCGGCCCAAGCTCGGCGCCTGCGACTACTGGGCCGTTGCCAGGGCGCGTGGCGGCTACCGGGCGGAACTCGCCGGATCGGCGGATCCTGAAAGCTGGCGCGGGCTGCTTGCCTCGCTGCTCGGGCTGCCGCTGGCCGACGACGAGGTGCTCGCGGTTCAGGACGCGCGCTCCGGACATCACAGGTTGGCGGCGTTTTCCGGCGACCGGCTCGTTGGGGCGCTGTTCGTGGCGCCTGAGCCGGTGTCGGTCTCGCGCAGCTTCGTCGCCGGCGCCCTCTCCGAGACGTTCGAGTCGCCGCAGGAGCGGCTCGGTGTTTTGGCGGGGCGTCCGCGCGGCGAAGTGCCGGACTCGGGCGCGATCGTCTGCTCGTGCTTCGACGTCGGCATCAACCAGATCGACGCGCTGGTTCGATCCGGCGCGGCGACGAGCGTCGAGGCCGTCGGAACGGCCTTGAAGGCCGGAACCAACTGCGGCTCCTGCCGCGCGGAGATCCGGAGGATCATCCATGCCCGTTCGCTTCAAACAGCCGTCTGAACGCAAGCCGGGGCGCATTGCTCCGCTGGCCAAGCTTCCCGTCTTTTTCGATCTCGCTGGCCGAACGGCCGTGGTGATCGGTGGCTCGGAGGGAGCGGCCTGGAAGGCGGAGCTGCTTGCGGCGGCCGGTGCCGAAGTCTCCGTCTTTGCCGCGCAGGCGGGCGAAGACATGGAGGAGCTAACGGCTGCGGCTCTGCCCGCGGGGGCGCTCCGCCTGGTCCGTCGCGGCTGGCGCCCGGACGACCTTGCCGGAGCGGCGATCGTCGTCGGCGACGCCGATACGGTGGAGGAAGCTCAGGCGATCCGGGAGGCGGGACGCACGGCCGGGGCTGCAGTCAACATCGTCGACAAGCCGGACTTCTGCGATTTCCAGTTCGGCTCGATCGTTAACCGCTCGCCGGTCGTGATCGGCATTTCCACCGACGGGGCCGCGCCGGTGCTCGGCCAGGCGATCCGTCGGCGGATCGAGGCCCTGGTGCCGCCCTATCTCGGTGGCTGGGCGCGGGCCGCGAAGGATTGTCGCGCGTTTGTGGCGGACCGCATCGCCGACCCGGCCGGCCGCCGTCGTTTCTGGGAGCGGTTTTGCGATCTCGCCTTCCGTGCGCCGCCGGACGACGATGCGGCCGGGACGTTGCAGTCCCTCGCGACTGATATCGGCGCCGGGAGCCAAGGCGGGCGGGTCACTCTGGTCGGGGCAGGTCCCGGAGATGCCGAATATCTGACGCTGAAGGCGATGCGGGCGCTGCAGTCGGCCGACGTGATCCTGTTCGACGATCTGATTTCCGACGAGGTTATGGAGCTTGCCCGCCGGGAGGCGCGGCGGCTTCTGGTCGGCAAGCGAGGCGCCCGCGCCTCCTGTCGGCAGGAGGAAATCAACGCGCTGATGATCAAGTTGGCCGGCCAGGGCAAGCATGTGGTCCGGCTGAAGTCCGGCGATCCGATGATTTTCGGTCGGGCGGGCGAGGAAATCGCCGAGTTGTCGCGTCACGACATCGCCGTGGAGGTGGTTCCCGGTATCACCTCCGCGCTCGCGCTGGCCTCGAAGCTCGGGGTGTCGCTCACGCACCGCGACTGCGCTCACTCCGTGCGGTTCGTAACGGGTCATGCGCGTGATGGGCAGTTGCCGGAGATCGACTGGACCGGCCTTGCCGATCCCGAGACCACCCTGGTGGTCTATATGGGCGGCCGCACCTGCTCGCAATTTGCCGAGCAGCTCATCGCCAAGGGCCTGCCGCCGTCGACGCCGAGCGTTGCCGGGTGGGCCTTGGGCCGTCCCGACGAGCGGATCGTGCGCGGCACGCTCGCCAGCGTGGCCGACGACGTGGCAGAGGTCGGCTATGAGCGCCCGGTCCTGCTCGGCATCGGCGAAGTCTTTCTTTCGGCCCTCTCGGCCGCAACAACCGAGGTTCCGGATCTTCCAATGGAGGTCATGGCCTCATAAATGAGAAGGCGCCAGCCGCAACGCTTGGATCGTTCTGCGGTTCGCGGAATCGCCGAACGCTCCAAGTTATTGTTTTGCCACGTTTCCGGACGGCGAACCGGTTTCCACTTCACCTGGAAATGCGCAAACTGCGGCCTACTTCGCCTGCAGGTATACGCCTTTGTGCCAATCACGAAGTCGGTTGAAACTGGCAAATCTCCCCGCTGTCCACGTATGAAAGCCATCGGTCTTCGCGGAGAGCCCCGTGACGTTCCGCCCTGGATTTGCATCGGCCACAATATTGGTGTCGACGGGATAAAAGCTGCATTTCGCAGAGTGAGGGCCGGCGACAAATCGTTGGATAGGGCCTTCGATGCGCTCGTTTATGATTGGCCGCTCAAGGAAGGCAAGGCAAAGCGGGCATATGCGCGGCGGGGCATATCGTGTGGATACTCCACACCGCATGGCATCGATGTGGTCCGGCAATGGAGGCGACCCTGAGTCAAACCCGTAACAAAGGGAACCATCAAACCGATGCGCGAAGGAGGACGACGACAACCGGCTCAGCCGAGCGGGGGTTGGGTGCTTCCTTGCGTATGGCGCATCGCTTCTACACCAGACGACTTCAAGGACATCTCGCTAAACGTGGTCTCACGCTTGCCCAGTATTTGCATATGCGCGTCCTCTACGAGGAAGGCGCTCTCTATCAGACGGAAATCTCCTCGCTTCTCGGCATCGAAAAGGCATCGTCTACCAGTGTTCTCGACAATCTGGATCGGAGTGGGTTGATTGAACGAAGGCGTGATCCGAGCGACCGCAGACGCTTGGCAGTCAGTCTTTCCGAAAAAGGGCGTCTTCAGACAGTGGACCTCTTGCACTTTGCTCGAGAAGTTGCCCAGGATGCGATTTCCGGGGTGGACGACAGCGACCGCGAAGCTTTTTTTCGCGTTATCGATCGGATCGTTGCCAATCTCGCCCCTCTGCCTTCGGACGATTAGGCGGTGGTGACGATTTGGTGACCCTCCGCGTGGCCGTCTAAGCGCGCTCGCAATTCAGCGACAGTCATTAAGGTGTAGGGTCAAAATTGGCCCTTAAGGCGCGCGGCTCATGAGGCCTGTGCGTCGATGCGCCCGAAATAGTCCAGTATCTCTTCCGTCTCGATCACATCGGCATATTTCGCATTCAGATCATACAATGCCTGATCATGGGCATCTTTCCAGCGGTCCCCGACGGCATCGCGCGCGATGATCGGACGGAAACCGGATTGAATGGCATCGACGGCAGTCGCGCGCACGCAGCCGCTCGTCGTCATTCCAACGATGATCAGCGTGTCGCGCGCGGACGCGTTCAAGCGGCTGGAAAGATCGGTGCCGAAAAAGCAGGATGCGTACTTCTTCACGAGTACCGCTTCTTTGTTCTCGCGGCTCAGGCGCGGATCGAGTTCAACACCGTCCGATCCGGCAAGCAGGTCCGGATGGGTCCCGATTTTCTTCGCCCACAGCCCCGCGTCCGAGAAATCGGGATCGTCATAGGCGACGACCGTGAAGATGATGGGGATATCCGCCGTCCGCGCCGCCCCGGTGATGCGGTTGATTTGAGCAATCAGTTCGCTTGACCCTGTAGCCAGTGGTCGGTGCTCTTCGGTGAACGCCCGCGTGACGTCGATCACCAGCAGGAGCGGCCTCGCGCCGAAACCGAGCCGCCGCCCCCATGTCGAAGCGGTATCGCTGTCTGTGGTGGGTTTGCTCATGAGGTGGCCCTCCTGTCAGTTGAAAACGGCGCCGCCGTCGACGATCAGGTTCTGGCCCGTCATGAACCGGCTGTCCTCCGACATCAGGAAAGACACGACGCCGGCGAGGTCGTCTGGTACCTGAGCCCGCTTCAGCGAGCGCATGGCAATCAGCGCTTCGCGCTGAGCCGACGTCACGGTGGCGCGTTCGATGCCGGTTTCGGTCGCGCCGGGCAAGACGGCGTTGACCGTGATGTTCCAGGGGCCGAGCTCTCGGGCCATCGCGCGCGTCATCCCGACAACGCCGCCTTTTGAACCGACATAGTGCAGGTAGTCCTGACGTCCCATCGGCACGACGGACGAAGCGATATTGATAATGCGCCCCTGCTCGCGTTCGCGCATAGGACCGGCCGCGGCCTTGGAGCAGATGAAAACCCCGGTCATGTTGACGTCGACGACGCTCCGCCACTCGTCCAGCGGGATCTCGAAAAACGGCCGCATCTTCAGCGTGGAGAAGATCGAGGCATTGTTGACGAGACCCTCGATTGCACCGAACCGATCGAGCGCGAGCTCCACCATCCGGCCCGCCGAGCCTTCGTCGGTGACGTCGACCCCAATGGCGGCCGCCTCGTGGCCCTGCGCCGCAATGGCTTTGGCGACAGCGTCAGCTTTGTCGGATGCGATGTCGGCAACGACGACGGGATAGTGCTCTGCTGCCAGCCGTACGGCAAAGGCCTGACCGAGGCCCTGTCCCGCACCGGTCACGATGACGGCGCCTCTTTTCGGCGATGCGTTCATTGAGTGTCCCCTCAAATCAGGCTTGGAAGAAAGGTTACGATTCCCGGGAAAATCGCGAGCAGGACCATCCCGAGAATGAAGATGAAGACAAAGGGCCATGCGGCGGAGAACACCTCGGCCAGTCGCCCGTCCTCCCAGCCGCTTTTGAGGGCGAAGAGGGTATAGCCAAACGGCGGTGTCATGCCGCCGACGGTGATGTTGATGAGAAACAACAACCAGAACCAGAGCGGATCCACCCCGATATTGTTCAGAATCGGTATGTAGATCGGCACGACGATGAGCATCAGCGCGATCTGGTCGATGAACATGCATAGGATGAACGGCAATGCCATCAACAGGAAGATCATCAGCCATGGCGCGACATCCAGCCCGGCAACGAGCTGGGTCAGTGCCGTTGCGCCGCCGGTAAAGGCGAGAAGTTGAGAGAAGAGCTTCGAGGTGGCCATGATGATGAGGATCATCGCGGCGATCCTGGCCGAAGAGATGGTCGAGTCCTTGATCAGGGACAGGCTGAATCGTCGATAGATCGCCGCGGTGACGAGGGCGCCGAGAACGCCCATGGCACCCGCCTCGGTCGGCGTTGCGATGCCCATGAGGATGAGGCCGATAACGCTGATGATGACGATCGAGAACGGAATGAGTTGGACGAGCGCCATCACGACCTCGCCGACTGAGGGCTCCTTGCGGATGCCTTCGTCTGAAGGGGCCAATGACGGATCGAGCCGCACCCTAATAAACGTGTAGCCAAGGAAAAGGACGGCGAACATGAGGCCCGGTAGGATGCCCGCGATCAGCAACCCGGATATCGAAACACCGGCCAGCATCCCCACGATGATCGCCAGAATGCTGGGCGGAATCAGCGGCGCGAGGCTGGCGCCCGCCAGGATGTTGCCGATGGCCAGTTTGGAATCGTAGCCGCGCGCCACCATGGTCGGCAGCAACGATCGACTGAGCATGGCGGCGACGCCCATCGCGGCACCGGACAGCGTACTGAAAATCGTGGCGAGCAACACGGTCAGGACGTATTGCCGGCCGCGCACTTTGCCGACGATGGTGTCGATGGAATGAAACAGCACGTCGACCGCGTTCGAGCGGAACAGGATTTCACCCATCAGGATGAACATCGGAATCGTCACGAGCGAGTTCGTCGTGGTCGTGTCGAACATGCTGGCGATGAACATGCCGTAGCCCGACGGGCCAAGCATCAAGCCGACAGCGAGCAGGTTGACCGTCAAAAACGCAATGAAGACGGGGAGTCCGAGAAGCATCAGTCCGAGCAGAAGCCCTACACCGACGACAATGGCGGGAATGCCTTCAAGCACGGCCGGTCCCCGCTGCGTTGGTCGCGTGACGGAAGGTCAGACGGAAAAAGTAAAGACCGGCGTTGAGCATGCTTAAGGTGATAAGGGCCAGCATCGGCCATCGCGGCACGCGAACGGTTGTCAGCGTCATGGTGTTGCGCTCGAAAAGCCGAAGCGTCTCTTCAAGTCCGATGTAGGCGACGTACAGACAGGCGAGACCGCTAATGAAAAAGCCGAAGCGCAGGAGCTTGTCGCCGAGAGCTGGCGGGAGATAGTCCGGCAGAAGCGTTACAGCGACATTGCCTCCGTCACGGGTGAGCCAGGGCAAGACCGCGAAGACCGAGATCAGAAGAAGAAACGAGACGAAATCACTCGCCCAGACCGTCGGGGTGCCGATGAAATAGCGCATGATGATCTCATAGGCATAGATCACCACGATCGCCGCCAAAGCGATCGCACCAAGCCCTTGACCCGCAATGGATACCGCATCCTGAACGCGCAGGAGGGGCCTGAGAGAAGAGACAGCGTTCGACATGGATGAACCTCTTCGACAGGAGTGGGACGGAGCGCCATCGCGGTCCGTCCCACATCCTTCGCTATTGCCCGTCGTTGAGGCCGGCGTCCTCTGCGATCTTTCTGATTTCGGCGACCGCGTCGGGGCTTAGTCCGGCCGCCAGGTTCATGGCCCCGTCGTACCAGGTACTTCCGATGACCGAGCTGTACTCATCGCTGAGCTCGGTAACCGACATGCCTTCCGCCGCAAGCGTCTCTTCTTCTTCCGCGACGACAGCGTCGAAGAGCTCAATCGCTTCGTCCTCGAACTCCCGCGCAACCCGCGTGATGAGCTCCTTGGTCTCGTCGTCCAGCGAATTCCAACGTTCGAGATTCATGAAGACGGGATGTCCGACCTGCCCGAATGTCGGCCGCATCAGATAGTCCGCGACTTCAAACCAGCGGAAGCCTGCGGCGCCAACGGTCGGCCAGGCTGCGCCATCCACAACGCCGCGCTCAAGCGCGGAATAGATCTCGTTGCCCGGCAGCACGACCGGCGAGCCTCCGAGTTCTTCGATGAGCGGATGGTAGATCGGGGTGCCGCGGACACGCCGGCCTTCAAGGGCGTTGTCTGTGACGGGCTCGCGCAGAATGATGTTATACCCGTTCATGTCATAGAGAACGGCGATCAGCTTCAGCCCGAGTTCCTGATAGCGCTCATCGATATAGTCCCACATGCCGGACTCGTGCACTTCGGCCGGTGTGGCGCTGACGGCATCGAATGTCATACCGGCAGCGGTCTGGTTGGCGTGGTAAGCGCCGTTCGTGAACAGCATGTCGAACAGGCCACGCGAGACGGGATCCAGCTGCTCGAACGGTGGAATGGTCTCCGGACCCGAGCGAGATGTCGTGATCTCGCCGTTGGATTCCTCCGAAAGCCGCTCGAGAAAGGGATCCAGCACGCGGGGAACGGGTGCGTAGGTCGTGTCCCAACTGCTGAGCACCCGAAAGTCTTCGGCCAGAGCCGGCTGTGCCACCAGAATGGCCGTGGACAGCAGTAACCCGGACATCAGAGTCTTCATCGTGGTTTCCTCCTCCTCATGAAATTCGTGACACCGTCACTCTCTTTGTTCCGCGAACAGCCCGGCGCCTTATGCCCTGTTGCGGGCAAGGGCTATGCGCGTGTTTCCTTTGACGAACGTGACAGTTGCTTTGTCGCGGATGCTCGTCAGATTGCGGACCAACTCGACAAGCGAATTGCCGGCGAGCGCTTCCTCTTTCGGCTCAGGCGCGTTTCGCGCGATTTTTGGCGCTTCTTCATCGACATAGACGCGCAGGATAAGATCCTCGTCGCTCAGGCTCTCGCCATAGTGCCGACGGACTTCGTCCAGGCTCGGCTGGGCGTACTCCACGGCAGCCAATTCCTTGGCGCGTGCGCGGTCGAGAATGCGGTCCCGGGCATCGGCGTCCATATGCTCCAATGCTTCGCGACCCCAGTGCCCCAGCGCGTATTGAATGGTTTCGTCCGTCACCTGGCCGTAGCGGGATCCGGTCATGACGTTGACCGCCGCTTGAGTCCCGACAAATTGGGATAGCGGTGTGACCATGATCGGATAGCCGAAATCGCGGCGAACATTGGCGGCCTCCTCGAGAACCTCGGGGAGTCGGTGTTCCTGTTTTACCTTGGCCAGCTGGTAATACAGGTTGGAAATCATGCCGCCGGGGACCTGGTGGCTGTAAAGGTGCTCCTCGTACTCGACCGGATGCCCGATCGAGAAACCGTCGCGGTCTGCCACACCGGTCAAGAACTCGGATGCTTCGCGCAGGGGGGCTTCGTCGATCCCTGGATCAAAGCCCAGTTCGCGGGCATTCGCGACGACATTGAAGACGGATGGCTGGGAGGAGCCATTCGCGAGGGGCGGGAGAGCTGAGTGCACGTGCGTTAGCCCGTGCTGCAAAACCTTGACCACATTGTAGGGGCCTAGCCCGTTGTTGCAGTGGCAATGGAATTCGATCGGAATGCCGCCGGCAGCTTCCTTGATTTGCGGCAAGAGCGTATCGATGCGGTCCGGCGTCAGGAGTCCGCCGACGTCCTTCAAACACAGCCGGTAGGGCTTGAGCGCTGCCGCCTTACGCACCCGCGCGATGAAATACTCATCGGTATGGCGTGGCGAAACCGAGTAGATGAGGTTGACGACGGACTCCATGCCCATCTTTCGAAGCTCGTCGTGCTCCTCACGCATGCCGTCGAAGTCGTTCCAGGGATCGGATACCCTGGCGACGGAGATGCCGGTGTCGATAACGAGCTTGACGAGCAGCTTGGCGACGGATTCGGGAATTTTCCCAAGGCCGCTGCGATATCCGGCGTGAAGGCGCAACGGTGTCTGTGACGTCTTTTGTGTGCCCAGACGCAGCCACTGAAACGGGTCCTCGCCCAGGTCGCGGATCATCTTCTTGATCTGCACAACCGGCACGTAGAACTCCATCGCCTCGAAGCCGGCCCGGTCCAGCCGGTCGAGTGCGGCCAGCATCGTGCCGGTGCGCATATTCATGGCCCAGAGGCTCTGTTGGCCGTCCCGCAATGTCGTGTCTATGATCGAAAGGCTTTTCGACATTGGTTTCCTCCCCTGGTCATGCCGCATCGGCGGCAAAACCGGGCGCGATCGCCTCGAGCCACCGTGTATTGAAATGCCCCTCCCGAAAGTCCGGCTTGTCGAAGACATAGCTGAGGAAGGGGAGGGTGGTTTCCGGCCCTTCGATCTCGAAAGTCGCAAGGGCTTCGCTCATGCGTTCCACGGCAGCCGGCCGGTCTTGGCCGCGGACGATGAGCTTCCCCAGAAGAGAGTCGTAATAGGGGGAAATCACCCAGCCTTCGAACGCATGGGTGTCGAGCCGGATATGATCCCCGGTCGGTGGCCGCCAGCGCATGACGCGCCCGGGCGAGGGGTTGAAACCGCGGGCCGGGGCTTCGGCATTGATGCGGCATTCGATGACGTGCCCGCCGAGCGCCACATCCTCCTGCTTTACCGACAGTGGCAGGCCCGCGGCGATGCGAAGTTGCTCCGCCACGATGTCGACGCCGGTCAGCATTTCCGTCACCGGATGCTCAACCTGAATCCGGGTGTTCATCTCAAGGAAATAGAAAGAGCCGCGATCGAGATCGACGATGAATTCGACCGTTCCCGCGCTCACATATCCGATCTTCTGCGTCAGTCGGACGGCCGCCGCATGAATTTCGGCGCGCAGGTCGTCGGCGAGACCGACCGAGGGCGCTTCCTCCACCATTTTCTGATAGCGGCGCTGGAGCGAGCAATCGCGCTCTGCCAGATGAACGACGTTGCCTTGAATGTCGGCGAGGATCTGCACTTCGACGTGGCGAGCGTTCTCGATATATCGCTCCATGAAGAGCGCGCGATCGCCAAAGGCCGCTTGGGCCTCTGCCGCGGCCTGCTCGAAGGCTCCGCGCAATTCGGCTCGGTCTCTGACGATGCGGATTCCGCGTCCTCCGCCTCCGGCGGCCGCCTTGAACAGCAGCGGCATTCCGATATCGTCAGCAATCGCTTCGGCATGCGAGAAGTCGTTGATCCGCACCGAGCCGGCCGCCAGCGGAATATCATAGGCTTGCGCCAGACGGCGCGCTTCGAGCTTGTTGCCCATCGATTTGACGTTCTCCGGCGTGGGGCCGACGAACGTCAGGTCGTTGTCTCCGCATAGCTCGGCGAAAGAGGCATTTTCCGCAAGGAAGCCGTAGCCCGGATGGAGCGCGTCGCACCCGGTGCCGAGTGCGGCCGAGATCAACCGCCCCTGGCTCAGGTAGCTGGCAGCGGTGGGGCCAGGACCGATGCACACCGCACGGTCGGCAATCTGAGCGGCAAGACTGCCCCGATCGGGCTCGGAAAAGCCGACGACAGCTTCGATACCGAGCGAATGGCACGCTTTAACGATCCGGACGGCGATCTCGCCTCTGTTAGCCACAAAGACGCGATTCAGCATCGTCCTCATGTCTTCTCTCGAACGAGAAATAGGGCCTGGCCGTGCTCGACAAAGGCGGAGTCATCGACCAGCCGCTTGACGACGGTCCCGGCAACGCCCGCTTTGACGCCATTGAACACCTTCATGACTTCGACCAGGCCGACCGTGGTGTCCGCATCGATGTCGTCACCCTCTTCGATAAAGGGTTTTGCGCCGGGTTCGGGGGCGACGTAGAAGAGTCCGACGATCGGGGCTTTGATCTCGACGAGACCGGCCTCGTTGCCGCTGTTGACATCGGTGTCCGATGACGACGCTGGTCCAGGTGTTCGGACCGGTGCAGGCGCGGTCTCCACGGCGGAGGGCGCAGGAGTCGGGGTTGATGCCGGCGCAACGCTGGCAGGTTGCGTGGGCGCGCTCGCCGCGCCCGTCTTGCTCACCGATAAATGCAAGTCTCCGACCTGCAGCTCGAAACTCTCGAAGATTGAATTTTCAACGAGGGCGAGAATCTGACGCACATCGTCGGTCGAGAGCTCGCTTCCCATGTAACGCACCATTATTCGTTTCTTCCAAGATGCTTGCCGATAGCTGATCAGTTCATTCGATTCAGGGCGGCGGCCGGTGTTCGCTGACCTTTCAAACCCCTTGAGAACCGGATCTCTCATGGTCGCAAAGAAATGTGCCGGGTCGCACGGACGCGGTGTCGAAGGGGTGGAGAACTTTCGGCCCCTCGTTCGAAAAACATAGATTGATCAACACGTGTCGGACACGGGATTGCCGACGACGTGCGCGCTCGCGATCAAGCGCATGCCTGCAAGTAAGCTTGTTGGCACCGGCAAATGTCCCTCCCTTTCCCATGCGGCACTCGCCTAGACGAGCCGACGAAATCGCTCCCCGGATCTCGTCGGTATGTCCGATCATGGATGTGCGCTGTGCGCGCAACGTGTACGCTTAGTGAAGAGCGTATGAGCGAAGCGAGTCAACTGTCAATCATTAGTCTTCTTAGAAATTATTCGTCTATCCGACCTTGGCTGAGTGCCTCACCTCATCGATGGTCCGCACGGCCTCGGATCCAATTGGTCAAAGCCCGCGCCATGGGAATCAGGCGCGTCGGCAGGTCGCTCCGACGAGGTACGCCCGCTCAGAGAGGATGACGGGAAGCGCTGCGGCTGTTGGCGAATGCCGGCAGCAAGACCGCCCGTTGTTCGATTTTCCAGAAAGCCGCGACGCGTCTCAAATGCAGCGATATTCGCCTTTTCAGCGAAAAATGGGCCGTGATTGACAACCTTGGCTTGGGCCGCTATCGCTCTTTACTAAGTAATCTAATTATATCTCAGGGAGGGATCTATGAAGAAATGCGTTTCGGCGATGGTTCTTGGCGGGATGATGGTCGCCGCAAGTGCCATTCAGCCTGCATCGGCTCAAACCTATAATCTCACGCTTTGCGGCGCGAGCCCGGGCGGTCTTTGGAGCTTGTTGGGCGCGGGTATCGATGCCGCCGTAAAGGCATCGTTTCCCGGCTCCACGGTGACCTATCAGACTTCGGGTGGGGGGCTTGCCAACGTCAAGTTGCTCGACGAGGGAAATTGCGACCTCGCCATCATTCACGACGCGGAAGCCAAGGCGGCCATCGGCGGGCTTGAGCCCTTCAACGGAGTGATCGATAGCATGGCGACCGTTGCTCAGCTCTACACCTGGGCACCGATGCAGGCGATCGTGAATGCGGACTACGCGGCAGAGCATAGGCTGACCAAGCTCGAGGACATCGCCGAGCAAGAGCTGCCCATTCAGATCGCGCTCAACAGGCGCGGCAATGTCGTCAGTGCGGTCGGTGAATCGATGCTGAACGCGGTGGGCGCGAGCCCGGAGCAGATCGAGTCCTGGGGCGGCCAAGTGACCTACGCCGCGTCCAGCGAGCAGGGCGACCTCATGCGGGACCGCCGCGTGGACATGATCCTGAACTCACTTTTCGTCAATCACAGCTCGATCCGTGAACTGGCGTCGGCGATCGACGTGACGTTGCTTCCGATTACCAAAGAGACGGCTCAGAAGGTCATCGACGAGTGGGATATTCAAGAATTCACCATCCCCTCCGACGCCTATGAATGGAATGACGACGATACCCTCACCGTCACTGTTTCGGCACAACTGTTCGTGCGCAAGGATGCCGACGAGCAGATGGTCCGCGACATCACCACGGCGTTGACCGAGAATTTCGAGGAGTTGCGGCGTGTCCACAACGCGATGTCACCATTGGACGTTGAGTTGATGGCGGGTGCATCCACCGTTGATTACCATCCGGCGGCGCAAGAGGTGTACGAGCAAGCCGGCAATTGATCGTGCGAACAGCACATGGATGCGAAGGCGTGGGGTGCTCCCGCGCCTTCGTTTTTGTGAGCGGGATCGGAAATAATGTTGAAATTCTTCTTTGACACGGGCACGCGCCGCAGTCCCGAAGGATGGGCCGGCCATGTGATCAAGGCCTATGCGGCGTTCACTGCATTGTGGGTTGTCTATGCGGCTGCCTTCTCCCGTGAAGACACGCTGACACTGACCATGACGTTCCTGGCGCTCATGCTGGTGTTGACATTCCTCCTCATCGGACCATCCGCCAACTCCGACCGTGTGCGCATCCTGTTATTCGATTGGGTCGCCGCCGCCCTGTCTTTGGTGTGCGGATTCTATTTTGTCTCGCAGGCGGAAACGATCGCTCGCCGCATCACGCTGCTGGATCCCTTAAGCACCTATGATATCGCCTTTGCGTCGCTGCTTCTTCTGCTGACGATCGAGGCGATGCGTCGAACGGTCGGTATGGGGTTGACCACGATCGTGTTGCTTTTCCTCGCCTACAACCTCTTCGGTCATCACATCGGAGGTGTGCTTGGCCATGGCGAGATTTCCTACGCGCACTTCCTCGACATCATTGTTTTCACGACGGATGGCCTGTTCGGCGTGCCGCTTCGGGTGGCCGCCACCTATGCATTTCTCTTCGTCTTGTTCGGAACGGCGCTCGCAAAGTGTGGCGGCGCGAAGTTTTTCTACGATCTGGCTGCCTATCTGACCGGTTCCTCGCCGGGCGGTCCTGCCAAGATTGCGGTCGTTTCGTCGGGCCTCTACGGGACCATCTCCGGAAGTCCAACGTCAGACGTCGTGACTACGGGCAGTATTACGATCCCGATGATGAAGCAAATGGGCTATCGCTCGACTTTTGCCGCCGCGGTCGAAGTTGCGGCATCTTCGGGGGGGAGCCTGTTGCCGCCCGTCATGGGCGCTGCGGCCTTCATCATGGCCGAATACACCGGGATCGATTATGTCCAAATCGCGATCGCGGCGCTCATTCCGGCCCTTCTCTATTATTTTCCGATCTATCTTCAGGTGCATTTTCGCGCGCTGAAAGAAGGTCTTGCCGGTGTCGATCGGTCGGCGGTTCCGCCTCTGTCCAACGTTCTGCGGGAAGGGGGGCTGTTCGTCGTTCCGTTGGCGGTGATCAGTTGGGCTCTACTTGACGGTTACACGCCGACGTACAGTGCAGTCTACGGCATCGTCGCCGTCCTCGCCGTGTCGATGGTGAGAAAGAGCACGCGCCTCACACCCCGTGCGATCTACGAGGTTCTGTCGGAAACCAGCGTGCGGATGGTTGCGGTAGCCGGCGCCTGTGCGGCTGCGGGATTGGTGATCGGAGGTATCACCATGACCGGCCTGGCGTCCAAATTCTCGACCCTCGTTTTTCTCGTGTCGGGCGCCAACCTGTTCCTCTCTCTGGTGATTGCGGCCGTTTTGACGACACTGCTCGGTATGGGGATGCCCACACCCAGCGCCTACATTCTGGCCGCGGTTCTGATCTCGCCGGTGATGCAGCAACTGGGGATCGATCAGATGGCAGGGCATCTGTTCATACTCTACTATGCGGTCATGTCCGCCCTGACACCACCCGTCGCCGTAGCCGCCTATGCCGCGAGTGCGATCGCCGATGAGAATCCACTCAAGATCGCAGCCCAGTCCGTCAAGATCGCGGTTGGTGCCTTCCTGATCCCATTTGCCTTTATCGCCTATCCGGGCCTGTTGCTCCAGGGCAATGTCGGCCAGATCCTGTTCGCAGTCGGCAGTGCGCTCGTCGGACTCTTCTGCATCGCTGTGGCCGTTGAGGGGTACCTGCGGTCGATCGTAAGCCGCGGCCCGCGGCTCCTTTTGTTTGCCGGCGGCATGCTGGTCTTGTTCGGTGGCTATATTGTTTCGGCTGCCGCCTTGGCTTGTATCGCCGGGGGGGTCGTCTGGCATCGATATGGTCTGCGCAGCGAACGGGAAAAGCCGTCGACCACTTCTCATTCGGAGGAGGGCTCCAGTCTTGCCGACAAGTCACCCCAATAGCGCGTCGCAAAGGCGTTTGCGCTGGCGGCGATCTTTGCTTCCACACCCATTTGAATCAGGGGATTCGCCCGGCCGGTTCGTTCATTGATCGGGCCGCTCTTTGCGTTGCTGTCGGCGCTTTGTTTTGCGACCGCCAGCGCGTCCATCGCCAAAGGGGCCGGACAGACCAGCGGTGACAACGGCGCATTTCTCTCCGTTGTCATGACGTTGATCGTGGCCGGAACGCTCTGGCTCTTGCTGGGAAATCCGCTGGGATCCTTCGACCGGGCGCTGGCGATCGGCGCAGTCTATTTTGCGCTGAGCGGGGTTCTTTCGACGGTCGTGGGGCGCCTCACTCTATTCCGGTCCGTCGAATTGGCCGGAGCTATTCAGGCCAGTCTTTTTCGACGTTTGACCCCTCTTTTTGGCGCGGTTTTCGCCTTCGTCATTCTCGGGGAGACCGTGGGTTATCTCGGTGTGGCCGGGATGGCGGTCGTCCTGGCGAGCCTCTTCTTGGTCATCGCGATCAAGGCCGAGGCCAACCCATTCGAAATACGCGGTGACGATGTCGCCACCACCCACAGAGGCCAGGTCTTTGGGACGCTTTCGGCGGGGTCCTACGGTGCATCGTACGTCGCGCGTAAGCTCGGCATGATGTACGTGCCGGATCCCACGCTGGGTACCTTCGTCGGCGCCTTGTCTGGGCTTCTGTTCTACGGCATCGCGATGCCCGTTAACCGCCGCTTTCGCGCCGCCATTTGCGGCGTGTTCCGCAACACGGGCCGATGGCAGCTGCTTGCGGCGGCGCTGATCTCATTTGGCCAGGTCGCGCAATTTTTTGCGCTTATTAATACCGGCGTAGCCGTTGTGGCAATTATCGGATCTTTGGAAGTTTTTCTCAGTATCTACGTTGCGGCTTACATTTTTAAGTCGGAGCCACCACCCGGGATCCGCGTCGTTGTTGCATCGACGGTTGCGACCATCGGCGTCATTTTGTTTGCTCTCGACTAGGTGACCGCCTCATAACTCCGCAACCAGATGCGGATCGAAGCGAGCTGGGCGGAAGCGAGGAAATTGTCGTCGCGCTTATCGTATCGGGTGGCTGCGGCCCTGAAGTGTTTGAGTTTATTGAAGAACCGCTCGACGGCGTTGCGTTGGCGGTAGACCCATGCGCTGAACGGGAAGGTTTTGACGCGGTTCGGCATGGCTCGGATGTTGGCCCATGCGCCGCGCTTTGCCATCGCGGCGCGGAGCGTGTCGCCGTCATAAGCGCGGTCGGCGAGCAGGATATGCCCGGCCTCGACGGTCTCGAACATGTCGGAGGCCGAGCGTCCGTCATGGGCCTGGCCCTCGGTCAGCTTGAGGCGGATCGGCCGGCCTTCGGCATCAACGAGGGCATGGATTTTGGTGATCTGGCCGCCGCGCGAACGCCCCATGCAACGGGATCGCTCATCTTTTTTTGACCGTTGGCGGCGTGCTGGTGGACGCGGATCGAGGAGGAGTCAATCATTTGCACGTCACCATCGTAAGCGGCTGATACGGCTTCGAGAATGCGCGCCCAGTAGCCGGCTCTGCGCCACCGGTTGAAGCGGTTCACGCACGTCGTGTGCGGACCGTAGCGCGCCGGAATGTCGGCCCAGGGAGCCCCCGTGCGCAACCGCCAGAAGATGCCGTTCAGGACCTTTCGGTCATCGGCGCGCAGCACCCCGCGCACCTTCGTAGGAAGCAACGGCTGGATCACCGACCACTCGAAATCCGTCAGATCGAAACGCCCCATCTCAGCCTCCTGTCGATTGCAGGAAGGGAAGCACAGCCGCTGATTGGGAATCGCGTTTATGGGTATGTGACCTAGAGCAATTTCTGGAAAAGTGGGAACCGGTTTTCCGTCCGAAATTGCACGAAAAACAGAGGGTTAGAGCTGTTTGGCGCTTCAACGAAAAGCGGAAAAGGCTGACGACGTCGTCTCGGCCTTGATCAGCCGATGTTGAGCCGTTGCACCAAATTGGTTTGAATTAGGCCAAGCAACCGAAGCAGCTCGTCGCGCTCTGTCTCGTCCATCGTGCAGGCCGCGTCATCGACAACCTCGCGGGCAAGCGGAAGAAGTTCCGTTCGCATCGACCGACCCTTCGGTGTCAAATAGACATTGATCTTGCGCCGGTCGCGCTCTTGCCGCTCTCTCCGGATGAAGCCGCTTCGTTCCATGGCGCGTATCGCTGTCAGCGTGGTCGGCTCCATCGTCCCGACGCGTTGGGAGAGCTCGCGCTGGGTGAGGCCATCCTCGTCCCACAGGACACGCAGAAAATACCACATGCCCAGAGAGACCCCATAAGGCTCGATCTTGACTTGCAGATAGCGTTGAAACAGCCGATGTGTCGTCCGGATCTGGTAACCAATGCTTGTCTCGAGCGGCAGAATCTCGAAATCGGCTGTTTCGTCGATCACTGTCATTGTCAACCTTGCTCCGCCACGCGCGATCTCAAATCGGGAACCCTACGTCAATTCAGTTGGTTTGTTGGCGGGGCTGGCCGGCAAAGGGCCGTGTAACGGTCGCTATCCCCACGAAAATGCACGATATACCAACCAAATGATACCATCGAAAGGCCTCGCCGAGCGCGACGACGGCCAAAAAAGTGCTGAAGATGGGCATCAGATACATGAACAGCCCCGTCGTTCCCGGACCGAGCGCCGAAACCGCACGATTCCAAAAAATGTAGGCGAGCAATGAGGCGAACAGGCCAAAATAGACGAGCGCGATGATGGCGGGGGCCGTCACTTGGAATGTGCCTCGGACGGGGATTTCGATCGCAAGCAGTGGCAGGTGTGCCACAAGACCAAAAAGAATTGTTGCCGACAGGAAGGCAAGAGGGGGCAGCTTTGTCGGCCGCCAGCGGATCAGCACCGTATAAAGAGCCCAAAATGTCAGCCCGATCAGCACAAAAATATCACCGCGGTTGAAATCGATCGCTAACAGCGTGTCCAAGTGGCCGCGGGTGATAATGAACAGCGCTCCGACGATGCAAACAGCAACCCCGCCGATCTGGGTTGGACGCAGGCGGTCACCGATGAATATGAGTGCGAAGATGAAGGTGGCGACGGGCATCAACGAGTTTATCAGGGCTGCGTTGACCACGGTCGTATATTGCAGTGCCGTATAGACAGCGCTGCTGAAAATCATCACACCGACAGTGCCAAGGAGCGCCAAAAACGGCAGTTCGTGCCGTATCTGATCACGGTTCTGCCAGAAGGCTCCCGCGGAAAAGGGGAACAATATCGCGAACGCGATGACCCACCGCCAGAAGGACATCTGGATCGGAGGAATCTCCTCGTGGAGCATCCGGGCCACGAGGAAATTGCCGGCCCAGAAGAGCGGCGGGAAGAGCGCAAATATGTAGGCCGCAGACTTGGTCTGCGGCCCATCTTTCCGAAAGCGATCTAGCATGGTTATGCCGGATTGATCCTCATCTTATGTTCTTGGCCTGCTCGAAAGGCCCCGGCCTGGGATTATTCCGCCGCATCGAGCTTTTCTTCTGCGTCCACCAGCGTTCGCCAGTCCACGGTTTTGGGGTAGACGCCCTCATGCGATGCAATTTTCGCCTGGGGCACGCGCGGCTCCTGGGTTCCGATCGCTTTACCACCTTCTGCCACCTTGTTGGCAGCATCAACCATGATGCGGCGGAACTCCACGATCGCCAAGTCCGACGCGCCGAGAACGTCGGTGTGACGCTGAACCCGCGACCCCATGCTGACCCACATCACGATATCCTGGTTCGGAATTCCCTTCACGCCGGTGAAGTCACCTTCCTTCATGGCTTCGCGATCCTGCAGAAAGTCGTTCTCCAGCGTTCGGACGGGCCGCCACTTGTGGTCGATATCAGTGCCGGGAACGGCATGGGCAAAGCGCCGCCATTCTTCCGTGCTCGGGACGTTCGGGCCGCCCCACGCAATGAAATGGAACGCGGTTTCGTCATCGTTGATCGGCACGATGACACTGGCGACCTTGTAGTTGTTGTTCGGCGGAATCAGCGAGTAGTAAGGCGCCACGAACTCGGTGATGCGCAGATAGTTATGCGTTTTTGCATCTTTGATGGGTTTGCGTATGGCGGCATAGTGGAAGCCATAGCTGGTCGTCTGGGTCTGCATGCGGGGCGACTTGTCGGTGGACGGACGGTACCAGGACTTGTCGTCCGACGCGGCGCTCTCCACCTTCGCCGGCTTCATGTCCGACGAGTGCAGGCTGGACGAATGCGCGCTGTCGATCTGGCCTTCATGAATCTGCGCCCAATTGGCCGGCACGCGGATTTTCAGGATCGATACCGGCGTGTCTTCAGTCGGGGCAAAGGCCGGCGGATCGAATTCCGGCACCTCTTTCGGGTCCCCAAGCCAAGCCCAGACGAAACCGCCCCACTCCTTAACCGGGTAGGCGCGTGCCTTGACCTTGTCCTTCAAGGGGCTGCCTTCGGGCTCCGAGGACATTGCCAGGATGTTGCCGTCAACATCCATTTTCCAGCCGTGGTATAGGCACCGCAAACCGCAATCTTCGTTGCGCCCGTAGACGAGTGAGGCCTTCCGGTGCGGACACTTCTCGTCGAGCAGTCCCACCCGACCCTTAGTATCACGGAAGGCCACATAGCTTTCACCGAGTGCCTCCACCCGAAGGGGCTTGCCGTCGGGTTCGGCCACTTCCTCGATGAGACAGACGGGCGTCCAGTGCTGGCGCATCAACTTCGCCATCGGCGCCTCGCCGGTCACTCGGGTGAGAACTTCGTTTTCTTCAGGCGTAAGCATTTCAATCTCCCACGCGTCGCTTCATTAGTATTCTAACTAAACATAACGCAGCCACCCAAAGGCGTCTAGAGGTTGACATAAAATGATTAGATTTCTAAGTCATCTCCTTCGAAACTGGAATTTTAGAGGACCGATACGCGGCAGCTGGACCTCATGACGGAAAAATCAGAAACCATAAAAATGCGCGTGACGGCGCGGCGCAATCTCACGCCACACATCGTCGAATTCACGCTTTCACCGGTCGAGGAAACCGCTCTTCCGAGCTACGGCCCCGGTGCCCACGTGACGGTGGAAACCCCGTCCGGCGCAATGCGTCGCTATTCGCTCGTCGCTCCCGGCGACAGCCCATCTCAGTATGTCATCGCGGTCAAGCGCGAGCCGGATTCGCGCGGCGGTTCCCAATCCATGCACGATGAGGCCGTGGAAGGGACCGAATTGGAGGTCGAGCCCCCGGAAAACGACTTTCCGATGGGGGAGGCCCCGAAATATCTCCTGATCGCGGGCGGGATCGGCGTCACGCCGATCTATGCGATGGCGCAGAAACTGGCGGGCGACGGCAAAGAGTTCGACATCATCTATTGCACGCGCAGCGCGGAGGAGACGGCTTATCTCGACGAGATGAAGGAGGCGTTCGGCGACAGGCTTGTTGTCCATCATGATGCCGGCGATCCGGATGAGGTCTACGATTTTTGGGACCACTTCGAAGAGCCGAAAAATATGCACGTCTATTGCTGCGGTCCGAAGGTCCTGATGGAGGAAATTGAAGCGATCTCGGGTCACTGGCCGGAAGGGCGCGTGAATTTCGAGGATTTCAAGCCGGTCGAGGTCATCCGGGCCGACGACGAAGCGTTCGACGTTGAGCTGGCCAAGAGCAACAAAACGGTGACCGTTCCGGCCGACCGCTCCATCCTCGAGGCTATCCGCGACAGCGGCGTCAAGACCGTCAGCTCTTGCGAAAGCGGCACTTGCGGAACCTGCAAGACGCGTCTGATCAAAGGCGACGTCGATCATCGCGACATGGTGCTGATGGATGAAGAGCGCGACGATTACATTATGATCTGCGTTTCACGCGCCCGCAGCGGGAGCCTGATTCTTGACATTTGATCGTGGGAGCAACCCGCTGCGTCTGGGCGTCGTCGGCCTCGGACGCGGTTTTGTGTTGATGCTGTCGGCCTTCCGGAGCGATCCGAGGGTTCAGCTGGTTGCAGCCTGCGCACCGCGCGAAGAGTCGCGCAACGCGTTCACGGCCGAGTTCGGCGGGCGGGCCTACAGCGACGTCGACGCGCTTTGCGCCGACACCGATGTCGAGGCCGTCTACATCGCGACCCCGCATCAGATGCATCGCGATCACGTCATCAGCGCGGCACGGGCAGGCAAGCATGTCCTCGTGGACAAGCCTCTCGCCGTGTCGATGGACGACGGGCGGGCAATGGTCGAGGCCTGCCGCGATGCCGGTGTCGCGCTCTTAGTCGGGCCGAGCCACAGCTTCGATGGACCGGTCGGCCAGGCCCGGGCGATGATCGACGACGGCGTGATCGGACATGTGCGCATGATCCAGGCCTTCAACTATACCGACTTTCTCTACCGTCCGAGACGGCCCGAAGAGCTGGTGACCGCAGAAGGCGGTGGGGTGATCTTCTCGCAGGGCGTTCATCAAATCGATATCGTGAGGCTTCTTGCCGGCGGCGGCGGGGAGCGCGTATTTGCCATGACGGGCGCGTGGGATCCGAACCGCCCCACGGAAGGCGCCTATTCGGCACTGGTCTCCTTTGAAGGCGGCGTCTTCGCGTCGCTGACCTATTCCGGCTATGCCCACTTCGATAGCGACGAATGGATGGACTGGGTCGGCGAACTGGGAACTGCGAAATCCGCGGACAGCTACGGCGGCGCTCGCAAGGCTCTAGCGGGTATCAAGTCGGCCGCCGATGAAAGCGCGCTGAAGTCGACGCGGACGTATTCGGCGGATGTCAAAACGCCCAGCCCGAACGATCATGAACATTTCGGCCCGATCATCGTTTGTGGGGAGCGAGGTGACCTCAGGCTGACGCCCAGAGGGATCCATTTCTATGGCGACACGGAGCGAACATTCGTCGACGCGCCGCCGCTCGTGCATCCGCGCAAGGAGGTTGTCGATGCACTGGTCGCCTGCGTGCGGGACGGAAAGATGCCGGCCCAGACAGGGCAGTGGGGGCTCGCCAGTCTGGAAATCTGTCATGCCATTTTCGCCTCAGCGGAAAAGGGCGAAGCGGTCGGGCTCGAACATCAAGTAAAGGTATCAGGGGAGGGTGTCATAAATGACCGATCTTAGGCTTTCGCTTGCGATGGGAAACTATGACCGCACGCGGCCAATCGCTGACGGGCGGGTCAAGATCGACGGTGTCGATCCGGCGTGTATGCTGCTTTCACCCGAGGAGATGTTCTTCCGGGCGTTCCGTCACCAGGCGTTCGATATCAGCGAATTGTCGCTCTCGTCCTATTCGATCTCGGTGGCTCGGGGCGACCCGCACTATGTGGCGGTTCCGGTTTTCCTGTCGCGCGCCTTTCGGCACACCTCGGTCTACATTCGCAGCGACAAAGGGATAGAGAAGCCGGAGGATCTGAAAGGCAAGCGCATCGGAATCGCCGAATACCAGCTGTCGGCCAATGTCTGGATTCGCGGGATACTTGAAGATGAGTTTGGTCTGAAACCCTCCGACGTCACATGGGTTCGTGGCGGCATGAACGCGCCGGGCCGACCGGAGAAGATTAAGGTCGACGTCCCGGCCGACGTGACGATGGAAGAAGCGCCTGCGGGAAGCACCCTCAACGAAATGCTCATGGATGGGTCGATCGACGGGTTCGTCGGGCCACGTGCGCCACGGTGTTTCGATGAGAGGCATCCGAAAATCACGCGGCTTTTCGCCGACTCCGTGAAAGCGGCCGAAGACTACTATGAAAAGAGCGGTGTTTTCCCGATCATGCATGTCCTGGGGGTTCGCCGATCACTGGCGGAGGCCTACCCCTTTCTGCCCGGGACGT
Source organism: Amorphus sp. 3PC139-8 (assembly GCF_040750475.1). Lineage (NCBI taxonomy): Bacteria > Pseudomonadati > Pseudomonadota > Alphaproteobacteria > Hyphomicrobiales > Amorphaceae > Amorphus > Amorphus sp. 3PC139-8. Next base: position 20,984 of record NZ_JABJVY010000001.1, on the reverse strand, counting down.
TGATGAAAGCGTTCGGCGAGGCGAAGGCGATGGCGCAGGCCGCGTTGGCGGACACCTCTGCCACCAAGGTGACGATGCCGTTCGTGGAAGACAATCTCGCGCGCGCACACAAGCTGATGGGCGCGGATATCTGGACTTACGGTGTTCAACCCAACGTGAAAACGCTTGAGACCTTCCTGGAATACCATCATCGACAGGGACTTTCGCCGCGTAAGGTGAATATCGATGAATTGTTCCATCCCGCAGCGCTGGAAGCCTACAGTCTCTAGAGCAATTTCGGGAAAAGTGGGAACCGATTGGCCGTCCGGAAATGCGTCAAAACAAACGATGTTAGAGTCGTTTGGAGATTCAACGAAAAGCGGAACGGCTCTAGACGTCACCGAAGGTAAGAAGGGTCGGTATAATGTACGCTTTCAATCCCGGCGACATTGTCGAGATCGAGACGAGCAATGGCCTTGCCTACGTGCAAGTGACCCATAATCATCCCTCCTATCCCGAAGTCTTTCGCGCTCTGCCGGGACTTTTCCAGAAGCGTCCCGACGATTTTTCTCTTTTAGCGAAGAGAGAGGGCGTATTCGTGGCGATGAGCCCCCTTCGCAGTGCGATCGAGCGCGGCTCTCTGTCGGGCGAATTCTGTGGCAATCAGCCTGTTCCGAAATCGGAACAGACGTTTCCGACCTTCAAAATGGCGATCCGGGACAAGCAGGGCAACGTCGCCTATTGGTGGTATTGGGATGGCGAAGGCCTGCGTTATGAGGCCGACGCGGATGCCGATAATGAGACCCTGCCGGCACGTGAAATCATGAGCGTCAAAGCGCTCGTGGGCCGACTGGCCGCAGCAGAGATGCAGTCCGCAGACTGAACTGTCTTTGTCATTGCCGTCTGACCCGGATGGCGACGCTGTCCGCGCAAGCAGGACGGCCGTGTTGCTGACATTCTCACTGCAAGCGAAACGCGCCGGCGTCAAGCCGTGTGGGAGCACGGCTTGACGCCTGAGACGCGGCTTGACGTCCGATCCGCACCCTTATATCGTATGGATAGCATACTAATTAGGGGCGCGTGATGTCCAAGACGTATGTTTGCGCCGAGGCTGAGCTTGCTGACGGAGATGTGCGGGTCGTCGAAGTTGGCGACGTCGAGATCGGAGTTTTCCGTCACGGGGATCAATATTACGGCTATCGCAACGTCTGTCCTCACCAAGGAGGGCCGGTCTGTGAGGGTATGCGAATTGCCAAGGTAACGATGGAGCTCGACGAGGTCCGACGGTTCCGACGGCACAATTTCGATCGCAGCGATATGCACGTCGTCTGCCCCTGGCACGGCTGGGAGTTCAGACTGGAAACGGGCGAAGCCGCCGGCGATCCCGCGATCCGCTTGAAGCGGTACACGGTGAAGGCGCAGGACGGCGGCATCTATGTCGACGCCTGAGCTTGCCGAAGCGACCGCTGTTCTTGAGGCGGCCGTATCCGACGGAACCGTTGAACAGATTGCAGATCGCGACCTCCAAAGGATTCTGGCGGCAGCCTTGCGCCTTTATGCGGCAAAGACGAGCAACGGCGAAGAATTCCCGCCTTTTTTGTCGGATGATGGCGTGACGGCGACCGATGTCGCCACCAGCGCGACCGCCATACTGGATGCTGCGCAGATTGCGGTCTTCGAACTGGGAATGTGGCAGGCGGTCACGGGGCGCTCATAACACGCGGATAAATGCCAGGGAGGAAACCGCGATGGATTTCAATTTGACGGGTCTTCCCGCTGAAGGTCCCCCAGTCGAGGACTTCGATACGACGAAGCTGCTGCGCAACGCGGCGCGACAGGCGCGCAAGCGGCACTATGAAGATTTCTTTATCTGCGATGTCGACGCGCACCACTACGAGACCGAGGCGTTGCCGGAAATCCTAGAGTATATGGATGATCTGGTTCTGCGCCATCTTGGCGTTTCCTCGGGCAACGTCGGACGTTCCGGGCTGATCCCCTCGGTGATCGGCTCCCAGGACATGGCGGGCCGGGTCACGCGGTATCCCGGGCGCCGGCACGAGACAGTGCCGGAAACGCCGCATCGGGACATCACACTGACACGGCGCTGGATGGATGCACTCGGCGTTGATATGGCCTGCCTCTTTCCCACGCCGATGCTGACGCTCGCGACGCACCCGCAGTCCGACGTCGAAGTGGCCATGGCCCGCGCCTACAACCGCTGGCTTTGCGAACGTATTCTGGAGGAAGATCCGCGCATTTGCTCGATGCTTTATCTGCCTCTCAACGAGCCGCATGAAGCGGAACGCATCGTCGAGGAGTTCGGCGAGCGGCGCGGCGTCGTCGGGTTCCTCTCGACGGGCTACCTGAAGCGGCCGGTGCACGACAACGCCAATATGCGGGTCTACGCGATGCTCGAAGAGCGCGGGATGCCGCTCGGATTCCACGCCGTCTATCATTGGGGCGACACGTCGCTCGCTCAGCTCAACCGGTTTATCTCCGTTCACGCGCTTGGCTTCACCTTCTGCAACATACTCCACATGACCAACTGGTTGATGAACGGCATGCCGGAGCGCTTTCCGAAGCTCAAGACGATATGGATCGAAAGCGGCCTTGCGTGGATTCCCTTCGTCATGCAGCGGCTCGATAACGAATACATGATGCGGACATCGGAGGCGCCTCTCCTCAAGCGCAAGCCGAGTGAGTACATGCGGGAAATGTATTATTCCTCGCAGCCTATGGAGATGGTGGACAATCGTGAGGCGCTTGAAGTCACGTTCAAGATGATCAACGCGGAAACGCAGCTTCTTTATTCGTCGGACTATCCGCATTGGGACATGGATCTGCCGAGCACGATCTACGACCTGCCTTTTCTCTCGGAGCAGTCCAAGCGGGACATATTGGGTGGCAACGCACAAAAGCTCTTTAATATCGAGCCGCTGCTTGCGGATTGGAAAGTGGAGGCACGCGCCGCGGGCCCTGGCTCTGGAGTCAGGCAAGACAGTCGCGTGTGATTTCGGCGATGTTTCGGCAGCCGATGAGCCTCATCGTCCGACTTAGTTCGTCGGTCAGGATCTCAAGGGTGGCCCGCGCGCCGCTTTCACCCGCGGCGGCCAGCCCATAGAGCGGCGCCCGGCCGGCCATCACGGCATCGGCACCGAGCGCGAGCGCCTTGACAATGTCCGTGCCGCGACGAAAACCGCCATCGGCCAAAATGGTCATTTTTCCTTGCGCGGCCTCGACGACGGCGGGCAATGCGGCAATGGCAGACGGCGCACCGTCCAGTTGTCGCCCGCCGTGGTTCGAGACTACGACGCCGTCGATCCCGATCGACTTCGCTTTAATGACGTCTGCCGGTGACAGCACACCTTTGACGATGAGCGGCTTGTCCCACACGTCCCGAATGCGCTCCAGATCGGACCAGTCGAACGCCGGGTTGCGCTTCTGGCGTGAAAAATCGGCCATATCGCGCGCGGTGGCGTTTTCTGGCAGGAATGCCGCAAGATTTTCGAGTTTCGGCATTCCCGTTTTGAGCCAAACCTGGGTCAGCCACCTCGGGTGCAGGAGACCGTCGAGAAGGATGCCGGGCGACCAATTGATGTGATGTGAAAAGCCGTTGCGGCGGTCGCGTTCCCGGTTGCCGGGAACCAGGGAGTCGATCGTGACGATGGCAGCGCTGTATCCTGCGTCTTCGGCTCGCTTCAGAAGGGCTGCCGAAAAATCCGGGGTGCCCCAGGGATACAGCTGGAACCAGCCCGGCTTGTCCAATGTTTTGGCGACTGTCTCGAGATTCGTATTGGAGGCCGTCGACAGGGAAAAGCCGATGCCGGTTGCGTTCGCTGCCCGGGCCAGACACAGATCGCCTTCCCGCCAGAAGATGCCGTTCAGTCCTGTCGGTGCAATTGCCAGTGGGGCGGCGAGATTTGTACCGAACAAATCGACTGTCGTGTCGATCGCGCCCCCCGTGAGGATCCTGGGCTGAAAGGACAAAGACTCGAAGTCGCTTCGGTTCGAACGAAGTGTCACTTCATCTTCTGCGCCGCCGTCAAGATAGTCGAATACGACGCGGGGCAGGCGTCGTTTGGCGAGAGTCCGCCAATCATCGATATTGATTGTTTGCGTCATTCGGTAATCCCACGAAAAAAAGCCTGCCGAGACGAGTGTCACCTACATTCCATTCGCCGACAGGCCAACCCATTCTTGCCAAGTGAGGTGAGGGCCGCGACGCCAATTCTCGACAACCTGCCGGTGTCCGTTGTCGGGCGAACCGCACGCGACGAGCCGGGCTGGAGCCGGTACGGGTCGCGTTGCCGATCTTATAAATCGTTGGATAACGAAGGATATAGGCTGGGAAGCGGTTTCGCGATGCTTCGTGGGTGATGGGTATGCCGTCCATTACGGGAAACCGTTTGACAAAAATCAAAACCAGCATTTAGGTTAATTAGAGTTCTAATCTTTGACGCTCTGGTCGTCTGGATAGGAACCGGGGAGGATATGAGTGGTTCTAGAAATCCGAAACGTCGGGAAGGCGTTCCAATCCAAAGACGGTCAGGTCGTTCGTGCGCTTTCGGAGGTGTCTCTTTCCGTTCAGGAAGGGGAATTCGTTTCGATCATCGGGCCGAGCGGCTGCGGAAAGTCGACGCTGTTCAACATCGTCGGCGGCCTTTTGACCGACCATGACGGCAAAGTCGAAGTGGACGGAATGACCATCCAGGGCCCGCACCGGGAAATCGGCATGGTCTTTCAGGAGGAGTCGACCTATCCGTGGCGCAGCGCGATACGCAACGTCGAGCTGCCTTTGGAGATAGCCGGCGTCGCGGCCAAGGAACGCCGCAAGCGCGCGGCAGATTTGATCAAGCTCGTCGGGCTGGAGGGGTTCGAGGAGCGGTTGCCGCGTGAATTGTCCGGCGGCATGCGTCAGCGGATATCGATCGCGCGCACGCTCGCGTTTCAGCCACGCATCATGCTGATGGACGAACCTTTCGGCGCTCTCGACGAACAGACACGTCTGCTTCTGGGCGATAAAATCCTTCAGATTTGGCAGGACATTCGTCAGACGACCCTGCTGATCACACACAACATCACCGAAGCCGTGCAGATGAGCGACAGAGTCGTCGTCATGTCGCACCGGCCGGGACGCATCAAGCAGATCATCGAGATCGATCTTCCGCGTCCGCGAAGCTCCGAAAACATTACCGACAAGGCCTTTGGCGACTATGTCGGGATGATTTGGCGCGATCTGCGGGAGGAAGCGAGCATGTATCTCACCGAAAGTGAGGCGCCGGGCGCGGTCGCCAAAAGTGCGTAGACGCGAATACTCGAAAAAACGACTGGGAGGAAACATGAAACATTGGAAGACAACCGCATTGGCCGTGGGGCTCGCCACCGTCGTCGGAGGACATGCCGTCGCGGCCGACCTCGTCCGGGTCGCCAGTTCTCAGCGCGGCTTCTGGGATCAGACGCTGATCCAATTCGGCGATGATGCCGGCATCTTCGATAAGCACGACATCGATCTGGAGATCCTCTGGACGGACGGGGGCGCCGATGCGCAGCAGTCGGTCATCTCCGGCAGCATGGACGTTGCGGTCGGCACCGGCGCCCTGGGCGTCATCAGTGCCTGGGCAAAGGGCGCTCCCATCGATGTGATCGGCGCGTCTATGACCGGGTCGTCGGACCTTTTCTGGTATGTGAAGGCCGACAGCGACATCAAGAGTATCGCCGACGCAGCCGGGCGCACGGTTTCCTTCTCGCGCCCGGGGTCCTCGACCAATCTCATCGCTGCCAAGCTCGTCGCGGCGGCCGACGTCGACGCGGAGTTGGTTCCCACGGGCGGGCCGGCGGCGACGATGACCCAGGTCATGTCGGATCAGATCGATGTCGGCTGGTCGGCCGTGCCGATCGGCCTCGACCGGGAAGCCTCGGGCGACATCCGCATTATCGCCAGCGGGAACGACGCGCCGGGGGTGGCCGAACAGTCGGTCCGCTACCACGTCGTCAACCGCAATTTCCTCGAACAGAATCCGGACGTCATCAAACGTTTCCTGGCCGCGTACCAGGAAACGCTCGATTGGGCCTACGACAGCGACGAGGCGCTGCAGATGTGGGCCGATATGAACGACCTTACCATGGAAGAGGCCAAATCGGCGCGTGATCGTGGATATCCGCGCGAAGCGCTTCAGCCGTTCCCGATCAAGGGGACCGATCAGAACGTCCAGGAAGCGGTTGAAAACGACCGGCTCGACGAGCCGCTGACGGAGGAGCAGGTTTCCGAATTCCTGTCGACGGCCGAAGAGGTACGTGGATCGAGCAGCGAGTAAGCGACCGTGAAAGCGTTCGTTGAACATCGATGGGGGCCGGCATTCGCCGGTCTCCTGCTCGTCGTCGCTCTCGGTGGCTGCCTTCAGCTGGCCGTTGGCGGTGGGCTGATTTCGCCGTTCGTCATTCCCTTGCCGAGCGACGTGCTGGCGGAGGTGCCGAGCCTTTTTACCGAAGAAGGACTTGCGCACCTGTTTGCGTTGACGTTTGGCATCACGCTGCTCGCAACGCTGCTGTCCACGGTGATTGGCGTTCCGGTGGGGTTGTTCCTTTTCCGGCAGCGTGACTTCGGTCAGGCCTACGAAAACTGGCTCGGCGCCATATTCTCTGCGCCGGTCATCCTGCTTTATCCGCTGTTTCTTGTCGTCATGGGACGCGGTCTTCACACGATAGTGGTGATGAGCGTCTTCGTTGGGGTGACGCCGATCATTCTGAGTACGTATCGCGGCTTTCTGTCGGTTCCGCCCGTCTATGTGCGCGTAGCACGTAGTTTCAACATGTCCTCGCACGACACCTTCTGGAAGGTCCTTCTGCCAGCGGCTCTGCCGTCGATCTTTACCGGGATCCGTCTGGCGCTGATCTACGCGATGATCAATGCCGTGGCGATCGAGTTCCTCGTGAGTATCGGCGGCCTCGGTTTCCTCGTGGGCGACCTTTACGACCGCTACAACATACCCGGCATGTATGCGGCCGTCGGTTTCGTCATTATTGCCAGCATGATCTTTTTCTCCGGACTTGAATGGCTTGAGAAATGGCTGGATCCGCAGTGAGTGCTTCGACAGGGGCGGTTCCGGGCCCAATAATCTCGCGCGTCACCGTTATTCGTGTCGTCACGCTGCTTGCCGTGTGGGCGATCTACGAGGCGGCTTCGCGCTCCGGTCTCTTCTTCGAGGGTGTCGTGCCGTCATCGTTCGTTGTCCTGCGCACGATGTTCGAAACGCTGGCGTCGCCGGAATTCTATCCGCACCTGTTTCGCACGCTGACCGAGGTCGTCAGCGGCTTCGTTGTGGGCGTGGTTGCGGGGGTTTCGGTCGGCATCGTGTTCGGATCGTCCAGACTGATTGCCGGCATGATCTCGCCTTGGGTCAATTATCTGGGGCCGGCCCCGAAGATTATCTTCCTGCCGATCCTTCTTCTCGTGTTCGGGGTGGGAATGGGATCGAAGGTCGCGATGGCGGCGCTATCGGCCTTTTTCCCGGTGGTTATCGCCACCCATGCCGGGATGCGGCACATCCCGCCTGTCTATCTGCGTGTGGCCAAGACCTTTAACGCCAGCTGGCACCAGATTGTGACCAAGGTCTACATCCCCGCGCTGGTGGCGCCGGTGATGACCAGCTTCCGGCTGGCGATCGGCGTTGCCTTCATCGGCACGCTTCTCGCTGAGATCAAGCTGTCCAATCAGGGCCTCGGGTACCTCATCATTCAGCACTACAACTTCCTTCGAATACCGGAAATGTACGCGGTGCTGCTGCTGACCTTCATGTTGGCCGTCGCCGCCAACGCCTCAATGGGATGGCTTGCCGACCGCGTCGAACACGAACGCCACTGAAGCCAGGCTACCCCTCGCGATCCGTAATGTGGAGAAAGTCATGAATGTTGCAGCCGATCCGAAATCGGAAGGACCGTGGAAGCCTGTTCTGCCCGAACATCTGTCGCTCTATTTCGGAGGCGGTTGGCACGATCCCGTCAATGGCGGCCGTTCGCCGACCTTTGATCCCGGCTTGGGTGTGCAACTCGCGGAAGTGGCCGAGGCCTCGTCCGGTGACGTTGACCTTGCCGTCGCCTCTGCGCGCAAGGGTTTTCTCGAATGGCGCGATGTGCCTCCGCTGGAACGTGCGCGCGTGCTGAAGGAGATCGCCCGTATCTTGCGCGACAACGCGCGCGAGCTTGCGACAATCGATGCGGCGAACTGCGGCAATCCGGTCGCCGAAATGGTCAGTGACGCCAACATTGCTGCGGCCCAACTGGATTTCTTCGCCGGCCTTGTGACGGAAATGAAGGGCGCCTCCATTCCGATGGGGCCGAACGCGGTAAATTTTTCCGTACGTCAACCGCTCGGCGTCGTCGCGCGTATTCTCGCCTACAATCATCCTTTCATGTTCTGTGGCGGCAAGATGGCGGCACCGCTTGCCGCCGGTAATGCGGTAATCATCAAGCCGCCGGCCCAGGCTCCGCTGTCATCGCTGAGGCTTGCCGAACTCGTCGACGGCCTTCTGCCCGCAGGTGCATTCAGCGTCATTCCCGGCGGGACAGAAGCCGGCGCATCGCTCGCAAGTCATCCCGATGTCGCCAAGGTCACGCTCATCGGCAGCGTGGCTGCGGGACGCGCCGTCATGCGCTCGGCCAGTGACACGGTGAAGCCGGTGTTGCTCGAACTCGGCGGCAAGAACGCGCTCATCGCCTTTGCCGACTCCGACCCCGACGCCGTCGCCAAAGCCATTGTTGGCGGTATGAATTTCACTTGGTGCGGACAGTCGTGTGGTTCGACCAGCCGCGCCTTCCTGCACGAGGATATCCACGACGCCGTGGTCGAACGCGTCAACGCGGCGGTCACGCGTTTCAAGCCCGGCATACCGACCGATCCGACGACCACCATGGGTGCGCTCGTGAGCAAGGCGCAGTTTGACCGGGTGATGGGGTATATCGACAGTGCGAAGGAAGAGGGAGCCCGGCTGGTCTGTGGCGGCGGATCGCCGGCGACGGACGAGCTGAAAAGCGGCTACTACATTGAGCCGACGATTTTTGCCGACGTCACGCCTGAGATGCGGATCGCGCGCGAAGAGATCTTCGGTCCGGTCCTTTCGGTTCGGCGTTGGTCGGACGAAAAAGCGATGATCGACGAGGTGAACGGCCTCGAGTACGGCCTGACCTGCTCGATCTGGACCCGGGACCTCGCGCAAGCACATCGGACAGCGATGGCTGTCGAGGTGGGATTCGTCTGGATCAATGAGGTTTCCAAGCACTTCCTCGGCGCGCCTTTTGGCGGCTCGAAACAGTCGGGTATCGGGCGTGAGGAATCGCTTTCGGAGCTGATCGCCTTCACTCAGGAAAAGAACATCCACGTCAACCTCGTCGGGCAATAAAGCGAACGAGGTCCTTTTTCCTTGCCATTCTCAGAGGTTGTCTATCGCCAAATGTCCGACGAATCCGCAATAGAAGAAGCCGTTCGCGATCTGGTCATCGCCAATCGCATCCTGGCGCATGAAGATGTCATCGATGATTTTGGTCACATCAGCGTCCGCAACCCTGTCAAACCGAACCACTTTTTCCTCTCGCGTTCGCGGAGTCCGGAACTCGTGACACGCGAGGACATCTTCGAGTTTACGCTCGAGGGCGAACCCGTGTCCGGTATGCAGGGAAAAAGACCTTACGCCGAGCGCTACATCCACGGCGCGATTTACGCCGCGCGTCCTGACGTCCATTCGGTCTCGCATCATCACGCCCGCTCCGTTTTGCCTTTCACCGTCTCGAAGACGCCGCTTCGGCCCGTCTTCCACATGGGATCGGTGATCGGCAAGAACGTGCCCGTCTGGGACAGCCAGCCCGAGTTCGGCGACACCAACATGCTTGTCGATTGCTGGGAGATGGGCGTGTCGCTGGCAAAAACGCTTGGAAACGACACGGTGGTGCTTTTGGCGCGCCATGGTGCGGCCGTTGCCGCGAGCAGCGTCAAGGACTGCGTGTTCACGTCCGTGTATCTCAACGAAACGGCTGAAGTCCTCCTGAATGCTCTGCCGCTCGGGGAGCCGTCTTACTTGACGGATGGGGAAATCGACATGACCGCGTCGATGCTGAGAGGACCGATGCCGCAGGAGCGGGCCTGGACATACTATGTCAAACGAGCGGGATACGAAGGGCTCTAAAGGCGTTCCTTTGTCTGCCTGATCTATATCCTGATTTAGATAGGCGAAACCGCGACTTCGTCACGGCGCGTTTCAAGGCCGGGCCCCAGGGCGAGCGATCCGTTGAATGGCGCCTGGGGCCCGGGGAGCTCCGCCGAAGTCGGTCTCTTCATCTGCGTGGCCGCCGCACGGCGGGTTTGACGCCGGCGGCGCACCTTGGCGCGTTTGAGAAGACATCCATACACGGGTCATGGTCGGACCCAACGGACAACTTTCAAAGACGATCGATCGATGGAGAAAATCAATGACCAACGCGTCTTCTGATGAACTTGAGTTCTTTAGTAAACGCGGCTTTGGTGGCGCAATTGGATTTGGTGAGAACCCGGCGCTCCTTGTCGTCGACATTATGCGTGCCTTTACGGATCCGAATATGCCCCTCGGTTCAGACCTGAGCCCGCAGATCGGGCACATCAACAGCCTTCTGGAAACTGCCGAGAAAACGCAGATTCCGACCTTCTTCTCAGTCGTTTGTTATGACGATGCGGATTGTCGCGATGCTGGCGTATGGGGACGCAAGATGAGCGGGCTTTTCGATCTGACAGCTCGCTCGGCTGCCGTCGAACTGGACCCGCGGTTGCGTAAGCGGGCCGATGCGTCGGTGTTCAATAAGAAATATGCGTCCTGTTTCTTCGGCACTGATCTCATCTCGCGCCTTCAGGCGCGTAGGATCGACACTCTGATCGTTACGGGGTGTACGACCAGCGGGTGTGTCAGGGCGACCGTCGTGGATGCGGTCCAATACGGTCTCATGCCAATCGTCGTTAAGGAAGCGGTGGGGGATCGCTCGACTACGGCGCATGCGCAAAGCCTGTTCGATATCCAGGCGAAATACGGTGACGTTATGAGCCTCGATGACACGATCGAGAAGATCGACGCCCACTTTGGTGCGATCGGATCATAAGGGAGAATATGATGGACAATAGGCTTTACGAATATTCGCCGATCGTTTCGCGTCCGAAGCTCGCGTGGCCCAACGGAGCGCGGGTTGCGTTCTATGTCGGATTGAACGTCGAGCACTACGAAGTCGACAAGCCCTCCACGAGCATCTTCCCCGGCACAGCTGGTCTTGCGCCCGATCCCCTCAATTTCGGCTGGCGCGATTATGCGTTGCGGATCGGTATCTGGCGTCTGATCGAGTCGCTCGATCGATATGGACTGCGTGCCTCCGTGTTGCTCAACTCAGATTGCTGCGAGCGCTATCCGCAGGTCATTCAGGCAGGCAAAGAGCGCGGATGGGCCTGGCTCGCCCACGGCAAGAACAATTCCATCCTGCAGGCAGGCATGACCGTTGAGGAGGAGCGACAATATCTGACGAACGTCGTCGATACGATTCGCGAAGCAACAGGACAGTCCGTCAAAGGGTGGCTCGGGCCGGCACTCACCGAGACCTTCGAGACCCCTGGGATCCTGAAGGAGATCGGGCTTTCTTACCTTCTCGACTGGTGTTCCGACGATCAGCCATTTCCGCTAAGTATCCCAGGAATGCTGTCCGTGCCGTATTCGATCGAGTTGAACGACGTCACGATGTTTGTCGGTAAGTCGCTAACGGGTGAGCAATTCTATCAGATGGTCGTCGACCAGTTCGACCAGTTGTATGCAGATAGTGCGCAGTCCGGACGTGTGATGGCGCTCTGCCTTCATCCATTCATCATCAATCAGCCGTTTAGGCATAAATATCTCGATAAGGCACTTGAATACATCGCGAATCATGAAGGCGTATGGTTGACGACGTCGGATGAAATCGCGGCGCACTATGCCGAAAACTATAATCAATAGTGGGAGATGGAGTGCTGTCCGTTCGAATTGAGCCAATTTGAACGAGGAGAAATGGCTCACTTCGGCCGAGGTGACCGCCTCATAACTCCGCAACCAGATGCGGATCGAAGCGAGCTGGACGGAAGCGAGGAAGTTGTCGTCGCGCTTATCGTATCGGGTGGCTACGGCCCTGAAGTGTTTGAGTTTATTGAAGAACCGCTCGACGGCGTTGCGTTGGCGGTAGACCCATGCGCTGAACGGGAAGGTTTTGACGCGGTTCGGCATGGCTCGGATGTTGGCCCATGCGCCGCGCTTTGCCATCGCGGCGCGGAGCGTGTCGCCGTCATAAGCGCGGTCGGCGAGCAGGATATGCCCGGCCTCGACGGTCTCGAACATGTCGGAGGCCGAGCGTCCGTCATGGGCCTGGCCCTCGGTCAGCTTGAGGCGGATCGGCCGGCCTTCGGCATCAACGAGGGCATGGATTTTGGTGATCTGGCCGCCGCGCGAACGACCCATGCAACGGGATCGCTCATCTTTTTTTGACCGTTGGCGGCGTGCTGGTGGACGCGGATCGAGGAGGAGTCAATCATCTCACGTCACCATCGTAAGCGGCTGATACGGCTTCGAGAATGCGCGCCCAGTGGCCGGCTCTGCGCCACCGGTTGAAGCGGTTCACGCACGTCGTGTGCGGACCGTAGCGCGCCGGAATGTCGGCCCAGGGAGCCCCCGTGCGCAACCGCCAGAAGATGCCGTTCAGGACCTTTCGGTCATCGGCGCGGGGCACCCCGCGCACCTTCGTAGGAAGCAACGGCTGGATCACCGACCACTCGAAATCCGTCAGATCGAAACGCCCCATCTCAGCCTCCTGTCGATTGCAGGAAGAGAAGCACAGCCGCTGATTGGGAATCGCGTTTATGGGTATGTGACCTAAAGGAAATGGCTCCAGCGTTTGACGCCGGAGCCATATTTCATCGGTCAGGCACTTTGCCCGCGGAGTTGGGGCCGGGCTCTAATATACCGGCAACGATCCACCGTTGGCCCAGTAATCCGAACCGGTTACAAAGCTGGCCCGGTCGGAGGAAAGGAACAGAACGACCTCGGCGATTTCTTCCGGTTCGCCGATGCGTTGAAGCGCAAATTTTTTGTGCTCTTTGGCAAAGTGGTCGACGACCTTCTCGCGGTCCATTCCACCATACATTTCGGCCAGAAGATCGATAAAGCCGCCCGGCTTCTCCCAGATCGGTGTCCGCGTCGCGCCTGGTGAAACACAGTTGGCGCGAACGCCTTTGGGGCCGAATTCGATCGACAGCGATTTCATGAAGCTGAGGACGGCCGATTTCGACACGCAGTAGTCGTAGAACAGCGGCTCCGGCATGCGCCCGAAATCGGAGGCAATTGCGACGACCGAGCCTTTGCCCTGTTCGGCCATCTGCGGAACGGCCGCGCGGGCGCATCGAACGACACCGAGGGTGTTCACGTCGAAGGTGGCCATGAAATCTTCCGGACTGACGTCTGCCAGTCCGGTGCGGGTGGGAGCCACACCTGCGCAGCAAACCAACGCGTCGATCCGGCCGAACGAATCGAGAGCCGCCTCCGTCAACTGCGTTGCGCCGTCGGCTCTCAGATCGATTTGCAGCGGCACGGCCTTTTCCTTGCCGGAAAGCTCGTTGACCGACGAAACATCGAGGTCGCCGGCTACCACGTTTGCGCCCTCTTCAAGAAAGCGCCTAGTGGTCGCAAGCCCAATTCCAGAGCCCGCGCCGGTGACGAGTACCGTCTTCCCTTCCAACTGATATGTCATGGAATCCTCCCATTATTGGTACGAACTGTTTTCGTTGGTCGATGTCCTGAGGACCCCGCCTGAGGGGGTCAGATGAAGAGGCTGAATAAGTGGTCGAGCGAGAAGGGCCCGCCACCGTAAAAGACAAAAAACAGCGCACACATTCCCCACAGGGCGTAGTGCTCGAAACCGTTCTGGTTCGAGAAGAAACCGTCCTTGATGTGATGAATTGCCGACAGGAACAGCAACACGGCGCAGGACAGCGCGACCAGACGCGTCAAGAGCCCGAAGGCGAGCATCGCTCCCCCGACGAGATTGTTAATCGTCGAGAGCCACGCCCAGAATAGGCCGGGCTTCCACCCGAACCGTTCCATGTATTCCGCCGTTCCTTCGACTGTTTGTACGGGCATTCCGGTGTTTGGGAAAAAGCCGAAGCTTGCGCGCAGGGCGTAAAGGACGAGCACGCAGCCGACCCAAAGTCGTAAAACGAAGGCCCAGAGCGAAATCATTGAGCCTTCTTCCAGGAAAGGAAGAACAGAAGGGTTGGCAGGAATTTCCATGGAGATATCGGCCTGTTCCGCTACGCCACACTAGAGCACCTCCAGTTCAGGCCGGTTCGATCTGAACGAAAAGGAATTGCTCAAGCACTTAAATCTATAGCCATTTCTTGTCGATCACGTGCGTCCACCTGATCGGAAAAGGCTCTAGGCGGTTTCGTGTGGGGTGTCGGATTGCTCCATTGCCCAGCGTGCAATTTCGTCCTTGCGGAGGAAAATGACGCCGGGATGCTCTTTGGCATAGCCGATGAAATCGGAAACGACCTTCGCGATTGCCGGCTGTCCGCCGATCCGATCGTGAACGCTGACGGACATCATGCGGCGCCGGGTCGCCGCTTCGGCGTAGAGAACATCGAATTCGTCGCGCAGATCGGAACCGAAGTTCGCGGCTGAAAGCGACAGTTGATGGAATCGATCGATGTCGTTGTTGCGCCGTGTATACGGCACCACCCCGAAGGGTTTGCCCGCCACTTTGATGGTGAACGGCTCATCTCGGCTGGTGTCGTCGATGTAGTAAAGGAAGCCGAGTGATTGCAGGATCTTCAGCGTATTGGGGCCGTTGCGGAGGGCGAAAGCGTTGAAGCCCACCGGTTTGGTACCGGTTGCATCGTCGATCGCTTTAATGTTGTCGACGTATGATTTTCTTTCGTCCTCTTCGGACATGCGCCAATGCGGCTGCCACGTGTGGCCGTGCGCTGCAGCCTCATGGCCGCGCTCGACAATTTCTCGAGCCAATTCGGGATTTTTCTCCACGGCTTGGCCGACCATATGGGACGTGACCTTGATTCCGTGGCGGTCCCAAAGGTCAAGAAGGCGCGGCAGACCTTCTTTGAAGCCGTATTCAAACCACTTGACCGTCGCCATGTTCGCCGTTTCGGCATCCATCTCGGCGAATGGGCTGTAGGGGGCCTTATCAGGCTGTGCACCCGCCTCAAATTGCATGGATACCGAGATCGCCAGCCGTGCTCCGTCTGGCCAAAACCCTTCAGACATCATGCCCTCCCGATAATTCATTTATAATGTAACGAATTAAATCCAGTCAGTAGGGGCTGGGCTTGCGTTTGTCAATTGGTCGTCCCCCAAGCCACAGTGGGTGGCTATTGACTTGATAAGACTTAGAAGCCTAACCTCCAATGAAACGTTATTAATATAACGAAAAGGCTCTAGAGGGCCGGGAGGAGATTAAAAGTGCGAGACAGGGAGGGGGCCCGGGCGCCATCCGCTCGGAACCGCTGCATTCCTGAGGCGAGTCGACAGGGCATAAGCGGGCTGACGGCGCCGGGCGTGGTCGGTCATGACTGCGTCGGACCGGATCTGGATTGTCGGCTGACATGCTGACCCTTTGGCCGGCATGTGTGCGCAGCCATTCGTTGTACGACCAGATCACGGCGGCAGCATCGACTGGATTTTCGGCGATTGCGATTAATTCCGCCGGTTACGTCGCCGCGCGGTCATCCGGCATGACCGCGTCCCGGATCAGAGAGACCTTGCACGACTGCGGTATGACTGTGTCTTGGGTCGATGCGGTCACGGGATGGCTTCCGGTGCGCTTTCCGCCGCGGTCACCTGAATTGAAAGGCTTTCTCGATCACGAGCTCGATATCGCGTTTGAGATTGCAGCTGAGCTCGGGGCGGAAGGTCTTCTTGCGATCGGCAGTTTCGATCATGGCGCTGTGGATCGGTCGCGCCAGATCGATTGTTTCGGTCAGCTGTGCGAGCGAGCGGCGGGCAACGACTTGCGTGTCGGGCTCGAGCCGATCCCGTTTTGGGGAATCCCTACGCTTCGTGCCGCGCTCGAAATAGTCGATACCGTCGGTGCGCCGAACGGTGGGCTGATGCTCGATTCGTGGCATTTCTACCGCGGCGATCCCGATATCGCGCTGCTGGAACGTGTCCCGGGAGAGAAGATCTTCGGCGTCCAGCTCGCCGACGCAGAGTGGGAAGTCCGGGGCGACCTGCAGCAGGATTGTCTGGAGCACCGGCTTTTGCCCGGCGACGGTGACTTTCCGCTCGACGCCTTTATGTCGCGCCTCGTCCGGATGGGGGTGCGTGATTTCGGCCCGGAAGTGTTCTCCGCGCGTCTCGACGCGCTGTCGGCCGAAGAGGCCGCGCAACGATCGGCCCAAGCGGTGCGGGCGGTTCTCATAAAACATGGAGTTGAAGCCGCATAGCGGCGAATCCGAAAGGGAGTGCCAAGGATGAATCTCGGCTTGGAGGGTAAGGTTGCGGTCGTCAGCGGCGGCGGACGTAAGGATGGCATCGGGTGGGCCACGATCAAGGAATTGATCGAGGCTGGCGCAAAGGTGCTCATGGGCGATATCGAAATCGACCCGGCTTACGAGGAGCTGACCGGCGACGGCGCCGTGGAGGTCGAAAAGATCGACCTTTCGCAGGCCGGCAACCCCGAGCGGCTGGTGGACCGCGCCATAGAGCGCTTCGGCAAGCTCGACATTCTCATCAACAATCTCGGGGTGACGATTTTCCGTCCCGGCTTTCTGGAGACGACCGACGACCATTGGGACATGATTTTCAGAACCAATTTCATGTCGAACGTGCGCGCGTCGCGAACGGCCCTCCCGCATCTCATCGAGTCCAAGGGCGTCATCGTCAACTTGGCATCCAGCCTTGGCACCACGCCGGTACCGAGCCTCGTCGATTACAGCGCCTTCAAGTCGGCGGTCCTGAATCTGACTAAGACATTGTCCGAAGAGTTCAGCCCGCAAGGCGTGCGGGTTGTCGCGATCTCGCCCGGAGCGGTGTTGACGCCCCATTGGACGCGGCCCGGCGGCGCGCTGGAAATGATGGCCCAGGAACAGGGTGTCGACGTGGAAACGATGAAGGCGGAGATCCCGAAAATGTTCGGAATGACGACCGGCCGCATGGTCTGGCCCGAAGAGATCGCCGCCGCGATCTGCTTTGCCGCGTCGAACCGCGTGGGGTCTCTGACCGGGACGGCACTATCGGTCGACGGCGGTTCGGTGAAGACGCTTTGATTGGTACGCATACGAAAGGGCACCGTCTATGTCAGACGAAGCGTCAGTAGATGCAACGACGACTTCTGCCGGGAAAGCCAGGAAGCCGTTGTGGATGCGCCTGACGAGGTTCGATGAGGCGGGTTTGCTGCTCGGTTTCATCGCTCTGGTGCTGATTATCGGCATTCCCCACCCGGAGTTCTTCAATGCCGGGTCGATCGAGGCCGTGCTGCGACAGACGGCTTTTGTCGCCATCATCGCCTTCGGCATGGTCTTCCTGGTCGCCATGGTCGAGTTGGACCTCTCGGTCAGCGGCATCTACGCCGTCGCCGGAATGTCGATGGCGCTGCTGGTCAAGGCCGGCATGGATCCCTGGTTGGCTGTTTGTATCGCCCTTTTTTCCGGATGCGTGATGGGGGCGCTCAACGGGGCTCTGACCAGCGCCCTCAAGGTGCCCCTGATCATCATCTCGCTGGGGATGCTGTCGGTCTATTTCGGTATCAATCTGATCATTTCCCAAGGTACAGCCGTATTCGGCATGCCGCGTGACCATTCCTTTTTTACGTTGGTCGGCGGCAATCACTTCGGCATGCCGATGGTCGTCTGGATCACGATCGTCACCGGCGCCATCCTCCATTTCGTCTTGTGGCGAACGCGGTACGGCGCGACCGTTCGGGCCGTCGGATCCAACATCACGGCGGCGCAGTTCTTGGGGATCCGAGTGGTTCGCACGCGGATCATGACGACGATCCTCGTCGGCTTTCTGTCTGCGCTCTCGGGCGTCTTGACGCTGGCTTTTTTCAAAACCTCGGAGCCGACGATTGGTGCCGGAATCGAGCTCCGGGTGATCGCGGCGGTCGTGATCGGCGGGACGTCTCTTGCGGGCGGGTCCGGGACGATACTGGGAGCGGCGCTCGGCGCCATCATCATCACGCTGATCGACAGCGGCATCGTCTTCTACGGCATCGACCCGGACTACTCGCAATTTGTCACCGGCGTCGTGATCGTCGCCGCCATTGCGCTCGACCGATTGGCAAAAAGCCACCGAGCGTCTTCGTCATCCTAGTCTTAACAGTCGTAAAAGGGAGGAACTCATGTTGGAGAACAAAAGTATAAAACAACGGGCCTGCGCGATCGTGATCGGAAGCGCCATGCTGGTGGCGACGGCGGGCGTGGCAAACGCCCAAGAGAAATTAACGATTTCTCTGATTCAGATTCTGACGGTGCAAGAATGGGCGTCCGAGCTGGCCGATGGCGCGCGAGCCGCCGTCGCGGATCTTGGTGAGGACAAGATCGAATTGCGGATCTTGGGACCGGCCGGGTTCGAACTGGCGAAACAGGCCCAAGTCACACTCAGCGAAGTCGAGCGCGGCACCGACGCGATCATCCTCTCCAACGTCGCACCCGGCGCCATGATCGAGCCGGCTGCGATGATCGCCGAACGTGGTGTACCGGTTACCTGGGTCGTCTCGGCACCGCCGGACGAAGTGCCCGACGCCTTTTTTGTCGGTGTCGATCCCTACGCGGTCGGCGAGTCGGGTGCGGAACTGATCGTGTCCGAGCTCGAGGAAAAGCACGGCAAACCGGCATCCGAGCTCAGCGGCGATGTCGTTCAGGGGTTGTGTGTCCCGGGCCTGCCGGTGCTGACGCGCCGCATGGATGCGATCGAAGCGGCGATCTCGGAGAAAATTCCGAACGCAAACTTCATCCCGCCCTTCGATTCCAAGCTCGATCTCACGCGTAGCTATGCCGCGTGGAACCAGGCCATCCAAAAATATCCGGATGCATTGTTCTATTCGGACCCGTGCGAGGAGGCCAACAAGAATATTCAGAAGATCCGGGCAGACGACAACATAGACGTCCCGCAGGTCTACTACGACAATCCCGAAGCCGCCCGTGTGGCCGTCAAGGAGGGCGAAGTGACCGGCATCGTGTCGTCCAATCGCTTTACGGAGGGCTATATCGCTGTCTGGGTCACGGCGAAGGCGTTGATGGATGAAGAGCCGTTTCCCTCCGGCTGGGTGAAGGTGCCGCACGAGGTCATCGATTCTTCCAATGTCGAGTCCTACATCGAGGCATGGAACAACGGCCAGGATGGCCTGCGGAAGTATTACGACCAGCAAATCACCGAAACCCGCGATACCCCGCTCAAAGACTTACCTCCTGCCAGTTCATACGATGGCAGCAACTGAGGACTGGTCTGTGTTGGCGCTGCCTTCGGGCGGCGCCTTTTCCCAGATGGGGGATGTGATGGAAGGCGCCATTTACGTCGCAACCGGGATTCGAAAAACGTTCGGGCCGACTGTCGCCCTTGATGACGTCGGGTTTGAGGTGAGCAGGGGTTCCATCGTCGGGCTTGCGGGCATGAACGGTGCCGGAAAGTCGACACTCCTTCGGATCATCGCCGGCGCGACGCAACCGGATGTGGGACAGCTTCGCATCGATGGTCGTGAGGTGAAGTTCGCCTCGACGTCCGATGCGCTGAGCGAAGGTGTCGCGATCGTTTCCCAGGAACTGAGCCTGTTTCCATCGCTTACGGTGGAGGAAAACCTCAAGATCGTCGACGGGCGAGGCGGTTGGGCCTCTGGCGCAAAATTTCGCCGCGATGCGGAACAGACGCTGAGCGAATTGGGCTTCACCTACGGCCTCAAAGAGCGTGTCGAAGGGCTTAATCTTGCGGAACGGCAATTGGTTGAAATCGCCCGCGCGCTTCTGCAACGGCCACGCGTGCTCATCCTCGACGAGCCGACGTCATCGTTGCACGCCGCAGAGGTTGAACAATTGCACGCACAATTGCGGCGTCTGCGCGATGACGGCGTTGGAATCGTCTATGTCACCCATTTCTTGGAGGACCTGCTCGACGTCTGCGACGAGGCGGTCGTGCTCCGCAACGGTCAGCGCGTGGAATCGCCGGACATGGCGAGATCGGATGCATTGCCCGCGCTGGTTTCCGCGATGCTGGGAGATGCTGACGTCGACGCAGACGAAAGCGCTGTGGCCGGCGAGGCCGAGTTGGCGCACTTTGTGCCGAAGGCGGGCGGACCGCTCACGATTTCCAACCTCAAAGCTGATCCCGCTCTTGTCGTTCCGCAGCTCAACATCGCGCCGGGTGAGGTGTACGGGCTTGCCGGTCTGGTCGGGTCCGGCGTTTCCGACCTCTTCGAGGTTTTGTTCGGATTGAAGAAGGCGTCATCAGGATCGGTGACCCTGCCGTCGGGTAAGCCTCTTCAAAAGAGCCCGGTCGCGGCCGTCCGGGCCGGCGTTGCCTATGTTCCGTCCGATCGCAAAACGGTGGGGCTGATGCAGCGCCAGACGATTGGCGAAAACGTTGTCAGCGTGCGTGCCCTGGCGCAGGGCCGGGATGGTTGGATTCCGAACAGGGCGACACTGGGTGAAGTCGCCGGCAAGCATTGTGCCGAGCTGGGCGTGCGGATGTCGTCCACCGATCAGATTGTTTCGACGTTGTCGGGCGGCAATCAGCAAAAGGTTGTCTTTGCCAAGTGGCTCGAGGCGGAGCCCTCCATGTTACTGCTCGACGACCCGACCCGCGGGATCGATATCCATGCGCGACATGAGATCCATGAAATCATCAGGAAGCTCGCTCGGTCGGGCATGACCATTCTCATTTATTCGAGCGATCCCGGTGAGGTTGACCTGCCCCAACGAAGTGGTCCAGTTTCAGTCTTAGTGCATGACGGGTGTTGGAGCTACGACCGGGGTGGCCGGC